>NZ_JAGSYG010000003.1:0-600000 GCF_025685655.1 Acidicapsa ligni | reverse complement strand
TGGCGTACCCTTGCTGATTCCGCCATTGAAGTGAAGAAACGGCTTCAAAAACTAGGGCTCGAATCTTTCCTGAAATCTACTGGGGGCAAGGGGCTTCATGTCGTTGTCCCCATACAGCCTGAGCATGACTGGCCCACGATCAAACAGTTCGCGCATGGTTTTGTTCTCGAACTCGAAAAAGCCAACCCAGGCCTCTATCTGACGAAGATGACGAAGTCCGCAAGAGTAGGAAAAATCTACCTCGACTACCTGCGCAACGAACGTGGCGCTACCTCAGTTGCCGCATTTAGCCCACGCGCTCGTGCAGGGGCTCCAGTCTCTCTGCCTCTCAGATGGAACGATCTCAAACTGGAAGACCGACCACTCTTCCACGTCGCGGACTATGCCAGTTGGAAACATCGACTTGCGCGCGATCCCTGGAAACTGCTCCCATCAACCCGGCAGGTGCTCAGCACACAGGCGTTGAATTTATGACAAGGACTTCGCAGTTATCCAATCGCAATCATTCAATCGCGATTCTACCGGAAACTTTGCTCTTTGTTTCCTTACTTCAAAATTCCAAATCTAGTGGAGTTCAGAAGTAGGTCAGAACAATATCGATCACCTGATACTCCGCATTCAGTACCGGTAATGTGCGCCATTTATCAAAGGTCAGGCAAGGATGAGAAATGTCGAAAGCGATCATATCGCCTACGCGAAGATCGTCTCCCTCCGCGATCCGCAGATACGCATGCTGATCCATCATCTTGGTAAGTGTCCAGTGCGCCAGGGCCGCTTTTGGGGCTGTCTCTCCCGGTCTGAAATGCAGCGCTGGAGCTGGAAGACCCGCGTCAAATGCAGCATCGCGCTTGCCCATCGCGATGATCGCGCGTTCCGCCTCCGGCACCGACTGCACATACGCCCAGACTTGAAGCGCCGGCAAAAGCCCTGAGCCTATGCGGCGCGCAATTGGATTACGTTCCTGGATCTTTGTCTGCGCCTCGCGATACGCCCCAATATCATGCGTGAGATAACAACCCGGTCGCAGAACGATTTCAACTCTTCCATCAAAATCCGCAGCAGAGAACACCTCCGCCACAACGTCGTACCATGCCGAACCAGCACCCGATAACAGGATCATCCCCGGTTTAAAAAATCCCTTTGCCGCAAGCTTCTGCGTGACATCCACCGCATGTTGAAGATAGCTTCGAATCGAAGCCTCATCTTCGAGAACGCCTTCATATATCTCGACCCCGCGCAGCGCAATCGAATCCTGCCATTGCGTCAAAGAAGCCAGCACGGCCTGTAGTTGCGCCTCGTTGCGCACGCCGGTGCGACCTCCTGCAACTCCCAATTCCAGCAATACGTTCAGTCTATGCCCATGCTTCAAAAAATACGCGCCTAACTGATCCACCAGCGCCGCCGAATCCACCAGGCAGTAGTATTCAAAATCGGAGTCCGCAAGCAGGCGTCCAATGGTCGCCATGTTCTCCTTGCCGACAAGCTGGTTGGCCATCAGCACCCGGCGTACCCCATGCGCATAGGCAACCTGTGTCTGGTGTGCGGTCGCAAGCGTGATTCCCCATGCGCCTGCCTGCAATTGCCGTGTAAACAACTTCGGAGCCATCGTAGTCTTGCCGTGCGGCGCAAGCTTCACTCCATAAGCAGTGATGAACTCCTGCATCCAATCGAGGTTATGCTGCAATCTCTCTTCATAGAGCACGGCAGAAGGCAAGCTTAGATCCTCGCGAAGCAGGTTCCAGTCAAGCCCCGAGATATCCTGCGATTCGATATCTTGAGATTCGATATCTTGTTCAAGAAACCCGAGTCCCTTGTTCAGCGAAGAGTTCAGCGAAGAAATGGAGCGAAGATAGGTTGTTCGTGTAGATTCTCGATCAGTCAACACAGCAGTCTCCAGAATGTCCCACGACAAAACCACAAGCGCGCTAGAACATAGGACGAATATAGTCTATATTCTGAATCAGCCGACATGCTTAGTTGCGACACTCTTATCCGGAATGCAAGCGTTATCGATGGTACTGGCGCTGCTTCTGAACAACTGGACGTTGCTCTTCGCGATGGCCATATCTGCGCGATCGATACCACTCTTGATTTCCATGCATCTGTAGTCAAAGATGCGAAAGGCCTTGTACTGGCTCCTGGCTTTATCGATGTGCATACGCACGATGACATCAGTGTGATTCGCACTCCGGCAATGCTGCCCAAAATCTCGCAGGGAGTTACAACTGTCATTGTCGGCAACTGTGGCATCAGCGCTTCTCCGGTCCATCTACGCGGTGAACTTCCCGATCCCATGAACCTCCTGGGTGGCCCCGAAGATTTTCGCTATCCCACGTTTGCCGCCTATGTTGCCGCAGTAAACGACGCGCGGCCCGCAGTGAATGTAGCCGCTCTGATCGGTCACACCGCTCTTCGAAATAACCACATGGATAGGCTCGACCGTACCGCAACCCAAGCCGAGACCGAAGCCATGCGCGTGCAGTTGCAAGAGGCGCTCGACGGCGGTGCGCTCGGTCTGAGTTCGGGTCTTGCTTACCTCTCAGCCAATGCCGCATCGACGGAAGAGGTCCTGGCGCTGGCTCAGTTATTAGCCGCAGCCGGTGCCGTATATACAACTCACATGCGAACCGAGGCCGATGCAATTCTCGACGCCATGAGTGAGGCTTTCACTATCGGTCGACTCAGCCATGTCCCGGTTATTATTTCTCATCTGAAATGCGCTGGCATCGCCAACTGGGGGCGGAGCGGCGAAGTCCTGCAAGCACTGGAGAAGGCGAGCACCACGCAGGATGTTGGCTGCGATTGCTATCCCTACGCAGCAGGTTCGAGCACACTCGATCTGCGTCAGGTAGATGAGCGCGTCAAGATCACCATTACCTGGAGCACACCGCATCCAGAGATGGCAGGGCAATCTCTGTCACGCATCGCCGAGAGTTGGAGCATCTCTCAACTCGAAGCAGCACAGCGGCTCCGGCCCGCTGGAGCCATCTATCACAGCATTTCAGAAGAAGACATGCGCCGTATTCTGCGCCATCCTGCCACCATGATCGGCTCCGATGGATTGCCCAACGATCCCCGGCCGCATCCTCGCTTATGGGGAACGTTCCCTCGTGTGCTCGGTCATTACAGCCGCGAAGAAAAACTGTTCTCGCTTCCCGAAGCAGTCCACAAGATGACCGGTATGCCAGCCCAAAGATTTGGGCTCGCTGAGCGTGGATGGATACGCGTAGGCTATTGCGCAGACCTCGTGCTCTTCGATCCGAAAACAATTCTCGACACGGCAACATTTTCTGATCCGATGCGCGCATCCGAGGGGATAGCGGGCGTATGGGTTAACGGCGTTCTCACCTACACATCCCAAGGCGCTACATCGGACCGAGCAGGACGCTTCGTAACTCGCAGCAAAACCGCCTGGATTTAAAGACCAGGATCTAAAAGCTCGGATTCGATAGTCCCGGATTCACCAAACAAGGATTCAATAACTGAGAACCAGCAACGCAAGGAGACAACATGAGTATCAAGCGGTATGGAGTGGAAGGAGGCAAGGGAACTGGCGGACAACATCTACCCTTCGCGCGCGCGGTCGAAGCCGACGGCTGGTTGTATGTATCGGGACAGGTTCCGATGGTCCAGGGCGAAGTCATCACAGGCAACATCGTTGTTCAATCGCAACAGGCAATTCAGAATCTCCTGACGATTCTCAAAGAAGCAGGCTATGGTCCAGAGCACGTCGTGCGATGTGGCGTCTGGCTTGAGGATCCCCGCGACTTCACTTCGTTCAATAAAGTCTTCAAAGAGCACTTCGGCGAACACCCACCCGCACGTGCCTGTGTCGTCTCAAGCATGGTCATCGATTGCAAGGTAGAGATCGATTGCGTTGCATACAAAGCGCCCGGCAATTGATCGCACTATAGTTAAGCTTTCAGCCACTCGCCCGCCAGAGGAGCACCCGTTCTGAGCCTATGATCGACTCCCACAGCATATTCCTGCTGGTCTCGACGCTGATCGCGGTCGTTGGCCTGATTCTGCTTATCGCAGTCTTCAAGCTGAACCCATTCATCACGCTGCTGCTCGCCTCGCTGTCGCTTGCCCTGGTCACGGGCATGTCCGCTTCAACTGTCATTCATTCTTTTGAGGCGGGCGTAGGAGCAACCCTGGGCCACATCGCCGTCGTCGTTGCGCTGGGCACCATGCTTGGAAAGATGATGGCAGAGTCCGGTGGCGCGGACCAGATCGCATACACGCTCATACGGCTCTTCGGTGAGAAACGTGTGCATTGGGCGATGGTTCTCATCGGCCTCGTAGTTGGATTGCCTGCCTTCTTTGAAGTAGGATTCGTCCTCCTGATCCCCATCGTGTATACAGTTGCGCGACGTACACGAACATCGCTGATCATGGTTGGCCTGCCCATGGTCGCCGGGCTCTCCGTGGTTCACGGATTAGTTCCGCCTCACCCCGCGGCGTTGCTTGCCGTAACCATCTATAAGGCCGATGTGGGCCGCACCATCTTTTATGCCCTGCTTGTCGGTATTCCCACGGCGATCATCGCTGGGCCGCTTTATGCGAAACTCATCGCTCCGCATATAAACCTTCCAACAGAGAATCCCATCTCCGCGCAGTTTGTCGATCATGGAGCTGATCACGAGTCAGGACGCAGCCTGCCCAGCTTCGGCCTCACCTTGTTCTCCATCCTTCTGCCCGTTCTTCTCATGCTGATCGGCAGTTGGGCAGACGCAATCAGCACTCCCAAAAGCGCCTTGAATGAGGGACTGCATCTGGTTGGCAACGACGACGTAGCACTACTGATCGGTGTGCTGCTAAGTTTCTTTACTCTGGGACGGCTGCGAGGCTTCTCGCGAGATACGATCCTGCGCTTCAGCAACGAATGCCTCGCCCCCACGGCGACCATCACGCTCCTGGTCGGCGCAGGCGGAGGCTTCGGGAGAATTCTGCAGGACAGCGGAGTATCGCAGGCCATCATCGGTGTTGCATTGCAGAGCCATATTCCATTGCTGGTATTGGCGTGGTTACTGGCCGCTTTGATGCGTTTGGCCACAGGCTCGGCGACAGTAGCCATGACCACCGCAGCCGGCATCGTGGCCCCAATCGCATTGCACAGCCCGGGAGTTCACCCCGAGCTGCTGGCGATTGCCACCGGAGCAGGATCGCTCATCTTCTCCCACGTAAACGATGGTGGTTTCTGGCTCGTCAAGGAGTACTTCAACATGACCGTCGCACAAACCATCAAGACCTGGTCCGTCTGCGAAACCATCATCTCGGTTACGGCGTTGCTTCTCACGATCACCTTGTCATTCGCGGTTTAATCATCGCGATGCAGCATCGTGAATCCCTGCCGGCATACCGTATACGAATGAGCAGCATCAAAACAATATCAAAAGTTTCTGCATGATAAACTTCAGAGACCCGGGGAAATTTTTCATGGATTTTCCCCACAATTCTTTATCTTTTCTTGCATCGGCCTGATTGACATGGGCCTGCGATTCATTCACTGAAACGCATCAGGATGTTCGGGAAAGCGGTGTAAATCCGCTACTGCCCCGCAACTGTGAGCGTACCTGGGGTTTTTCCCGTCAAGAACATATGGGGAAGCAGCCAGGAGTCCGGCCAAATGCCACTGAACTTCTCCATCACGGAGAGTTTGGGAAGGCGGTTCGGAGAAGCGCAAGTCAGGAGACCGGTCCTTGGTGTCTATCACCCGCTTACGTTCCGAGGGGAACGGAGGAGAACGATGTCTCTGCCTGTTAATCAGTCCAAGTTAGTCAGTTTGTTTCATGGCCGTTCCAGCCTGTGTTCGCGCTTATTCTGCGCAACGATCCTTCTATTGCTCTCGACAGTAGCTCACGCCGGAGTTATCCGTGGCATCGTCACCGACACTACCGGAGCCACAGTCACCGGTGCATCGATCGTCCTCATGCAGGGCAATAAGGCCGTCTCCACGACAGTCTCCGGCGCCGATGGCACCTATCAATTCGTGACCGGCAAGAGTGGCCGTTTTTCGGTCATCACCAGCGCGCCCAGCTTTCGTGCATTGGAGACACCTGCCTTCTACGCTTCCCAGGGTTCCAACATCGAGCGCTCCATCGTTCTCGAACCACAATGGGTCCATCAGTCGATCGTAGTCACCGCCACTGGAACACCCGTTCCTCAGCAGCAGACCAGCGTCTCCACCACCGTTTTTACCTCGCTGGATCTCGCTCGCCGCGATGATCTGGTCAGCGTCCTCCGCCTTCAGCCCGGCGTCGTCATGGCGCAAACCGGACAGCGTGGCGCACAAGCCTCCATGTTCATTCGGGGTGGAGATTCCAATGCCAGCAAAACCCTCACCGACGGCGTAAACGCCAGCGAAATCGGCGGCATCTTCGACTTCGGCTCCGTCTCTCCAACCGGTATCCAGAGCACCGAAATCTATCGTGGACCAGACAGCAGCCTCTACGGTGCCGACGCAGCCAGCGGCGTAGTCAACTTCAATACTCCGCGCGGATTCGATAACTCTCCCGTAGTTTCCTTCATGGGCGATCTGGGCAACTTCAACACCGCCCGCAACGACCTCCAGCTCGCCGGCAGCCGCAACAAGTTGGACTACTACGGCGCCTATTCCTGGCTGCAGACCGCAAACTCCCTGCCCATGGACCAATACCACGCAGGCACCAGCGTCGGAAACTTCGGCTATCAGCCCATCTCCAGCGTTCAACTTCGCGGCACAGTCCGCTATGGCGTCACTGCCGTTGGAGTTCCAAATGCATGGGATTTCTACGGCATCAGCGACGACCGCAAGCAGAGTGACCAGAACCTCTACATGGGCGGCTCTCTCGATTTTCAGATGACCGCGGACTTCCACAACAAGGTTCAATACGGCGGCACTCGCAAGCGCGAACAATCCATGCAGTGGTACGCAGCAGGCCTCTGTGAACCAGTCGACACCTGCGATCTCCCCTTTCCGGACGCTGGCAATTTCTACGGCAACGATGTCACCATTCGTGGCGCTAACGGAGCCCAGGTTGTAGGCCAGGCCATCCTCGACTACTCCTCCGGCAACGGCTCTGTCTATCCCAATCGCCTCGATCTCGTCACCAATCGCGACGAAATCCAATACGAAGGCGACTTCCACTTCACGCCCCATCTCGTCGGCCTCATCGGCTTTCACTATGAAAACGAACGTGGCACCGAAGTCGAACCTGTCTATTTCCTCAACGATGTCGTGCAGCGCAACAACTACGATTACCTCGCCGAGATTCACGGTGACTTCAAGAGCCGCTTCTTCTACACCGTCGGCGGCAGCCTCGGAAAATATCAGATCATCGGCACGCAGACATCGCCACGCGCCGGTTTCTCCTACTATGTGCTCAAGCCCCGTTCTGGATTCTTCAATGGTACCCGCCTGAGCGGCAACTTTGCCGACGCCGTCCGCGAACCCACGTTGGCCGACCAATCCGGTTCGCTATACACCTTCCTCCTGGCCAATGGCGGTCAGCAGACCATCAACCAACTCCACATTTCACAGCTCGCCGCACCAACCGCGCGAACCTGGGAAGGTGGCATCGAGCAAGACCTGCTCGGCGAACGCATGATCGTCCATCTCAACGTCTTCCACAACCAGTTTGGCCGCCAGATCGAGGGTGTCGGCGCCGGGCTCATTCCACAATTGCTGCCCAATCTCTCCGCGGCAGCACAGCAGCAGCTCGAAGCCTTTCTGAATAACAGTGGCGCCTTTTCGCTGGACATCAACTCACAGGCCTTCCGCGCTCTCGGCGTCGAGTCCACGGTTGAGGGCGGCATCGGTCGCCATATCTTCCTCCGCGGCGGCTATACCTATCTGGATGCAGTAGTCCAGCGCTCGTTCTCCAGCGACAATGAAGCACTCCTCGGAGTTGCCCAGCCCACCTACAACGGCATCCCGATTGGCATCTACTCGCCACTCACCGGAGCACGTCCATTCCGCCGCCCGCCGCACACCGGCTACATCTCCGGCAGCTACGCAGGCCAGCGCTGGACCATCGCCTCGACCGCCGCTTTCTCCAGCCGCAGCGATGACTCCACCTACCTCGGCTATATGGACATCAACCAGGGCAACTCGCTCCTGCTGCCCAATCGCAACCTCGACTACGGCTTCGCCAAGATCGACTTCGGCGGAAGCTTCCAGTTGCTCTCACGCCTGGGCATCTACGGTCAGGCCGAAAACCTCACCAGCAACCAGCACATCGCCCCCATCGGCTACCCCAGCCTCCCATTTAACTTCCGAGTGGGCCTGCGTATCCAGGTAGGCGGCTCCAAAAAAACCAATAATTAGTCCGCCACCTCATATATGATTTTCAAAGTATGAAGCGAGGAGTTCCTCCAATTTTTACCCTGGATGAACTCCTCGTTCTGCGTCCTGATTCCCACACAGGGGATTTTTTAATGGGCGAAATTGCACTCTGTTAATAAACTATTCGTATCCTAGTCGCAGACCGTTCACACTTGGATGAACGTCATCAGCGCATTCTAATAAGAGCGTAGGCACTGAACCTACCTTATGGAAGACAATAACTCATTCTTAACAAAGCACTTCTTGAGGAGAATATGACGACAACCCATTTTCGGCGCTTCGCCGCGGGTACCCTGCTGGCGATCGCTGCTGTTTTGTATTGTTGCGCCCCCGCTCTTGCTCAGCAGACTCTCGGTTCAATCAACGGAACAGTTCTGGACGCATCTGGCGCGGCTGTGCCCAATGCCACGGTAACCGTGATCAACACTCAGATCAGCCTGAGCCGCACTGCCAAATCGCAAGGCAATGGCTTCTTTCAGGTCTTCAACCTGCCCATCGGCACCTATGATGTAAAGATTACCGGTGCCGGTTTTGAAACCACAGACGAAAATGGAATCACCGTGCAGGAAGCACGTGCAACCACCATCGACGTCAGGCTCAAAATAGGTCAGGCATCTGAATCCGTTGAAGTTACGGCAAATCCTCTGCTCAACGCAACGGATGCCACCAACGGCTATACCCTCGATGCAGGGCAGATCGCTGAAACGCCCTTGGCCACTGGCAGCTTCACTCAGCTCGCCGTGCTTTCCCCCGGCGTCAATGCCGAATTACTCAGCGGCCTCGATTCCAACAGCGGCCTCGGCAACCAGCCCATCTGGGCCAACGGTCAGCGCGATACGTCCAATACCATGCAGGTCAATGGCGTTGACGTCACCAACATCTTTAATGGCAAGACTTCGAGCAGCTCAACTTCACAGCGCTACAACTTCAACATCGGCGCAGGCAGCACATCCGGCTCATCATCGGCTGGTACAGGTGTTACCGGCGGAGCTAACCCCACAGGAACCTCGGTTTTTGGTTCGAACGGTAACAGTCTTCCTTCACCAGTGCCCGAGACTATCGAAGAAGTTCGTGTCAATACCTCCATGTATGACGCCCAGCAAGGTGCAACGAGCGGTGCACAAATCGACGTCAACACCAAGACCGGCACCAATGCATTTCATGGGCAGATCTATGGAACCTTTGCCAACAATGCACTCAACGCTTCACCCTTCTTCTTTAACCAGGCATACCAACTCGGCACTGAAGGCATCGGCGCATTTCCCCGATCTCTCCAGAATCCAGAACTGCATCGCTGGACCACAGGCGCCACCGTTGGCGGTCCTCTCTTCCGCGACAAACTCTTTTTCTTCGCGGGATATCAGCGCCGCTACAATTCGGATCAGGCAACTGGTCTGTCGCAAATGACCGTTCCAACCGGGCTCACGGATGATCGTTCGGTTGCCGGTTTAGATGCTGCTGCTGCTTCCTGGGGTAATGGAAAAGCATTTACAGGAACGATTGGCCCGATCGCATCGTCACTCTTGAATGCCAAGTTGCCCAATGGGCAGTACCTGATTCCTTCGGCTCAGGGCGTACCTGGAGCGCCCTATCAATTTGGAGTTCCGAACGTAACGTTGATTGGAACGTCCGTTTTGACCTCGGATCAAGGCACCGGTTCGCTGACCTACACCGTAAATCCAAAAGATAACCTTTCGGTAAAGTATTACTACCAGAGCGATCCAGTCCAAAAGCCCTTTGGCTATTCGCAAACCGGTGGTTTCCCCATTACTCAGGACAACGGGTCCCAGGTTGGCGCGATCGACAATACCATCGCATTCAGTTCGCGTCTGAACTGGGAACAGCGCCTTGGATTCGTTCGCATGAATTCCTACAGCCACTTCACACAGACTGTTGTTAATCCGAATGGGGGCTCAAACTTCGGCATTGGAGATGCAGCACCCTCAACTGCTCCTCCTCTGGCTCCCGGTTTGCCCGGCCTGCTTCTCAGCGGTTTTGCCAATACCCAGGTTGATTCTCCCGGCCTGAAGGTAGGACCTTTTAGCTCATTTGCCGATATGGGCTATACCCAGAACCGTGTGAATCCCTCGACGAACCTCATTCTTTCTTTGGGTAAACACACCATCAAAGCGGGTGGCGGCTACAATTACACGCAGTTGAATATCGACAACAACCGCAGTGGTCTGGCTCAGATCACAACAAAGAACTTCACCAGCTTCCTCGAAGATGCGGTTAAGAGTTCCAATGTGTTGGAAAGCATCGATCCCATCAGCCACCGCAACACGGCCGATCGTTACTACCGCTCCAATGAAATTGCCGCCTATGTAGTGGACAATTGGCAGGCGATGTCAAACCTCAGCATTACCGTGAGTGCCCGTTATGACTACAAGGGCGGTTTGACCGAAAAATACGGCAACATGTTCAACTTCGATCAGTCCTTGTTTGATGTTTCCGGCACAACAGATACAGGCTTCACGGTCAATAACGCAGGTTTCGTTGTCGCTTCGAACAACAAGTACTTCCCCACCAAAGGCGAGAGCGAATCCACGTTGAGCGGCCGTCAATGGGGTATTTCACCCCGCGTTGGCTTTGCCTGGTCTCCCAAGGCCAATCAGGGCAGGGTTGTGTTCAGCGGCGGCGCCGGCATGTATTACGACCGCGGCGAGTTGTTTAATTATCTTTCCCAGCCGGCAGGCAGCGGCACAGGTGGCCCCTTCGGCGTTACTGAGTCTTCTCCGTTAGCCAGCTATATCGTCGGAAAGGGCACAAACCTGTCGAATCCTCTAAACGTAAGCTATGCTGCGCCTAGTGCGGATCCCAGTGTCATCGGGCAGGCGTTGCAAGCTACGTTGAATGGAATGACTGGTAATAGCGCCAAATTCGGTAAGAATTGCGGCGCCGTGGATAACCAGGAAGGTTACACCGACTGCCCGGATGCATTGAACTTTGGCGCTTATAACAAGCGCAATGTTCTGCCTTACACCATCAACTACACCCTCAAATTTCAATGGCAGCCGAGAAACGATATCTCGTTCTCGCTCGGTTACGTAGGCAATCTCGGTCGCCATGCCGTGATCCCAGTTCCGTTGAACGAGCCGGGAATCGCAACATCCAGCAATCCAATTCACGGCGAAACAGGAACCTACGGTTTCCAGGTGCTGAACCAAAACTCATTCACCGGATTTGACTACAACTCAATCGCGGGCGAGCCATGGAATACCGAGGATGGCGGTAACACCGACTTCCGCGTTCCGTTTGTCGGATTCAGCCCCAACGCGGCAATCTTTACCACTGCGGGCAATTCCTCATATAACGATCTCGAAGCGCATCTTGAAAAGAGGCTCTCGCATCACGTCCAGGCAGGCATCAGCTACACGTGGAGCCACTCACTCGACGAGCAAAGCGACATCGGCCTGTTCTTCACGGGTAACAACCCAAATAACCTGAAGCAGTCGTATGCTTCATCTGACTTTGATCGTACCCAGGTTTTCATCGCCAACTTCCAGGTCGAGACTCCGGACTTTGTCCGGCGTAGCTCACCTATGGCGTATATCGCCAATGGTTGGCATCTGACCGGTATTGGCGTCATCCAGAGCGGCGAGCCCTATTCCCTGTATGAGTTCTATGGCGCAGTGGGCAGTGCTTACTTCGGCGACTTCCCAACACTTTCGAATCCAGTGCTCTCGATCAAGGATCCATCGCATCCCAAGCGGGCTCTCACCGGTAACTCCGGTGCGTTCCGTGGCAGCGGTGGCAGCTTCATTCCCCACATCGATCCCACTCAACTTGCCATCAACTATCTGGCTCCTGGACAAAAGGGCGTGCCCGTTTCCACCGGTAACGATCCTCAGGATATTTACGAGACCGATTTTGCTCCGGGCAACCAGCGCAACATCTTCCGCCAGGCAGGTCAGGAGCGCTTGGATCTCTCGATGCGCAAGAGCTTCCACCCCACTACGAAACTCGTCCTGCAGTACGAGTTCAATGTCTTCAACGTAACCAACAGAACCAGCCTTGACGTGCCCCAGAACCAGACGCAGATTCGTCAGGCTTCTGCCTGCTCCAACTCGGCAAAGATGAACGGAGATAATTGCAGCACGAGCGAATACTTCGTAAACTTCGGTCAGATCGTCACCAGCAATAGCAGCGTGGACCAGCAGTCTTCCAAGACAAATCTGGATCAGCTTCCTTTTGCCAATGGCTCCGGACGGGGAACGACGATTCCGACGACACTGCCGGTCGGTGTCGGTTCTTGCTCGGCGTCGGGTTCAGTCGGCAATGGATGCCCCAACAACGGCGCTAACTTCGGATCGGTTACTGGAACTATCGGTGGTTCGCGTGCTGTCACAATGGGTCTGCACGTCACCTTCTAACATCGCTGATCTGGCGCAAACCAAACGAGGTTCCTTCGGGAACCTCGTTTTACGTTGATCGTCTTTATTCAGACAACACTCCATGCGTGATTTCTAAAGATTAGTTGCAAGACAGCAAAGAGCCCCCAGCCGAAGCTGGGGGCTTTTTGTTGTTCTTGCTTCTGCGCCAAAGGCGCGTCTGCTTGAACGGCAGGGCCTAGTACATGCCGTCCATGCCGCCGCCGTGACCGCCGCCTGCTGGCGCCGCTGCCTTGGGCTCCGGAATATCGGAGATCAAAGCTTCAGTGGTCAGCAACAGACCAGCGATGGAAGCTGCGTTCTGCAGTGCTGTGCGGGTTACCTTGGTCGGATCGATGACGCCGGCCTTCACCAGGTCTTCGAACTGGCCAGTGGCCGCGTTGTAGCCGTAGTGAACATCCTTCGACTCGTGGACCTTGCCGACAACCACTGCACCCTCTTCGCCTGCATTGGCGACGATCTGGCGAAGCGGCTCTTCAACTGCGCGGCGAACGATCTGCGCGCCGATCTTCTCATCGCCCTCAAGGGTCTTGATCAGAGCGTCGATTGCAGCAGCCGAACGAACCAGGGCCACGCCGCCGCCGGGGACAATGCCTTCTTCCACAGCCGCACGGGTTGCGTGCAGAGCATCTTCAACGCGAGCCTTCTTTTCCTTCAGCTCGGTCTCAGTTGCCGCACCGACCTTGATGACTGCGACGCCGCCAACCAACTTGGCCAAACGCTCCTGCAGCTTCTCGCGATCGTAGTCGCTGGTGGTCTTTTCGATCTGGCTGCGGATTTCCTTGACGCGGCCCGAGATGGCTGCCGCTTCCCCGGATCCGTCGATGACCGTGGTGTTGTCCTTGTCGATGGTGACGCGCTTGGCGCGGCCGAGCTGCTCCAGCTTGACGCCGTCCAGCTTGATGCCGAGGTCTTCGGTGATGGCTTCGCCGCCCGTGAGGATAGCGATATCGCCGAGCATCGCCTTGCGACGATCGCCAAAGCCAGGAGCCTTGACGGCAGCAACGTTCAGCGTGCCGCGCAGCTTGTTGACCACCAGGGTCGCGAGCGCTTCGCCTTCAACATCCTCTGCAATGATCAGCAGGGGCTTGCTGTTGCGGGCAACCTGCTCGAGCAGCGGCAGAAGATCCTTCATGTTGCTGATCTTCTTCTCGAAGATGAGAATGTACGGATCTTCGAGGACTGCTTCCATGCGGTCGGCATCGGTCACGAAGTAGGGGCTCAGGTAGCCGCGATCGAACTGCATGCCTTCGACGGTCTCGAGGTAGGTCTGCATCGTCTTCGACTCTTCGATCGTGATGACGCCGTCCTTGCCTACGGTCTTCATGGCGCCGGCAATGATCTCGCCGATTTCCACGTCGCCGTTGGCCGAGATGGTGCCAACCTGGGCTACGGAATCATCGTTGACTGGCTTGGACATCGCGCCGAGGGCGCCGCCATCGGTGAACTTGCCTTCCTTGTCGCGAGTACCGATTACGGCAGCAACTGCCTTATCGATGCCGCGCTTGAGGGCGGTCGGGTTCGCTCCGGCTGCAACAGTCTTGACGCCTTCCTTATAGATGGACTGGGCCAGAACGGTTGCGGTCGTGGTGCCGTCACCGGCAACGTCAGAGGTCTTGGAAGCGACTTCCTTGACGAGCTGTGCGCCTACGTTTTCGAGAGCATTGCTGAGCTCGATTTCCTTGGCGACGGTTACGCCGTCCTTTGTGATGGTCGGCGAACCGAACTTCTTCTCAATGACGACATTGCGGCCCTTGGGGCCGAGGGTCACCTTGACGGCGTCCGCGAGGATGTTAACCCCACGCAGGATCGCCTGACGGGAATCTTCTCCGTGCAGAATCTGCTTTGCCATAACTTGAAATCTCCTGTTTCAGAATCATTTGCGCTCGAAAGCGCGTTGAGTGTGTTTCCAATCTCATCAACTTGCGCGTTCAATCACGCGAAGCAATCAAGAGTGCGAAGCACTACTTGCTGAGGATGCCGAGGACTTCTTCTTCACGCATGATCAGCAGCTCTTCGCCGTCGATCTTGATTTCGGTACCGGAGTACTTACCAAAGAGGACGCGATCGCCAGCCTTAACATCGAGAGGGAATACCTTGCCCTCGTCGTTCGACTTGCCTTTGCCCACGGAGAGGACTTCGCCTTCCTGTGGCTTTTCCTTGGCGCTGTCGGGGATAATGATGCCGCCCCGAATGGTTTCACCCTCTTCTACACGGCGAACGAGGATGCGGTCGTGAAGTGGAGTAAAGGTCTTCGTTGTCGATGATGTTGCCATAGTGTTGCTTCTCCTTCGCGCGGGAAGGCTCAGGCCCGCCTCGCGTTTGTGGTTGAAAAAGGTCTTCGGACGCAACTCGCCCGCTTTAGGGGTGAGAGTTTGCGGAGGTCCGCACAGGCTTTAGCACTCTCACTGTCCAACTGCTACAGTAGGCAAGATGGCTTGCCATTGTCAAGTGCACACCGTAAAAATATGAGCGTATCTCGCTCATGAAAATTGCGTAAATTAGAGGCTTCATGATTCGGCTTTGCCGTTCCTGTCCCCTCGCCGCAATCTTGTTGAAAACTCATCCCTTATTTCCAGCTATTAGAATGTGTGGATGGAGATCAAGCGCATCGGTTCGCAGCCCTCAGGCAAAGGTCCGGCAGATTGGTTTACGGGCACTGTACGGATTGACCCGCTATTTCAAGCGCCTGATCCAGCTTTTGTTTCCGGCGCCAGCGTCACATTCGAGCCGGGGGCGCGTACCGCCTGGCACACCCACCCTCTTGGGCAAACCTTGATTGTCACCGCAGGTTGCGGATGGGCTCAGCGGGAAGATGGGCCGATAGAGGAGATTCACCCCGGTGATGTGGTTTGGTTCGCGCCAGGAGAGAAACACTGGCACGGGGCCACCCCATCCACAGCCATGACCCATATCGCAATCCAGGAACGATTAGACGGCAAAGCTGTGGATTGGATGGAACAGGTCAGCAACGAACAATACAAACTGTAAATACAGCCTCAAATAGCCTTTACCCTTACCCTTGCCGTAGTCTTTGCCCTTGCCTTTCTGTCTGTCATTCCCGAAGGGAATCTGCTTTCCCCCCCGCCAAAAGCACAATTACCCCACCACCCACCACCATTGACCTCCGGAATTGACCAGCGGAATTGACCAGCGAGGGTAACCACGGTCTACAATGACAGGATGGTTCGTCGCATGATTTCGTATCGCCGTTTCGTTGTTTCAAGTCTTTTGTTAGCCTCTGTAGTGCTCTGTGGCCTGAACGTGGCCGCTCATGCCCAGGACGATACAAGCAAGCGTGGCCGCAAATACAAGGCTCCGCCACCGACCGCCAAATTTGAAGTGACCGTCGTTCGCGCTTCCACCGGCAAGCCGGTCGAGAACGCTTCCGTGATCTTCCATCCCCTTGAGGATGGCCGCAACAACGGCAACATGGAGCTGAAGACGAACGACGAAGGCAAAGCCTCCCTCGATCTGCTCTCCATTGGTAAGAGTGTTCGTCTGCAGGTAATCGCGCAGGGCTTTCAGACCTTTGGCGAAGATTACCTGGTCGACAAGGATAAGATGGCGGTCGAGATCAAGCTGAATCGCCCGGCCAAGCAGTACTCCATCTATAAAAAGAGTGAAGGCTCGGCTCCGGATAAAGATAAGCCGGCCGATCCGAATGCCAAGCCCGAGGTAGCTCCTCCAGACGCCGGCACTGCGCCCGCGCCCGATGCCCCAAAGGACGGAGCGCCGGCTACTGCACCCAGCGACGCGAAGCCTCAGGATACGACTTCGCCCAAATAAACTACGCAAAATAAACCCAGCGCAAGTGAACCAGGCGCGGTTGAAGTTTTAAACATCAGGGCGGCCTTCGGGTCGCCTTTGAATTTTGACCCGAAACGCATTTCATGAGGAACCATGTCCCATCGTTCGTCGCCTCATTGTTCATCGCCCCCCGATTCGCAAATCGGCCAACCGTTATCAGGCAAAACCGCCCTGGTCACCGGCGGCGCCAAGCGCGTGGGCAGGGAATTGGCATTGGAGCTGGCCCGCGCCGGAGCGAACGTGGTCATCACCTTTCGCGAGTCCGCGGATGAGGCCGCCGATACCGTGCGTGAGCTTGAGAAGACAGGTGTGCGCTCTTTCGCGGTGCAGGCCGACGTTCGTAGCGAAGAGAGTGTGCGCCGTGCCGTAGCGGATACGGTCGATCTCTTCGGTGGACTTGATCTGCTGGTAAACAATGCGGCAGTCTTTGAATCTGCGCCGTTCAGCGAGATCACGCTCGATCAATGGGACAGGGTCTTTGAAACCAATACACGCGGCCCATTTCTAATGGCGCGGGAGGCTTTGCCTCACCTGAAAGCTGCACGCGGACGCATCGTCAATCTAGGCTCGCTGGGCGGCATACATGCATGGGCCACGCATGCTCATTACTGCTCGTCCAAGGCCGCTCTGCACATGCTCACCCAAACCATGGCCAAGGCTTTCGCGCCAGAGGTGAGCGTGAACTGTATTGCGCCGGGCTGGATTGAAATGGGCAATGCAGATGAGCTTGCCAGCCGGTTTGCGGCCAAAACTCCGATGGGGCGTAACGGAGCTGCGCAGGATGTGGCGGAGGCCCTGCTTTTCTTCGCGACAGGCCCCCATTTCATCACAGGACAGATTCTGGCAGTCGATGGCGGCCTGGGCCTCTAGCCTGCCTTCTATCAGTCTGCCTGCTATTTGCCGAAGAGTTTGCTTAAAAATCCCTTGCTCGGCTTTTCAACATCGGGAGAGCTGCGACGCGGAGCCGACTTGACGCTGTCGCCGAATTTGATCGGCGCGCTGTCCCAGACGCCCAGCGCCTCTGGCTGCACCGGCATCTTGGTGCCCAGGAATGCGGCTTTGGGGTTTTCCACGCAGATGCGGCGAGCTGTTTCTTCCCCGGCGCGGTTGGCTGCGTATTCGTAGCCCTTTTTAAGATGCGGAGGACGCCAGTCGAGATTATGGGCGTCAGTCGCAAGGAAGTGGATCCAGTTGCGATCCAGGCACTCGTTGGCAAATGCCTGCGCCGAGTTGCCGAAGCGTCCGTACAGAGACGATGCAGTCACCTGCACAACGCAGCCCATGCGAATCCAATCGGCGAGCATCTGCGGATGCTTCACAATGACCGGGTTTCGCTCGGGATGGGTGATGATGCTGGTATATCCGGCAGCCTTGAGGCGGTGAAGTGCTTCGCCGAGTTGCGGAGGAATCGCCATCTCAGGAAACTCGACCAGCAGATAGCCTTTGCCGCAGATGGAGTACTTGAGCGGATTGCGAATCGCGTCGTGGATGTTATCCGCGTTCAGATGAAAGTCGCAGGCCAGGCCCAGCTCGATTTCGTTACCGAGGTGCGATTGAATCTCCGCCATGCGCTCAGCGTTGAGCTCGGCCTGGTACGGGTAGCTGTCGCTGGAGTGCGGCGTACAGGCGATGCGAGTCACGCCCTCGGAAATGGCTTCTCGCGCCATCGCAATCGAGGTCTCGAGATCGGGCGAGCCGTCGTCGACGCCGTAGATAAGGTGATGGTGGATATCGATCATAGCCCTGCTCTGACTGCTCGGTTGGATGAGTTAGCGAGTGGCGAGTGCATCCACCAGGGATGAGAAAATCTTGAGCCCGTCAGCGGAGCCGAGAAGCTGTTCGCTGGAGCGGTCAGGGTGAGGCATCATGCCCAGCACGTTACGGCCCTTGTTCAGCACTCCCGCAATATTGCCGAGCGATCCGTTGGGGTTCGCTTCAGGAGTGACCTTGCCATCCGGGGTGGCGTAGCGGAAGGCGATGCGGTCTTCGGCTTCGAGTTCGCGTAGCGTCTCGGCGTCGCAATAATAGTTGCCTTCCATGTGACCGATGGGGATCTGGAGAACTTCACCGACACGAAGCTGGCTGGTGAACGGACTGTTGGCCGTCTCGACGCGAAGGTCGACCTGTTTGCAGATGTATTTAAGTCCGGCGTTGCGCATGAGCGCGCCAGGCAGCAGTCCGGCCTCGGTGAGGATCTGGAATCCATTGCAGATGCCCAGGACAAGTCCACCGGCGTCGGCAAAGCGGGTGACGGCCTGCATCACAGGGGAGAAGCGGGCGATGGCTCCGGTGCGGAGGTAGTCGCCGTAAGCGAAACCGCCGGGGACGAGCACTGCGTCCACTCCGCCAAGGTCTTCTGAGTCGTGCCAGAGAAAGCTGACCGGCTGATGGGTAATCTCGGCGATCACGTTATAAGTATCGTGATCGCAGTTAGAGCCTGGGAAGACAAGGACGCCGAATTTCATATATCTAGGGTATCAGTTATGAGGGTTGAGCTAACTGCTTTATGCGCAAGTGAGATTCGCGAGCAAATCGGCGTTGCTGTGAGCGAGTATACGGATTTCCGAGTTTGGCCAGCCAATAGGCAGCTTGAGAAACTGCGAGCAGATCATAGTCGACGCAATCAGACTGCGGATCATATTCCAGTAGAAATCTCTCTTCGCCGCGCTCCACATGCAGCGAGGTTGTGCCATAGCCGAAACCGAAGCGAGTTGGCTCGTCGATGACATAGAGAATGCGGCTGAAATTGACGGACCATAGGCCGAGAGCATAAGCCTCGACCCCGACAGTTTCTCCAACTTCAATCTTTGCATCTGGATTGATTACTCGTACCCAGCCGAGATCAAATTGCTTCCAACCTTTTAGTGCTTGTTTGGCGAGTCCAAAAGATTCTGGCCCACGGCCAATCGTCGAATGAGTATGGTCAAGGACGAACCCTGCGGGCACTCGGATTTTATTAAGCCCGAGGGCGGTATTGAGTAATGTGCTATAGCTGTAGCCAAGGGTCCTGGCGGCCTCCAATTGAGAGGTAAGTTTCGTGACCGACAGCTGGCGTATAGAAAACACGGCTCTAGTACGCCAACGTGAGTTCAGCACCTTTGCCATCATCCGGGATTACAGCTTGCAGCCGGTGGTGATCGGTGTCAAGAGCGGTGGTAACTGGTCCCGACACTGTGCTGGCGCTGGCAGCAGCCTTTGTGGCTCCATAAACTTCGATTGAGAACTGGGACCACCACGGAGTGAAACTGCCTTCACGGGGGCCGATCTTGACGATCAGGCCGCTCGATGTCAGTTCGCAGGAGAACTTGAGGCGCAGAAACTGGCCTTTCTGGTAGGCATAGCTGACGCCGTCGTCGAGGTAGAGGCTGCCTTCGCAGGTTTGGCCTGCGGCGCTGGGTGGATAGACGCGCAGGGTCAGAGGGCCTTCGGGCTTGTCCATGGTGCTTTGAACGAGCGGCTGAATGGGGATGATGGAGCCTGCGCGGGCGAAGACGGGTACGGCGTCGACGCTGGGGTGCAGGAAGATTTGCAGGTCGTTGTCGGGAACGTTGTCATTGCCGACCCGCATCGCTTCCTGGCCCTGGACGTGAATCTTCTCGCCAGTCCAGTAGTTGTACCAGCCAACCGGCGGCAGGACGGCTTCGTAATCGTCGAGCGTGTCGGGATAGGGCGACGGAGCGACGAGCAGGTCGGGGCCCATGAGGAATTCGTTATTGGTGTTCAGATCGAGCGGGTGGCGATCCTTGCTGGCTTCGGGAAATTCGAGGAACAGGGGCCGCATGATGGGGATGCCGGTGCGGCTCATCTCCTCGGCGGTGGTGTAGATGTAGCTCATGAGCTTGTAGCGCTCTTCGATGGCGTGGCGGCGCAGGTTCAGGTCTTGCGTCGTACCGTCTTCCCAGGGCTCCTGGGGGTAGGTGCCCATCGAGGTATGGTCGCGGTCAATAGGATGAAATGCGGCGATCTCCAGCCACTTGGTCAGCAGTTCGGGCTGGGGTGATCCGGCGAATCCGCCTACGTCTGCGCCGGACATGCCGAAGCCGCTCAGTCCAAGATTGATGAGCTGGGGAGTGGTTTGGCGAAGGTGGTTCCAGGTGCTGGAGTTGTCGCCGGTCCATGTGGCTGAATAGCGCTGCCCACCTGCATAGCTGGCGCGCGTGAGCACGAATGGCCGCACGTCAGGCGAGATCTTGCGCAGCCCTTCATAGGTGCCGCGTGAGTTCTCCATGCCGAAGACGTTGTGGATCTCAAGATGAGTTGCCGTGCGCTTGGCAAAGCCCGGCTCGTCGATGCGGTGCTGCACGTTATCGGGCATGGTTTTAGAAGCTACTTCAAAGAGCGCAGGTTCGTTCATGTCGTTCCAGAAACCGGCAACGCCGCGTCCTGCGAAATCCGCGTACAGGGTACCCCACCAGTCGCGGCTCGACTTCTGTGTAAAGTCCGGAAAGACAGACGGCCCCGGCCACACGATTCCGCTATAGACCGAGCCATCTGGATTGTGGACGAAGTGATCTCCCGCGATGCCTTCGTCATAGGGTTTATAGCCCTGGTTGGGGAGCTTGGCAATATGCAGGTCGGTGATCAGGATGGTGTGCAGATGCTCGGCCTTGAGGTCTTTGATCATCTGGTCAAAGTGCGGGAACTTATCGGGATCGACGGTGAACGGCCGGTTCTTGAGCTGATAGTCGATGTCGAGATAGATCGCGTCCGCAGGGATACGCTCGCTGCGCAGGCGGTCTGCGATGCGGCGCACTTCTGTCTCGGGATAATAGCTGTAACGGGACTGCTGATAACCGAGCGTCCACATGGGCGGCAGCGGAGTTGCGCCGGTCATCCATGCCCATTCGCTCAGCACGGCTTTGGGTTCGGGGCCGTAGAGAATGTAGTAGTCGAGCGGTCCATTTTCAGCGCCAAAGGAGTAGCCGTCGCGAAGCTCCTTGTTGAAGTCGAAGCTGGAGCGCCAGGTGTTGTCGAGAAAAATCCCGGCAGCAACACCCTTGCGGAAGGTCATGAAGAAGGGAATCGATTTATAGATTGGGTCGGTGGATTCCTGCCAGCCGTACGAATCGGTATTCCAGTTGGTAAAGGCCTCGTCGCGGCGGTCGAGCGGGCCTGGTTTGTCGCCGAGTCCGAAGTAGTGTTCGTCTTCAGGGGATCGCTTATAAACGCGAAAACCGGTGCCGTGAAACTCCACTGGATGCTCGGGAATATCTTCGGTGATTACATTTCCAGCCAGATCGGTAACTGTCAGCACCAGTGGTGTGCGTTGGATTGAAACCCGAAGCTTGCCCGTGGCGAATCCAACCGCTTTGCCGCTGCTCTCGGCCTTGACCGGGATCTTGCTCCTCCTCGCTTCTTCGAGGACTGCCCAGGAAGCATCTTCGGGCAGCGCCCGGGCTGCTCCAACGCGAACACGTAAAAGGTCATCCCGTAACGCAGTTACCTGCAGAATCGCCTGACCGGAGTGGATTTCAATTCCGTTCGGCAGCGGCTTTGTTTCTGTCACCCGGTCGAGCGAAACGTGAACAGGCACAGGCGCGGAACCGCCATCTTGCGCCCAAAGCACGGAAGGAACTCCTGTTGCCAGACCCATCGCTAGAACCAGCGACGGGATGCCGAAACGATTCATCGTAAACACAAGACACTCCTGAGGATGATACAGATACACAGCCGAAGAATACTGTATCGCCGCCTGAAGTGGCGCTATTTGTGAAAGAATTAGTACTCGGGAATTCGGGGCATCTAAGTGTGTAGAAGACGGTTCCGCAGGCCAGCGTGTTGTATTCTTCGGTTAGAGAAATCGATTCTGAATGGCCCGCGCAAGCGTTTCCTAGGTGCTCATGGGTATGGATGTTGTAGCTCTGGTGCGATTCCTTCTGGTAGGGATCGCGCTGCTACTCGCATTTTTGGCGGTGATTACCTGGAGTCGACGCAAGGATGCGCCCGGCGCGGGTACCTTCAGCATTTTGATCGGTTGCATGGCGATCTATGCTTTGGGTTACTCGGGCGAAGTAGCGCAAACCACCGTCGCTAATGCCAGATTCTGGCTTGATATCGAGTATCTCGTTTTGCCCTGGACGCCGGGTTTCTGGCTGCTGGCCGCATGCCAGTACACGCATCGCAAAGTGCGCATCCCCCTGCTGTTTATCATTCCGTCGATCTCTTTTGTCGATCATTACTTCAACTTCTACAATTCCTTCTACAACGCTCCGTTCACCATACGGCAGAATGGCCCATTTTATGTTTTGGAGATGGGCCGCGGACCAGTCTCCATGCTGGACAATGCTTATCTTCTTGTAGCGTTTCTGGCCGGCGCATGGATCTATCTATCGGGCCTCCGCAATGCATCGTCGCTGTTTCGCAAGCAGGCACTCGTCCTGTTGCTAAGCTCACTGCTACCTGTTGCCGGATACTTCTTCTATCTGATGGGCCTTAGCCCGTGGGGGCTGGATATTACGCCCATCACGCTCGGCATCAGTAGCTGCCTTTTTTACTACGGCTACTTCCATTGCGGACTCTATAATCTTGCACCGGTTGCACGTGCATTGATCTTCAACAGTATTCGCGACGCCGTACTGATTCTCGATATGCATGGCCGTTTGCTGGACTTCAATCCAGCCGCATCGGCGCTTCTGCCGATGCTCGATAAACGCGTTGTCGGATCGGATACGGCAACGCTTCTCCGCAACTATCCCGAACTCGTGCAGACCCTGCAGGGGAACGAAAAATCCCGTGAGCTGGTCATGGGCACCGCGAATTTACCGGTGTACTGTGAAGTGCGTACCTGGCCTCTGACGACGGACAACAGGCAGGTTGGACGCGCGTTGATCGTCTCCGATGTAACCGCACAGGTTCGGCTTCGCGAAGAGCTGCGCAGCCGTGCGGAAACCGATTTTCTGACAGGAGTAGCCAACCGGCGGCGCTTTTTGCAGGCAATCGAGGTCGAGTGTATCCGGTTCAGCCGCAATCATACCCCGCTCTCTCTGCTCATGATCGACCTCGATCACTTCAAGCAGGTAAACGATGAATGCGGCCATCCCGCTGGCGATGTTGTGCTTTCCACCGTTGCACAGCGGCTCCTCGGCTGCCTTCGCAAAACCGATCTGCTCGCTCGCTTCGGGGGTGAGGAGTTCGCTGTAATGTTGCCCGAAACCCGCATCGAAGGCGCGATGATCATTGCAGAACGCATCCGTGCGACAGTTGCTCAATATCCGATTAAGGTGGATGAACGCCACATCTTCATCAGCGTGAGCGTCGGCGTAGCCACGCATGAAGGCGACTGGGATGCCGATCCCAAGGTGCTGATCAAAGAGGCCGACCTGGCGCTCTATCGCGCCAAGGCAGCAGGCCGTAATCGTATTGAAGTTCTATAAAGCCTATGGATTAGGCTTGGCCGCAGCTGGAGTCGTCGCCGGAGCGGTCGTTGTCCCCGCCGGTTTCGCGGTAGTTGCAGGCTTACGCTTCTTTTTCACTGGCTTCTTTACCGGAGCCGGTGCTGGCGGCGCAGTGACCACAGGGCAAACCGGCATTGGCTGCGTCTTCAACGCGATCTGCAAATCGGCCACATGCTTTTCCTGGGTGGATGCCATCTCCTGAAGGCTGTCGTCCAGCGCGTGACGAGCCTTTTCTACGCCAACCATTGCCTGTTGCAACTGCGTAACCTGCTCGCCGGGCGCGGCCACGCGAGATCCATCGACAACCCGCACCAACACGTCATAGAGTGCGTCCACGTTGCGGGAGACAGGAAGCGACTTGCTCATCGTCACAGGCGGCTGATCGGCGTCGGCAAGCAATGCAGGCAGAGTCGATTGCAGGTCGCGCATGATCGAACTGATATTCGCGGCTGCCTCCCCGCGCACTGTGCCGCCTTTCCACTTCTCCAGGTTCAGGCCGCCCAGCGTTTGCTGCAATGTGTCGAGCGCCGGTTTCAGAATGCTGGATGGAGTGGTCGCCGCAGTAGATGAGCCAGTGGGAGCAGCCTGTGCCGATGCGGCCGGATTACCTGCCTGTGGCGCTGCGGTTTGCCCGGCCTGAGCCGTAGCAGGAGCAATGCAGAGGAGGCAAAGGAGCCAGATGGGAGAGACCAGCAAAGTTGCCTTTAAAGCCGCCTTCAAAGTTGCCATTGACGCTAAGCTTGCCCTCCAGGCAGGGTTCCAGCCCGCATTTCCGGCTGTGTATGAAATATGCATGGTTTTAATCCTCCCGCGATCTGGCTCACCCATGTGCGCATATCTTAAACCACGAGCAATCAACAAGCTGAGCAATAGATAGATTGCACAGAGATTGCAGAGCGACCGCAGACTTCAAACAAAATCCACCGGGCCGGATCTATTTCGAGCTGGATCTATTTAACGCTCATATCCCCGTCGACATCCACAATCAGCCAGTCTCCCTGGATCACCATCGAGTGAATCTTCAGCCGGTCGAGAGTCAGCGTGTACCCGGTGCTCAGTGTTGAGCCCTCCAGCGCCTTGCGGAGCACATCCGCAGCGTTCACCTTCAGGCTCGAAGGAATCTGGTTTTTTAGAAATGGCATCAGCAGAAAATTCAATTCTTTTGAGTCACTTACGTGCTCTACACGAGCGTCGCGAAAGCCGATTGTCTCACCCTGCGCGTCCGGAATCATCGACACTTCGGCTGCCGGAGACAGGTTCACTCCGATGCATTTGCCCGCAATCGAGGTTCCCAGTTTGGCGTGGGTTTTGATCTTTACAAGCACGCGGTCGGCATCGAAGCTTAACTCCGGTTTTTCCGCGTAAACGGCGCAGGCCGACTTCGCATCGCCTTTCAGATAGTACCGGCCATCGGGTCCGTTGAACATTTGTTGCTTCAGCGTCCGATCAAGCGCGGCACGGCTAATCTTCAACTCCACCGCCGCAGCCCGCACAGGCAACACAACGGCTATAAGCAGGGCAATCAAAAGCAAAACAACAGAAAAGGGAAGTCGTCGCATCGTGTAATAACTCAAGAATATCGCTTTGATGCGACGTTATCGTCAAAAGTTTTTTTCTGTACCATCCCAGCCGCAGAGAGCAGTTCTTGCCGTTGCCCTCGCCCTCGCCCTTGCAGTTGCAATTGTCTTTGTCCTTGCCTTTGCCTTTCTGGCTGTCATTCCCGAAGGGAATCTGCTGTTACCCTCACCCTCGCCCTTTTGTCCGCCATTCCCGAAAGGAACCCGCTTACCCACCCAGCACAAGGACAACCACCCCACCACCAGCATCACTTTGCTATTGATTTTTGGAGGAAAAATCCTTAAAATAAGAACTTCGTAGACTTCCAGCATTCCTATCCGTATGCGCTCGATAGTTTCTGTGCTGATCGCTCCCGTGATCGCACCTAAATCCGGGTGGACCGTAGATTCAATTGCTGGACTAATTGCTGGTAAATTCGCAATCACCTTTCCAAAGAGGGAAAAAAATCGATGGCAAAGCGTCGTGGAAATCCAAATTGGGGCAAGCCGGAGCCCATCGGGCCAGTTGTGCCCACAGTCACATCCTTCGAGCAGATCGTCAAGGAATTCAAGCTGACCCCGGATCAGTACATCCGTTCTACCCGGCTCCGTGAATGGGCTCGCCGCAACCGGAACTCCAAGTACATTCCGGAAGCGCTCCTCGAGGCCTGGGGCTTCGAAATCGAATCCACACTTTAAATAAGTTTCTTAAGCTGCTCATTCTTCGAGTGATCAGGCTTTGAGCAATCAATAAACTAAAGGCGCTGAATCCATCTTGGATTCAGCGCCTTTTTGCTTTTCTGGCTCTCTGATTTTTTACTTTTCTGCTTTTTTAATTCTCTTGTTGCATCACCTGAGCCAGAATGAGGGGGTTACTCCGCAACGCCGCTGGTAATCTGCGCACAATCCATGCGCAGCGTGCCATTGTCGTTGAAAACCAACCCGTAGAAACGAAATACGCCGCCAGTCGTGATTGCGTCGCTATTGGGCATTTGAGTGTTGCTGTCGGTGTAGACGATTACGGTATTGGGCTTTGGCAACAGGTTAGTTTGTCCGGGTTGCGTGGCAAATTGCGGGAAAATATCGTAGGGCGCTAGTTTCACGGTGTAGGTGGTAAAGCTTCCGCTTGTAGAAACAGCACTCACTGTGCCATTTATCGTCTGAGGTATCAGCGTCATTGTGGCTATCGGAAGAAAGTTCAAACCCTCCCCATACGCGGTAGCTTGAGTGGTCAGGGTCAGATTCTGACCGGGGACCATGTTGGCCGCATTGAAGCTGGCTGTGAATGGAAGCGTGGCGAGATTTTCAAGCTGACTTGAAATTTGAAAGTTCGCACTGCCGAAATTGACAGGGCCTCCTACGTCTGATGGGAGAGGACCCTCTTGAGTTAGCCCAAAAATGTCCGCGAACGGCGCCGCCACAAAAGTGGGTACGCCGGTTAGAGCGGTCAAGGTTGTGGTCTCGGTGCTGATGACCTCAACCCGGGTTGCCAACAGCGATCCGTCTGGCTGAATAGCGAGATCCATATCCACGGGCAGCCCTGCGGTAAGTTGTGAAGCACCCGCAATAGCCTGGAAGCTGGTGTTGCCGTTTACGACCGCGTGCCAGGTTGGAGGATTCAATGCTTCCTCGCCATCCACGAGCGCGCTCACAGTGAACCCTGTTCCGCCTGTATCCACGGAGCTGATTAGTCCCTGAAGGCCAGGCGCGATAACGTTGGCGGTGTTTGTTGGCTGTGCTGCAAAAGCTATTGGTGTCAGGTTGAAGGCCGATGTAACCCCGTGTAAGGACTCGTATTGGGCCAGGCTTGTTGGGCATCCCCCCGAAAGGGATGCAATCTGCAGATTGAGGACCAATCCCATAGCCGCCCCGGTTACAGTAACTGGATTCGGCAGGCCTACTGTGCCGTCCGGGTCAGATGCGAATTCATATATGAAAGTATCTCCGGGAACTTGAATGGTGCAGTAAGAGGTGGAGTTATTATAGGTCGCGGCTGCCGAGACATACACGTCTTGCGGAATACTGACGGTGACCAGTGGCTCAACATGGCCATTTAAGTGGATGAACTCGTCGCTCACCGGCGATGCGAGCACGGTGACCTGCTTGCCTGACTGGCTTGTGAGCGTCAGGGATTCCAGCGTAGTGCCAAAGGACATTACTTGGTCATTTGCAGTGCTAGATGCAAGAAGGACAACCTTCGTATTACCGCTGAGAGGGGTGCTGGTTCCGGCGCAGCCGGAGACAAGAGCTGCAGCAATTGCGATTGCAAGTATGGGTTGGGCAGAAGTAAAACAAAATCTGGGTACGCGGGCGAGGCGAGAGGATTGACTAATCATGAGCCTTCTTTTTGGAGCCGTATATTTGAGTTAGGGTGAGTTCTCGCAATTATATCCGGTTCGCTCCTTACCCGAGATTTTCCAGTCTCGGCGGATTCTTCTGAATCAGGGTGTATCGCCGGCCAACGGAAAATAATCTTAGCCCACCTTTGGATTCATAATCCCGAGGGCGTAGTTTTTTCATTTGGGTAAGGGGTTGAAACTCATCTGCCGGCCTGAGACTGCCTGGTTCAGAAAGGGAGCAGCACGAGGGGTACAACTATTCCCGCAAGCAACAAGCCGGTGACCAGCAGTTTGTTGTGCTGATACTTGTAGCTCATGTATACGCCGGTCAGGGTGGAGATAAAGAGCCCAATCGAGACCAGCAGAAAGAAGATCTTCATCGGCAAGTGGCTCTTTACTGGCGCTGAAGAAGTCTTCTGTCCCTGCGGCCCGGCTGCTGGTTTCTCATTCGCGGCGGGCTTTGGCTTTCGAACAGGAATCACCGTCGTCTGCTTCTTATGCAACTGCCCCAACGTGACGATCCATGCGGGCGGTTTGTAGTCGCTGCCCTGGGTGGTTTCGTGCAGGCTGAATGTCTGCATTGCGCCTGTGAACGCAAAGAACAGAAGCGCGGGTGCAATGAAAATCCCAATGTAAAGATGGACTTTGCGTAAAAATCGGAGAACGGCGTGCGATCGGGACATAGATTCCTGGGTAAAAAGTGGATGCAATTAGAATTGCGACTAAATTAGTCCGATTTAGTTTAAAAGACTTCCCGTTGAGGCGCAAGAGGCATTAGTTTCTGCGATTGAGCCTAGCGCCGGAGCTTCCGCTTGTTGTCAGCCTTGATCCAGTACTGGAATGCGTCTGTATAGAGTTCGCCGGGAAGATCGGCCACTCGCTCTTCCATCCGTGTCTGTGCGTCTGCAACCGCGCGGTTGTAAATGACTGGGCCGATCTCTTCCAGGAAGAAGTTCAACAGCAGGTTTGCTGGCAGATCGCCGATCGGTTCCGAAAGGTTCTCTTGAAAGTAGCGTTGAATGGAAGCAATTGCGTCCGCCCGCGCCTGCTTGGATATCTCGATAGCCGTCATCTCCAACTCCTCAAGCTCAGCATATATGCCGCTGGCAAGTGCGATGGATGGTTTCTTCTTATGAACAGGCGAATCGAATCTGCTGTAAAAGTAATCCAAATGTAACTTGATTTTGTAAACCAGAATCTGAGTCTTCAGAACATGTATCTTTGTCCTAAGTGCTTTGCGTGGGAGAATAAGTCGTGCCAGCAACCGAACATATCGTTACGCCAGATCAGACCAGTGTCACAGCTTTTGTCGATGTTCCCACCGCGCTAGCTGAAATTCGAGCTGGGCGCATGGTCATCGTCATCGATGACGAAGATCGTGAAAACGAAGGCGACCTCACCCTCGCCGCTGAATTCGTCACTCCTGAAGCGATCAACTTCATGGCCAAGTTTGGTCGTGGTCTCATCTGCCTGACTCTTACGGAGGAGCTTGCTGATCATCTGAGCCTGTTCCCCATGACCCAGCAGAACTCCTCGCGCTTCGGAACTGCTTTCACCGAGACGATTGAGGCACGCGAAGGCGTGACGACTGGCATCTCTGCGTATGATCGCGCTCACACCATCCGCACCGCTATTGCCGCTGGGGCTGTGGCTAACGATCTTGCTCGCCCAGGGCATGTTTTCCCGCTCCGCGCTCGCAAGGGCGGCGTACTCGTCCGCGCTGGTCAGACGGAGGCCAGTGTCGATCTCGCTCGCATGGCCGGTCTGCACCCCTCCGGCGTTATTTGCGAGATTATGAAGGACGACGGCACCATGGCGCGCGTCCCTGACCTGATTGAGTTCTGCATCGAGCACAACATGAAGATGCTCACGGTGGCCGAGCTCATTCGTTACCGTTTGCAGAACGAGCGTTACATTACCCGCGCTGGTGAAAGCCACATTCACACCCGCTTCGGCGATTTCCGCATGATTGCCTACCAGAGCGAAGTAAACGGCGGCGAAAGCCACGTGGCGCTGGTTCACGGTCCGCTATGTGAAGAGGTTGAAGCAGACGGCAAGGCCAAGCCTGTTCTGGTCCGCGTCCACACCCGCTGCACTGCGGGAGACGTCTTCACTGCAGATTGCCAGTGTCGCGAAATCCTCGATGAATCGATGCGCATGATTGCCGAAGCAGGCTGCGGAGCCATCGTCTACCTGCATAACACCAGCCGAGGCTTCGAGATCGACAAGACAGCCGAAACGAAGGAAACTCCGGCCAGGCTCCTGCTGCACTCTGATCTGAGAGCGATAGAAAAGGGCGGCACTCAAGAGGATCACCACCAGCGTACGGTTCGTGCCGTAGGCCTTGGAGGCCAGATCCTCAGCGATCTCGGCATCCACCGCATTCGCCTGCTATCCAACACCCCAATGCACATTCCTGCATTGGAAGGCTTTGGCCTGGAAATCGTAGAGCAAGTTCCAATTGCGCTCACCACTGCGACATCGACAGGTTCATAAATACAATCTGGTTCACTTCTATGGCAAGCGGCGCTTATTGCTCCTTCAATACCTCGGAGGGCGAAACGGAAGCCGCAGCCATAGCCGGAAGCAGAGAGACAAGCACTGACAGCAAAACACAGGTTAACGCCATCAGCAATGCATCGGCTGTCGACCACGCCAATCGCCCAAGATAGTCACTCGAAGATAGATGAGATAACAAAGGCCAAAGCGGCAGTGACATCAGGACAGCCGCAGATGCACACCACGCCGCCCGCGATAGGACGATTTTACGAATTGTCCAGGGCGAAGCCCCGAGACATATCCGGACAGCCAATTCGCGTCGCCTTGTATTTACATAATATGTAAGCGCAGCATAAAGGCCGATATAAGCGACGAAGGCCATGATCATACCGCCCGCAAGTGCAAAATAGGTTCGCTGTTTTTCCTTACCGAGCGAAGCGTCGGCCTGGCTTCTCCCACTGTCAACGGAAATTACATGATAGTTGGGTAATAACGAAGTTGCCTCTTTGCTCGCCACTTCTTTTATGGTCTCAGGCGACACCGATCCGTTGACAACAAACATTGGATATACATCGAAGAAGCTCATTCCACGGATCGATGAAATGATGGTTGGTTCGGGCGTCTCAGCATATCCGGAAAGACGTAAGTCTTCAATTACACCTACGACAATCGCATTTTCCGCATGGGCATGTATTCCAGAAAAGGCAGGCGTGATGAGCCGAACAGTTTGGTTGGTAGGATTCTGGCCGGGCCAAAGTTCCTTGGCTAAAGTTTGATTGAGAATGATCTCCTGTTCCCCGATTCCATGCGGAGAAAAACGGACTCCCTGAAGCATCCGGATCCCCATGGAGCCAAGATAATTCGGGCTCGCCATGATCTCACTGATCACCCGCGGAGCCTCAGACACCCCGCCTATTCGTTGTATCTCAAGCGTTCCTGCTGGCTCCACAAAGGGGACGCCCGTTGCATAGCTGGCGCTCTTTGCGCCGGGAATGGCACGGAGCTGGTCTGCAAAACCCTCAAGAGCAGCCACTTCAGGGCTTGAATGTTGGCCGCCTATCGTGACAGTAAGAGAGTTGGATGTCATGCCAAGTCGCACTACTGTCAGGTGGCTCGGATCGTACCCGATCGGCACATGTATCAGGGCTAAGAACGAAGAAACAATCATACCTGCCAATATCCACGTGCCGATGCAGAAGGCGATTTGGAGCGTGACTGGAACTTGAAGAAATAGCCCGCTCTGGCGGTTGGCAGTAGTGGTGTAGCCCATCCTTGGCACCGTGTTTGCGCTCATAAAACCAAGCGACGGAATCAAGGCAACGATGAGGGTAAGCACACACGCAAACAAAAACTGGATGCCAATGGCTATCAGGGCAGAGTGCTAGGAGCCGCTTACTAACTGCCCATAAAATGGAGAAAGGCTGGATATGACCATCATGCCGCAAGTGCACAGAAGGCACGCCACAATGAACCCAATTCCCACCATCGCAGTGGGGCCAATCATGAGCTCAGCCATGAGACCGCCAGAGGTTGCTCCCAAGGCTCTTTTCAGCCGAATCTCCTCGCTATAGCGAGGTGTTCTGGCCAGGAGCAACATGCAATAGTTCAAGCTGCTCACGATGGTAAGAACGGATGCTAGCAGCAACCCCAGTCGCAGCCATTTGCGTACACGCGCATCCCGCACTGGATCACTCGTTAGCCCTTGGGACACATGCAAAGGCGCCTTGCCTGTAGTTCTTAGTGGAAGAGATTTGGATGAAGCTGAGGCTAACGCCGCGGACGAGAGATGATCTGACTTGATGACTCCATAGAAAGATGGCATATCTCTCCATGCATTGGAACTCCCAGGATTTTCAGAAGGGATGTTCAGCATCAAAGGGATTACACAGTTGGCCGGAACCACACCTCGGCCGTATTCCCTAACATTCCATGAAAATAAGAGGGCGCAACTCCAATTACCTCGTATGGCTTTCCACCAAGAAGGATGATTCTTTCCAGGGCGTTCGCTGGGGATTGAAAAAGAGTTATAGCAAGAGATGAACTTAAAATTACGACATGTCTCCCGGCCTGACTTTCCTCGTCCGCAGTAAAATCCCTCCCAGATACTAAAGAGGTTGTGAATACCCAGAAAAACTCACTTGAGACGGCTGCCACTTTTAGTTCTTTATGGATGCCATTTGATTCCGCCACCGCCGAAATTGGCTTACTGTAAATAGAAAGTTTTATGCTTTGTCCCAAAACCCCGCGAAATTCATCAAGTCTGCGCCAGGATACTTGCTCAGACCCCCCCCACCCTCGGTTTCCTCAGCAATCGTGGCATATCCTGCCGGTCGCATACCCGGATAAGCAAGCGAGGAGAATGCAAAAATCAACGCGAGCGCTATCGCCGAAATTCCAATGCCCAATGCGAGTATCAAAATGCCGGACAATCCCAAAAGCGGACTGCTATAAAGAAAGCGCCGCATTTCTCGTAGCATCATCGCAAACTCCAGGGCAACTCATCTTACAAAAACAAGAAGGCGAACGATCTCGCTTAGAGCGGTAAATTTCAAAAGGGTTTTCTTGTAAAAGGAAGGTAACTCTTTCTTTGCTCTCCGTCAATGAGTTATTGAATGTTTTTTAGAAAAATTGAGGTAGCTTACGAGTAGCTTTAATAGTTATTAGTTAGCGCAATAAAACGATTGACACTCATGTGCGTCAACCGTTTTATTGCGCTGGTTAGTATATAAATGGTCGTTGCATCTCAGGCAATTTAAGGAAAGGCAATTCCTTTTTAAGCCTCGTTATAAACTCCCAGATCTGCAATATGAGGAGTATCTGCGCTAGCATCAAAGCTTAGTCGAATTCGCGAACCCATAACTCGCGGCACCCGATGAATAGCTACCGCGGCAGGTACACCAGCCTCAACAAGAGTCTTCCAGTCTGAGCCATCCCACACCTGAAATTTGTAACTCTTGATCCGGCTCTCCTTGTAATCGTCCCATTCTCCTATCGGCTCAACCAGCGCGACCACGTTGAAGCTCTGCCGCTTGCCGAGGTCCACTTCAAGCCATCCGGAAGTTAGCCCTTCATCGAGATTCCAGCTTGACCGGAAGCTCGCGTCATTGGCCTGGTCCGGCCCTCCGCCCTCAGGATAAGAACTCGCATGAATTGGTTTGCCTGTCGCAAGATTGGGCGTGGTGATGACGACATGTTCACTGACCTTCTCCATCGGCCCGGAGTGCTTCCACGCGCGGCCTATCTCCTCAAGTCGCGCAACGACGTTGGGCGCAAGCTTGCCCTCGCGCGTTGGAGGAGCATTGAGAATCAGATTGCAGTGCCGGCGGTTCAGTGGAATCAACCATTCATCGACGACGGTCTTCACCGGCTTCAGAGTACCGTTGATATCCTTCTGCTTCCAGAACCACTGTTCCGTAATCGTCACGCATGAGAAAGCAGGCAGATCGCTTTGCAACGGTACCTTCTGCCCAGCATTCTGCTCAAACGCTTTCAGGTCTGTGTAATACAAACCAGCAGCAGGGAACTGACTGGCATTCAAGTCGGAGACCAGGCAGTCTGGCTGCATCGATTTGATATGTTCGTAGATCTCGGAGAAGGGCATCTCTTCGTACGTGATCCGGCTCCACGGAGCGTTCCATCCATCGATGATCAACGCATCGATTTCTCCATAGTTTGTAAAGAGCTCGGTCAACTGAGCCTTCACCAGTTCGACCTTATCGCGCGTGATGTTGAAGTGGCGAATGTCATCGCGCAGACTGAGAATCGAGTAATACAACGCAACCCTCAAGCCAGCCTTGCGAAACGAATCCACGTAGGCTTTGACCACATCAATCTTGTGTGTTGTCTGGCGAACGCTCGTGCCCTTGGTAGCCGTGGGCCACAGGCAAAAACCGTCATGATGCCTGGTCGTGAGACAGCCCCACGTCATGTTGGCGGACTTAGCCGCAGCGGCCCACTGATCGGTATCCAACGCAGTCGGATTGAACATTGTCGCCGGAGTCGTCGGATCGCCCCACTCGCGGTCTTGAAACGTAGCCATGTTGAAATGCACAAACATGCCAAAGCGCATATCGATGAACTTCTGCTGCAATTCAAGCAATGGCCGTCCACGGCGAACTGGAGCAGCCGCCTCGCGCTTCTCTTCAGCAACAATTACACCGGCAGGCAACATCGCCAGGGCTGCACCCTCGGCAGCAAATCGAAAAAAATCTCGCCTTGTATTCATCGTCATCCTTCGCAGAATAGTCCTGAGATAAAAGCTAAAGCCTCTTTAAAAATGCCAGTGCCAGATCCAACTGTGGAAACATTCGTTCATCCGCTTTGAATGCTGCACTATGCACGCACCGCCGCGTTCCGCGCACACTTACTGGATGCTTCAAATGCAGCATCTCGTGATACAGCAGATATTCGATCGCATAGCGCGGACTTGAAGGACGATCAAAGACTTTGCTCACCACGATAGTGTTGTGAGCCGCATCGTAATGGCCCAGCAGGCGCTTCGCATGATGCTCACTCCAGGTTAGTTTTGGACGCCCAAGCATGCCGCCAAAGAAGCGTTCATTGAGCGTATCGAAAACCTCTTCGAGGTGATAATAGCGACCCTCCGGGCCAGCGAATCGTTTGCTGCCACGCGCATGACGAATCTGCTCTGTCTGCCGCGCAACGGCCTCACTGTACTGGAATCTTTTGTAGCGATGGTTGTGAGCGCGGTCGATCGGTTTCTTGTAAATCTTGGCGATGAGAATGTGCGCAATGGCGTGAAGCACTGACTCTGGCGCGCCCTCAAGCAGATCGGAGAGGCTCACGTGCAGCTCGCCCTCACGCAAACGAATCGTTGTGTTCAACGAAACAAATCTGCGGAAGCGGATATGGAATGGAGGCATCGGCGCACGCGGCCGCAGTGCGCGATACTCCAGCTCAAAGATGGAAACAATATCCGGAACTATCTTTTTAGGCACCAGTACCGGCAGCCTAGCAGAAGCTCCAATACGAATGCCCTCGCCGCCATCGTCGCGCATGAAGTCAAATACAGGCTCAGCCATGGGAGTTATCCTCCGTAGAAGCTGTTTCGGCGGGCATAGCCAGTTGCTGTTTCCATTCGAGAATGCGTGCTTTTCCCGCAGCAGCCTCGGCCTCAGGAATATGCCCGGCCTGCTGCAGTGCAATCGAAAGGCTCGTATGTGCGAGAGGGTCTTTCGGAGTCAGCACCGTAAGCGCAAGTGCAGCCGCAACGGCCGCTTCAAACTGCTTTGCGTCGCACAGGGCGCGAATCAAGCCGTGATGCGCTTCAATGTGTGTTGAGTCGGCAGCAATCGCATCTCGAAATGCTTGGGCGGCAGCAGACGCGTCCCCGGTCGCGAGCAGGTCCAAACCTCGCTGCGAGAGCTGATCGGCGATGGAAAAATTGGGCTGTGGCTTAATCACGACTACATTCATCGTAACAAGTCAGGCGGAGCGGTGCGGCGTAACGAGCCGGGATCAGCCAGTTAGTGGTCTGTAATCTTCTTCCACATCGCCTTGGTGCTGTCCGCTTCCGGCATGGCCAGGTTTATTTTTGTTCGCGGCCTCACCACTAAATCGACGCGACGATTCTCCGCGCGTCCCGCAGGCGTGTCATTCGATGCAACCGGGTGAAACTCCGCGTAGCCCGCGGTCGAGAGCCGATCGGGTGCGAGATCGCCCGTCGTCAGAAAGATGCGAGTCAGCCTCGTGGCCCGCGCCGAAGAAAGCTCCCAGTTGGAGTCGAACTCCGACGTATGAATTGGCACGTTATCTGTATGCCCCTCGATTCGCAGATCATAGGAGGTCTTGCCGAGCGCTGCCGCGATCTTTCGCAGCACAGGAAGCGTATCCGATTGCGGAGTCGCCGAACCCGACGCAAAAAACCCTGCTTCTTTTAAACTGATGATCAACCCATCCTTGCCCATCTGAATTGAAACGGTATGTTGCGCAATCTGGTTCGACAACATCTTCTCCAGGTCCTGCTGAACCCGCTGAAGATGTTCTTTGACCTCTGCGGGTGCCAGCACATCCTCGCCCATCACAATGTTCATCGGTATCACGGTCTTGTCCGGGTTGATAGCGGAGACGTTCCTGAAATCCAATTTCTTTCGCGCAGAATCAGGAAAAATTCCCAGGGAATGAAATGCGGAATCAATCGCCAGCGAAACCTGTTGCTGCTTCTTCTGATCTGCTTTGGATGACGCGTAAAGCACTACAAAAAAAGCGAACATCAGGGTGATGAAATCGGCATAGGAAACAAGCCAGCGCTCATGACTGGTGCTCGAAGTCGAGCTGGTGCGCCTCATGCGGCCTTCTTTCTCGCAGCCGCTTTGACCTCATCCAGAAAGCCGCCAAGCTTCACTTCCAGCATGCGTGGATTGATTCCTTCCAAAATCGAAATCACTCCTTCCAACATCATCTCTCGCCGTCTGTGCTCTTCTTGAATGCGAATACGAAGTTTGCCCGCCGCAGGCAAAAAGAACAGATTCGCCGCGCCAACGCCATAGATAGTCGCGACGAATGCCACCGCAATGCCTTTACCGACTTCTTCAATGCGATCAAGATGCTGCATCACCTGAATCAAACCAAGCACCGCTCCAAGGATGCCGATGGTAGGAGAAAAGCCTCCCGCAGATTCAAAGACAGCAGGCAAACGCTCTTCTCCCTCAGCGCGCGCATCCATGCTCAGGGACATGATCTTGCGCAACTCCGCAGGCTCGCTGCCATCTACGGCCAGCGTCAATGCCTGGCGAAGAAAAGGCTCTTCAATCGTTTTGAGATCCCCATCCAGAGATACCAATCCCGACCGCCGCGCCTTGTTGGCATAAGCTACCAGGGTCTGAATCAACTTCGCGCTCTCCTGCCTCGGTGTGAAGAAAACATGCGCCAGCCGCTGCGTAGCCTCGATCACCGTGGTTAAAGGAAACTGCAAAAGCACAGCCCCTAATGTGCCTCCGAAGACGATCATTGCTGCCGTAGGCTGTATGATCTGGCCCAGGTTGCCACCCTCAAGCAGCAGGCCTGCCACGATGCCCACGACCGCGAGTAGCACGCCACCGATACTTGCCTTATCCATTTGCTGATTCCTCATAACCGAACCGGTACCTGCATATCTCCGGATTATTCGCGTTTGTTTATCAACAGCTTCATTGATGGTTGATCGCGGATACAGTTCGGCTGGCAGTAGCTATATCGACAGCGCCAGGGCAAGAGTCCATGTTGAGATTGGAGTTCATGGTTGCCGCACCAAGATGGACAGCATCGATGCTTGTTAATCCAGCGACTATTTGCAACTCCCCTGCATCCACGCCTCGCGTAGCAACCTCCGCAAGCAACCGGGCACGATACGCAAGCACTTTCTCCACAACCTCTGCACAGCTCTCGCGAACAATCAGCTTTTCGCCATGAATCAGCGTAAGCATCGTATCGGGAGAAGCCTCTGCAATCTTGATCAGATCGCTGTTCACCATCATCGGATTGCCGTTCAATCGCGTCACTTCAATCATGTGAAGTCGTTCCTTCTGTGTCGTTGTCCCCAGTTAATCGCAGAGGAGATAGCTTGATAAAACTAATTTGCATGTCGGCAAAAAGAGAAGAGACATGAATTCCCTAAATGGGTATGCTGTCCTGAATCTGCGTTGAAGCATGAGCGTCAACACATACAGATGTAGAGCAAGGCAACTGTATGGATGGGAAACTAAAGTCATCTCTGCTCACGCCGATAGGCACTCCAGATGCAGCGCAGGCCTCTCGTGCGGTACTCATTCGCGGTATGGGAATGAGCTTCATAGCAGGCAACGCAAATTCATGCATCGACCAGGAGTTACCCCATGGCATTGGGCGTACTGAATAACATCTCCGCGCTATACGCAGAGAACAGCCTGAACAGCACCAACAGCAGCCTGCAAACTGTCCTCACGCAGTTGTCGTCTGGTTCCAAGATCAACTCGGGCTCGGATGACGCGGCAGGCCTGTCGCTGGTGAACGGTCTACAGGCCAACGCTACCGCCCTTACCCAATCCGCAACCAACGCCACAGAGGGTGTAGGTCTGTTGCAGGTCGCGGATGGCGCACTATCGCAAGTGACAAGCCTGCTCAACCGGGCCGTGACGCTGGCCACCGAGGTCTCGAACGGCACCCTCAACAACTCTCAGGATGCAGCGGCCAACCAGGAGTATCAGTCGATCCTCTCGGAAATCAACTCCATCGGCCAGACGACCACGTACAACTCCAACCAGGTATTTACCGGCGCAGCCGCGGGAACCAACATCTACACCGGCGATTCCTCCACCTCCGGTTCGTCCATTGATAACCTGTACTTCGCTCCGTTGTCCTCTTCGACAGTGGGCGATTCAGGCGGCTCCGTGGTTCAGAGCTCTTCAGGAGAGTTCATCGATCTCTCTTTAGCCGCGACAAGTGTTCTGAGCAAAGGCGCTACTGCTGCCGATACAATTACCGGAGGTCTGACCTTTACTACCACCAACGCGGACGGCACCACCAGCACCATCGCCACCACGGCAACTACAGTTGGTGGACTGGTCGCCGAGATCAACGAGGACGGTATCGCGGGTGTCACTGCCAGCCTTACCACCGCTGGAGCTGTAGGTGATGCTGCCGGTGCAACTACTGCTCTGGCAGACACCGGTATCCTCGTCTCCAACACCAACGGCAACGTAATCATCACCAATACCGGTGGTACTACTCCTGGGGCGTTGCTCGATACCACTACGGGTGAGGGTGCAACGGCTCTCGTAGCTTCCACTGCGGGTACTGAGACCATCAGCTATCAGCAGGGCGCCAACGAGCAGACCAGCAATCTTGCTGCCGCTGGCATCGATCTCGCCAACGAAGGCGATGCACAGGCAACGGTGAAGGTGCTGAATGCGGCCATCAGCAACGTTGCAGCGCAGCGCGGCTATCTCGGAGCACAGGTCAACACGCTGAACGCTGTCTCCCAGGTCGTTTCAACTCAGCAGGAAAACATCACTTCGGCACAGAATGCTGTCCAGGCCACGGACTATGCCGCAGCCACCACGGCTCTCTCCAAGTACGAAATCCTCAGCCAGACCGGCATTTCGGCCCTGGCCCAGGCCAACAGCCTGCAGCAGGAAGTCACCAAGCTGCTGCAGTAAACGCATCGATCCCTACACGGCAACGACACGATAATCACGTCGGTAATTAGGCGGAGAAAATGCGATGAGCACTTTCTCCGCCTTGTTACGAAGGGGTTTGTGCCGATGGATAAATGTCAGGATTCTCTAACGTAATCGAGTTGAAATTGGTCGCTCGTCTGCGTATCAGACCGCGGAGGATGCAATGGGAACAGTAGGAATCAGTTTTGGATCGCCAACTGCAGGTACCGGCTTTGATGTCAGCAATACGGTCAGCCAGATCGTCGCTAATCTTCAAAATGTGGAGTCGCCGTGGAAGTCTCAGCTAGGCGTTTTAAGCGGTCAGGATGCGGCTATCTCCAGCCTGGGCAGCCTGCTTTCCACTCTTTCCAATGACATCGGCCAATTCACTGATTTTGACGGCGTACTTTCCGGCAAGCAGGGCTCGAGCTCCGATCCCGGTGTGCTCGCTATTACTTCGGCGTCCACTTCTGCGGTAGCTGGCACTCATACCATTGTGGTCAACTCTCTCGCAGCTATTTCTTCTGGTTATCTCGATGAGATACCGACAGCCGACGCATCCGCTGCATTGAGCGGCTCTATCTCCATTCGGGTTGGTTCGGGTACGGCGCAGACCATCACGCTCGACTCGGGAGATAACACTCTGGCTGGTGTGGCCTCTGCTATTAACGCGGCGGGCATTGGAGTTACGGCTTCCGTCCTGACAGATACTACAGGCTCGCGACTCTCGCTGGTCTCTGCAACCTCCGGTACGGCTGGCGATCTCTCTGTAACTTCTTCGATCAGCGATGGAGGGACCAATCCTTTGGGCTATAACCCCGCAACGGCCGGGGCCGATGCAAGTCTCTCGGTGGATGGAGTTACAATCACCAGCGCTTCCAACACTGTCGCCAATGTTATTCCTGGAGTTACCTTCGAGTTGCTTGCCCCATCCCCTATCACCGGTACAGGTGCGACTGCCACTCCCGAGCCAGTTCAGATGCAGGTTATCAATTACAACACGGGTGTCGTCAGCTCGATGACGCAGCTTGTTTCCGATTACAACGCTGTCGTCAGCGCGATCAATTCGCAGGAGGGCAATACCAGTTCCGGTACGCCGGAGCCGCTTTTTGGCACGCCCACGCTCACACTTTTGCAGGAGCAGCTTCTCGGCTCTATCAATACGACTTCGCCTTCTGGCTATCTCGATGAGATTCCGTCGGCAAATACTTCAGACACCTTGACCGGATCCATTACCATCACCGCGGGTTCATCCTCTCCAGCGACGATCGATCTTAGCTCTCTCCCAACTGCCGATCAGAATCTGAATGGACTCGTCTCGGCGATTAACTCCACCAATATTGGAGTTACAGCCAGCGTTCTTACCGACTCCACCGGTTCGCGACTGTCGTTAGTATCCGATGTATCCGGAGCTGCGGGAAAACTAACTGTCACTTCGTCCATCGCTGACGGAGCCACTACGCTGAACTACAACCCCCAGAGCGACGTCAACAGCCTTACGGCCCTGGGCGTTACCGTCAATAACGACGGTACTTTGAGCCTTGATTCCGACACGCTCAACAATGAATTGAACATGGATTATTCGGGTGTGGTCAGCTTCTTCCAAAACAGCGATAGCTGGGGCACGGAGTTCTCCAACACGCTTAATAACCTTGGCACATCGAATATCAACGGTACGCTGGCGCTGGCGTTAAGTTCCGATAGCTCGATAGAGTCCTCGCTTAACACGGATATCTCAAATGAAGATCTTGTTATCTCGACGGAACAGGTAAGTCTCACCTTGGAGCTTACCAGCGCCAACGAAATTCTCCAGTCAATTCCATCGAACCTCAACAATGTGTCGGAGCTTTATTCCGCCATCACCGGATACAACGCGCCCACACTGGGATAAGCAATAGGACTGTCGAAAGACTCCAGGGAGTAATCATCTCAATGGCCAGTTATCAGGAACGCGCGCTCGATGGAGCCTCGCCGGTCGATCTCGTCGTAGCTCTTTACGATGGCATCATTCGTTTTCTCTACGCCGCGATTGAGGCGGTCGAACGCGACGACGTGAACGGGCGTCGCGTTGCAGTTAAGCGGGCGCTGGATATCCTCATCCATCTCCAGGCTCGTTTGCGGATGGATATCGGAGGGCGTCCTGCACTGGTATTGAGTGAGTTCTATGCATCCATGTTTGCGCTGATTCTGCAGGCATCGCAGAGCGCCTCTACACAGCGGTTTCATGATGTTATTGGCTGCGTCAAAAACATTCGCGATGCGTGGCGGCAGGTTGCTTCTGAGGGTGGCCGCTATCCTTCTGCGCCAACTTCCGCAAAACGCATTGCCCCAATTAGTCAATCCAAACCAGACCCTGAGCAGGCTTCGAGCTGGACTGCGTAATGCTTCTATCTATCCTGTAACGGATAACTCTTCTTCAAGCAGTTGCTTTTCGTAGAGCCCCGCGTAGTAGCCGCCGCGTGATAATAATTCTTCGTGTGTTCCTAATTCAATAATGCGACCGTGATCCAATACTGCGATCTGATCCGCATCCCGCACCGTCGAAATCCGATGCGAGATGAGGATCGTGGTACAACCTTGCGCTTCGGTCTTGCTTGTATAGTCGCGTAGGCCACGCAGGATTCGCTCTTCCGTGTACGTGTCGACGCTGGCCAGTGCATCATCCAAAATCAGAATTCGGGGGTGTCGCAGCAGCGCGCGCGCGATCGAAGTTCTCTGCTTCTGGCCGCCGGAAAGCGTAACGCCGCGTTCGCCTACGATCGTTTCAAAGCCTAGAGGGAAGTCTTCAAATTCGCTGCGAATATAAGCTGCTTCCGCGGCTTCCATGATTTCGTCATTCGTCGCATTCGGTGCGCCAAAGCAAAGGTTCTCGCGGATAGTTTCACTGAAGAGAAACGTCTCTTGTGGCACGACGCCAATGTTTGCGCGAAGCACTTTCAGCGGATACTCGCGAATCGGACGTCCGTCAATCCATAGCGTCTCTGCATCGACATCCAGCAGGCGCGGAATCAGGCTAATCAACGTAGACTTACCCGCGCCCGTCGGCCCTACAATCGCCAGGGTTGATCCTGCGGGAACGGAGAGATTGATATTGCTCAGCACCGTTTTATCGCCGTATCCAAAGCTCAAATTGCGAAATTCAATATCGCCACGCAACAGCAGGTTCGCGGGAATGGATGTATCCGCGCGGCTGTCATCAATCGTCGGCTCAGAGCGCAGAATCTCATCGATGCGCTTGATGGAGGCCGTTCCACGCTGGAAGAGATTCACCACCCAGCCCACAGCAATAATGGGGAAGGTAAGCAGGATCATGTAGGTATTGAATGCGATGAAACTGCCTACATCGATCTTGTGTTCCAGCACGAGGCGTCCACCCGCAAAGAGCGTGATGACCAGCGCCACACCGAGTACGAACTCCAGCGTCGGCCACAGCATGCCCATCAGTTGCACAAGCCGCAGAGCTCGGCGAATGTATTCCTGGTTTGCTTTTTCGAAGGATTCGATCTGCGATTTTTCGCGTGCGAATGCACGTATCAGCCGAGCCCCGGAAAAATTCTCCTGTGCATGCGAAGTAATCTCAGAAAAGCTGGCCTGGATCCGTTCGAAACGCTCATGAATGCGCGCGCCGAAATACTGCACCAGTACCGAAGCTATCGGCATCGGCGCCAGGGCCACCAGGGTGAGCCACGGACTGATGCGGAGCAGGAAATACAGCGCGCCTACCGAGAACAGCACCGTATTCGCGCTATACATGATAGCGGGTCCAAGCAGTTGCCGTACGGCGTTGAGATCATTCGTGAGCCGGGCCATGATGTCGCCGGTACGATAGCGCTGATAGTAGCCCGAATCCTGCCGCTCAAGTTGCTTAAAGAGATCGTTGCGCAGATCGAACTCGATCTCCCGCGAGATGCCAATCAGGATCCATCGCGAGGCATAAAGAAAGACGCCCTTCAACAGCGCGATTCCGATCAGCAGGCTGGCGTAGAAGATGATCTTCTGCCGCATGGCTGCCGGGCCTGCGTCCGCGTGGTTCAGCTCATTGACTGCCTTTTCAATCACCTTGGGAAACAGCACCCAGATGGCGTTGGTCGCCATCAGGGACAGGGTGCCCCAGAGGTAGCCCCACTTGTAGCGGGCCATATAACGAAAAAGCGGCTTCAAATCGCGAAACATATTCTTATTGTATCGGGCTGGCCGGGCGTTGGCCGCGGGGCGCAGGCAAAGCTTCACTCTGATGGCGCGATCTTCTTCTGATCTTGACGCAGCGGCGCTATGATACCTAAGCCGCCTGGTTTCTGTGGAGGAATCCAACTTGCGCCATCGCCTTTCTCTCCTTATATCTTTCGTACTCCTTTTTGCCCTCGTTTTTGCCATCGCTCCAATCCTTTCGGCGCAGCCCGCTGGTACCGGAACGCTTGGCGTCTTCTCCGATCACTCTGATATCGGCACCATCCTGCACCCAGGCTCGGCTGCATTCGATTCGTCGCAGGCAGCCTACACCGTGACCGGAAGCGGCGATAATACGTGGTTCAAAGCCGACGACCTGCATTATGTCTGGAAGAAGATCGACGGCTCCGACAGTACAGACATCATGCTCAGCGCCGAGATCAGCTTTGTTGGCACGGGTGGCGACGCGCACCGTAAAGCAATGTTGATGATCAGGCAGAGTCTTGACTCTGGCTCGCCCTATGTCGATATTGCGCGTCATGGGGATGGTCTGACGTCGCTGCAATATCGCAACGAAAATGGAGATGTCACCCGCGAAGTGGAGACCAATCTTTCCGGTCCGCGATCCGTCCGGCTCGTCAAGCGAGGCGATTTCTTTTACGTGCTCTACCGCGGGAAAGATGGAGCATGGCGCTTTTCCGGTGCGTCCATGAAGCTGTCGATGCACGACGCGTTTTACGTAGGGCTGGCCGTCTGTTCACACAATAAGGACACAACGGAAAAGGCAGTATTTTCGCATGTGCAACTTGCTGTCGGGGCAGCTAAATCAAAGGATGCAGAGCAACTCATCAGCACACTCGAAACGGTGCCCGTCTCCTCCACCGATCGTCGCGTCGCCTACACCGCGGCGAGTCATTTTGAGGCTCCCAACTGGCTTCGCGACAATTCTGGGTTCCTCATCAATCAGGATGGATATCTTCAACGAGTAGATGCGCGGCCTGCTGGCGGAGAGCCCGGGAATGGGCCGCGTATGACATGGAATGGCAAGCCGCCCGTGGAACTGGATTCGTCTCCGGCAAGCAAATTAAATAATGATCACGGGCTTTCGCCAGACGGGCAGCGTATCGCATTTTCGGATCAGACTGAGCCCGGTGGTTCGCGTGTTTACACCATGCCGGTAATCGGCGGAAAGCCGCAGAAGATTACTGAGGATGCGCCGTCTTACTTTCATGGATGGTCGCCGGACGGGAAGACGCTTGCGTTTACCGGGGAGCGCAGTGGAGAGTTCGACATCTATTCGGTTTCAGTTGAGGGCGGTACATCGCAGCAGTTGACGAAGGGCGCAGGTTTCAATGATGGGCCGGATTACTCTGCCGATGGCAACTGGATCTATTTCAATTCGACTCGTTCAGGCCATATGCAGATTTGGCGCATGCATGTTGACGGCTCAAACGCGGAGCAGGTCACGCATGATGCCACGGAAGACTGGTTTGCTCATCCCTCGCCGGATGGTAAGCTCATCGTTTTTCTCGCATATCCACCGGGAACATCCGGTCATCCGGGCGGTCAGGATGTAACGCTCCAGGTAATGCCTGCGGCAGGCGGCGAGTCGCATCTGTTGGCGAAGCTACGGGGCGGCCAGGGCACAATCAATGTGCCGTCCTGGTCTCCTGACAGCAAAGAGATAGCGTTTGTGAGCTATGCGATGCTTCCCGCGGACGCGACGAAATAACCGCATCTGCCGGGCTTGACATCGCAAAGAGATACCGGTTTTATTCTTATGGAATCGCTTTCGTAATTTTGCACGATCCTATCTGAAGAGAGGATGATTCGCATAATGAGTAAACGGAGTAGAGCCGCGCGTGGATGCAATGGTTTGCTGTTTTCCATAGTCACTGTAGGGTTATGTTCGCTTTGCTCTGTGGGCGTAGCGCAAAGCAGCAGAGATGCTTCCGTGACGAAGACAAATGGCAAACTGCCAGAGTTTGACGTTGCCTCGATAAGGCCGTCCGGCCCCAAAGATAACATCATTAACGCGCTCCTTACGTATCCCGGCGGCAGGATTCTGGCCCGTGGATGCACCCTGCAATATCTGGTCATGGAAGCATTTCATCTTCAAGAGTTTCAGATCTCAGGTGGACCGAACTGGATCAGGGATGAGCGATTTGAAATAGAGGCTAAGCCTCCTGTTTCGTCTGCCTCCTTTAAATCGAATCCGGCTATGATCAAGCTTCCTCCCAATGATGAGCAGCGGCAGATGTTGCAGGCGCTGCTCATCGATCGGTTTCAATTGAAGTTTCATCGAGAAAATAAAGAAGGCAAGATCTTTGTCCTGACTGCGAATGACAAACATCTCAAGCTTCAGGCGCCCAGGGACAAGAATGAATATCCCTGGGCTGGCAATATCGTTGACGGGGATCCCGATAGTAGTGGACTTCGCGGTACGAATATATCTATGCCGCAACTGGCGGAACGATTAACTGCATGGTTAGAGCATCCAGTGGTTAATCAGACTGGATTGACCGGATCATTCGACTTCGAGTTTCAGACTGGGGATAAGGATACAAGTTCGAGCGATGTCGCCTCCACCATCATCACCTCACTCAAAGGCATCGGCCTCAATCTCAAGGAAGCAAAAGGTCCGGTTGAGGCAGTGGTGATCGATAGTGTCCAGCAGCCGTCGGCGAATTAGATACTAGACTGCGCTTCGGCTCTAGGTAGGTGTGCGTAAGAGCAGGTAGCCGCCGGTCAGGCCGAACAGGATATCGGGTGACCATGCTGCGAGTGCGGCGGGTAGATAGTTGTGGCTGCCCATGGCGTCGAGCAGGCCTGCGACCACCCAATAGCTCAGCGCAATTCCGATTGCCCATGCGATGCCGGTAAGCGATCCGCGCTTGCCCATGGATATCGCGAAGGGAATCGCCAGTACGGTCATCACAATCGTCACCAGCGGATAGGCCAGCTTGTGATAGAGCTGGACACGCAGCGTCATGGTGTCAAAGCCGCTCTGTTGCAGATCGCCGATGTATCGCTGCAGTTGTCCGAAGTTCATCTCCTGCGATTGCAGGCTCTCTTTTTTAAAGTAGCCAGGCTCCTCGCGTATCTCTGCGAAGTTCGCTTTCTGGAACTCGCGGAAGCCGGTCTGGTTCGCGCCCTGGAAGCTTCGCTCCCAGCCATTTTCAAATTGCCATACGTGGGTATCGTCGTTCCACATGGCACGTGTTGCAAAGATTCGCTTTGAGAGCGCAAAGGTCTTCGGGTCGAATTCAAAGATACTCAGGTTAGCAAAAGCATCCTGATCTGAATCGAAAAACTGATAATAGAAAATCCTGCTCGGCTGGCCGGTTCGCTGCTGTCCGAAGATCCATTTCTGATCCGGTCGCAGGGTGGTCTGTGCAGGCTTGCCCTTGATGATATTGCGCAGCGCCTCCTGCTTCTGATTGGCCTGCGGGAGATAGAACTGATCGAACGCGAAGAGGCCTCCAGCCAGGATTGCAGCAATCACCAGCACAGGAATCACCAGCCGATAGAGGCTGATTCCGGTTGCCTTCATCGCCGTCAATTCGCTTGTCTTGTTCAACACGCCAAAGGTCACCAGCACTGCAACCAGCACGCTCAGCGGAGTGATCTGATAGATCATGCTCGGCGTCAGGTTGACGAGATATTGGCCGACAGTTGAGAGCGGCGTGCGATTGCGCAGGATGTCTCCAACAAGATCGAAGAAGGTAAAGACCAGCAACATCAGCACGAAGCCCGCAAGCACCATGACAAACATTTTGAAAAACTCGCGAAGCACATACTCATCCAGAATGAGCGGAAAGCCACGCCGTTTGAATCGCGGAAATGGATGAGGCAGATGTGGGCGAAATCGCCTGCGCCAGCGTACTTTCAACGCCGCCTGCCAGCTTGCGTTCGCGGCTTTAGCGTCGGCGTCTTCCACCGCAACTGCTTCGCTGACCGGCTTGCGTACGCGTGCAAACCAGCCTGCAATCGTGCCTGTTATCGCGCTCAGGGCTCTACCGCCGGATGCCATCTGGCTGAGCAGAAACAGGCCGACGATAGCGAATAGAGCATTGGCCAGCCACACAGCTACGACCGCAGGCAGCTTGCCCTGGCGTCCCCATGCCACTCCAAAGGTCGAGAGCAGGTAATAGACCAGCACCAACAGCAGCGTAAATACGAAGCCCGTGCTCTTGCCTCCGCGCCGCGAAGCTGTGCCCAGCGGAACGCCCACCAGCATCAGCACTAAACATGCTGCCGGATAAGCCAGGCGTCGATGAAACTCGATCAGGTAATGCTTCCCGTCCGGCCCATGCACATGCTGCAGCAATTCCTTATTGCTCATGGCGTAGATGGGAGTATCCATTCGCCCGATATGTACATCGCTCTGCGGACTAAAGCCCTGTGGCCTATCCGTTGTGGCAAATGTCGAAAGGTTATATTGGCCCGGCTGGTTGGCTGCTGTCGTATGTTCCGTGGCATTCCGCAGCCGTATCAGCAGTCCCTGCGAATTGTCGCCAATCACTGTTGCCGACTCAGCCGTGGTGATCCCCGGAGTAGTCGGATCGGTTACGTCGGCGATAAAGATCTGCCGCCAGTTGGACGCGCCCGTTCCCGAGCGCACGTCCTGCACATAGACGACTGTGTTTTTAAAATCCTCATAGAAGACACGCGGCTGAATTTCGAAGGAAGCCTGCGATGTCTCCAACTGCTTCTGCATTTCCAGAATGGCCTGATTGGCAAGCGGCGAAAGATACAGCGAATTCACCAGGCCAAGACCCGTGCCGATCACCGCGACGATGGCCGCCACCCGCACGAAGTACCAGATGCCAAAGCCCGACGCCCGCATGGCCGTGATTTCCGAGTCCGCAGCCAGCCTGCTCAGACCAAGCAGCACGCCCACCAGCACCGCCATCGGAATGGTCACAAGGAAAGTGTTGGGCAGCGTAAAGAGGAAGATCTGCATGACCATCGTGAAGCTGGAGCTGTTCCGCACGACCGTATCCAGGATATGGCCGATATCCTTCATGAACAGGATGAACGTGAACAACGCAAACCCGATGAGCGAGTGCGAGGAGATTTCTCCGAGGATGTAGCGAGTCAGAATACGCACAGTGCGTTGGCCTGCTTTGAGTCTATCGCGCCAGAGCCGGAGGATGGGTGGGGACAAATACTTACTAATTTATTATTTCCTGCTTCCATCCTCGCAACCTCAGGCTATTGAGCAGAACGCTTACCGAACTGAAGGCCATCGCCGCCGCCGCCATCCACGGTGTAAGCAAAATATGAAATGCCGGGTAGAGCAGACCAGCCGCCAGCGGAATTCCGATGACGTTATAGCCTGCTGCCCAGCCCAGATTTTGACGCATTACAGCGATTGTCGCGCGTGAAAGCCCAAGCGCGGTGCAGATTCCAATAGGGTCGCTGTTCAACAGCAGGACATCGCCAGCTTCCTGCGCCAATGCAGCGCCAGCTCCCATGGCAATGCCTGCGTCCGCCTGGGCCATTGCGGCGGCATCGTTGATGCCATCGCCAACCATCGCTACGCGCAGGCCGCTTTGCTGTAATTCTCGAATACGCGCCAGCTTGTCCGCCGGCATCAGGCCCGCGGCAACCTGCGAAATCCCAACCGCCGCAGCGATTGGAGCAGCAGCACTCGCCGAATCTCCCGTAAGCATCTCGACTTGCAAGCCGCGTCCGCGCAGCCATGCAACGGCGGATTTAGCGGACAGCCGCAACGCATCTTTGGCGTCAAAGTATCCAACCAGCTCGCCATCGAGCGCCATCCACAGGCGGGTTACTCCAGCGGCCTCTACAGGCAGAGTGGCAGGCATGGGAATGAACTCTTCCTGCATGTAGGCAAGGTTGCCGAGCAGGCAACGCTGACCCTCGATCTGGGCGGTAAGCCCACGTCCGCTGATGATCTGTGCTTCGGTAGCAGGTTGCCAGCTCAATCCCAGCGCTCGTGCCTGATCCACGATGGCATGGGCAAGTGGATGAGCAGAGTGATCTTCAGCAGCAGCGGCGATGCGTAAGAGGTCTTTGTCCGCCAGGGTGCTCAACGAATGTATCCCGGCCAAAACCGGTCTGCCGATGGTCAGAGTGCCCGTCTTATCCATCAAAATGGTTTGTAGCGTCGATACTCGTTCCAGAGCCTCGCCGCCTTTGATCAGCACGCCAAACTGCGCCCCTCGTCCGATTGCGACAGTAAGTGCCGCCGGAACAGCAAGCCCCATTGCGCATGGGCAGGCAATCACCAGCACCGCGACAGTATTTGCAATTGCCAACGGAAGACTGTGCGCAAAGATGAGCCAGCCCAGCAGAGTCAATACCGCCAGGCCAAGCACTATCGGTACAAAAACAGCGCTTGCCCGATCAGCCAGCCGCTCCATGGGGGCGCGTGAACCTTGCGCCTGCTCCACCAGTCGGCCAATCTGGGCCAGCACTGTCTCTACTCCAACCTGCTCCGCGACACACGCAACTGCCCCATCGTAGTTTACCGAACCGGCAAGTACGCGCTCACCCACCCCACGCGCCAGTGGCAGCGCTTCTCCCGTCAGCATGGATTCATCAACGCTGGTTCGTCCCGACTCGATCACCGCATCGACCGGAAAGCGCTCACCAGGCAGAACGACCACCAGATCGCCAACCTTTACCTGTTCCAGCGGCAAAATCTCTTCGACAGGATTGCCGGAGCTGTCTGCCGAGCGACGCACCCGGGCCGTAGCTGGTTGCAGCCTCGCAAGAGCATCCACCGCATCCAGAGCGCGATGTCGTGCCCGGCCCTCAAGCCACTTCCCAAGCAGCAGAAAACCAAGAATCAGCAGCACCGAATCAAAGTACACATTGCCATTCGCATTCGGCCACACCGTGACGTATGCGGAGTAGAAAAAAGCCACGCCTGTACCGAGCGAAACCAGCGTGTTCATATTCGTTTCGCCGTGCAGTAAAGCCTTCCACGCGCTCAGATAAATTCCGCGCCCAGCCCAGATCGCCAGCACTGCCGTCACAATCAAAATCGTCCAGCGTAAAGCAGACACCGGCAAAGCATACATCCACGGCAGAAGCTGCATCAGCCCATGATCGAAGCCGCCCATCTGGGAATCCGAAGCAACACCGAGCGGCATGGAAAACAGCATGGCCAGGGCGCCCGCAAGAATCGTCACGGCAGCCTTCAGTCCGGGACTCAACGCCATGGAATCCATCTTCATCGGAGCGGGAACCGAGTCTGCCATACGCGGCAAAGCCGAGTCGTATCCTGAATCTCGAATCGCCTGCACCAGGGCAGTCGGCTGCGTGATGCGCGGATCGAACTCAACGCGGGCACGATGGCGCATCAGGTCCACCCGTGCGCTCACCACCCCGGGAGAATCATTTAGCGCCTGCTCAACATGGCGCTGACACGCTGCACAACTCATCCCCAATACCGGCAGCGCAATCGTAGCCGCACCTGTTCCAGGAGATTGTTCTTCAGCAGATTGCTTTAAGTCCTGCCCCGGAATTTGCCCCGCAGACTCGCGCGCACCAGCAGCCTGGCCCGTTATCCGATCGGCGCGGGACATAGCTCCTACGCTTCCACGCGAGCTGCAAAGCCAGCTTTAGCCAGAGCCGCGATAACCGGCGCAGCCGTAGCTTCCGCCGATTCAGTATCGGATGCCGTGAATCGTGCCGCTCCCAGCCGTACCTCGCTCACCGTATTGTTTCCGGTCGCATTGATCGTTTGCGTAACCCGGCGAATACACGAGCCGCAGTGCATACCGTCAATTTGCAGCGTAATCTCAGCCATTGCAACTAAACCCTCTTCTTAAAAGATACAGCGACAAGATAGAAGGATTCAGCGAGAAAGAGTCAACAAGCGCCAGGCGAGCAGGCCGGCTACCACGAAACCGTATGTCCTCCCGACAGCAAAAGTGGAGCATCGCCGGCGCCTGTTGTCAGACGCGCTTCGGACGCACAGCGAATCGTATCCGGGCCTGACTCCTTGGCCTGCGCCAGAGCCCGCTCAGCTTCGCGCAACACCACAACCGGCGACCGGCCTCCACTCGCCGTAATGCCAAAGCAGGCCGTAAGTTGTACCTGCACAGCGTTTTCGCCATTGCCGACAGTAAACAGCTCGTCAAAAACCTCCATGCGCATGCGATCTGCCAGCATCACCGCGTTCACGGTGCTGCAGCCAGGCAGCGCAAGCAGAAATTCATCCTTGCCCAGGCGCCCCAGCAGGTCATAGCTGCGCAGTGTACGACCGGTGCGCGCCGCAACCTGCTGCAATAACTGGTCGCAAACATCGACGCCGAATTCGCCGTTCCAATGGCCAAAGTCGTCCAGATCGAACAACATCAGGCTGAGCGCTCCGTGCAAACGCTGCACCCGGTCCGTTTCGCGAAACAGGATGGACAGCATCGTCTCCCGGTTGAACAGCCCGGTGAGCCGATCATGCTGAACCTCGATCGAGGCGGCCTCTCGCATCTCCTCCAACTCGCAGTAAAGCTGGTGGCCGCGCTTCATCGTACTGAGATGGATGCTCCATCCCGCAGCATCGGCATTTCGCGGAACGATGTCATCGATCACCCCTTCCTGCAAACGCGCGATCAATTCCTCCGGCGCACGGCCATTTGCAACAACCTGCCCGACAATCACCGCCAACGCAGACTGCCGATGAATTCCCGAGTCATGTACCGCCGCCAGCAGCATCCCATCTGCGATTCCAGGCAACTGCGCATCCAGCAGCAGGATGCTGGGAAAGTTCTGCGGACGATGTGTGCCGATCGCAGCCAGCAAAGTATCTCCATCGCCAACCGCAATTACCTGCGATCCAAACGATTCCAGAATGGCTCGCACAGAAAAAGTCAGCGAAGCGTCAGGCGAAGCCAGCAGCACCAGGGGCGCAAAATTAGAAGGCATAATCATCCTCTGAAAACTCTCATAAGAGAGTTATCGGAAGAAATTAAAAATCCCTTAGCCTTGGCGAGCGGGCTGTTGAGCAAGCTGGCGTATAGGCTGTCAGCAGGATTGAACCGTTCCGTCTACAGCGACTGCCCAAGCCTCTGCTCCAGTTGCGCTCGATACGTGCGGCTGATGCGTGTTCGCTGCGCGGCTAAGCCGCCATTGCGCAGCACCACGTCAAACTCGCCATGCGAAACCGGCTCCAATTGCAGAATGCTCTCCATGTTCACCACCGTCGAGCGATGCACGCGCACAAACCGCACCGGATCGAGCCGCTCCGCCAGCTCTGCAAGGGATGAGCGATAGAGCAGTTCCTTGCCGCAGACATGCAGATTCACATATACGCCCGCTGCCTCGATCCAATCGATGTCTACAACGCGAAGGAAGCGTGTTACTCCACCGGATTTGACGACGAGACGATCCAATCTGTCCGAACGTTTCTGGCTTGCGGGCGTCTGCGTCAGTAAGCGCGCCAACTGCTGACCAAACGCATGCATGCTGCGTTCCCCAAGCCGTGCGCGGACGCGCAGCATCGTGGATTCATAGCGCTCGTCACTGAAAGGTTTCAGTAGATAATCGAGCGCATTATTTTCAAAGGCCCGTACCGCGTGCTGATCGTAAGCTGTCACAAAGATTGTGAGCGGCATGGCCTCCGGGCCAACGGCATCCATTACGCCCAGCCCATCCATTTCAGGCATTTGCACATCGAGAAAAACCAGGTCCGGTTTCTCGTTCTCAATCATCTCGACGGCCATAAGTCCGTCCTTCGCTTCGAGAATTCTGTGTGCCATCGGGTCCTGGCGCAGCAGATCGATAAGCCTCTGCCGAGCCGGTACTTCATCATCCACGACGAGCACGCAGATCTTGTCAACGAGTGAGGGAAGCATCGTTCTCCTCAAAGCTTGAATCGATGTTCTCGTTTGCGCCAGCCTCGCTGAATCGCAAAGGCACACGTACAACTGCTTCCACTCCTCCGGTCGAGCGCCTATGCAGCAGAAAGCTGCTTTCTCCATCTGGATATAGCCCAAGAACACGTTGCCGCGTTACCGAAAGCCCCAACCCTGTAGCGCTTTCAAGCGTCCATTTTTCGGGTAGCCCGACGCCATCGTCTATAACTCGAACTACCAGATGATCGCCCTCCCGCTTCGCCAAAACCATGATCGTTCCACCCGTCGCGCGCGAGGAGATTCCATGCCGAATCGCATTTTCTACCAGCGGTTGAACGAAGAGGCAGGGAACCAGCGCGTATCGAATCTCCGCATCAATCGCCGTCTCGATGACCAGCCGATCTCCAAAGCGAATCTTCTGGATAGCGATGTAATGATCGAGAAAAGCCATCTCTTCAGCCAGCATGACTTCCTGGCGGTCTTTAGTCTCAAGAGATATGCGCAGCAGATCGCCCAGATGCTGAATCATCTGCCGCGCCAGCCGCGGGTCTCGCTCCACCTGCGATGAGATTGTATTGAGCGTATTGAATAGAAAATGAGGATCGAGTTGCATACGCAGAGCATTCAGACGCGCCTGCGAAAAGCTCCGCTCCAGCCGCTCCATTTGTAGCTCGCCCGAGAGATAGCGATGATAATACTGCTGCGCCTGCCACACGCCCACGATCAGGCAATAGACAAGCACGCTCCACAAAAACATTCCGCGAAAGGCATTCATCAGCAGGCTGGTGTCGAGCAGAGAACTCCAGCTTCGCATGTCGACCACCGCTAGAACCGCGGCAAACACGTACACATACAGAGCGGTAAAAAATGGACTGAGCAACAGGTGCGCGATAACCCGTCGTGAAAGCTGCCGTGTGGAAAAGGGAAGCCTCTGATCCATTGCAACAATCAACGGAGCAAGCAGTCCCCATGACCACCACTGCGCCAGAGATCCCAGCAGCGGCCTCCGCCAATCCCCACCAGCCATGAAGTTAGGCAGCGCAAAGACGCAGCCGATCGCGCTCCATAGTAAAACCGCCAGCGCAAAAAACTGCAGGCGTTTGCCGATGGACGACACATGCGAATTAGCAATAGCGTTCAGAACGTTCCTCGCATGATTGCTGGCCTCATGGCATTGTCACCCATGAGGCCGGCAACTGGATTGAGAAATTTTCCAAATTGCATGAGGTTCATTGCTTCTCTAACTGGATGCCCTTCGCATCCTCCAGACGCATGACCATACCCCACCCGTAAAAGTTGTTGGCCAGCGCAACACTGATTTCGTTCTTGCCTGCATTCAAAGGAAGATCGAATGAACCATTTTCCAGCGACAACCGCCCATCGGGATTCTTTCTCGCCGCCGGTGGTTGATAGAGGTTTTTATCCGCAAAGACCTGCTTGCCGTTCACAAAGACCCAGATTTCACGCGTCCATCCAATGGAAACTTTTTTAGTCTGGCTCTTGCTCGAAGTTACGGTTGTCTTCAGCCAGGTCATCTCGCCATCCCCGCGCCCTCCGGCCAGCCCGTAGACGCGAGAAATATCAATCACTCCGCCACGTTCGGCTGCAATCGGCTTCCACGGCTGCGAACTCCCAGGCATCTCCGCCAACGCAGGTACCGATCCCTCCGGCGAGGGCTGTGACGGAGCAAGCCACCAGTTGCGAAGATATCTGGCATCACCGTCGGCTGCATCCTTGACTGGCGTGGACGCCAGCCCTTCAACCGCATCCGGCGCAACTTCGAGATTCGCGAAAATGCCAGGCCCCTGCAACAGGATTCCACCACTCTCTGCATCGCCTTCGAGGCGGCCAACCGTGAGACTGGGCGAACTTTCGCCATTCACATAGATATTCATGCGCTGGCCAGAGATCACCATCTTGATGTGGTTCCATCCACTGTCCTTCAACGGAGCAGGCGATTGATATTGCGGGAACATATCCCACAGCAGAACCCCATGCGTATGCGGCGCATACTGCATGCAATCCACTGCCTCTGCGCACTTGGGACGAGGGCGTAGATAGAAATCCTCATAGGTCTCGTCATCGCGTCTGCGAAATCCAATTCCCGCACCCATCGAGCCAAGCGGCTGCACATCGAACGCGATTGTTCCGTTGTGAAAGTCCACATCTTTCAGAACCGCCACGCCCTTCTTGACCGTAATGGCGCCAAGCGGAAAGCCATCCGGCTGCGAAAACTCCACATTGTCTTTCGCCTCCCAACGGTCGGCTGTCATGGGAATCTTCATTGGTTCAGCAGCATAGATAGCCTTGGATTGAGCCAGCAATGACAGCCCTAATCCGCCGACGAGCGCGACAAACCGCATCCTTCTTCGCATCGTTCTTACGCATGGAGATTTGCCCGCAAGGGCAGCAGGAGTTTTCATGGCACGGATCGTAGCCCGCGATCCGAGATGTAGCCAGAGATATGTCGCGAGACGGACAGGGCGAGTTATGCGCCGGATTAACAGTGCTGCGAATACGATCACGCCGCACAAAAAAAGCAGGGTAGCCGCATTGGCTACCCTGCATCTTCAATCAAAATCAACTAAACCTAGTCGACGAAATCGACCTTGGGCGCCATGGGAATGATGCCCTTTTCATGGCCAAGATCCAGCAGCTTGCGAATAGCTTCCTGTCCGTCGGCGCCATAGCTCAGCGTGCGCTCATTGACGTACATGCTCACGAAGCGGTTGGCGAGGTTGGCATCGAGATCGCGGGCAAACTGCATCGCGTATTCCAGGCCCTGCTCACGGTTGTCGAGGCCATGCTGAATGCTGTCGCGCAAAGCCTGCGTTACCGTGTGCAGCGTCTCCGCGCCCAGGCTGCGGCGAACGGCATTGCCGCCCAGAGGCAGTACCAGGCCGGTCTGCTCACGCCACCAGACTCCGAGATCGATCACTTTGCGCAGACCACTGGTGGCATAGGTGAGCTGCCCTTCGTGAATGATGAGGCCAGCCTCGAATCGACCAGCTTGAATCTCCGGAATGATCTGATCGAATGGCACAACTTCGGTCTCGATATCCGGATTGAAAATCTTCAGCGCAAGATATGCGGTGGTAAGTGTTCCCGGAATGGCGACCTTGACCTTGGTCAGGTCTTCAGGCGTCAAGGGACGGCTCGAAACAACCATCGGTCCGTATCCTTCGCCGACGCTGCCACCGCAGCTCATCAACGTGTACTGATCCTGGATGTACGGATACGCGTGGAAGGAAACAGCGGTCACATCAAAGAATGCTTCATCGATTGCGCGGCGGTTCAGCGTTTCGATGTCGCAAAGTGTGTGTGTAAACCGGAATCCGGGTACGCGAATCTTGTTTGTCGCCAGGCCATAGAACATGAATGCATCGTCGGAATCTGGGCTGTGCGCGATGCTGATCGTGCGTGTGTCGCCTGACTGCGCCAGAGAACTTTTTAATTCATTGGCCTTTACTGCTTCTGAAGGGGTGCTACTCACTTGAGGGGACGTCCTTTCATGCTGTGTGGCCTGCGTGGGCCACTCTTTGAGTAATCGATCTTACAAAATTCGATGCCGCTGTCATGTGAAATGACTTATTTCCTGGTATCGCGTTTATTTCTGAAACATCCGAATCCGTGAAGCTGCACTTGCGATTCCCGCGGCAGCCAAAACCTTGAGCGCATCGCCCGGCAGGAAGGGAAGCACTGCGTGATTGATCGCGGCCATCGGTGTGGCATGCGTTACCGCTCCCAGCCAGATCGTTCCTAATGTCAGGATAAGCAGATCTCCGGCTCCTGCAACAAAAACTCCGCGTGAAAAAGTGCGTGGCCCTTTGCGCCACAGGTACGAAACTACCAACGCCACCAGCGGATAGCTGAGCAGGTAGCCGCCCGTCGGCCCCAGCAATTGCGCCATACCGCCCAGCCCAAATGGGGTGAACACGGGCAAACCTGCAGCGCCTTCTATCAGATAGGCGATCAGCGAGCCCAGGGCCAGCCGCGGACTCAGAAGCAGGCCAAGCAATACCACGGCAAAGGGTTGCAGCGTAACCGGCACAGGTGTAAAGAACAGTGGGACAGATATATGCGAAGCTACTCCGACGAGTGCGCTCGCGACCAGCACAATGCCCGCGCCGCGAAGCATGCTCATTGCCGTAACGGTGGCTGACTCAGCAGGAATGGCAATCGGTGCAACGGTTTCAAAGCTGCGATTCATAACTCTCCCGTTTTTGATCGTCCCTCGACGCTTGGGCGAGGGTACTTCAAATTTTAATATCTTTGTCGCTGTGGATCGTAGTTCCGTACTAGTCTGCCGGTTCTTCTGGTTTTTCCGGCCGTGTCAACCCAAGCTCCGCATCGGAAATGCCGGCCACAACATCCTCGGAATGCGCACGTCTCTGCCGCCGAACGTACCGCGCCACAGCGCCGGCCACAACTACCAGCGCGACCATCGAAATGAAAAGCCCAATCAGTAACCAACGCATCAGCACAGCCAGCCCCAAGAATACCAGAGCCTAGGAAGAAGAGCGCATCATTCCATCCACTGGGAGATTGCCGCCGCAGTGATCACAAAGGTAAATTGCTCTCACGTATAATCATGCTGGATATAGGCTTCAGATCATCCTTCATTCCCCCTCACCTTCATGATCATTGACCAGCTAGAAGTAAGCAGTAAAACCTGGGATCTCTGTGTGGTCGGCACCGGTCCGGTCGGCATGGCCCTTGCCTTGGAGTTTGAACGGCTAGGCCGCGACGTTCTCGTTCTCGAGTCCGGCGGTCTTGCATTGAATGGCCCGGCAGTCGACAATCCTGCCGCCGAGGCCTCACGCGCATCCATCGCCGACACCCGTCGCCATGCTCCCATGGAGCTGGCAGTCTGTCGCGCCCTTGGCGGAACATCCTGGACATGGGGAGGCCGCTGCGTTCCGTATGACGATGTTGATTTTCTGGATCGCGCATTCGTTGCCGATGCTCACTGGCCTGTAACGCATGACGAGATCCGCCCCTGGTACAAAGCGGCGACGGATCACATGCTCTGTGGCAGCGATACATTCGACTTCCCTTATTCGCGCCAGCTTACCGACGGCCTCACCGTCGATTTCGTAGAGCGCTGGGCCATCGAATCGCGCCTGATTCTGCTCCATCGTGAAAAGCTCCTCAACTCTACCCACATCAAGCTCAGCCTCAACAGCACTGTAACCGGCTTCAATTTTTCGCAGGACGGCCAGACAATTGAGAGCCTGGCGGTGCAAACACCATCCGACCCAATTCGGGTAAAGGCGCGCCAGATCATTCTCGCGACTGGCGGTGTTGAGGCCACCCGTATTCTGCTCAATGTGCAGAAGAAGGCTCCGCAATACTTCGGCGGTGTCGATGGCCCGCTCGGACGCTATTACATGGGTCACATCTCCGGAAAGATCGCCAGTATCCGCTTCGATCGCCCGGCGGACTTTGCCGATCTGGACTTCAAGCTCGACGTAAATGGTAGCTGGATTCGCCGCCGCTTCATGCTTACGACCGAGGCGCAGGTCGAGAATAAAGTGCTCAACACGGCTTTCTGGCCGGACAATCCTCCCTTCTACGATCCCGGCCACCGCAGCGGTGTTTTGTCTTCGGTTTTTATTGCGCTGGCTTTTCCTCCTGTGGGTCGCAAGCTGCTTTCAGAAGCCATTCGCCTCGCGCACACCGGCCCTCGTCCCTATCGCCTCGCGGCGCACCTGCGGAACGCTATCTTTGGCGCGCCCAAGGGAGCACTCGACATCTATCGCATTCTGCGCGACCGCTTCCTGCGCAAGCCCAAAAAGCCGGGCTTCCTCGTCTCAAACAGCGGCGGCAAATATGCTCTCCATTATCATGCGGAGCAGGTTCCCAACGCCGAGAGCCGTATCACGCTGTCTTCCGATCCCGCAGAAACCGATTCCTTTGGCATGGCCAGGGCGGCCATAGATCTCCGCTTCGTCGAGCAGGACATCGACAGCGTCATCGAATCGCACAATCTGCTCGACAAGGCTCTTCGCTCCAATGGAATCGGCCATCTGGAGTTCTGGTACTCAGGCGCAAAGCTTCGCGAACGCATCTGGGATCAGGCCGCAGACGGCTTTCATCAGGTCGGAACAATTCGAATGGGAACCGATCCGAAAAAGAGCGTAGTCGATCCGGACCTGAAGATTCATGGATTGACGAACCTGTATATCGCCTCTTCGGCGGTCTTTCCAACGGCTGGTCAGGCTAACTCGACACTGCTCGCAGGTGCCTTTGCCATGCGCCTTGCCCACCGGCTGGCTGGTCATTCTGCTGATAGTCCGACATCCAAAGCAACCCTTTAAACCAAGAATTTGATTAAGGTATGTTGATATGCGATTGCTGCACGTCATCCGCACACTCAATCCTGACTTCGGCGGACCCACAGATTCGGTCCGCATGTTTGCCGCTGCGCATCAGCGCGCAGGCAATCAGGTTGAGGTCGCAACCCTGGACGATCCAGCCGCCGATTTCAGCCGTATTCCCGGCGGTGAAGTACACGCTTTTGGCCCCACCAAGCCGAACTACCATTACGAGCCGCGTCTGGAAAAGTGGCTGCGCGAAAACGTGCAGCGATTTGACGGCGTCATCGTCAACGGCATCTGGCAATATCACGCCCTCGCTGCCCGCCGCGCCGTAGCTGGCAAGCGCCCCTATGTCGTCTTTTCGCACGGCATGTTGGACCCCTATTTCCGCACCCGCTATCCGCTCAAGCACCTCAAGAAGCTCTTTTATTGGACGCTCTTCGAGCACCAGAACCTCAATCGCGCCGAGGCTGTCTGCTTCACCAGCGAAGAAGAAAAGCGCATAGCCGGCGAAGGATTCCCATTTCGCCACTTCAAAGGCGTCGTCATTCCCTATGGAACCATCGGCCCGCCGGCGCCACCGGAAGCTGACCCAGCCAAACAGCGCGAGGCGTTCATCGCAGCTTTTCCTGCACTGCGCGGCAAGCCCTACCTGCTTTACCTGAGCCGCATCCATCCCAAAAAAGGCTGTGATCTACTCATCGAAGCCTTCGCCCGCACGGCTCCGCCTGAGATGCAACTTGTCCTCGCTGGTCCCGACGAGGTTGGTCTTCGTCCCGAGTTGGATGCGCTTGCCGCCCGCCTCAACGTCACCAATCGCGTCCATTGGACGGGCACCATTCGCGGCGATCTCAAGTGGGGAGCGTTCTACGGCGCCGAAGCCTTCATTCTCCCGTCGCACCAGGAGAATTTCGGCATCGCCGTCGCCGACGCGCTGGCCTGCGGAGTCATCCCGCTCATCTCCGACAAGGTCAACATCGCACCTGACATTGCATCGGACGGAGCCGGAATCATGGAGCCCGACACCCTCGAAGGCACCACCCGCCTGATCGAGCGTTTTCTCGCCATGACTCATGACGAACGCGATGCAATGCGCGCCCGTGGGCTTGACTGTTATCAAACCCGCTACGCTCTGCGCAACTCCGTGCAGGAAGTGTACAAAGCGCTAGGTCTTGCTCCCCGCTAACCTGCAAAAAGTAAGCCGTTCGCAAAAGTAAGCCGATGAGGAGATGGAAGAGATGAATCAAATCGAACTTGGAACCACCGGCCTCAAAGCTCCGCAGATTGGCTTTGGCTGTTCCGCGCTCCTCGGTCGCAGCGGTCGCAAGGAATCTCTGCGTGCTCTAGGGGCAGCATGGGATGAGGGCATTCGCTTCTTCGACACCGCTCGCTCTTACGGCTATGGAGAATCGGAAGCTCTCCTCGGCGAATTCCTTCGCGGGCGTCGTCATGAAGCCGTGATCGCCACCAAATTCGGCATCCTCGCATCCTCTCAGCCCGCCTGGAAACGCTTCGCCAAAACTGCCGCTCGCGCCGTGCTCAAGCTGGCCCCTTCTGCTCACGGAGTTCTGCAGAAGACCGCCGCCAGCCAGTTTGCGCATCATCAGTTCACGCTGCCTGTTCTGCGTCAAAGCATCGAGGAGAGCCTGTCAAAACTGAAAGTCGAAACCATCGACATGCTCTTTCTGCATGCCGCCCCGGCAAGCGTCCTCGAACAGGAAGATCTGCTCGATGCCATGGCTCGACTTGTTAAGGAAGGCAAGATTCGCGTAGCCGGGCTCTCTGCCGATCCAGATGTGGTCGAGCTGGCGCTGGATCGCAATCTATCCCAGCTTCACGCCATGCAGTTTCCGTGCAACGTGTTCGAAATCTCCGCAGCCACCAGCTTCGCCGCGCGCTCCGCAGGCAAACAGGCGCTCGTGGCCAACCATCCCTTCGGAGGAGTAGCCCGCGTGCAGCAGACCCGCGCTGTACTGCAATCGCTCTCGCAGAATCAGGCTCTCGATTCTACGTTGCGCGCCAAGCTCACCAGCGGCGAAGACTCACTGCTGGCCGACGTGGTCCTCAACACGATTCTGCGCGACACCGGCATCCACATTGTCATTCCCGCAATGATGAAGCTCGAACATATCCGCCTCAACGTTCGCGCTATCAGCAACTCCCGCTTCACATCCCAGGAAATAGCGCAGATTCGCCAGGCCCTCAGCGCATCCCAGCCCACGATCTAGCTCACGATCTAACTGCGCGGAGAAGTGATCAATCGAGGCTGGATTACCCCGCCATAACCGCTTATGATGCATTTGCAATCGGCACTCGTATTTTGGGAGAGATCAATGACTACACCCATCAAGTTCGGTACCTCTGGCTGGCGCGCCATCATGGCCGATGAATTCACCGTAGCGAATGTACGTCGCGCCGTCGCTGGCATCGCCGCTTACGTCAAGACCCAGCCGGAGCCGCACCGCGTGCTCGTTGGCCGCGATCCTCGCTTCCTCGGCGAAACCTTCGTAGATGAAGCGGCCCGCGTGCTCTCCGCTGCCGGCATCACGCCTATCGTCATTCCAGATGCGGCACCCACGCCGGCGATTGCCTATGCCGTTCGCCAGCTCAAGACCTCCGGCGCGATCAACTTTACCGCCAGCCACAATCCGCCGCTGTACAACGGCATCAAGTTCTCCACGCATGATGGCGCGCCTGCTCTGCCCGATGTGACCAAACAGATTGAGGCAGCCATTGTCGCTCTTGGCGAAGGCGAAAACATTCCGCGCCTGAAAGAGGATAATCCCAAGTTTGAAACCGTTGAAGTCAAAGATGACTACCTCAAGCGGCTCGCGGAGCTGGTCGATCTGAAAGCGATTGCCGACGCCAAGCTCAAGGTAGTCTTCGATCCCTTCTGGGGAGCGGCTCGTGGTTATAGCTGCCACATTCTGCGCAGCGTAGGCGTAACCGTTGAGACTGTCCATGACCATCGCGACGTTCTCTTCGGCAACCATGCTCCTGAGCCCGATGATCACCTGCTGGGCGATGCAAAGGCGAAGATGAAAGAGATTGGCGCCAATCTCGTGATCGCAACCGATGGCGACGCGGATCGCTTCGGCATCGTCGATTCCGACGGCACCTTCATCCAGCCCAACTACATCATCGCCCTGCTCTTCGACTATCTCGTCGAAACCCGCGGATGGAAGAACGGTGTAGCCAAATCCGTTGCCACCACCAACCTCATCAATGCGCTCGCCGATTATCACCAGGTGCCGCTCTTCGAAACTCCCGTAGGCTTCAAATACATCGGCGAGCTCATCCTCGAAGACAAGATCGCCATTGGCGGAGAAGAGTCCGCAGGCCTCACCATTCGCGGTCACGTGCCGGAGAAGGATGGCGTTCTCGCCGGGCTGTTGGTCGCGGAAATGGTTGCCAAACGCGGCAAGACACTCGGCCAGCAACTCAAGGAATTATTTAGCAAAGTAGGTTCCTTCTATCCCGTTCGAGAGAACTTTCACTTGACCCCGGATGCCAAAGCAAAGTTCACTGAGAAGTTGAAGGTAGATCCCACCGAACTGGGCAGCCGCAAAGTAACAGCGGTCGTTCGCACAGACGGTTTGAAGCTCGTTCTCGATGACGGCTCCTGGGTTTGCTACCGGTTATCAGGCACGGAGCCCGTTGTCCGCGCCTACACTGAGTCCCGCAACGAAGGCGAAATGGATGCATTAAGCGCCGCCGCCAAAGACTTCGTCCTCTCCTAGCCTGAGCAGGTTTACTGAGGGCGAACAAGTATCGGTACCCATCCTTCGTCCGCTTTGCGAAGGATGGGCAAACCAACATCAGCCGCTTCAAACGATCGACAGAAATCGCGACCACCATGCCGGAACCTCAACAACCCGTGAGCCCCAAAACCACGCAGTCTTGGTGGTCACAGCCTTGGTGGTCTGAGACGCTGAACAACCGTCGCCGCCTCGGCACTGTTACGGCAATCTGCGTCACGCTGGTCCTGGCATGGCACGTGGTCAATGGCCGCAACGGTCTCACCAGTTGGCAGGAGAAGCGCACGGAAAACAAGGCTCTTACGCAGGAGCTCGATCAACTCACGCAGGAGAATGCTCATCTGCGCGATCATGTAGACCGGTTGAAATCGGATCCCGGAGCCATCGAGTTTGAAGCGCGAGAGCGCCTGCACTATGCTCGTCCCAATGAAGTAATTTATGCGTTGCCGGAAACCTCCGGTAAGTCGCCGGCGACGAAATAAAGCAAGCCCGAATCACTTCCCCGAATCACTTCAATGAGCAAACGCCGAACAAACTAAAATCGATCCGCCGATCGTGATTGCATCTTCAATGAGAGCGATCGGCAGGTCGGGACATTTCAGCGCGGCCACCGTCCGCGTGCGTACAAGCCGTCCGCCAAACGTTCCTACCACTGCGCCAACTGCTCCCAGCAGCGTTCCAATAGCCTCCGGAAAGCCCACCGACGATGCAAGAATTGCGGCGATAAGCCCGCCAAAAATGATACGCGCAGTCAAACCCGGAGCCGAAGTTCGGCTGGGAGTTTTAGGCAGCTTGTCGCCTATCAACTCGCCAAAAGCAAGCGCTGTAAACAGGCCGACCACGATCTTGTTTCCCGCGAACCCGCCCCAGCCGACATTGGCAGGCACTCGTCCCAGCAATGTCATCCAGCAGAAAACGGCAATCGGTGTCAGGGTCCGCAACCCGGTCAGCACTCCGATTGCAAACAATCCTGAGTACATCCATGAATCTGTCATCGCTAGCCTCCACTGGGGTTGGGGGCAGCCGAGCAACGCAACTTCCGCTGGCTGCTTTCCGCTGGTTGCTCAAAGTATATGGCTATGTTTGCCGATCACGCTCAAGTGCTCTAAAAATCTACGTGAGCGCGGACTGACCCCACCCATGCCGGACCGCGGTCGCGATTGTAGCCGGGGTTATTGATATGTTGTACATCGAGTGAATAAAACAAGCCGCGCCAGGCATGATACGTATAGTAACTCTCGACGATGTTTTCACGGCCATAATTCAGATTGCCGTCGCCAAGTAGAAATCCCAGTCCGCCGAGCTTGAGATATTCCTGGTGATCGCTCTTGATCGCATTTGAAACAAAAGCAATCGCAAATTTGTCGGATGGCCGATTCCAGCCCGCCATGGAGTAATCTCCGCCAGCGGAAACAGTCTGGTCGACTTCCGTGTAAGCATACGATTCGTGCTGGCCTTCGTTCCACCCAAAGCGGCCAAAGACGCGCAGATTTGTCGAGAGATATTGCTCTGTGTTGTAACCGAAGCCGTATTTCAAAGCGCCGAAATGCTCATGCGCAACGATGTTCGGCTTCGCATCTTCTCCGTCGAGAAAAGCCTCGTTTGCCTCGCGATATGTACCCATATGAGCGCGATTGGCAAAGAACAAAATGCGCGAAGTACCCTTCTGATTTTTGAACCAGCCGTGACGCAATTCGAACTCGCCATTATGCCCATGAGCACGGCTGAAGGCCCAGTCCATATCGATGCCATTAGCCACGACGGGCATGCCAAACAGGCCGTAGCGAACAGACCAGATGCGGTCGTCATACTCCGCCATCGCGCCTACCGTGTAGCCGCGCGTGTCGGCTGCATAATCCCATGCGCCGTTGTTGTCGATCGTCCAGTTCATAAACTGGAGATGACTGTCGGAGCCGACGCTGTTGATGTCAAAAAAGTCAGGCAGCGTAAGTTTCCCACCGCGAAGTTCAATTCTGCGTACAGGCACTTTAGACGCGACGGCGAATGGTCCCGCCTGCTGGTCGGTGGTTTCGTTCGTAAGGCCGATAATCTGATGAATCTCATAGCGAGCGAGGTAGGGCGTTGAGCCGAGATTCGGATTGCGGACAACGTCCAGGTTGGTAAAGCCCGCGAGACCCAGCGCTTCGCTGAGGCCGCGGCCTCCTGCGCTTTCAAGATCGAGAATCAGATCCGTGTTGTAGCGAATGGAGTGATCGGGCCGAAGCGCCGTATAGAGCGTACCAAGCAGGGAAGTCTTGTACTCCGCGGAGTTCCGAAAGCTGTTCACTCCCTGGTAGGCAGAGTGGAATGCGGGACGGCCCTGAAAGATAATGTTGGCCTGACCGGAAAGCCACCATAGCGCAGAATCGGAATGCGGAAATATCGTGACGACGGGCGAATCAGCAGACGCCGGTGCCTTTGCCGGAACACTGCTGTCCTGGAGCGAAGTGAACAGCGGCATGTCCGCATAATGCAGCGGCGCTATTCCTGAGCCAGAAGATACAGCGACAGGCGATGCCGCCATTGTCGATGCTGGCGATGCAACGACAGGCTGAGGCGCATCTGGAATCACCACGGCCGATATCGTAAGAGCGTCGATGGGAGCCGTTATTGACGCAGAATCTTGCGTACGCGATTGCGCATGCAGGCTCTGCCCCGGCAGCAATGTTGCTGCAAAGACAAACGGAATCAGCAACATCTGGCGAGATACTTGAGACACGTGCAAGTTAGATTGCTCCCGAGAAAGAATGGGTTGCGCTATGATGATGGAAACTATACCCTACCTGGGTATATACCATACCCCCGGTGGGTATATCAAGCGCATATTGCAATGACCCTGGAGATAGATCATGTCGCATGATGAACGGGAAAAAATAAAGCTGCTGCAAAGGATTCGCAAGTTGCGCGGGCAACTCGATGCAGTCGAACGGGCTCTCGATGCCAAGGACGATTGCGGCGACCAGTTGATGCTGCTGGCCGCAGTGCGCGGAGGCGTGAACAGCCTGATGGGCGAGGTGTTGGAGACGCATATTCGCTTTCACCTCACCGATGGTTCAAAGGAAAAAATTGCTCCCGAACTGGCAGAAGATTTGATTGATCTGGTCCGAGCTTACCTGAAGTAGCCTTGAACGCACTAAGCCATCTTACGCAGTGGCCGTCTTCGGCAGAGTAAGTTCGCAAGATGAATGGGATGTGAAAACGTATCTGCCGCGAGTAGATATCCTGTCGAATCTGGCTACAAAGGACGCTGCATGATCAACAGTCGCAGCCATTCTCCGAATTTATTGCCAGCCTCCGGCAGTAACCCAACCTGCTGAAATCCAAGCGAAGCATGCAGCGCAACCGAGGGCGGATTCACTCCACAGATGCAGGCAACCATGGAGTGGCCGCCTTTTGCCCGGCACTGCGAGATCAGTTCCGTCAGCAGCATCTTGCCGACCCCATGACCGATACAATCCGGGCGCACGTAGATTGAGTCTTCGATCGTAAAGCGGTAGCCCTCGCGCGGGCGAAACTGCGACGCATAACAAAAGCCCACGATGTACCCCTCCAGCTCGGCTACGAGATAGGGCAAATCGTGATCCAGAACAGCCTGTCGTCTTTTCACCATCTCCGACTGGTTCGGAGCCACGAGCTCAAATGTCGCCGTGCTCGTCTCGACGAACTTGCCATAAATTGCCGTAATATCCGGCATGTCCGCAAGAGTTGAGGTGCGGACCAGGCATTTCGACGTATAAGGGGTGTCGTTCACCGCGGAAGCGGTGTCACTTCTCAGCTCCCTGTGGGGCTGAGCCCGAAATAACCTTTCGGGAGGTTCAATTGGATTGGATGTTCCCACTTTGTCTGCGCTGGACCAAACCGTTGCTTCTTCTTCAGTACACTCTGAAACGCATAAAGAAGAGATAAGACTTCATACTCTATTTCAGAGTTGGCACTTTTTGAACATTCATGAATGGTTGAGCGTCTATGGTTGTAGCGCGTAGTCCACTCCACTTTCAGGTGAATTCAAGCATGTTTCCTGGGAAGTCTTTTGTTGTTTTGTCCGCTCTCGCTCTATGCACTTTGCCGATGTTTGCACAGACGCATTCACGGCATCTTCGTTATCCGAATACGGCCGCGAATGACCCTCAACTGATACTTCCACAGGATCAGGCGCAATCCTGCTACACGCCGGACAGCACCCGCAGCGGATACGAACAATTTGAGCAGTTCGACAGCTTTACCCAACCTGCGAGCAAAGGCTACCTGTGCATCAATATCCCGACAGGCCGCACCTTTGTGATCGACCAACTGTTCGCCGAGGCTGATTACGACGACGTATTGCCCGCCGGTGCGGAGTGGTATCTGGATACGATGATTGGAAGTTATGAACTCATGACTGGTTTTGCCGCAACCAGAACAGGTTCCTCAACTTCAAATCCTCACTACGTGCTGTCGCAACCAGTGCACATGGGCGTGCATGGAGGCAGCCGGGTAACGCTGATCATGCACAGCTACAGCCAGGGTGGCAACTCCTCAATCAATGAAACGCCAGGCACCGGCAGCCTTACAGTAATTGGCCACTGGGAGTAGTTGATTCGCAGTACCGTCATTCAATGCACGACCTTCAATCTCTAATTTAGAAAAGTTTTGAGCAACCGGGGAAAACTGCGCCTGATGCGTGCATACAGATCTTTGAGGAGAAATATTCCCCGAACCCTTACCCGTTCCTCACCATACGCTTTCGACTATGCGCAAAGCCTCCTGCACGAAGCTGGAAATTTCTTTGTTAAGAACGTTGACAAAGAAAGTTTTTCTTTTTATGCTTCACCCAATTCGAACTTGCTGTTTTCTCCCGCCTGGGTTTGCCTCGATCTAAATTTCGGACCACTTCGGCGGTAAGAAGCCAGCAAGTGCGAAAGACACTCCTGGAGGTTCAATAGTGCGCAAGTTTTGCAACTTCTCGTTTTGTAACTTGTCAAAGATGCAGTTAGTCCGTCCGTCGATTGCAGTGGTCGCCGGGCTCGCAACTTTTCTTTGTATGGCCGGCGTAAGTTCAGGCCAGTCTCCCCAGAGTGAAGAACGATCCGAACATTGGTCTGGCTTCGGTCCGCAGCATGAGCATAAGACTCCGCCCAAGCTCGTTGGCTATCTGCCGGATTATGACGGTAGTTATGCGGACTACGCGAAGAGTCTCGATTTCTCAAAGATGACCCACTTATATCTTGCCTTTGGTTTACCGCCCTTTTGCACTGGTACCTGCACGAAGAGCAGCGATATGACGTTTGCTCTGGGTCAGACGGATGCTGACATTCATACGCTGGTAAAGGCTGCGCACAAGGCTGGCACCAAGGTCGTGTTGTCGATTGGCGGCGGTGGTGGAGACCAGCAGATATTGCAGTTTTATGATGCCGGTCTATCAAAAGAACTGGTGAAATCACTCAACAAATACATCAAGAATCATGATCTGGATGGTGTCGATCTCGACATTGAAGATCCCGATCACATGGGGCAGCCATATCTCGAATTCACCAGGACACTCATCGAAACATTTCATCCGCAGGGCAAGATCGTAACTGCGGCTGTGGCCGAGTATCTGCAGGATTCCATGCCGGATGCAGCCTTGCATTTGTTCGACTTCGTCAACGTGATGAATTACTCCAACTACTCGGACGCGGAAGTGGCAATGACTTACTACGCGGAGACGAAGAAGGTTCCCAAGGAGAAGATGACTCTGGGCGTACCATTCTTCGCGCAGAGTGGCGATGGAAACATCGAGGAGACCTTCAGCACCGTTGTCGCAGCTTATCCAAATGCATTCGATGCGGATATGGTTTCAGGCGGCAACCTGGATGGCGGCGAAACGCTCTACTACGTTGGCGGGGCCACAATGGCGCGTGAGACGGAGCTGGGCAAACAATACGGCGGCGTAATGATCTGGGAACTATCTCAGGACGCGCCCGCGCCGAGTTCGCTGATGCAGGTAATCGACGAGCATTTCCCCGCGAAAGAAAAATGCAACTGGTAGAAACTAATTCGTTGATTCATAACCGCACATTGGAGACCCTAGGGTCTCCAATGTTTTTTGGATAAGCTCTCTGTCAGATATCACGAATCGTCAGCCAGTCATCTGGCTATTAAACGACAGAGCCGCCGCTAGGCCTGGGCAACAGTGCGAAGTTTTTCCAGGCTCGCCTTCAGATCTGTAGCAAGGTTCTGTTGCAGGGCCACTGAAAGCTTTTCGCCGAGGTGGGTCAGATAAAAGACATCGATTGCAGTTTCGCCTTCCGTGTCTACCAACGCCACTTCGATATTGCAATCATGGTCGTGCAGAACTAACGCTATCTGGCGCAGCAGGCCGGGAACATCGTGCGCCACGACTTGCAGTAAAGTGCTGTGAGTACTGGATTCAGAGTCGAATTCTAATCTTGTTGGAGTCTCTACTTTTACTATCCCGTTGCGAGTAGCGGATTGGCGTCGTTTCGCTAATAGCTGTTCAATCTGCGTGCGAGTAGCAGTGATGCCCTGCGATAGAATCTCGTGAACGTTGGCTACAAAGCGGTCTTTCTCTTCAGGATTCAGTTCCAGCGTGCGGAAGGTGTCCGTGAACTGGAAGCTGTCTACGATGACTCCTGCTGCATTGGCGAAGGCATCGGCTTTGACAATGTTCATGCCCCATGCAGCAAGGGTTCCGGCAACATCCGCGAAGAGGCGGCTGCGATCCTTCGCAATGACGGTAAGCTCAACAAGCTGGCGGTTGGGGCGCAGGTCAAGCTGAATGGGATCTTTGTCCAGCTTGCTGGCGAGCAGGAAATGATTGCGGATCTGTTCGGGAAGGCGAGTCTGCAGATAGCGCTGCGGAAGACCCTCGAGGAACTGGCGAATTGCCGCAGCCTTCGTCGCGCTTCGAGATTCACCCGGCCCCGGAACCATCGCTCCAATGCGATAAAGCAGCGTCGGATCGAGATCGACGTGATAGCGCACCTCATCGACGCTGCGGTCCATGAAGTTCGCCGTAGACATATAAAGCTGCCAGAGATTTTCAGCCTTCCACGGAGTGAGCGCGTCCGGATGCACAGCCTTGATATCCGCGTAGGTCATGAGGGTAAGCATCTTGAGCAGCATCGGGCTGCCCACTTTTTCCGCGAGCTGGCGAACATTGTCGGTATCGAAGATGTCGCGTCGCAGCGAGTTCGACATCTCAAGATGCATACGAATGAGCTTGCGGACGATCTCACGCTCTTCGATGTCAAAGTCGAGGCGGGCCAGCAGGCTGTCTGCTAGTTCGACGCTTGAGGTAGTGTGCTCGCCTGTGCGGCGGGCCTTGCCCGTGTCATGCAGCAGGAGCGAGAGCAGCAGCAGGTCGAGGCGGTCGAGTTCCGGCAGAAGCGTACCAAGCTTCTGCTCATAGTCATGCATCGGGCGGCGCAGGGCCTGCACATTGTCGATGGTGAGAAAGGTGTGTTCATCAACCGTATAGCGGTGGTAGCTATCGCGGATCACCAGCGCATCGATGCCGTGGAACTCGGGAATCAGCATCTCCAGGATCCCGAGTGCATGCATGGTGCGCAGTGCATGCGCCGCATGGGGCCCGAGCAGCACTTCGCGCAGATGATTCCAGAGATACGGCCCCTCCGGAATGTTGATCGCCAACACGGGGAGCGCATCGGTGATGCGGTCTTCCGTCGCTTGTGTCAGCGTGTAGCCGTGATTTGAAATTTCAGAAAAAACGCGCAGCAGGCCATCGGTAGCAGTGGACTGGGCAAATTGCGCCCCCGGCGACACGTCAATGCGGCCCTGGTCGAGGAAGAAATCCGTGCCTGCAATCGGAGTGCGTCGTTTGCGAAACTGCTTGTAGAAGCTGACGGGCGCAGGTAGGTGCTCCATGAGTAGGACAGCACGCCGATAGACAGTACGCGCGTGTCGATAATAAGTGCGCATCCAGTAAGCAGGGTCGGCAGTGCCGCGAGTTTCAAGGCCTACGGACTGGGCTGCGGCTTCATCCTGAGATTGCCAGTCGAGCGAATTATCATCGCGTCCGTGACGGAAGTGGAGAAAACAGCGCGTAGCGGAAAGGAAGTCGAAGGCCGCTTCAGCATCGCCATGGGCAGATTGAAAGACGTTTCGCTGCTTCGGCCACTCGCGCGTTTCTTTGAGGTAAAAGAGCAGCGCAAACCAGGGCGCCAGGTTAAAGTCGCGCAGGCCGCCGGGACACTCTTTCAGGTTTGGTTCCAGGTGAAAGATGGTGTTGCCGTACTTCGCGTGGCGTGCGCGGGCAATCTCGCCCAGCTTTTGCGCAATCGCGTTCCATTCGCTGAGGACCAGCCCGGGAAACGTCTCATTGTGGAGTTTTTGGTAGAGGGCGAAGTTACCGGCCAGAAAGCGATGATCAAAAGTCGCCAGCGTGAACTCAAGGTTGTCCGGGTCGAACCGCGTACACTCCTTGACGGTGCGGCTCGTAGGACTCGCGCGCAGACCGATGTCCCACATTGCCTGAATAACCGAGCGAATAATGGGTCGAACCGCTTTTTCAGTATCTTCGTCGGCGAACGTGAAGAGAACGTCGATATCGGAGTAAGGAAAGAGGTCTTTGCGGCCGTATCCACCAAGGGCGAGCATCGCTGCTTTGGCGCTCGCAGCCGCCGGGTCGAGCGAAAACGCCCGTCGCCACAGCTCGATAAGCACACGATCGACGATGGAGGACCGGCGGCGGATCGCGGCGGTGCCATCGCCTGTGCGGTCGTAGGTCTGGCGGACGAGCGCCATTTCCCGGGTGTACTGCTCACGAAGGTCGTCGATGACGAGAACGCTTGCTTCCATGTGTTCGCTTAAAACTCAGTCTTTGGGGTAAGGGATGGCGTAATGAAACCATGGCTAATTTTGGTCATGCTTCGATGGGTCACATTTGAGGATAAGCGATAAAAGGTAAGGATTCTCAGAGAAGGAAAAGAAAACGTGCAGGCAGTATGCTGTTCGCACCGGAGTGCCCCGATATTTTGTCCGAAACAGTGAACCAGGCGCCCGCATGAAGCGTATTGGGTCAGAGACAGGTAAACCCAGACAGGCAAAACCCAGGCAAATAAACCCAGGCGAATAAATCCAGACAAGACGAATGGAGGACGTGACGAATGAGGGCAATCTTTGCGAATCTCTCTGCAAATCTTCGTTACGCAGCCCGGCAACTACTCCGCGCGCGCATGTATACGTCGATCACGATCATCACCCTGGCCTTGGGAGTCGGAGCAAATACGGCGATCTTCAGCGTCGTGCAGGCGGTTCTGTTGCAGCCGGCCGGAATCGATGATCCCGCGTGTCGCTTCGTTCCATGCGCGTTATATTCAGCTCAACCTGCCCAGTATTGGGGTTTCAGCGCCCGATATGGGCGATGCTCAGTCTCTGAACCAGCTCGTTGAATCAGGGCCATGGTCTTGAAGAGCAGCTTCAACGCGACATTCGACGGTCGGACGCAGCACCTGCAGGCCGGGCTCGTGACCTGGAAGTGGTTCCAGGTTTTCGGGGCGCAGCCGATCCTGGGTCGCACATTCGCCTCCGAAGAGGACAAGAAGGGCAACAATCAGGTAGTCGTGCTCAGCTACTCCCTGTGGCAGCAGATGTTTGGCGGCCAGCATGATGCAATCGGCAAATCGGTGCTGCTCGACGGCCAATCCTACCGGGTGATTGGAGTGATGCGGCGCGATTTTGACTGGCCGCGCAACGAGCAGATGTGGATTCCGCTCGGACTTGCCCCGTCTGCCTATGACTCATCGCAGCGCTTCAACGAGTCCTACGATGCCGTCGTGCGTTTGCGGCCTGGCATCAGCGTGGCCCAGTTCAATGCCGCACTGGAGCAGAAGCGGTCGGAAGAGATTCGCCGCGAGGGTACCGGGAGCTTTGCTCAGAGCGCCGGGTGGAGCATGTTTGCTCAGCCCTGGACGCAGGACTCAGCCGGAGACCTGCGCAAGCCGCTGTTCGCGCTGTCCGCCGTGGTTGCAATGATCCTGCTCATCGCGTGTGCAAATATCTCCGGACTCATGCTGGCGCGGGCCTCCACCAAGACTCGGGAGCTTGCCATTCGTGCCGCTCTCGGCGCTTCTTTGACGCAGATCACCATGCAGCTTGTCGTGGAAACGGCACTGCTTGCGGGTAGTGCAACCTGTATCGCGATTGCGGTAGGGCCGCTGCTCGGAAGGCTGTTGCTGCTTGCCATTCCGCACGATCTGGCGACAGGCTTCGTCATTCACAACAGCTTTCGGATGGTCATCGTAGCCGCCGGAATAGGGCTGATCACGTCGTTTCTTTCCGGACTTGCGCCGATTCTGCAGGTCGCGCGATCCTACCGGGCATTGCGCCTGTCGGAGCATGGCCGTAGTTCAACAGCCGGGCCAACGCGGCAGCGTTTTCGCGGCGTACTGGTAGCGACAGAAGTGGCCTTGGCCTTCGTGCTGGTAGCCGGTGCGGCGTTATTTCTCTCCAGTCTCAAGCAGCTTCAGAGTGTCGATCCGGGCTTTCGGAGCGAGGGCGTGCTGACCGGAAACGTGACGTTGAATGCCTCCAACTATCGCGATCAGGCCCTGAAAGAAGCCAATTTTATCCACAATGTGACTTCGCATTTAAGTCAGCAGCCAGGGGTAGTTGCAGCCGCAGTCGTGTACCCTCTGCCCTTCGGAAATACGGGCGGATCTTCTGGGAGTTTTTCGATTGAAGAGCGCCCGGTTTCACCAAACAATCCCGGACCGCACAGCGACAACCGTTGGGCGACAGAGGGATATCTGCGCGCAATGCAGATTCCTCTCCTGTCAGGGCGCTGGTTCATGGAAAATGATCGCGCCGATCATCCACACGTCGTAGTAATCGATGATGTGCTGACGAAAGCCTACTGGCCCGGTCGCAGTCCAATTGGAGATCATGTGCGCGGCAGCCGCTCAGATCCGTGGCTTGAGATCGTGGGCGTCGTCGGGCATGTGCGACGCGGTTCGCTTGAAGCCGATGAGAATAAGGGCGTGATCTATCAGTCGATGGCCCAGGATCCCGTGGGTGAGGCCTCTTTCCTCGTGCGCACAAGCATCAACCCCGATGCGCTGCGGTCGACAATGGCCGAGGTAGTGCGTGCTGAAGATTCGCAGGAGGCAGTCTACGACGTCCACACGCTGGACAGCCTCGTGCAGGATTCTCTGGCAGCGCGACGGTTGCTGGTCGGTCTACTGACGCTGTTTGGCGGACTCGCCCTGCTGCTGGCTGCGGTCGGCATCTACGGCCTGCTAAGCTTTACTGCCGCACAACGCACCACGGAGATCGGCATACGCATGGCTCTCGGCGCGCAACGATGGCAGGTTGTTTCACTGGTGCTGCAGCAGTCGTTTGTGCTGATCGGAGCCGGAATCGTAGCCGGGCTGATGCTGACCTTCGTCACCCAGAGAATTTTGACGCATAGCTTCGCAGCAATGGGCACCGGATTGCCAGGCTCACTGGCGCTGGCCGCCGCAAGTCTGCTGCTGGTCGCGATTGGGGCCAGCGCCGTTCCCGCAAATCGTTCCGCAAGCATTGACCCGGTGATCGCGCTCAGAAACGAATGAGCGTAATCACCGGATTGCCAGGTGCCGATTGCTTGGTTCGTGACGCAACTTGCTTAGTTCGTGACGCTGATAGCCGCCGTCATGATGTGTTCCTCATTCGGAGCCAGCGTTACGGCCGCGTCCAGAATATTGCATGCCTCAACGCAGGCAAATTGCGTCCATTCGTCATCGCCAAGGTCGGCCAGCTTTGCCGCATCCTCTTTCCACGGATTCCAGACCACGGTCGAAGCCGAGTTTTGCTTTTCAAGGCGAATGCGGCGTTTCAAGGTCGGATCGATGATTTCGACGGTATGACGGGTCTTGAAGTAGGCATTGTCCGTAGCCATGTCGAACGCGATGTTGCCCTGCTGCAGCTTCTCACGATTATTGTCGCGGTTGTCCAGGAAGATTGCGCCGTCCAGACCCGCAATGCGAATCGTATCAATCTGGCCGATGCGATTGTAGGTGTGCAGAGCTTCTTCTATCTGAAAAGCCGTATCGCCTGTATTGACGGTAATCAGTTCCAGCGTGAGGTCTTTGCCCACCGTAACGCGATGGGTAAGACGAAACTCGTGCGGCCACCATTTGCGGGTCTCTTCATCGCTTTCGGTCGTAAGCGAAACAATCACCACATCCTCGCCTTGAATGATGGATTGAAGCTGCCAGGCCTTGGTTCGCACAACACCGTGAGACGGAGCTTTTGGATTGTCGGACTTGGCGCGAAACCACGGAAAGCAGATCGGAACTCCGCCGCGTATCGCTTTGCCGTCTTCCCAGCGGGTCTCTTTGCTGACAAAGATAACTTCGCTGCTGTCGGCAGGCTTCCATGAGGTGACATGCGCTCCGTGGAGATAGATTTCCGCAGAGCCCGCAGGCGTGGTGATCTGAACTTTAGGCAGGCCATTGTTGCCCGAAACGATCGAAGCGATTCCGGAAATCGAGAAATGCGTGTTTAAGTTCGCTATGTCGCTCATGGTTTTACCTGACTGGGTAGGTTGGTATCCGAATGGACGATGCTGGAATGAACTGGAATCAGACCAGGGAAACGGTTGAAGTCCTGCCCGTTGAACGTGGATATTGAACGTGGATGTTGAACGTGAAGATATGGATGATATCGGGAGCGTACATCGCTGCTGCCAGGCACGTATCATGTACTTGCTCGCCGGATATTCCATGCCCCGCTATAGTCTTATGCCATAGCGGAGCATGGCTTCATTGTCTGTCAGAAACGTAAAGCTTCGCCCGAGTTTGCTGCGCGACACCTGGGGCAGGCTCATTTGTGCCTGATTTACAGCGCGGATTCGCCGTGTTCGTCGTTGCGTATGCGGATAGCTTCGTCGATTTTGGTAACGAAGATCTTGCCGTCGCCGATCTTGCCGGTACGGGCAGCTCCGATGATGGCCTGGATGGTTTTCTCCCTGAGTTCATCGGGGACGACAATTTCGATCTTGACCTTAGGCAGAAGATCAACGGTGTACTCGCGTCCGCGGTAAAACTCGGTATGGCCTTTCTGGCGGCCGTGACCACGGGCTTCCAGAATTGTCATGCCTTCAATGCCTGCCTCAAGCAGCGCATCTTTCACGGCGTCCAGCTTGGACGGCTGGATAACTGCTTCAATTTTTTGCATAAATCAATGTTCCTCGCGCTTATATGAGCGCCCATCTTCTGTTGACAGCCTAGCAGTGTTGAGACGAAGTTCGGAATCCCATGAACAGATCAGCAATACGGGGAATCCGAAATGGCACCTATCCCAAAGTTGTATGAGGCAGTACAAAGCTTTCCGTTCACAACCAGCACCCGCACATCAGGAGCCGAAGTCGTAGCCTTCTTCTCCATGCTGCGAAAGGTCAAGGCCGGTAGCTTCATCCTCGGCAGTCAGGCGCAAACCGATAGTCTTGTCCACGATAAAAAGGATAACCAGGGTGCCGACAATCGAGAGGCCCCAGGCAATCGCGACCCCGGTAAATTGATTGAGAAGCTGGTGCCAGTTACCATCGATTCCGCCAGAAGCGAGCACATTGCCCTGCGCATCCTTGAACACCGGATTGACAGCGGAGGTAGCAAAAACGCCGGTGAGCAGCGCTCCAATCGTGCCGCCTGCGCCATGAACGCCAAAGGCGTCGAGAGAGTCGTCATAACCAAACCAGCTCTTCACGCGAATGACCATCTGGAAGCAGAAGAACCCGGCGATAAGTCCGATGATCAGGGCAGGCATCGGCTTGACGAAACCAGAGGCAGGAGTGATAACGACCAGCCCGGCAACCGCCCCGGAGATGGCTCCAAGAGCTGTTGGTTTCCCGTTGTGAATCCACTCGGTGACCGTCCAGCTTACAGCGGCAGCCGCTGCGGCAAAGTGAGTCGCAACAAAGGCCGACGTAGCAAGTCCACTGGCATTGACTGCGCTGCCCGCGTTGAAACCAAACCAACCCACCCAGAGCAGACAGGCTCCGATAAAGCTGAGAACCATGGAATGCGGCGGCATGGCCGTCTTTGGATAGCCGACTCGCTTACCGAGATAGAGCGCCGTGACCAGCGCAGAGACGCCCGATGTAACGTGAACAACGGTGCCGCCCGCAAAATCGAAGCAGGGAATGCGTCCACCTGCAATATTCAGCAGGCCGCCGACTCCCCACACCATGTGTGCCATCGGGTCATATACGAAAAGTGTCCACAGGGCAAAGAAGACGCACATAGCGCTGAACTTCATACGTTCAGCAAAGGCTCCGCCAATGAGCGCCGGCGTGATAATGGCGAACATAAGCTGGTAGATCATGTAGGTCTGGTGAGGAATCGTGGGCGCGTAATCCGCATTCGGCGTCAGATCCACACCATGAAGAAACAGGTGCTCAAACCCGCCGATAAAGCTGTTGCCATGCCCAAAAGCCAGGGAATAACTGACCACCGCCCAAAGCACGGTGACAATGCCCATCATGGCAAAGCTCTGCATCATGGTGCCGAGAATGTTCTTTCTGCGGACCAGGCCACCGTAGAAAAGAGCCAGTCCCGGGCCGGTCATGAGCAGCACCAGCGCGGCTGAGGTAAGCATCCATGCGTTGTCGCCCGCCGATTGGGCAGCCGCAATTTTATCGTTCAGAGCTGCGATCTGGGCTTGCGTTGCAGGAGCCTGCGCCGCTGCGGCTTGTGCTGTTGTGCTGTTGGCTGCGGTTTGGGCGAAGGCTGCGATAGGGGCAAGCGATACGCTCGCGGCCACTATGGACAGAAGTAAAATGGCTCGGATCGAATACGGATGTCTCATGTTCGATTGATTGTAATGTGAATTTGCCCGAGTTCAGCTATAGGAATTTGGAGGAAGGTACGTCTTTTTGTGAAGGAGCACAAATTCAGTGGAAAGACCGGCCGCAAAAGAGATGTGATTCGAGATGTGATCCAATTTGGTACTCACGAAAACTCAAGCCAAAACTCAATCCAGAGCTCAGGCCAGAACACAGGCAAGCTTCGAGGCAAAATGATTGAAGGGCAGAAAGGAACGCGCCATCGGAAACCCCTCTCGACAATTCAAAGTATTGCTTCGCCTGATCGTATTGCTTTGCCCGCCTTTTGCCCCCGGAGGATTGGGACAGCTAAAAGCGCAATCGCCTGCGAAGACCTGCCAGAAGCTCACGCTCACAGGTGAGGTCGCTGCCGGTCAGGAGTGGAAGGCCTCCATCGGCGAGGGATGGACGTTTCGCTTTGTACCTATTTCCGCGCCTATTTCGTCCGCGCAAAGCCAGCACAACGGCCAGCGCAATGCCCCGTATAACGACCAGTCCTATTCAGGCTGGGATCTCGTTGTAGACCAGGCCGATCATCAGGAATACCCGGATGCCTTGCTGCTGGCCACGCCTCCCTATAGCTCCCTGAGTGAGCGCGAGATCGGTACAACCTTTGGCATGCGTGCGCAGGATGCCATCGCATGGAATCGACGAAGATTTCACTTCTTGACCTCGGCAAACGATCTGGCGCGATCGAAGACGCTATATCAGGAGATGATGCGTGGGCGAGCCGCCGGGCAGACAGCGTTCGCCGGGCAGGCTGAGTTGCTGAGTCTGGTAGAGAGAGCTTCGCCCGGAGAATTGCAGATTTTGGATGCGAAGCTCACTGCTGGAGTCGCCGATCCGCCATCCTTTGCCCGGCAATGGGCCATGCATCTCGGTGAGGTTCCCCATACGCTTGTACCGGCAAGTGGTATGCCCAGCGCGCGCGGTGCATTGCTCGGGATTCGATTTAAGGCTTCCTTATGGCTGCCTGCAACTTGGAAGACAGGCAATCTGTTGCACATAGAAACAGCAAAATGTGCAGAATGACGCATGTTGATTGACCTTTGCCTCAATTCACGAACACTAAGTTGTTTCGAACAGCGCAGTTGCGTCGTATACTACAGCCATGTCAGAGAATACGGGAGCCGTTAAATCCGGCGGGCATGTCGAAAAGGACCAGTACCTTTTCGGTTCACTTGAGAGCAGCGCCAAGAATCGTGCGAAAGTACGTGAGGTAAGTTACGGCTACGAGCAGCCTGAGGGTGTCTTTCTGACCTCGCTCGATTTTGCTGTGAACTGGGTTCGCAAAAACTCGGTATGGCCAATGACTTTTGGATTGGCATGCTGCGCGATCGAGATGATGTCGATGGGCGCATCGCGGTTTGATCTGGCGCGATTTGGTGCTGAGGTCTTTCGTCCTTCGCCCCGCCAATCGGACCTGATGGTGATTGCTGGACGTGTATCGCAGAAGATGGCGCCCGTGATCCAGCGGCTTTATGAGCAGATGCCCGAGCCAAGATGGGTCATCTCCATGGGTGCCTGTGCTACCTCCGGCGGCGTGTTTAATAACTACGCGCTGGTACAGGGAGTAAACCAGGTGATACCCGTGGATGTATATGTTCCAGGATGCCCACCACGCCCTGAGCAACTTTTATATGCAATAACGCTTCTACAAGAGAAGATTCTGCGGGAACGTGGAAGCTTGATGAAAACCCTGAATATAAGCTAGCACTTGCCTATATTGCCGGAATTATCACGGTAGAGGGATGATTGTGGTTGCTTTTGCAGTTAACAGGCAATGCAACTTATTGAGAAATTTGTGTTCTGCCCATTTAGCCCTATGGTAATTTGGGATTGTCGTATTTTTGTTTCATTGAGTAGTTTGTCTCATAGGAATTATGCCCGTGCGTAAGCGGGTCTCACAATTCACAGGTTGGAACTTGACTAGCTGAACTGCTTTTCAAGCATGGTTGCGGAGGAAATGTATGAATTTTCGTATTGCAAAATCTGTAGTTCTGGCTGTGGCGGCAGGTGCATGTCTGATGTCTGCGAGCGCATTTGCACAGGACAACGCGGCCCCCAAGCCTACCGCTCCCGCTGACGCAGCGGCTTCGCGGTGGGACATATTTGTGGGCTATAGCTACCTGGCGCCTCACGGCACGGTCCAGGTTTTACAGTCGAGCGGTCAGACTCTGCCTTTCGACTACAAGGCAGTCAATGTTGGCGGCCTCTTCAGCGGTGCTTATTATTTCAACCGCTATGTCGGTGCTCAGATCGAGTACGGCGAACATGACTACGACAGCAGCAGCAATAACGATAGCTTTCAGACTGGTTCCGCTGGTCTGATCTTCCGCTATCCCACATCCGACATCACGCCCTTCGCTCACGCACTCGTAGGCGGCGCTTATGTCGGTGGTCCGGATCACGAGCCCAACACATGGGGCCCTGCCCTGACCGTTGGCGGAGGTATGGACTACAACACTCCGTTGTTCCATCATCGCCTCGCGATTCGCCTCTTCCAGGCTGATTACGAATACATTCATGCGAACTTCGGTCCTGGCGTTTTCGGTGGCCGTGCGAACATCGACGCAGCTCGTCTCAGCGGCGGCGTTGTGTTGCATGTTGGATCGATCGTTCCTCCTCCTCCAGTCACGCTGGCCTGCTCCGCGAGCCCTGCTTCAGTATTCCCCGGCGAGCCGATCACCATCACCGCGACTGCCGGCGAGCTGAACCCCAAGAAAAAGGCTACGTATACGTGGTCGGGTAATGGCGTAACCGGTTCGGATGCCACTGCTACTGTCGCAACCGCTTCGTTGGCTCCTGGTACCTACAGCGCCAAGGGCAGCGTAAGCGAAGGCCCCAAGCCTGGTCAGTCGGCTGAGTGCTCTGCAAGCTTCACGGTCAAGGCCTTCGAGCCACCGACAGTGAGCTGCTCCGCTAACCCAACCACCATCAAGCCAGGCGACACCAGCGCGATCACTGCAACTGGCGTCAGCCCGCAGAATCGTCCTCTCACCTACAGCTACTCCGCCTCTGCTGGCACCGTCAGCGGAACGGGTGGTTCGGCAACCTTCTCCTCTGCTGGTGCTGCTGCTGGAACAGCGACAGTGACCTGCACGGTAACGGATGACAAGGGACAGACTGCAACCGCGACCACACCGGTCACGATTGAGGCTCCTTATGTTGCTCCTGCACCGACCGCCTCGGCTCTTTGCTCGATCACCTTCGAGAAGGACAAGAAGCGTCCGGCCCGTGTAGACAATGAAGCCAAGGCTTGCCTTGACGACATCGCACTCACCCTGCAGAAGCAGTCGGATGCAACCGCAGCAATTGTTGGTTCTTCAACGGCGGACGAAAAGACTCCTCCGAAGGGCCACAAGCACGCCAAGGTTGAGGATCTGGCCGCTCAGCGCGCAGTCAACACCAAGGATTACCTGGTCACCGAGAAGGGCATTGATGCTTCCCGCATCACCGTCTACACCGGTTCGGGTGATGGCAAGAAGGTGGAAGACTACTTGGTTCCTTCAGGAGCAACCTTCAGCGTCGACGGAACCACCAAGGTCTCCGACGATGTGAAGGCTCAGCCCCGCAAGGCTATGGCCGCCAAGCACCACAGCAAAAAGAAGTCGATGTAATCATGCGAAATGAGCGGAGACGGTAATAAGTCTCCGCTCATTTCATAGCATCCTTTCATCGCAGGATTTGAACCGAAACACCGGGGCTGACCGATACAACCGGTCAGCCCCAGTTTTTTGCTCTAAGCCGTGCTTTAAACATTGTTTTAAGCTTTTGAATATCGCAGTAAATTTTGGCCTTCGGAGACGTGTTGCCGCGAATGAAAATCCCCTCCAAACGTTTCAGGTCTCCTGGCTTGTTATCCGGTCTTCTTCCCCGGTCCGTCTATTCCCTGATTGCCATTGCGCTGACCCTGGGTTCCACGCACGCAGAGGCGCAATTCCTCTGGCGTTCGATTGGGCCGTATGGCGGAGATGCGCGCTCTTTTGCCGCGGTCCCAGGCGAACCGCAGCACCTCTATCTCGGCAGCACCAATAGCTGGATCTTCGAGTCCCTGGATGGCGGCGCGAACTGGTCACGGCTAAGCAAAGTGGACGGCTCCGATGATTTGCTCGTCGATAGCGTAATTGTGGACGCAGCCGACCACCGGACAATCTTTGCCGGTGTGCATCGCCCCGATAAACCCGATGGCGGACTGTATGTCAGCCATGACGCCGGCAAGAGTTGGAAATCGGCCGACGCTCTGCACGGACAATCCGTTTTGTCCCTTGCCCAGTCGGCTTCCGATCCCAACATACTCATCGCCGGATCGCTGCAAGGGGTATTTCGGAGCAGCGATCACGGCGCTACATGGACCCTGATCAGTCCCGAAGGAAGCAAAGAAGTTCACGAAGTGGAGTCTCTCGCGATCGATCCTCGCAATCCCGAGATCGTTTACGCGGGCACATGGCATTTGCCTTGGAAAACCAAGGACGGCGGAAAGACCTGGCACAACATCAAGCAAGGCGTGATCGACGACTCCGATGTATTCTCGATCATTCTTGACCCTGAGCGCCCAAGCATCGTGTACGCCAGCGCCTGCTCCGGCATCTACAAGAGCGAGAACGCAGGGGAACTCTTTCACAAAATCCAGGGAATTCCAGCAACTGCACGGCGAACCCGTGTCCTGATGCAGGATACAAAGCATCGTGAAGTCGTTTATGCGGGCACAACCGAGGGCCTCTACCGTACCCGCGATGGCGGCCATGAATGGCAGCGCGTCACAGGATCGGACGTGATCATCAACGATATCTATCTCGATCCTCAGCATCCCGGCCACATTCTGCTGGCCACAGATCGTGGCGGAGTACTGTCGAGTACCGATGACGGAGCAAATTTCGCTGGCTCCAATCAAGGCTTTTCAGCTCGCAAAGTCGAGGCCATGCTCATCGATGCCAAAGACCCCAGGCAAATCTTTGCCGGCGTCGTCAACGATAAAACCTACGGCGGCGTCTTCCTCAGCAAGGATGCAGGCACAGGCTGGCAGCAGATCGCCGAAGGCCTGGACGGCCGCGACGTCTTTGCGCTCGCCGAGGCTAAGGACGGCACCGTACTCGCAGGTACCAATCACGGCATATTTGAGCTGGTAGCAGGGGACGGCGGGACCGCGTCGCATTGGGTAATGCGCAGTTCCATCGTGAACCACGGAACTAAGATTGTCAGCGTAATGAACGGCGGCAAAAAGATTAATCGCCTTGAGGACATTACGATTCCAGCCCGGCAGATGAGTTCGCGCGTGTCGGACTTCGATCTGACCGGCGACATGTGGCTGACAGCGACCGCGGAGGGACTCTTTACCAGTGCCGATCAAGGCACAACATGGCAAGGCGGCCTGGTTCTTGGTTCGGGAGCCTATCATTCCGTTGCGTCGATTGACGGCGAGTTGCTCGCGGCCCGCCGCGAGGGCGTTGTCTTCTCTAAAGACGCCGGTAAAACCTGGGAGCCGCTGCGAATGCCCTCCCGTGTGAAGGATATTCATCGCCTGGTATTCTCGCCGGATGGCGTCCTCTGGGTCGGCGCAGGCGACGGAGTCTATCTCTCGCGCGACAAGGGAAATACCTGGTTCTGGCTCGAAAAAGTACCAGTGCGCGACATCGACGACATGAGTTTTGACGCGAAAACCGGCCACATGCTGGCCAGCTCACGAAGCAGCCAGGTAGTCTACTCGATCGACCCGGCAACCTTCACCTTCACCGCAAGCACCACCGGATATCGCGTGTTTTTAACGCGCTCCGCCGGCGGAGTGAAGATCGCCGCCACATTGCAGGACGGAATCGTAGCAGAGCGCTAACCCTGGCATTCCCCGTATAAATGCCCACGGCAGCAGTTGCATGGCGTAGGCCCACGAATGCCTCCGGCGCGAAATGGGCGAATCATAATCCCCGATTCCGGTATCATCTCTATAGGTGGATTTCATGCAGGCACAGACGACAGACTCGAACCTTGGCGCGCGCCATTCTTTTCGGACATACGATACACAGCTTGAGCCCATCGCGGAGAAGGTATTCGCCGGGGAACGGCTGAGCTTTGACGACGGCGTTACTCTCTACGGCACCAGCGATGTGCTGGCCGTAGGCTGGCTGGCGAACCACGTGCGCGAACGCATGCACGGCGACGTGACCTACTTCAATGTCAATCGGCACATAAACCCTACGAACGTCTGCGTCGCTGCCTGCAGGCTTTGCGCATTCGGGCGCAAAAAAGGGGATGCCGCAGGGTACACAATGGCGCTGGAAGAGGCCTGGGAGACCGCTGCTTCCGGCTATTCCGAGGCCGTAACCGAGTTCCACATCGTCGGCGGCCTGCATCCTGACCTGCCGTTTGAGTATTTTCTCGACCTCGTCCGGGGCCTCAAGGTCCGCTTTCCCAAAGTCCACATCAAGGCCTTCACCATGGTGGAAGTCGCCTTCCTCGCGCGGCGTGCCAAGCTGACGATCGACGAAACGCTCGTCAAAATGAAGGAAGCTGGCGTGGACTCCATGCCCGGCGGCGGCGCTGAAATTTTTGCCTCCCGCGTCCGCAGCATCATCTGCGATCACAAAATCGACGGCAGCGAATGGCTGAATACCGCACGTCTGGCGCACAAGCACGGGTTCCGTTCCAATGCGACGATGCTCTACGGCCACATCGAAAACAACGAAGACCGTGTCGATCACATGGTAAAGCTGCGCGAAGTTCAGGACGAAACCGGCGGCTTCCAGACATTCATTCCGCTCGCGTTTCACCCCGAGCATACCGCTCTCGATCATTTGCCGGTGACCACCGGTCTGACGGACATCCGCCAGGTAGCTGTAGGTCGCTTGATCCTCGATAACTTCGCGCACATCAAGGCTTACTGGCAGATGCTGACACCCAAGATTGCGCAGATAGCCCTGCGGTTTGGTGCCGACGATCTGGATGGAACGGTTATCGAAGAAAAGATTTACCACGATGCCGGCGCAACCACCCCTCAGGGAATGACGCGCAGGGAGTTATCGCGACTTATTACCGAAGCTGGCCGCGTACCTGTCGAGCGAGATACTTTGTATCATCAGGTAACTCGTACCGAAGATAGTTTTGTCGTAGCCGTTTAGTAAGAGTCAAAAGGAGAGGCCAGCGCGATGGAAGTCTTTGGCATGGCTGGCCTCTTCGGACTGATCTTGGGATTCATGTTCGGCGTAGGCTGCGCGGCTGCAGTTATCTATACCGTTTATATGGGCGGATATCGCAAAGCCCTCGAAGATGGATTACAGCAAGAGAAGCCAAAACGCTATTTAGAAAATATAAATAAGGTTCACAACAAACTTTCCAAAAGCCAGCCCGGTTAATCCACCATAAAGCGAAGATTGCAGATAATTCCCATATCCCCGCACATAATAAAGAGAACCCAACCCAAAGGAATCTATTTCTGTTTCCGTTTCTGTTCTGTTCTGTTCTGTTCTGTTCTGTTTCTGCTTCTGTTCTGTTTTTGCTTTTGCCCTTGCCGTTCTGTCTGTCATTCCCGAAGGGAATCTGCTGTTAGCTCTTGCCCTAACTTCTCCAGCATTAATTCCACTGGGAATCCGTTTCTGCTTCTGTTTTTGCCCTTGCCGTTCTTCCTGTCATTCCCGCAGGGAATCTGCTTCATCCATCGCCCAAGCCACCATCAATCATCCCGAAAAAAAATCTGCCGCAGCCTCCCAAAAATCTACATAGCCCCCCTGGGAGTAAATTCACCCTTTATTCGCCTTAGCCAAGCGCCTACGGAGAATATTTAAAAAGCAGCAATACCAGTAATATGCTGGCCAATGATCAGAGCATGGATATCATGCGTGCCTTCATACGTAACAACAGATTCCAGATTCATCATGTGGCGCATGATCGGATAGTCCTCCGTGATGCCGTTGCCGCCGAGAATCTGACGGGCCATGCGCGCAGTTTCAAGAGCCATCCAGACATTGTTGCGTTTGGCCAGCGAGATCACTTCATGAGTCAGTGTGCCTGCGTCTTTCATGCGCCCGGCATGCAGCGATAGCAGTTGAGCCTTTGAAATTTCGCTGATCATCCACACTAACTTCTCTTGAACAAGCTGATGGCTGGCGATAGGTTCATTGCGAAACTGCTTGCGCATCTTGGCATATTGCAGCGCCGTGTCATAGCAGGACATAGCCGCCCCAATAGCTCCCCAGCTAATGCCATAGCGCGCCTGGTTCAGGCACATCAGCGGGCTTTTCAAACCGCCTGTTCCCGGCAGCAGATTGCTCGCGGGAATCTTCACTTCCTGCAAAGACAGGCCAGCAGTTACTGAGGCGCGGAGCGACCATTTACCGTGAACTTCATCGGCGCGAAAGCCATCGCGATCGGTCTCTACAAGGAAACCTCGAACCTTGTCCTCTTCATCCTCGACCTTGGCCCAGATGATCGCCACATCGGCTATCGTTCCCGAGGTGATCCACATCTTTTCACCGGTGAGAACGTACTCATCGCCAACCTTGCGCGCGCGAGTAGTCATGCCGCCGGGGTTGGAGCCGAAGCCCGGCTCCGTCAGCCCAAAACAGCCGAGTTTGCGGCCAGAGGCCAGCTCGGGAAGCCACTTCTGCTTTTGCTCTTCGCTGCCGAAAGTGTAGATGGGATACATGACAAGCGCGGACTGCACGCTGACGAAGCTGCGAAAGCCGGAGTCGCCTCGTTCGAACTCCTGCATCACCAGGCCGTATTCAACGTTGGACATGCCCGCACATCCGTACCCGTGCAGGTTGGCGCCAAAGAAACCAAGTTCACCCATAAGGGGAACCAGCTCACGCGGAAAGCGGCCCTCGCGGAAGCAGCCTTCAATGATCGGAATAACGTTGTCTTCGACGAACTGGCGTGCGGTGTTGCGGACTAGGCGCTCGTCCTCGTTAAGCAGTGTGTCGAATTTGAGGAAGTCTACATTCTGAAACTTGAAGCCCATCGTGGTATGCCTTTCGGTGGGCATCGCGAGTAGCGGACCCAAACGATTGAGGGTAGCAGATGGCAACAGAGATGGGGAAGACTAACGAAATGCCCAGGGAAAATGACAAGCGACATGACCAGTCGAAATAGCCTGCCGGAACGGCGAAATGAGATTGTACTGCACAACATGTTCGTGTAGTGAATTCAGGGAACAAATATGGTGCACTAAAGTACTGTGCGATTTATAAGTGCATGGGAGTATTACGCTGGCTTCCCTCGGACAGCCAAATACGACTTGAAATTGGAGGCTCACCATGCGTTTTTTCCCTGCGGTTGTTGCAGCAGTTCTCTGTGTGGCATCAGTTGGTGTCGCAAATGCACAGCAAAGCAACGCGGCTCGTTCCATCAACAACCCGGTTGCATCCACGAGGGTGTCAGGCGGCGGGTTAAGTTTTTCCTACGATGCCCAGCATGATCAGATCAATTCCTCGGGGCTTCAGGTAAGTAGTAACGCGGTAAAAGCAAATTCCGTGTCGCCCACAACCGGCACGGTTGAAGTAACACTCCTCATTAAACTGGGTTCGCTCTTTCCCAAGGGAACCGTATATCACTGCTCGGTCAATCTGCTTGGCGGGTTAATTGACCTTGATAACGGAACAGTCAATGGAGGTCTTGAGACCGCTTATGGAACCGGCAAAGCGATAGGCGGCGGCTTGGCGAGCTGCACACTCGCGATTCCTTATTCATGGACCTTACCGGCGGATTCAAACGGCGAAACCGGTTTGATCATTGCTTATGGAGTTTCGGCTGTAGGCGCCTCTTATCCAGGGGAGCACGGTCCTGTCTATCGCTCGACATTGCAGTTGGATGGAATTGAAAATCTGCCGGCGAATGCGACTACTTCAAAGTTCACGTTTGACGTAGCGCTTTAGTCGTTCCTTAAAGTCAGCCGCAGAACCAGCACAGCAGTAAAAATTCAGCCACGATGTTCATACCAGGTGAGCCTCGTGGCTGAATCTGTGCGTGCGATTGAATATTCACGCTGCAGGAACAACCGCATCGTTGATTTGAGATTCAAAGTTACTGAGACCTAAGAACCATGAGGCATTTAGATGTGTTCAAAAGTGCCCATGTCTACGTCAAGAATGGAGAATTTCATGAAAAAGATCGTGATGGCTCTTGCGTTTTCGCTTTTGCTGACCAGTGTTTCTTTTGCTGAAGATGAGGGCGCCAAGTTAGCAGATCGTATCGATGCCGCCCATGCTGTATTGCACGAGTTGATGGCTACTCCAGACAAGGGCGTTCCTCTGGATATCGCGTCCAGGGCCGAGTGCATTGCGGTTGTGCCTGGATTCAAAAAAGGCGCGTTTCTGATTGGTGCTCAGTATGGCCAGGGCGTCGCTACATGCCGCACCGGGCATGGATGGAGCGCACCTGTTTTCATTCAACTCACAGGAGCAAGCTTTGGCCTGCAGGCCGGTGGGCAGTCGACAGATTTGGTGCTGATTGGTGTAAGTCATCGCAGCTTGGATGACCTGTTGAAAGATAAGGTCAAGCTGGGTGGCGATGCCGCCGTTGCAGCAGGTCCAGTGGGACGTAACTCACAGGCGTCGACGACAGAGTTGGCGAATGCCGAGTTCCTGACGTATTCGCGCAGCAAGGGATTGTTTGCAGGAATCGATCTTACCGGTGACGTAGTAAACCAGAATGGCAAGGACACTGCCCGATACTACGGCAAAGACATTCCATACCGGACCGTCCTGAGCGGTGCCGTACCGACGCCAGCTTCCTCAGAACACTTCGTTCGTACCGTGAATGAGATGTTCCACAGGGGCCGTGCCAGAGAGGCAAAGTAAGAAAAGCAAAGTAAGCATACTTCTTTAAGCCAAATCTTTCATGCAATCAGCATCCCTGTTACCTGGGGATGCTGTTTTGCGTTTAGGCAAGAAACTCTTTAAGGAATGGATCCTGGCTGGAAACGAGTTGTTCCGTCGTGCCGTCGAAGACTACCTTGCTCTGGTGCAGCACGAGAAATGTAGTCTCGGCATTAGTCTCACCCTCGGGCAGTGGAACCATCTTGTTTTGGCTGGTGGAAAAGCGATGCGTAGCCAGGGTAAAGGCATCCTGCAGGCGATGCGTAACGAGGATTGAGGGTGTCTTGAAGAAGTCGCGCTGCTTGATGACCAGTTCGTCGATCGTGGTCGAGGTTACGGGGTCGAGGCCGCCAGTAGGCGAGTCGTAGAGTAGGAACTGAGGCTGATCGATGATGGCGCGGGCAATGGCGACGCGTCTGCGCATGCCGCCGGAGAGGCTTGCCGGAAGCATATCGTAGGTGTGCTCTAACTCAACGAAGCGCAATGCTTCCCGAACACGGCGATCGACTTCATCCACAGGGAGATGACGCTCCATGAGCTGATAACCGACGTTATCGCGAACAGTAAGAGAGTCAAAGAGAGCACCCTCCTGAAAGACCATGCCGGTGCAGGTGCGCAGTGCAAGGAGCTGATGCTCCGGCATGGAGGAGATTTCCTGGCCGAAGAGATAGATGCGGCCCGAGTCGGGACGCAGGAGGCCGTTGGCGAGCTTGAGGATAACGCTTTTCCCCGCACCGGCAGGGCCCAGGAGGATGCGGGTTTCAGCAGGCGCAACGCTGAAGCTTACGTTGTCGAGGACAGGTTCGCCACCGAAGCTGATGGTCACATTTTCAAAAACGATGACAGAGAGCGCGGCGCTATCAGGCGTCGCGGCAGGCTCGCAGTGGGCTCCGGGTTGGGGATGCGTACTCATCGATTCATCGATTCATTGATTCATTGATTCATTGATTTATTGATTTATTGATTTATTGATTCGCTGATTCATGATTCATTGATTCGCGGAAATTAAAAACCGGGGAAGATCCAAAGCATAACGCGGCTGAGGATGAAGTCGGAGAAGATGATGAGGACCGAAGATGCTACGACGGCCTGCGTGGTGGAGCGGCCAACGCCCTGGGTTCCGCCCGAGGTTTTCATGCCAAAGAAACAGCCGATGGTGGAGATGATAAAGCCAAAGAAAAGAGGCTTGGTGAGGCCCTGTGCGATGTCGGAATAAACAAGCGCCTGGTAAGCGGAGGTGAAATACTGTGTCCCGTTTTGTGCGCTCATGAAGACGGAAACGAATGCTCCGCCAGCGGTGCCCACGGTGTCGGAGACGATAGTGAGCAGGAAGAGCATGATCACCGTGGCCAGTACGCGGGGAGAAACCAGCTTCTTCATGGGGTCTGTCCCGAGCGCGCGCATGGCGTCTATCTGTTCCGTCACGACCATGGAGCCGAGTTCCGAAGCCATGCCGCTGGCATTGCGTCCGGAGACCATCAGGCCGGTAAGAACGGGCGCGAGTTCGCGGATCATGGACAGCGAGACGAATCGGCCAGTGTAGGCCTGCGCTCCGAACTGAGCCAGCGAGGCGGCAGACTGAAGGGCTAGAACGCCTCCGGTAAAGAAGCCGGTGAGAACCACGATCGGAAGGGAACCGACGCCGATGAGGTCGCACTGGGCGAGAACGTCGCTCCAGTAGTGCGGACGGCGGAAGAGATTGGCGACAGCCTGCGAGCAGAAAAGGGTGTAATCCTGCACGGCAAGGAGCATGCGCTTGGCGATGACGTCGAGAGGATCTATGGGCATGGCGTGTGCTCGATCGGGTGCCGGATTTTGTGCTGGCTGCCCAGGTTGACTATTCGCGTCTGGGCCTTTACCGCTTATGGTCAGGATAGCGTATCAGAACTAAAAACAGGGATGTTTGCCATGAAACAGAAATGTTTGCCACGAAACAGAAATGTTTGCCACGGATAGAAATTGCAATGAGAAATCCGCGTATCTGAGGCTGAGGTGCATCTAAACCACGATGATGGCATTTCTGCAATCCATGAAACGCGCCAAAGCCCCTACAGGCCTGCGAGCCGCTGCTGCTGGAGGGAAACACTCCATGCTCCACTGGCTGGTGAGCCTGGGGGCTCTGGGGCTCTTTGCAGTGGCCATCCTTGATTCTTCCGTGATCCCGCTGCCCTTGCCGGGGAGCACGGATTTACTGCTGTTGCTGCTGACGGCTCACAGAGGCACGTCACTGTCGATGGCGATTCTACTGACGGCAAGTGCTTTGGCTGGATCGCTGGTGGGAGGGTATTTCACCTGGAGCACCGGCCGCAAGGGCGGCGAAGTGATGTTGGAAAAGCGTGTGCCGGAGCGGTTTTTACATAAGCTGGTCGAGTGGGTTGAGCGACATGGCAGTCTTTCAGTGGGGCTGGCCGCTTTTTTGCCGCCGCCGATTCCGCTGACGCCTTTTCTGCTGGCGGCTGGAGCGTTGAAAGTGCCGCGCTTGCGGTTTCTGGCGAGTTACGGTCTTGGCCGAACGGCGCGGTACGGGCTGCTGGCATGGCTTGGATTTACCTATGGCCGGTACGTGGTGCGGCTGTGGGAGAAAACACTGGCGGGATGGACGGCGCCCATCCTATGGACGTATTGCAGCCTGTTAACGGCTGGAATTGGATACGGCGTCTGGAAATACCTGCGCGGCAGGCGCATGGGTAAGCAGGCCGCTGCGACGGCATAAGTCTGAAGTCCATAAATCTGAAGACCGGCAACAGCTAAAGAAAAATTGCCACCGAGTTGGCGGGGAGAGTCATTTCTCCATCCGTCACTGTCACATCCTTATGCGAACTGAGGATGAGCCGTTTGCCCTTCGGCATTGCGATGAGCTGCCTGTCATTGCCCAGGTTGCATTGCACAGTCACCTCGCCACGGGACATGGATAACCACATCTCGCGTTGATCCTCGCTTTGGTTATGGCTGATGTGTGTATGTCCCGGCTCGCCGTGATTCAGGGATGGCGTGGTTCGCCGCAGCCGGATTAACTCGCGATACCAGGTCAGCATCTCTTCGTGCTGGCCGTTGTTCACTTCGTCCCACTTCAGCTTTGAGCGCTCAAACGTCTCCCGCTTCTCGGGATCGGGAATCAAACTCGGCTCCCAGCCAAACGAGGCGAACTCTCTCTTGCGTCCCTCAGAAACAAGCCTGGCCATCTCTGGATCATCGTGGTCGGCGAAGTATTGAAATGGCGAGGAAGCAGCCCATTCCTCGCCTTGAAACAACAGCGGCACAAATGGACCGAGCAACACCAGGGCCGCAGCAATTTTGGCGCGGTCGAAACCGACGACTTCCTGCAGTCTGTCACCGATCGCGCGATTTCCGACCTGATCATGATTTTGAATGAATCCTACAAACCGATGCTGCGATAGATTTCCCGCAGGCCGCCCGTGAACACGATCACGAAACTTGGAATAGATTCCGTCGTAAACAAAATTTCGTTCGAGAGTTTTTGCCAGTTGGCTCAGCTCGCCAAAGTCTGCATAGTATCCATCTGCCTCCTCGGGATTGAGTGCCGCGAACAGTGCATGATGAAAATCATCGTTCCATTGCGCATCCATCCCAAGACCATTTGCTTCGCGGGGAGTGATCACTCGCGGGTCGTTCAGGTCGCTCTCTGCAATCAGTACAAGGCGGCGCGCAAGGGTCGTTTCCAATGCCTCGACTTCAATCGAAAGCTGCTCAAGAAAATGAATGGCCGAACGATCAACGAATCCATGCACCGCATCCAGCCGTAGCCCATCGATGTGAAAATCACGCATCCACATCAGCGCGTTATCGCAGAAGAATCTTCGTACCTGATCCGCACCGGAGTCTTCAAAGTTCACCGCACCGCCCCACGGAGTCTGATGGGCCTCCACAAGATAAGGGCCAAACTTTCCCGTGTAATTTCCAACCGGACCGAAGTGGTTATAGACAACATCAAGCAGCAGGGACAGGCCTTTTCCATGCGCCGCATCGACAAACCGCTTTAGAGCATCCGGTCCGCCATAGGCTTCATGTACGGCAAACAACGCGACGCCATCGTAGCCCCATCCGCGGTCTCCTGCGAAAGATGCAACCGGCATCAGCTCTACATGTGTCACGCCGAGGTCTACGAGATAGTCCAGTTTGCTGATCGCGCTATCCAAGGTGCCTTCCGGTGTAAAAGTACCGATGTGCAACTCATAGATCACGCCGCTGGCCAACGGTGGGGCGCTGAAGTTTGCATCGCCCCAGACAAATGCCTGCTGATCATATACACGTGACAGGCCATGTACTCCATTGGGCTGACTGAGAGAACGCGGATCGGGATAGAGCTTCGAATCATCGTCGATCTGATAGCCATAATCAGACCCGGCTGTGGCTTCCGGTATATCGAGCCGCCACCAGCCTCGTTCGTCGGGGCCATACATCGGTAATGTGGCGCTATTCACTCTCACTGCCAGCTTCTTCGCGCGTGGAGCCCAAATCTCGAATCGGTGCATGGCTACTCCGTCTCCCGTGTAAGCAACGCAACTGGAAAGTGCTGCAATAGCGTTTGCACTCGCAACCGGCCACCCTTGATTACATCGCCAGTGAGCGCGTTTTTCCAATTGCCTTGCGGCAAATTCAATGTCGTCGATGCCCAGCTATCGCCGAGTTTTAAAGTCCAGCGAGGAACTATTGTGACCACGTGAGATCCGCGAAGATAAGCCACAACATGTTCGCGTTTCAGGCCTTCTGCGAGCAGGGGCGTATAGCCTGCGTCCGCGCCAAACCACTCTGGATGTTGACGGCGAAGAGACAGAGCTTTGTGAGTCACCCACATCTTCGGCACTCCTCTATCGATCTCGCGCATGATCTCTTCTGCGAGCATCCCTTTTTTCAGATCGTTCAATATTGTTCGGCGCGTTTCGTAATCGACAGGTCTGCGATTGTCTGGATCGACGAGGCTAAGATCCCATAGCTCGCTGCCCTGATACGTGTCCGGCACTCCTGGCGCTGTGAACTTTACCAGCGTCTGCACAAGACTGTTGATGCGCCCTGCTTGCAGTACTCGGCCGACGAACGCTTCCAACTCTGCGATGAATTCAGGCGACTCAAGAATGCGTTCGATGAAGTTTCGCAATGCCTCTTCAAATTCCTTGTTCTGCTGCGTCCAACCGGTTTGTTGTTTGGCTTCGCGTGTTGCCTTTTCCATGTAGGCCGTCAGGCGATCTTTTGTAACTGGCCACGCGCCGATCAAGGTCTGATATAGAAAGCACTCCGTGTTTCGATCAGGAAAGTTTGCAGTGCGAAACTGTGCGTTCATGCGCGACCATCGATTCAGAACAGCTCTCCATCGTCCGGGAATTTCAGTGATGGTCGCGAGCCGTGCTCTCACATCGTCGGCACGCTTTGTATCGTGCGTGGAGAGCGTTGTCATCGTCAATGGATGGGTTGCCTGCATCTTCGCGGAATAGTCGTGAAACTCCGCAACGGAAATGCCATCGCAGCCTGGATCGTTGCCTACTTCATTCAAACCGATCATTCGATTGAAGCAGTAAAACGCGGTGTCCTCAACACCCTTGGCCATCACCGTTGAGGTGAATTGCTGGAAACGCATTAGAAATTCGCTTTCCACTTTTCCTCGTACGCGCAATGTCAATACATCCGCGATGAAGTCAAAGAGTCCTGCATCTAAATCCTGTCTTCGGTCTTTGGCTAAAGCGATTGCTTTCTCGATATTCGCGTGATCCTCATCTACGATGCGGTCGCGATCTGCGACTACGTAGGTGCGATAGACAGGGAAGAACGAAGCTACCTCACGAAGCGCACGTCGAATCTCGGCACGCGTGTAATCGCGGCGGTCGCGGTTGTTCTCGCATATCTCCACAAACAGACTGGCCAGGCGGTTAATGTCGCTGCCCAGAGCTTCCTGCTCTACCATTTGCTTTTTCTGGTGCGATAATTCCGCAAAGTCGATCGGCTCATTTGTGAATTCGCTGTAGGTCTTTGTCAGCTCGATCAGGCCCTCGCCATGAACAATGAGGCGATTGCACACGTTCATGAAGTCATAGCCGCTGGTTCCCTGAATCGGCCAGCTCTCGCGGAGAAACTCTCCCGGCTCAAGAATCTTCTCGCCTATGATCCATGCATCTGGCGCACGTTTTCTCAAGCGTTCAAAGTATTGCAGGGGATCGCGTAAACCATCGGGATGATCGATACGCACGCCATCCAATGTGCCGTCTTCAAGCCACTTCAAGATTCTGCAATGTGTTGCCTCGAAGACGTGCTCTCTCTCCATGCGCAACCCGATGAGAGTATTTACGTCGAAGAATCGACGATAGCCCAATTCCTGATCGGCAGTGGGCCAATAGGCCAGTCGATAGCTCTGCTGATTCAGCACGTCATCCAATGCGTCGATTTCATGATTCAACTCATCAACGCCGCGTGAGATTGCAGCCTGTACCTCTGGCTGTTTTTCGCAGAGCTGCTTCAACAATCCGTAGATTACGGTTTTGTCGCGGTGTCTTGCGCTTGCGGCTCCCCGATCGATGGAGTCAGGAGATGGCAACGCTAAAAAGCTGGCGGCAATGAAGTGAAGCGTGTCATTGTGCGCATACTCCGCGGCCCTGGTAAGTAAGCTCGATAGAGATCTCGGCGCGACAGGAAAGAGATTGTCGACATAGCGTATCTGGAAGCGCTCGCCGGTGTACTCCATCCTGATGCGGCCAGAACTCAGGACACGTCCATACTGGTCGTCCAATACAGGGATTAACACTTTGTTCTGCAGCTTCACCTCAGCGGAGTGCCAATCGATATCGAACCATGTTGCATACCGGCTCGACGGACCATTCTCGATGACGTCCCACCAGTAGCGGTTCTGTTCTCCGAGCGCCATGTGATTAGGCACGATGTCCAGCACCTGGCCAAGGCCGAGATCTTTCAACCGCTGGCAGAACAGGCTATGTCCTTCTTCGCCGCCAAGCTCTTCATTCGGTCGCTGGTGATCCACCACGTCATACCCATGTGTACTGCCAGAGACTGCCTGGAGATACGGCGAACAGTACACATGCGAGATGCCCAGTGCCTCAATATAATCGGCTACGCCTGCTGCATCCTCAAAGGTGAAGCCCGCATACAACTGCAGACGGTATGTGGATAAAGGTATCTGGGGCATAAGTCGATTCCATCCTCAAGAGTGGCGTCAAAAATGACGGATAGGATCGATGGGGCTGCTTGCCGGATTGGTCGTTGGTGTGACGCTGTGTTCGCTGGAGCGGTCTGCATGGCTCTCAAGGGATCGGCTTACAAGATCGCGAGAACCAAGGCCTACTGCGAGTGCGAGCGTGAGAACGATTCCTCCGAAGAGAATTCCAAAGGCGAGTTCAACGACATTGCCGCCAATTTGAAGGTGGTCGAGGACCATTGCAGCCGTCAACACCAACACCAGCCACTTGACTCCGAGTGCGAGGAAGCGCGCATATTGCAACTGCGCATTGACTGCTCCGATGAGGACAGTGCGTGCGAGAAAGCGCGCAACGAGATTGCCCGCAACGAGAATCAGAATCGCTCCTACCGCGTGTGTCAGGTAGGGAAGGAGTGAGATGGGAAGCGTAGCTCCTGTTGCGTAAGACGCATCGAAGGCAGAGACGCCGATGATGAGGCCAAGCAAAACACATGCCCAGAACGTTGCACGGCTAATGAGCGCTGTCGGTGAACTTGAAGGCATCCAACCATCGCTGACGTTGTCACGCGCCATGCGCGCATCAAATTTTGCCATCGTGAGTCCGCGTCTAAGCAGCGCAGACAGTGCCATTCCGATCACGGTGAAGAGAATCAATGCAACGATAAACGCGAGGATGCCAGGCAGGATAGCGACCAGGAGCGAGAGAACACGGTTCAGCGATTGAAACAACGCGTCCGACATGTGGTGCCAGATCGAAGTGTTATCCACGTAAGCAGGCTGGTTTATTGGAAATGCATCTGTCTGGAGCATGGTTGCGAAGACGTATGTCATAGGAATTACTCCTTGAGTCAACTCTTGCTACGAACTAGCGATGGCGAATCAATCAAATAAAAGTGCGATACAAAAGGCCGCGATGGGTATCACGGATTGAATCTGTCAGGCCATCTCCAACGTGAGACAAGATAAGGTTTGTCAGCTTCAAACGCTGCTGCAACTGTCTCGATGTGCCGCTCGGATTCCACACCAGAGGCGATGACATTGATGTGGCTGGCGGCCCACGCAAGATAGAGCGGTGTGAGTGCACCGAGCAAATGTCCACGATTGATGGTGCGAAGCCGGTAGGCCAGCAGAAAGTCGAATATGATGCGTGCCCACAGGCTTTCCGGCATGTGAAAGACGGCAGGGTCGATGATGGAGAGACGCTTGAGTCCGAGCAGGGAATTCGGCGGTAGAACGAGTGACCAGATCTCGCGCAGATTTGTATAAGCCAGCCGGAAAGTATCAAGCATGGGAGCGATGTCTGTCGCGGCTTCTATCGAGAGAGGCTGGGCGATGGCAGGGCGCGCGGGCGGCAGGGTACGTGTTCGCTGCCAGAATGCGGCCTTCGCATCCACGTCGGCGAAGAGTGAACCTGCTACGAGAGCAAGAATGCTGTTGAGGTCCGCCTCTATCGGCACAGGAAGAGTGCGTGGGCCAACATCGAATTCCTGGATAGCGAAGCCTGCGACCGCAGCTTCGTCGACGGGCCAGATAAGCGCATTATTCTGATTTGACGCAGTGAATCGTTGGCCTGCGGCGGCAAGGCGCTCTGCCATGCGTAATGAAAGACCAAGATCAATGGCCAGCGGAAACCGTGCACGCTGAGCGAAGAGTGCACGTGTCAGGGGATAGAGAATTGCAGAGTTGACCAACCCCGCATTCCGAGGAAGATCGTAGTGAGGCATGGCCAGATCGATAGAGTCTGCAATGACGGCGTTGGCAAGCTCAAACAGGCCGGATGAACTCAATGATTCTGATTCAGGCCCGAGCATGAGAATTGCGCGTGCTTCATTCTTCTGCGCGAGTTGATAAGCATTGACGAAGTCTGCTGCGGTGAAGGTCCAAGACGCGTTGGTTGCAGGTGCCTGTATGATTCGCAGCGCTGGATGCGTATCGAAGGTCAGTGAATCGGGTGTGGCGATGAGCAGGTCTTCTACCGGAAGCGATTGGCTCAGCTTGTCGAGGAGGGCGCTGAGCTGTTCCGGCGTCATTGAAGCGATGAGCACGAGCAGACTGGCTCCGGTGCGCGCAGGAGCGTGAGCCAGGTCTTGACTTGTATCGGGAATCGGGTTTGCTGTCGCCATCGTTACCTTCTTGAGAACCGAATAATCGCTTCTGAAAACTGCTCACCGGTTGAACCGGAGTGGAGAGCTACTGATCAGGATTCGAGCGCGAGAATACCGCTCAGTGGAATACGAAGCCATTCGGGTCGGTTGTTGAGTTCATAGAGCAACTCATAGAGAGCTTTCTCCAATAGATAAGCGCTTAAAAGAGCCTGCGATTGTTGCGGCGAAGGCAGGATAGATGGATTTGCTGCAATCCCTTTGCGATAGGCTTGCAGGAATTCAGTGGAAGCGGAATCCTGCCAGAGTATTTCCCACGCAGACAAGGCTTCTGTTCCAGAGCTGCGGGAGGATTCCGGATTCGCTGCGAGATGTTGATTCAGGCCCGAATGCGCGGCGTAGGAAAAAGATCGGAGCATCCCTGCGACATCTTTCAGAGGCGATTGCTTTTGACGACGCTCCGATAGCGGCCTTGCGGGCTCGCCTTCAAAGTCCAGGAGAACGAAATCCCCGGCATCTGTTGCAGACCCAACTGGCGCGGCTGTGCGTAGAGTTTGCCCGAGATGATAATCGCCGTGAATGCGGATTCGCAGGCCGCCGGGCGCTGAACTGGTGATCGCATGTGCGCGAGAAAAGAGGTTGATGCGACGAGACAGCAGCAGTCCGGCATTGTCTGCGGTGAGATCTTTGAGGGTCGAAAGTTTGCTCTTGAGCGCTTCAAGAGTGGACGTGATCTGCGCGTCGATTCGGCGAGCATCGTTGTTGAGATCGGCAGCGGTAATAGGCTCGGCTGCGAAGGCAGGATCATGAGTCGGAGTAGCCAGCGCCAGATGCATTTCTGCTGTACGGCGACCGAGCAGCGCAGCGGCCTCAAGCGATGCGCGCGCGTGTTCGAAGGCTTCGCGAGGTAGTTCGCGATCGATGAGGAAGCTGGCCGGTGTTGCTGCTGGCGGAGCGGGCAGAGAGGCAACTGAAGCGAAGTAGTTCTTCAACTCATCGAGGAACCACTGCCAGCCATCCCCTTCGTTGGCTACGAGCCCTTGAAGCATGGCGACTGTGGTTTTTTCTCCGCCGATCGGCGTTATATCTATCTCACCAAAGAAAGGTGCGATGCGGGGAAAGTGCGCAATTTCAGTGAGAAAACGTCCGATTTCAACGTCTGGATTTTCGCCTGGTTGCAGACGTCTGAACAGCTTCAAGATCAGATCTTTGCCGTAGAGGATAGATGTGTTCGACTGCTCCGCGGAGCCGACTCGCGAGCTGGTTGGATGCGTAAGATGCAGCGCGGAGAAAGCGCTCGATGCGTATGCCTGCAACTTGCCCGCAGAGTGCACATTGAGCCTCTCAGAATGTGGCGAAGAGGCTGCCTCACCTGGTTGAGCATCGAGTGGAGCGGGCACTACTGGAACGGCCACAGAGGACGCGGGAGCATCTGCAATGTTCGATGCATCACTCAAGCCCGTCTCGTCAGATGAGGGGATGCGCAGTGTTGAGAGTGCGAGTGGTTCATTGCGTTCAATGAGTGTGAGCAGCCGCAGGCGCAGGTCTTCGCGACTGGTTGCGTCATACAAAATTGCCGGGCCTGCTTGTGAGGTAATCGTTGCAAGTATGCTTTGAGGATTGCTTACGGCGAATTCTTCAGCCCTGGTGCCTGTGCTGATAGCGAGAGGAAGCTGATAGGTTTCTGAGACGCCATCGGCATACGTAATCTCAATGAAGACCAGGGCCGTAGGAATGCCGCTGCCGGCAAGAGTATCAGCGCTCGAAGAGTTACCAGCGTCGAGCGGAATCTCTGCCCAGTCGAGCACGTTCAGTGCCTGAATGGTGCGTGTCTTGGCACCAAACCATCGTTGACGTGGCAGCCATGCGCGCAGGGCATTTTCTAAAAGAGAGCCTGCATTTGAGATCAGCCCGGTCCAGCCGAGAGTCATCAGATCGAGCGCGTCTGCTGCCATGCTGGCTGTAACGCCGAGAATATCGGCAACGTTAGCCAGCTCTGCGTCCTCGGGAGAAGATAGAGCGGAATCCACCTTTGCGCTGGCTGGCTGCAGTTCAAGCCAGAGGAAAGAATACGGCGCAAGCGAAAGCGCATAAGGCGCTTCAGTGATGGTGGGGAACGGCACGTAGCCAAGCATCTCGACGGGTTCCAGGCCAGCATGGGTAGCCAGATCTAACGATACTGGCTGCGCGAAGCGACTGAGATTAGCAACACAGAGGACAGTTTCGTGTGAGCCATCGCCCCGGTCGAGATCGCGCAGGTAGGCGAGGATCTTACGATTTGCGGGGTTTAGAAATGTGAGTGTTCCGCGCCCGAAGACCTGAAAGAGTTTACGCAGGGCGATCATGTTGCGGGTCCAATGCAGCAGGCTGGATTGGTCGCTCAGTTGCGCTTCTACGTTGATGACCTGATAGCCATAGATGGGGTCCATGACGACAGGAAAATAGAGCCGCGCGGGATCGCACTTTGAGAATCCTGCATTGCGGTCGGAGTTCCATTGCATCGGAGTGCGAACACCGTTGCGGTCGCCAAGATAGATGTTGTCGCCCATGCCCAGTTCATCGCCGTAATACATGATGGGCGTTCCAGGGAAGCTCAATAGCAGCGAATTCAGCAGTTCTATGCGGCGGCGATTGTTGTCGACGAGAGGCGCGAGGCGACGGCGAATACCGACATTGATCCGCATACGTGGGTCTGCCGAGTAGGCGAAGTACATGTAGTCGCGCTCATCGTCCGTGACCATCTCAAGCGTGAGTTCATCATGGTTGCGAAGAAAGAGACCCCACTGGCAGTTGTCTGGAATCGCGGGTGTCTGGGCCATGATGTCGGTGATGGGCAGGCGGTCTTCCTGGCGCAGAGCCATGTAGATGCGTGGCATCAGCGGGAAGTGAAATGCCATGTGGCATTCATCGCCATCGCCAAAGTAAGGACGCACATCGGCAGGCCACTGATTGGCTTCAGCTAGGATGAGACGGTTGGCGTAATCGGCGTCAATCGCGGTGCGGATGGCTTTTATAGCCGCATGCGTCTCGGGCAGATTTTCGCATGAGGTGCCGTCGCGTTCTACAAGGTATGGAATAGCATCCATGCGCAGAGCGTCGACACCCATGTCGAGCCAGAAGCGCATGGCTTTCAGCACCTCTTCAATCACCGCGGGGTTATCGAAGTTGAGGTCCGGCTGATGAGAAAAAAACCGGTGCCAATAATAGGCTTTGGCTGTTTCGTCCCAGGTCCAGTTTGATTTTTCCGTATCGGTGAAGATGATGCGGGCATCTTTGTAAACCTGATCGCTGTCAGACCAGACGTACATCTCGCGCGCTGCAGAGCCCGGTGCGGCAAGACGAGACGCCTTGAACCAGGGATGCTGATCGCTGGTGTGATTGATGACCAGCTCGATCATTACCTGCATGTTGCGCTGGTGTGCTGCATCGAGAAACGCTTTGAAGTCATTCAGCGTTCCGTACGATGGATTGACATCGACGTAGTTCGCAATGTCGTAGCCGTCATCGCGCAATGGTGAAGGGAAGAAGGGCAAAAGCCAGATGCATGTAACGCCGAGATCCTGCAGGTAATCGAGACGCGAAAGAAGCCCCGGAAAGTCCCCGATGCCGTCGCCGTTGGAGTCAGCAAAGGCACGAACATGCAATTCATAAATGATCGCGTCTTTATACCAGAGGGGATCGGTTGCGCTTGCGAGCTTCTTCAATCGTCTATTCTCCGAGCTATTGGATGCACTCTATGCTGTGATCCGGCTACGTTGCCGCCTGCTGAATCTGATCAGACCGGGCGGATAATACGAAAGATGTGCGCTGGTTGGCGGTCAGGTTTGAGAGCCACGTAATTCCTGCGATCTTGCCAAGTGTAGGCTACTCCTGTCAGCAGGTCTTCGACGATAAAGTCCTGGTTGGAAGGTATGCCGAGTTTTTCGAGATCGAGATGAATCCAACTGGATTGCTCATTGAACGGATCCAGATTGATGGCGACAAGAACGGTGTTTTCGAAATCGGAGGTCGATTTTGAATAGCAGAGAATCTGTGGGTTTTCTGCATCGTGAAAGTGCAGCGAAAGATTCGATTGCAACGCTGGATTGGCGCGACGGATCTGGTTGAGAGACGTGATCAGGGGAACAATTGTTCCCGGTCCGTTACGATCGCGCTGACGAATCTGAAATTTTTCACTGTCGAGATATTCTTCCGATTCGGTTTTGCCCACGGGCGGAGTTGCCGGAGTATTTTCGCCCAGCTCATACGCGGGGCCGTAGATGCCGTAATTGGCAGTCATGGTTGCAGCGAGGATCAGGCGTTGCATAAAGGCAGGGCGACCGCCCTGCTGTAACGACCGATGCAGTATGTCGGGCGTGTTGGGCCAGAAGTTCGGTTGAAAGAAATCGCTGACAGGCGGCCTGGTGATCTCTTCGAGATAGGTCTGTAACTCGTCCTTGTCTGTGCGCCAGGTGAAGTAGGTGTAAGACTGCGTAAAGCCGCGCTTGGCAAGCGAATACATAACGTGCGGACGAGTGAAAGCCTCCGCCAGGAACAGCGTATCCGGATAGTGCTCGCGCAGCTTGCCGAGGCACCACTCCCAGAAGGGAAGCGCCTTGGTGTGTGGATTGTCCACGCGGAAGATATGGACGCCGCGCTTGATCCAGAATTCAAAGACGGAATAAAGCTCGTCCCACAAGCCGCGCCAGTCATGCGACTCGAAGTTCAGCGGATAGATATCCTGATATTTCTTCGGAGGATTTTCAGCGTATTGAATGCTGCCATCGGGTCGGGTGACGAACCAGTCGGGGTGCTCCGTTACCCACGGATGATCGGGGGAACATTGGAAGGCAATGTCCAGCGCGATTTCGAGACCGTGTGCCTTCGTTGCGGCGACCAGCTTGTCAAAGCTCTTGAATGTTCCCAACTGTGGGTGAATCGATTTGTGGCCGCCGTTATCCTCTTTGTTTTTGGCCGAGGCCAGCGACTTGTCTCCGATGGCCCAGGGGCTGCCGAGGTCGCTTTCTACAGAGGTTGTGGAGTTGTTCGGTCCCTTGCGAAACGCGCGGCCAATGGGGTGGATTGGCGGCAGATACAGCACATCAAAGCCCATCTCTGCGATTTCGGGAAGCTGATTTTCCACGTCGGCAAATGTTCCATGCTGCCCCGGTATGGACGAAGCAGAACGGGGGAACAGTTCATACCATGCGGAGAACCGGGCGCGTTCGCGATCGACCCAGAGTGGCAGTTCAGGCGCGTAGCGGGTCGCAAGCGTGAGATCAGGATAGGAACTCACCAACGCTTCGATTTCGGGCGTCAGCGGGTATTCGTACAGATCGGCATTCTGATCCGCCTCGGCTGTGAGGGATTCGGCCACCTGGAGCAGGCGCCTGGAGTCGGCACCGCGTGCTTTTTTTGCTGCATCGCGAATCAGGATCGCGCCGGAACGAAAGGCCAGCGGAATATCCTGTGGAGTTGCATTCGGATCGGGATTTTGCGGATCGGGCTGCGCCGCGAGCCGCTTTTTCGTATCGCTGACCCAGGTGTCGAAATGATCGATCCAGCCTTGAACGGTGAAGCTCCAGGAGCCGAGCTTGTCCACTTGGAATGAGCCAGTCCAGAGGTCATTGGATGTGGCAGTCATCGGTGCGGAGATCCAACGTTTGTCGGAGTTTTTGCGGTACAGGAGTCGCGCCGCCAGATGGTCGTGGCCGTCGGCAAAGATAGCAGCGCTTACGACGACTTCATCGCCGACAATGCGACATGCGGGATAAAGGCCTGCGTTGACTCCGGTGCCAATTTGTGGAGTTACCTCTTCGATGACAACGCGATTACGACCATGGATTGGCTTCGTGGTACTCATCGCTGGACTCCCAATCTCGCCGTGAGGGGGTTAACAGTGAACAGGTGGGATAGATGAGCTGAGAGATTGAGAATACCGGAATTCAATAAAGCCATATAGATAGAGATGCAAGAACACGGTACCGGGGTTACTTGGAGAGCTGAAAGCGCCGGTTTTGATCAGCTTCCCGGCTCTTCGTTTAATGCTGGGACAAGAGGTGCGGGGATAATGCCTAGCTCTTCGTAGATGGGGCGCATGGCTTTTCGGACAGTCTTCATCTGCGTGAAGAACCAGATCGAACCCAGGATGCAGGCCACGCCGCTGACCATGACTGTGCCGGGAGCTCCGATGAGATTGGCGAGAGAGCCCGCGAGCAGGCTTCCGAAGGGAGCCATGCCGACGAAGGCGACCGTGTAGTAGCTCATGACGCGCCCTCGCTTGTCCTGAGGAACTATGGTCTGGATGATGGTGTTGCTGGCGGTGAGGCCCTGCATCATCCCGTAACCGATCAGTGTCATCAGGACCAGCGATAGCCAAAGGATATGCGAGAGGCCGAAGAGAATGAGTCCGGCACCGAAGCAGGCGGCGGCAATGGGGATCATCTTGAGCAAGCCGCGAACAGATTTGCGGAGCACCAGAGACAGCGCGGAGGCAAGGGAACCGACACCCATAGCGGCCATGAGGAATCCCAGCGTGTGCGGGCCACCGTGGAGCACCTGTGCGGCAAAGATGGGCATCAGCACGATGAAAGGCATACCCATGAGGCTCACCAGCGCGAAGAGCAGCAGAATGGTGCGAATGGGAACGAATGCGCGGACGAAATCCCACCCCTCTTTAAGCTGATCGAAGAGGGAAGCCTGTGATTGGGCGAGCTTTTCCGCAAAGGCCCGGACGGTGGTGAGGCGCATCAGGAGCAGCGACGCGATCACCGCAATATAGCTGATGCCGTCGATGAGAAAGCACCAGCCCTCGTTTGTGACCGCGATAAGCATTCCGGCAAGCGACGGGCCGATGAGACGGGCGAGGTTGACCATTGAAGAATTGATGGCGATGGCGTTGGAGAGATCGGCGCGTTCCTCGACCATCTCCATCATGAAAGATTGGCGGCCAGGCATATCGAAGCCGTTGATGCAGCCCTGGAAGGCGCTAAGGATCAGGATTTCAGGGATGGTGATGCGGTGGGTAAGAGTCAGCGCGGCAAGGGTCAGGGATTGCACCATGGCGAGAGCCTGCGTCCACACAAGAACAGTGCGGCGGTTCCAGCGGTCGACGAGGACGCCTGCCAGCGGGGCGACCAGGAAGGTAGGAATCTGGCCGATGAAGCTCACTGTCCCCAGTAGAATGGCCGAGCCGGTAAGCCTGTAAACGAGCCACGAAGTGGCCACGCGGGTCATCCATGTGCCGATGAGGGAGATGCTCTGCCCGCTGAAGAACAGGCGGAAATTGCGGTGCCTCAAAGCACGCCAGGCATGGGAGATACCTGTGCTCTGGGGTGCAGGAGTGGAAGTGGTCACATGGATAGGATGACATGAACAGCTTCCAGGTCGCAGAAGGAAGGCGTTTTCCGCAGCGGCTTCCCTGGGTAGGATGAACGCCGTTTTCGGGCTGATTTAGTAGTTTTTTGTAGCATTTTGCTCACCCGCCCTTGTGCGAATCTGCAAGAGGACGGGTGACGCAAAGGTTGCTCTTATCTATCGACTTTATCGACTTTTATCGGCCAGAATGATCGTGCGAACCGGACTCCGCGCCGGAGAGAGTTATGTCTACGGGATTCTTTGCGAAGTGATCCAGAGACTGCTCCATCTGCTCCAGGAGCGCGTGAGCCATTTCGCGGGTGAAGCCGTGGCGGACGAGGATGCGCTGAATCACCAGATCTTCACGGTTGGCAGGCATGGAGTAGGCGGGGACCAGCCAGCCGCGTTCGCGCAGGGCGTCGGCCAGGTCGTAGAGCGTGAAGCCGGCGTTTGCGGGGTCTTTCAACTCCCAGCAAAGGCCCGGGATGCCGTCGGTGCCGTCATAGATGATTTTGAATGGGCCTAGCTCGCCGATTTTCTCCGCGAGATAACGGCCCAGCGCATAGCACTCCGTCTGAATTTTGCGATAGCCCTCTTTGCCCAGGCGAAGGAAGTTGTAATACTGGCAAATGATTTCGCCGCCGGGGCGAGAGAAGTTCAGCGCGAAGGTAGGCATGTTGCCGCCGAGATAGTTCACGTCAAAGATCAGCTCTTCCGGCAGATCGTGCTTTTCACGCCAGAGCGCCCAGCCGACTCCGAGTGGGGCCAGGCCAAATTTGTGGCCGGAAGCGTTGATGGATTTAACGCGAGGCAGACGGAAATCCCAGTGCAGGTTTGGATGGATGAAAGGTGCGAGGAATGCGCCGCTGGCTCCATCGACATGGATCGGGATATCGAGGCCGGTCTCTGCCTGCAGCTTATCGAGGGCGTCGCTGATTGCGAGAACGGGTTCGTACTGCAGCGTAAAGGTCACGCCGAGAGTGGCGATGATTCCAATGGTGTTTTCATCGCAGCGCTTGAGGACTTCTTCAGGAGTGAGCAGCAGGCGGTCGCCTTCCATCGGTACTTCGCGAATCTCGACATCGAAGTAGCGGCAGAACTTGTGCCAGCAAACCTGGACGGGCCCGGTGATGAGGTTCGGAGTCTCGATGGATTTACCGGTTGCTTTGCGACGCTTGCGCCAGTTCCACTTGAGAGCCAGGCCGCCGAGCATGGCTGCTTCGCTGGAGCCGGTGGTGGAGCAGCCGATGGTGGTTGCAGCTTCCGGCGAGTTCCAGAGATCGGCGAGCATGTGGATGCAGCGTTCTTCAATGGCTGCAGTCTGCGGATACTCATCTTTGTCGATCATGTTCTTGTCGGCGCACTCGACCATGAGGCGCTCGACTTCAGGCTCAATCCACGTGGTGCAGAAGGTGGCGAGGTTTTGCTGCGAGTTGCCATCGAGCACGAGTTGATCGTGGATGGTGGCGTAGACGGATTGCGGGTCCTGCTCAGCCTCGGGAAACTCGTAGGTTTCTGTCTGATCGTTCAATACTTCGGATTCGATTTCGCTGGTGGGAGCAGCGGTAAGTTCTTCGGTAGCGTGCAGGGCCATGACTGATCTCCTGTGACTGAGAGTCAAAGTGTAGCGGGTAGCTGCAGGGCTCCGGGAAGAAAAGACGATGAATCGAAATTGAGCCGGTTCATGCAGCCGAACGGGGAGGAGAGTAATATGTGTGCATGAGACGACTCGTCGTGCTTGCGCTGGTTTTGATTGGGACCTTGATCCCGGTCTGCGCGCAGCGAGGAGGAGGCCATGCCGGAGGCGGCGGATTTCACGGTGGTTCTTCAGGCCGCGCCGCGTCGGGATTCAGAGGCGGGTTCAGCGGATCTGGCTCGTCTCATGTCCAGTCTCGTATTCCATCTCGCACCCCATTCGGCACTTCGCTCGGTCAACGTTATGCTGGCGGTCAACGCTTCTCCGGCAACAGGTTTGGTGCAGGCTCACCTGGCATTCGGGCGGGAAGTTATGGCGGCTATGACCGCTCCGCCGGGTTTGCAAACAGCCGCTCTGGTTACCGCAATGGAGATCACTCGCATCGACCTCCTTATAGATCTCCCTACCGGGCTGATTACCGGGTTGGCGTTTTGCCGGGTGCAGGATGGTCAGGTGGGGGTTGGTCAGGTGCAGGATGGATCGGTTCTGACTATCTTGGATATCCCGATGACGACGGTGACGGCGATTACGGCGCCTATCCCAACGATGCTGGAGATGGGGCGTATGCCGATGACGGCTATGAGGCATCGCCAGATGAACAGGGTCCGCCGCCGCCTTATCTCGCCTACCGGCAGTCGTATGACGCGCCGCATCCGTTGGATTTATCGGCTCCGCCTCGTTCATCGGCTGCTCCGCTGAGCGAGAGTGCGGTTACGCTTGTCTTCAAAGATGGCCGCGCTCCAATCCAGGTTCACAATTACATCCTGACGCGGACTACGCTTTCGATTCTGGATCAGAGCCATCGGATTATACCGGTTAGCGAGCTTGATCTTGCTGCAACGGAGAAAGCTAATCGGGATGCTGGCGTGGATTTTGATCTTCCCGGCACTGCCAATTAGGGGTCACCATACCAGACGTCAAAATCGTACGATAAGGCATTCGTTGCGAAAACCTTTCGCCATCGCAAAGCTTATTTTCAACATGTTTGTGCAACAGATCGATCCACTTGTCCGAGAAGCCCGTTTTACGGACAGATGGCCTACCCCGCCTACTAAAGGGGTAGCTCCATGGCCCTCACTAGCTTTTATGATAGGTGTACTCGGTATGGACACATCTTCAGAAAGAGTTCCACATAGACCCGAATACCGGCTCTTCGATTCTGCAGCCGTAGGAACAGCGACATTCATTTGCCCTCCGGCCGGTGCCATTCTTCTTGCTATCAACTATGTCAGGCTGGGCAAAGCAGGCCGCGGCGTTCTGGCAGTTGTTCTCGGATTGATTGTTGTCGCACTCAACATCCTGGTGAAGCTGATTTGGAAAACCTCGTCAGGTTCTTTAGAGCGATTGGAATACGATGCCTTCGAGCTCCTGTTCTTAGGGTTTACCTGGTACTTAACGTGGAAGATAGCGAAGGAAGACCAGGGCTATGCTATATCACAGCATGCGGCACGCGGCGGCCGACTCGGTTTCGCAGGAACCGGTTTTGGCGTTGGCATCGCAACATTGGCGATCCTGGTTGTCGTGGCTGGTGCTCTTCTTTATCAGTACCAACATCGGACGACAGTGTTGATCGGTGCGAAGGACCAGGTGATCTACTCAGGCCTGGCTACACGAGGCAATGCTCTGGCTCTGGGCAACGCGCTCAAGAGCAATGGGTATCTCCAGGAACGCGGAACATCTGTCCTACTCCACAAAGGAATGGCCGCCACAACCATATCGTTTGGAGTGCAGTACGGTGTATGGAATCAGGCGGGGATACTCTCGAAATTTGAAGAGCTGACTCGGCAGGTAGTTCCAACCGTTGGCGGATTTCCGGTTCAGGTTCAACTGATTGATAGCAATGGGAATGTACAAGAGACCTCAAATGTTGGAGAGGTACATTTTGGGGGCAAAGACGCTGTCTACTACGAGGGAACTGTAACCAAAGCCGAGGCAATGGCGCTCGGCAAGCGCTTCCAGGCGATTGGCTTCCTTCGGGGTAAGGGAGCCAACATATTGTGGAGCAGGCATGATGACGACGGTACGATACTGGCGTTCGTCGTAGTCCGCGAGGTCGATGCCAAGATGGTGAGTAGCTTCGAGCAGATAGTGCGTGACGTTGCTCCCGTTGCAGGCGGGTTGCCAATTGACATGCACCTTGTCAATCCACAACTCGAAGTGAAAAAAGACGAGATGATCAAGTGAAACGGAGCTTCTTAGAAGGAAGCGGCCATCAGCAGGCTTTGCTCTTGTTCCCCACGACAACGCCGGTTGACGAAGCTTAGCCTGTCACTTGTCCGAGATGTCGGCATTTCGGACATGCGGGTTCCTTGCCTCAAAATCAAAAACGCTTATCGTACGATTTTTGACGTTTAAGTTTAGATTTCTACTAAATTGCTCTAGTCGCGGGCGCGTTTGCGGATCTCGATATTGAGGCGCTTGATCTTTTGATTCAGCGTCGATAGCGGGATGTGGAACTGCTCGGCTGCATCGGTCTGGTTCCAGTTGCAGCGCTCAAGCTTCTCGACAATGATACGGCGCTCGATGTCTTCGAGGATATCGAAGAGGCTCGCATTGGGATTGTGTTCAAGCAGGGCATCCTGGAAGCTGCGGCCGGTGATGTGGCCAGGCAGCAGGCCGGAGCCGATGAGCGGAGTGCTGGAGAGAACGACGCCGCGTTCGATGATGTTTTCAAGTTCGCGCACGTTGCCCGGCCATTCATAATCGACGAGTGCGCGCATGGCGTCGGGAGTGAGCTTGCGCGGCTCAAGGTCGTTCTCTTTGGAGAAGTGATCGAGGAAGCGAACGACAAGCAGGGGGATATCTTCGCGGCGACTGCGCAGCGGCGGCAGATCAACGGAGATTACATTCAGGCGATAGAAAAGATCTTCGCGGAACTTGCCTTCGCGCACGGCCTGGCGCAGATCGACGTTGGTAGCAGCGACGATGCGCACGTCCACCTGCATCTCCTGCGTGCCGCCAACGGGCATGAAGCGGCGATCCTGCAGGACGCGCAGCATCTTAGCCTGTGTGTCCATGCCCATGTTGCCGATTTCATCGAGAAAGAGCGTGCCGCCATTGGCTACTTCGAAGAGACCTTTTTTGGTGGCGATAGCGGAAGTAAAAGCGCCTTTGACATGGCCGAAGAGCGTCGATTCCAGCAACTCCGAGGGCATGGAGCCGGTGTTGACCGGGATGAAAGGCTTATCCTTACGCGGAGAATTGGCATGCAGGGCCTTGGCGATGAGTTCCTTGCCTGTGCCGCTTTCGCCCTGGATGAGCACGGTTGACCGGCTGGGCGCGACCTGCGATACGAGATCGAAGATGCGCAGCATGATCTCGCTTTTGCCTACGATGTTGTGGAAGTTGTAGCGCTCCTTGAGAGCACGCTTGAGGTGAATATTTTCAGCCTCTGCCTTGTGGCGGGCAATCGCGGAGCGGATATCGGCGAGCAGCTTTTCGTTGTCCCAGGGCTTCTGGACGAAGTTCTCTGCACCGGCGCGAACAGCCTCGACGACGTTATCGACCGTGCCGTAGGCGGTGATCATGACGACGGGTAACTCGGGGTAGCGTTCTTTGATCTGGGGCAGCAGTTCCAGGCCGGTCTGACCGGGGAGCGCGAGGTCGAGCAGGACGAGGTCGTAGCTGCGCGACTCCAGTGTGCGCAGGCCTTCTTCGCCGTCGATGGCCATCTCGACGGTGTAGCCCTCAAACGTGAGCAGAATTTCCAGAGACTCGCGGATGCCGGCTTCATCGTCGATGACGAGGATTCGGGCGTCGGATGGGGAGTCGTTTGTGGGGAGGAGTGATGTCTGGCTCAATTTGGATAGGACCTCAGGCATGTACGGAATTCCTTAGAAGCGGAAACTCAAGATGAAAGGTGGTGCCGACGCCGACGGTACTCTCGACGTTAATCTTGCCGGCGTGCTCCTGGATGATGCCGTAACTGACGGCAAGTCCAAGACCGGTTCCTCGACGCTCACCGGGTTTGGGCGCCGACTTTGTAGTAAAGAATGGGTCATAGATGCGTTTGAGATGTTCGGGAGCGATGCCTCCGCCGGAGTCGCCGATGATGGCCTCAACATGGCCATTGGAGACGGTGGTGACGCGAAGTTGTCCGCCCTGGGGCATGGCGTCTTTGGCGTTGAGAAGCAAATTCAAAAAGACCTGCTGCAGCTTTCCAGGATTGCCTTGTATACGCGGAAGGTCGCGGCTCAGTTCCATCGTAACGGTGATACGGGCGGTCTTTAGCTGGTGCTCGACCAGGCCCAGGGTGTCCGTAATGACCTGATTCAAGTCTGTCTCGCGCAGCTCGGTCGTGCTGGTTCGCGAGAAGTTCAATAGCCCATTGGCAATCTCAGATGCGCGGAAGGTCTGCTGCGTAATGCGTTCGAGCAGAGGCGTGAGGCGCGTGTCATCCTTCATTTGCTTGGTAAGCATCTGCGCATAGCTGCTGATGACCGCCAGTGGAGTGTTGATTTCGTGCGCAACACCGGCCGCAAGCAAACCGATAGAGCTGAGCTTGTCTGCCTGGGATAGCTGCGCTTCGAGGCTGACCCGCTCGGTGATGTCATCGACGAGAACGATGCGGCCCACAGCGATGAAGTCACGCGAGAGCAACGGAGCCACGGCGATGTTGGCTGTGCGCGCTTCACCGGCGCGGCTGGTGAGCCGGAATTTATAGAGATTGTGAACACCGGACTCGTTGCGGAAGCGGTCGAAGGCCTCAATGAAATCGGGCGGGAAGACGGCGGAAAGCGGCTGGCCGATCGCCTCTTTGCGACTGAGCGCATACATGGCTTCCATCTGGGCATTCCAGCTCTCGATGCGGTCATGCAGATCAACGGCGAGGATGCCGACGTTGATGGATTCGACGATGTTTTCGTTGAACTCCTTGAGGCGTTCAAACTCGCTGATCTGTTCTTCGAGACGTGCGTAAAGACTGGCATTTTGGAGGGCGATGCCGATGTAGCTGGCGAGAGATTCCAGCAGCTCGACATCTTCGCTGGAAAGGAAATCGCCGCCGATCGTGCGGCCCAGACCAATGACCGCGATGGTGCGTGCGATATGGCCGTCCTGAACGCGACAGGGCAGGTAGTAGTTGAGATCGAGCTGGGTCGCGGTGCGCTGTTGATCTTCAGGTAAATGCAGGGCCTGCTGCGTGTTCTCAAGGAAGATGTGCGAACCGCTGCCGGGCTCGTCGAAATCGAAAAAGCCAAGATTGAGTGGGGTGTTCCCTGAAGCGATATCGACGGCCATGCCGTGGGCTGCGGCAAGATGATATGCGCCTGGAGTTTCGGCGAGGAAGACAGCAACCTTGGAGACAAGCAGGGTTCGCGGAAGCCGGTCGACGATGGAACGCAGCAGGGCATCGAGATCTGTTTCGGAACTGAGGCCGCGGCCGAACTCAACCAGGGCTTTGCGATAGTCGTACTTATGACGGTCAAATACTTTGTCGACCCATGTCTGAAAGCGGCGCTTGAGTGGATCGAAAAGCTGCGCGGTGATGAGGATGGTTACGACCAGGCCCCATTCACGAACGGCCTCGGGAAGGTGGGTGTGGACCTGCTCGGAAACCAGCGCGATTCCGCCGAAGTAGACGCCGACAAGCGTGCCGGTGGCCAGGGTGTAGGCCACGCCGCGCTTGAAGATGAGGTCGGTATCCATTAGCCGGTAGCGAACAATCGCCCAGCTAAAAGTCAGCGGCAGAAAGACGAGTGAGAGGCCAGCGATCTTTTGCAGAATGCCCGGAACAGGAATGCCCGTCAGGAACGGAATCGCAAAGAGAACAGTGAAAGGCAGCACTGCGAGCATGGTTCCGCGCGTGAGCCACTTGAGCTGCTGACGCAGAAGTGGAGTATTCGCGCGTGAGTAGCTGCGCAGAAAGAGGATTGCCGCGAGCACGAAATACGTAGCGTCGTAGGCGGTGGAAACCTGATCGAGCTTGAGCCGGAGTGCGAAGGTAGCCTGCCAGAACAGAAACGCAGTGAGATGCAGGCTGACTACGCCAAATGCCGGCGCGTAGAGGATCGGCAGAAGCCAGCGGCGGTTCCAGTGTGCCAGGCGCTCTTCGGGGAAGACGAGGGCGAAGTGCAGAAACAGCGCAGGCTGCAGCGCCTCGGCTAGTATGTTGCCCCAGTAGATCGTCCAATCGAGAAAGTCGAATTTACCCGTGTAGCGAAACGTATTCAGAGCAAACGAAACCAGGCAGAAAATGTAGAAATGCATCGCCCTGGGAGCAGTCCAGCGGCGGAAAAGAACGTATAAACCGATGGCCAGATACACCAGCCCGATCACGCGCGTGAACTGGCGCAGGCTGGTATCGACTGGCGCGAGGTAGACGATAACTGGCGTATCGAGCGAGATGCCGCTGCGGGTGATGCTGTAATTGGCTTTGCCGTATACGTCGATGCGCTTGATTTCGCGGGCGTAGTCGGAACCGATCTCGATGGGCCGATCGTTGATGGCGGTGAGCAGATCGTCGCGCTCAATGCCAGCCTGAGCACCGGGGCTTCCGGCGAGAACGTGGGTTGCGATCAGGCCATTCTGCGCTTTTCCGTGAGCGATGGTTGTAGTTTCTGTCCAGGTGACGCCGTCGTCGGGTTGCTGGTATCTGGCTTCCTGCTGAAAATTGAAGACAGCGAGCAACGCAAGGGCCGCTGTAACCAGGCCCAGCACTGTTGCGACGACTCTGTTATATAGACTTGTCTCCATTAGGGGAGCCTTGAACTGACGATTCTATGCACGTCGATGGCCACCTTTGTATTCGTTCCCATGAACTCCATAAGAATAGAGGCAACTTATTGAAAAGAATACGACTATTGACTTAGATCGGTTCCAAAGGTCACTAAGCTGCAAAGAAAATAAGAATATTTCGATAGAAATCGATCAGATATATATGGATAATGGGATTATGATATGAAAATGTAGATATGTTTAATCGGTTCTTCTAATTCGGAGATGGTTTTTCGATGTGGTCTATTACCAGAATTTCGGTCGGCAGCTCTACCGGTTCCAGCTTTAAGCCAAGCGACTCTATATTCCAGTGGCTGGAGCGACCATCATCGCTATCTAACCTTGTAAGTGCAAAGTCGAATTTGCCAGTCAAACCTGTCCTATCTACTACAGGGATTCCTGATAGACCCGACAGGTTTGCAGCTAGAGATGCCGTGGAAGTGTGGAAATAAGTTGTGATGGGTTGTTCCGCACCGGGCATAATCGGAACCATCATACCGCCTTCTGAAATTTTCAGCGCATCCGAAGGAACTGTTGTGCCTAGCTTCGATTGCTTCAACTTGTTCAAATTCGGTCCGTGCTTACCAAGCACCAGTGCATAGCCTTGAACTTCCTTTGGAGTGTGATGGACTACGAGCTTACATCTTTCGGCCAGAGCAGACTGCAACATCGCCTGCAGCATTTTGTTCTGAACCATGGGATTAAACTGTTCCGTCAGCTTTTGCCACTCTGCCAGATCGGGCTGAGCTACCTTTCCTTCGAAGTAATAGGCGTCGTTCCATAGCCAGCCAGGTCCTCCCAAAATCTGATCCCTGGACTGATATGACCGAGGAAAGTACGCCTCTCCGATGGTAAAGGCCAGCGGCAAGTTCCTTGCGCGATATCCATCCGGTAAGGGCTCCATGCTTTTAACGCCATCGTTGTTGCCTGGCCGGATAGAAACCACATCGAAGGTCAGCGCCGGGACCACTGTGGAAACTTTGTCTGCGGTTTGTGCTGCATTCGTCCCCGCGCTTGACTGAGCAGTTGCAGCAGGATTGGAAACAGTGATCCATGCTGTCGCGAGGAACAAAATGGCTTTGAAAAAATTAATAGAGAGTGTCAGGCGGTTATTTGGCATGAAGAGAAGCCTCCATCTCACGCACAGAGTAAGATACATTCCTAGATTTTGGGCTTAATTTAAAAAAGGAATGATTTGCAAAGGCCCTAGCTAACTTCGAGTTCTAGTCTTTGGTCTCCAGGTTTTGGCCGTAGGTGGCTTTGGGGCCGTGTTTGCGCTGGTAGTGGTGTTCGCTGACATGGGTGGCCAGGCCTTCGGAGGGTGCTCCGAGGGTGACTGTGCGGTAAGCGAGGCGGGCGATGTATTCAAGCAGGTCGGCGTGTTCTACGGCTGCCGCTGCGGTCTTGCCCCAGGCGAAGGGAGCGTGGCCTGCTACCAGGACTCCGGGGACGGCCATGGGGTCGAGCGATTGCTCCTGAAAGAGGCGGGAGATTACTAAGCCGGTGTTTTGAACGTAGGCGGATTCTACTTCGGCTCTGGTCAGCGAATCCGTGATGGGGATGGGGCCGTGGAAGTAGTCGGCGTGGGTGGTGCCGAGGCAGGGGATGGGTTTGCGGGCCTGCGCCCACGCGGTTGCGAATTCGGAATGGGTGTGGACTACGCCGCCGATCTGGGGAAATTCGCGATAGAGCAGTAGATGTGTTTCCAGATCACTGGAAGGATTCAGGGTGCCTTCGATGATGATTCCATTGAGGTTGCATAAAACAAGGTCGGCGGGGGTCATGGTGGCGTAGGCGACTCCGCTGGGCTTGATGGCAACGATGGGTTCCGCTCCGGAACCGTCGAGCCCTGCGCGGTCAATGCCGCTGGCGTTACCGAACGTGTGGACGGCGAGGCCGCGACGGGCGATTTCCTGATTGGCCCAGAGAACCTGGGAGCGGAGTTCGGGAAGGAGCATTGAACCTCGTGCGATGGCAGCCTAAATGGCAGCGTGAATGAGAAACCGTTTTCTGAAGCAGTTTATCAGTATGGATGTCGCGGATGTACAGGGCGGATTTCTGGCCTCGAATGTGAAACGTCTAACGATAAACGCCAGAGTTCGAGAGTTTTCGGGACGGATTTGCGGATTCTTCGACAGATGTAAACTTGGTCTTTGAATCGCCGTCTACCCTGTTGATGGCAACCACGAGTACAGCACTGGAGAGTATGGGCAAGTACGCGGCAGCCGAGGGTGATGCGTCAGCGTCAATCGGCATGGCGGAGTTCGCCGAGGTAGCCGGAACGTATCGTCCGCAGATTTTCCGATTCCTGCTCGCTTCGCTGCGAGATGTGGATGCGGCCGAGACGTTGACCCAGGATTGTCTTTTGAAGGCATATCGGAACTGGGCGAGTTTTCGCGGCGAGTCGAGTGTGCTGACCTGGCTGTTGCGGATTGCGATCAACCTGCAGAAGGATCACTGGCGCAATCGGCGGCTGCAGTTCTGGAAGAAGACCAGTACCAATTCTGTGGATGCGGCTGAGGCGAGTTCATGGCTGCCGAGTGGTGAGTCTTCGCCTGAGATGCAGGTGCTGGCGCGGGACCAGGTGCGACTGGTCTGGAAGGCTGTGGAGAGACTAAGCGAGCGGCAGAGGACGGTGTTCATGCTGAGGCACGTTGAGGAAATGGACATTCATGAAATCGCGGGAACGGTTGGTTTGAGTGAGGGAACGGTGAAGGCGCATCTTTCACGGGCGATGGTGAAAGTGCGTGCGGAACTGGGAGGCAGATCATGAGTTTTGAAGAGCAGAAGAATCAGGTTGGAGATGCCGAGGTTGAAGCGGCGCTGAAGAGTTTTCGGACGAGCATACATGCATGGAGCGATGAGGAGTTCACGCGCGCTCGACCTGTTGCTGTATCCACCCGCGTTGGAGCGGGCTGGATGCGGAATTCGATTGCCGGTTGGGCGCTGGGCTGCGTGATTGCAGTGGCTGCGGTGGGCGTGCCGGTATCGGTGCATCATCAACATGTTGTTGCGGCTGAGCATGAGGCCGCGGTGCAGGAGCAGGCTCGGCTGGAGGCTGCGGCTGAGGCCAGCAAGGCGGCTGGAATTGAGGTTGCGAGTTCTGTCAGCGATGAAGACCTGTTGAGCCATGTGGACAGCGACATTGCGCAGGCGGCTCCGGATGCGATGCAGCCGTTGGCGGATCTGATGAGTGAGACGACCAAGAATTAGGGATTGGCAAGAATCAGTTCGAGTCCTTGTTTTTGTAGTGGTTTTGAATCACGTTGGGATGACCTGTTGTTTTAATCGGCTCGTTGTGAAGTCTGCTTTTGTGATTTGAGTTTGCGATGCGAGAACGACTCGCTAAATTCTGGGCCAGGAAAACAACATTGAATTCGGAGCTTTGAAGATGATCGTTATGACAAAAAAGACAATGACTTGCGGGTTGGCAATTGCCGCCCTCTGGGTTGCGGGAGCCGCAACGGGTTTGGCGCAGGGGCCGGATGGGATGCCGGGGATGGGTCCGCATCATCCTCCGATGGAGCGGGCGATGGGGCATGGCGGCGATCATGGCCGCTGGTGGAATGAGCCTCGGGCGATTGAAAAGCTGAAGCTGACGGATGCGCAGCGCAAGTCGATGGATGACATCTATCAGCAGCACCGGCTGAAGCTGGTGGATCTGCACGCGACCCTGGAAAAAGAAGAGTTGATGATGGAGCCGTTGATCCGCGCGGACCAGCCGGATGAGGCGAAGGTTCTGGCAGAGATCGACAAGATTGCGCAGGCGCGGGCGGAGTTGGAAAAGGCCAATGCACGGATGCTGCTCGGATTGCGCAGGCAACTGACTCCGGAACAGTGGAAGCAGTTGGAGGCGGAGCGGACGGCAAGGCATGAACGCCGCGATCAGGATGGGGACGGCCGGAGAGAATGGCGTCGGCCCGGTGGCCAATCCGGTGGTCCGGGTGCTGGCCAGCCTGGCAGTCAGGGAGGTCCGGACGGGAATAAGCCAGGTGCAGGTCCGGGAGAATCGGGACTCGGATCAGGACCAGCACCAAGCCCAGGTCTGGATAGTGGATCGGGCATGGAGTAGTCGTTCCGTAGCTCAGTCATTCAGTCGTTCCAAAATTCAGTCTTTGGATTATGTAACCTGCGGTGGTTTGGACTGAGCCGCAGATTGAGGATTTGCCGCATCGGGCATGGTTACGGCCACAGTTTGATGCGGCAAAGAGGAACTCTTCAGGTGAGACTTAGATCTCCCGGAGTTCCGCAGAGCAACACAGAGCAGAGAGCATTGCGGTGGCTTCGGCCACCGCTTTTTTTGAAATAAGAGCTCAATTATGCAGATTTGGCTGTTGCCGGAGGGTAGACCAATCTGAAACAACGGTTCCAGGCCGTTGTGGCGTTGTATGCCCGGAAGACTGTGGCATAGTTATTTGATAAACCAAAATGATTCAGATTCCAGCGCAGGCTGAAAAAGGAGGTGCCGAATGTCGAGCCGCCCAGCGCCGACTTTGAAGGTGTTGCTTCTGTTCTCGGCAGCCTTCGTTTTTCTACACGTGCTGAGCTTCTTCGTGTTTCCCGGAAATGTGATGGCGGCGTCCTACCCGTTCCTGATTCTGGGGCCGATCGCTGCGTTGGCCGCCTGTTGCTGGCGGGCGATCAACGGCGAGGCACTCGTTCGGCGAAGCTGGATACTGGTTTGCATCGGTTTCCTGTTGTGGAATGTGGGCATGCTTGGGTCGGCGTGGGAGGATGTTTTTCAAAACGCCCCGGTGAAGTCTGCGTATTTCTCCGACTTTCTGTACTTTGTTTACGGAGCACCTCTGCTGTTGGCGATCTCCTCCCCGGCTGAGGATCAGGGCATTCGCGTGTTCTTCTGGCTTGACGTTATTCAGGTAGGCATGACGGCTTACCTGAGTTACGTCGAGATTTTTTCTGTGGCTCCGTTTCTGGGTGGCGAGACGCATCCGATGCCGGAACCGCTGGTGCTGCTGACCTATAACATCGAGAATCTTGTGTTGGCGCTGGTGGTGTTGCTACGCCTGGTGGCGAGTCCCAGGGGTGGGGATGAGCGGCGGTTTTACACGATACTCGGCAGCTTTTTATGGCCCTATTGCGGGATTATCTGGTTCTACAACTGGGTCGTGGTGGCTACTGAAAATCATGCCGGGTTCTATGACCTGTTGATCGATCTTCCTTTCCTTTTGTTGATGGTCCTGGCTTTGCGAGATTCCGCTCGCGAGAGTACGGGTGAGTTATCGAAGAAGAGCTCACTGGGGCTTTTCATCGACAATGCGAGCCCCATATTTTTTACGCTCGCGATGCTTGCTTTGGGCTTCGTGATCATGCGGGAGCACTTCTATATCGGCGTGGCGGCGATCTTATCGGCGCTGTGTATTTACGGCATCCGGGCCACGTTGATTCAAAGCCGTTTCATGCAGGCGCAACAGGCTCTGCAGGAAGCTAGGGACAGGCTGGAGGAAATGTCTCTCAAGGATGGGCTGACCGGGGTTGCCAATCGGCGGTGTTTTGACCAGACGCTGGAGTCGGAATGGAATCGAGCGAATCGATCCTATCATCCGATTTCGCTGTTGATGGTGGATGTCGATTACTTCAAAAATCTGAACGATACGCATGGACATCGCGTGGGTGACGGCTGCCTGAAGCAGATTGCGACGGCATTGAGCTCGGTTCTTCCGCGTAAAGGGGATCTATTGGCGCGCTACGGCGGCGAGGAGTTTGCAGTGATTTTGCCTGCGACCGACCGCATGGGCGCAGAGGTGATTGTGGAGCGGATGCAGGCGGCTGTCCGGGCATTGAATATAAAAAATGTAACGTCGATCGGCCATTACGCCACGGTGAGCATTGGAGTGGCAGTGTTTAATTTTCCGCAGGAGTGCCCGGCAACGGCCCTGGTGGAAGCCTCGGATCGCGCGCTCTATCGGGCCAAGGAGAATGGGCGCAATCGCGTCGAATTCGCTTCGACCGAGCCGTTGTTTGGGATGTAGCTTTCCTGGCGCCGGTTTTTAGATCAAGGCATATTTAGTTCAAGATTGGTTCCAGTTCGGAGATCAGCAGGCGCAGGTCGCGGAGATTGTGGCCTGTGTGGCCGGTGACGACTGAATCTCCAAGCGAAGTGAAAAGAGGGCAGGCGTTGAAGCTGTCCAGTTCTTTCTGCGGCTGATAGCCAAAGGCGGTTGCGCGGCTGATGGTGGTGGTGTCGGCGATGGCTCCGGCAGAGCGGGTGTTGCCATCAATGCCATCGGAGCCTGCGCTGAAGACGAGTAGCTGTTCGCCGGGATGCTTTGCCAGATCGAAGGCGCATTCAAGAGTGAACTGCATGTTGCGGCCACCGGCGCCGGGGGTGCGGTCGATGGTTACGGTGACCTCGCCTCCCGAGATGAGGCAGCAGCGGGGATGCTCGGCGCGAAGGGCGTGAAAGCGTTCGAGAAGATAGCGGGCTGCGTCGGCGTAATCCCAGTCGTCACAGGCGTTGTCGACCACGGTAAAGTAGCCGGCTTGTTCGGCGCGGGTGCGTGCGCTCTCGACGAGATCGTGGCTGGAGAGCAGGACTTCAAATACGGAATCGCGGAAAGCATCGACTTCCTGGGCCGGAGACGGCTCCGTTTTTTCTGACCACGGCATACGTGGCAAAAAGGGCGCCAAACGATTCTTGATGCCGAGGGATTCGGAGATGTCTTCGCCATTGGGGCGCGGGTGGGTAAAGAAATCGCGGACAGCGGGCGTGAACTTAGCGAGGAGATCGTATTTCGCGAGGATTTCGCGGACTTCTTCGGAGGTGGTCAAGTCGGGCGAGGTTGGGCCTGAGGCCAGCGTGTCGAGGCTGCGCAGGGGAACGTCGGGAAGCAAAATATTGAACTTGGTAGCTTCGGCGGCGGCGAGCGCCAGACGGCCCGCTTTGACGGCGGAGAAATGCTTCCGGATGGTATTGATTTCAGTAATGGGAGCGCCGCTGCCGATGAGCGCGTTGTGGAAGCCGATGGTGTCTTCGAGGGTAATAGCGGGGTCGAGTGGGAGATCGAAGAGAGCGGATGAGCCGCCGGAGATAAGGAAGATGACAAGGGTGCGTTTGTCGGCTTTGCGGAGCAGCGCAAGTGCGGCGCGGGCTGCGGCAAAAGAGTCGTCGTTGGGCAGGGGATGGCCGCCCTCAAAGTAGCGAAAACGCCAGTTGCGCTGGGTGGGGCTTTCGGTGCTGCAACAGATGCCTCGCAGCCCTTTGCGGCGCTTCATGCGCGAGAGCAGGGTGTCGAGCATGGGCAGGGCAGCTTTGCCGATGGAGATGACCTGGATGTCGCGGTAGTCGTTCAGGTTGAGGACGGTGGGTCCGCTGCCTTCAGGCATGAGCCGGGTGAGGACTTCGCCGGAGCCGTCGTCTGTAAAGCGGATGCGGCGGTCGAAAGCGGAGTCGATGTTGCAGGCGTCGAGTGCGTCCTGGAAGATAGCGGTGGCGGTCTCGTGCAGAGACTCTAGCGCGTGTTCGCTGGCGGTCATTGCGCTGATTCTCCTGAATTTGGAGTCATAAGAAATGTCTGCTGAAGCCATTGGCGAAGAGCAGCCTGCATGGGTTCGAGCTGGCCGACAAAGAAGTGGTCGGCGTTGGGGATGAGTGCAAGTTGCTTTGGTTCGGAGGCGGATGCAGCGACGGTGCGGAGCTGGTCCGCAGGGGCGTACTGGTCGCGATCGCCGCTTAGGAAGAGTTTTGGGAAGGTCAGGCTGGGCAGGAATTTGTAGCTGTAGTCGCGGCCCTCGGCGTGGGTCGGCAGTCCCAGTGCGGCAAAGCCAGCTATGCCGGGATAGTCGATCGTGGCCTTAAGGCCCATTGCCGCTCCGAAGGAGAATCCAGCGGCGACGATGGGCTTGCGGTATTCAGCGGTGAGCCAGTCGAGACCGGCGCGGACGTCTTCGAATTCGGCGTGGCCGTTGTGTTGGCCTTCGCTCAGGCCGGTGCCGCGGAAGTTGAAGCGGAGGACGGGCCAGCCGAGGGAACTGAAGACTTTGGCCGCATGGTAGACGACCTTGTTGTGCATGGTGCCGCCACCGAGCGGGTGGGGATGGCTGATAAGGGTAACGAACGGGGCGCCAGATGGGGCGTCGGAACTGCCTTCATTGGAACTACCTTCATTGAGCAGGGCTTCAAGGCGGCCCGCCGGACCGGCCAGGTAGAAGCTGCGCAAAGTAGTCGGAGCTGCGGGGGCGGGAATGGTGTCTGACATCTTTGGGGAAATTGCGTTCCTTCCCTCGAAAATCGGTTTGTCTGGGCTTGCGTTCATGCCTGTTCCCATTTTAAGCATAGCGGCTGCGGTATTCTGGCTTCACTATGCTGAATGCTCCTATTACGCCTAAAGATAAAGTGGCAGGTCTCGCCGCTATTGACCCAATTCTGTTGACAAAAGAACTTGTGGGGATCGAATCGACTACGTATCACGAGGGCGCGGTGGGGGATTTTCTGGCTGATTTCCTTAGCGGACGTGGGTGGGTGGTCGAGAAGACTGCGGTGCCTCAGCCGAAGGAAAGTGGGCGTGACGAGTCGCGATGGAATGTCTACGGAGGGTCATCCGATGGCACTGCGGAGCTGGTTTTTTCTACGCACATGGATACTGTGCCGCCATTTATAGGGTTTAGCGAGGATGCGGATTTCATTTATGGGCGCGGGGTCTGCGATGCGAAGGGAATTATTGCCGCGCAGGTAGCGGCGGCGGAGCGGCTGCGTGCTGAGGGATATTCCATAGGGCTGCTCTTTGTTTCTGGCGAGGAGCGGGATTCGGCTGGGGCGAAGGTGGCGAATGAAAGCCCCAAGGGCAGCCGTTTTTTGATCAATGGTGAGCCCACGGATAATCGGCTGGCGCTGGCTTCCAAAGGCGCTCTGCGAGCGGTACTGACTTCGAAGGGGAAGATGGGGCATTCGGCTTATCCGGAGCTGGGTGAGAGCGCGGTTCACAAGCTGGTGGAGGCGCTGAGCAAGGTGTTGGCCGTGCCGCTGCCGGTCGAGGAGGGAATCGGCGACAGCACGCTGAATGTGGGGCAGATCCAGGGAGGCCGCGCGCCGAATGTGATCGCGGACCATGCCGAGGCGCAGTTGCTGATCCGTCTGGTGGGGGATTCGTCGAGCACGAGGGCGGCAATTGAAGAGGCGGCTGCCGGATTGGCAGAGGTGGACTTCACGCTCGAAATTCCGTTTGTGAAGCTGCGGTCGGTCGAGGGATTTCCGACGATGGTGGCCAAGTTTACGACGGATATTCCGCAATTGACCAACTGGGGTGAGCCGCTGCTGCTGGGGCCAGGATCGATCCACGTGGCGCATACGCCGCACGAGAAGCTGGCTAAAAAGGAATTGCTGGAGTCAGTGAATTTATACGTTGAGATCGCTAAGCGCTTGCTGGGATGAGGTTTAGATTCAATCCGTATGCTAAGCACCATGACGTTGTCATGGTGCTTAGTTTGTTGCCACTGATCCAACTGGTCCAACTGATCTATTCGAGACATCGCCTGATTGTTTAGGGGATATAAACTCCGGGGATATTACGAGAATCTGTGCTTGCAAAAGAGTACAGCTCGTTTTGGAGGATCTCGATTATGCAGTGGAAAAATGTTCTTGCGACTTTCCTGATTTGTTTGCCGGTCGGCGCGATAGCGCAGGTTGCTCCCTCGGCCAAAGTGAGGGAACTACCGATTGGAATTGGGGTCGGTTTTTCGCGGTACGATCTGGATTACGGGCCCAGCCGGTACATGGAAGGCCTGGTAGTTAGAGCTGGCGTGGGACTGTGGCGCGGTGTGGGCGTGGATGTGAGTGCTCGCACGATTTTTATGAACACACCGCCGGAGTTGACGCGCATGCAGCAGAATACCTTTCTTGGCGGCGTGTATTACGAAGGGCCACAGATGTATCACTTCCGGCCGTTTGTGAGGGGCGCGGGTGGCGTGGGAACAATTGAGTTTCCATCGAAGAATCCGCAGTATACGCGCGATACATACACGGTATACGCGCCGAGCGCTGGTGTTGAGATCCCGATTACGCGCCAGGTTTACGCACGCGGCGAATACGAATATCAGTTCTGGAAGGATTTTCAGAGTACGAAATATCTGAATCCCCAGGGGTTCACGATTGGCGTGACTTACTACCCGCATGGGCTGCGTTCGCGACGGCATCCCGAGTTATAGTTCGATATCGGTCGCTGTGAAAGAATCCCATATCTTCCCGATTATTTCTCGTTGGAATTGACGAGTAGCCGGGGAGATATGGGATTTCTATTTGTGAAAAGCGATAGGTGATCATGCGGGTACGGTTGGGAACGTTAGAAGATGTGGATGCAGTGATGGCGCTGGTGCGGCGCGTGGTGCCGCTGATGCGGGCGAGCGGAAACCTGCAGTGGGACGATGTTTATCCGAATACAGAAGTCTTTGAGAGGGATGTGGATCTGGGCCAGTTGTGGGTAGCGGAAATCGATGGGCAGATTGGTGGCATTGCGGCGATTACTACGGATCAGGAACCGGAGTACGCCAATGTCGGGTGGGACTTGTCTGAAACGGCCATCGTGGTTCATCGGTTGGCAGTCGATCCTGACTTTCAGGGAAAGGGAATTGCGGCGGCGCTGATGATGCAGGCAGAGGCTGTGGCACAGCAGCGGGGGATTGCGCTTTTGCGTGTGGATACAAATACGCAAAACGTGGCGACGCAAAGGCTCTTTCCGAAATTGGGGTATGTGCTGGTCGGGGAGATTGAGCTTAGTTTTCGTCCTGGATTGTTGTTTCGGTGTTACGAGAAACGGTTGTAGGCCGCAGCAGATTCCCTTCGGGAATGACAGACAGAACGGCAAGGGCAACAGCAAAGGCAGAAAGGCAACGGCGGTTTCTTCGTTCGAGAGCAAGCGAGTACGCTCTGTGGATGAGAGAGCACGGGTCGGCTGCGGTTGTATTCTCTAGGGATGAGTGGTCACGATTCTTCGGTTCCTTCTTCAGTTAATTTACTGGATCAATCTGCTTCTTCTTACCTGCGGTCTGCGCGGCATCAGCCGGTGCAATGGCATGCGTGGGGAGAGGAGGCTTTTGCGCGTGCGCGTGCGGAGGACAAGCCGATTCTGTTGGATATTGGCGCGGTCTGGTGTCACTGGTGTCATGTGATGGATCGCGAATCGTATGAGAATGCGGAGCTGGCGGAGATCCTGAACAAGTATTTTGTCGCGATTAAGGTGGATCGCGATGAGCGGCCCGATGTGGATGCCCGTTACCAGGCTGCTGTTTCGGCAATCAGCGGGCAGGGTGGCTGGCCGCTGACTGCGTTTCTGACTTCGGATGGGAAGCCGTTTTTTGGTGGAACGTATTTTCCTGCGGACGATCGATACGGACGGCCGGGGTTCAAACGGGTTTTGTTGACGATGGCCGATGTGTGGCGCGAGAGGCGCGAAGAAGCGCTGGAATCGGCAGGCAGCGTGATGGCTGCGGTGGAGCAGAATGAGAGCTTTTCAGGGCGCGGCGGAGAGCTGAATCACGCGTTGGTGGCCAAGATTGCCGAGTCCGTCCTGAAGCAGTTTGACGCGCGCAATGGCGGGTTTGGATCGCAGCCGAAGTTTCCTCATCCTGGAGCGCTGGACCTGTTGATCGAGGTAGCAACGCGGACGCTGGGGATGGGTACGGGTGGCGAACAGGCGCGGGATGCAGCGGTGTTGACACTCGAAAAAATGAGCAAGGGTGGAGTGTATGACCAGCTTGCGGGCGGGTTCCATCGATACTCGGTGGATGAGCGCTGGGTGGTGCCTCATTTTGAAAAGATGCTCTACGACAATACCGAGCTGTTGCGGAGTTATGTGCATGCTTTTCAGAGCTTCGTGAAGCCGGAGTTTGCCCTGACGGCAAAGGAGATTGTTGCCTGGCTGGATTCGACAATGACGGATCGCGAACGGGGTGGATTTTATGGTTCGCAGGATGCGGATATCGATCTGGACGATGATGGCGATTACTTTACATGGACAAAGGCTGAGGCCCAGGCGGCGCTGACTGCGGAGGAGTTCGCGGTGGCGGGGCGCTATTGGGATATCGGCGATCTGGGGGACATGCATCACAATCCGCAGAAGAATGTCTTACATGTGAAGTACGCCGTAGAGGATGTGGCGCGGGAGGCCGAGGTTTCGGCTGAAAGTGCGTTGGCGTTGTTGACGGCGTCGCGGACGAAGCTGGTTGAAGCTCGTGCGAAGAGGCCAACTCCGTTTATTGATCAAACTCTTTATACGAGTTGGAATGCGATGGCGGTTACGGCTTACCTGGAGACTGCGCGGGTTTTGCGGATGGATTCGGCGCGGGATTTTGCACTGAAGACTTTGGATCGGCTGTTGGCTGAGTCATGGGATGGCGGCAGGGAACTGGCGCACGTCATCGCCTATCCGGAGACGGTTGCTGTGGCAAGGGTTGCGGGCAATCTGGATGATTATGCGTTTACGGTTCATGCCTGTGTGGATGCGTGGCTGGGCACGGGAACGATTGGATATTACCGCGCTGCAATGACCCTGGCTGAGGCTATGGTGGAGCTGTTCTATGACAGGACGGCCGGGGCGTTTGTGGATACCCGGCTGGATGAGGATGAGGCGGCCAAGCTGGGAGCGTTGACTGCGCGGCGCAAGCCCTTGCAGGATTCTCCAACGCCTGCCGGGAACCCGACGGCTGCCAGTGCGCTCTTGCGGTTGGAGGCTCTTTCCGGGAAGGTCGAGTTCCGCGAGATTGCCGAGGATGTGCTGGGGTCGTTTGCGGGGATTGTCGAGCATTTTGGCTTGTATGCCGGGAGTTATGCGCTGGCGCTGGATCGGCTTCTGCTCGATCCGGTACAGGTCGTGATCGTCGGAACCGGAGTTGAAGTCAGCAAGCTTGAGGCTCTGGCTGTGGCTCGGTTTGCAGTGAACAAGACGGTGATTCGGCTGGAGGCAGGGCAGCTTTCAGCGGAGAATCTGCCTGAGGCGCTGGCTGAGACAGTGGTCCATGCGCCGGTTCCGGATGGGGTTGAGGCGTGGGCGCTGATTTGCAAAGGGCGTAGTTGCCTGCCTCCGATTGTGGACTCCGAGGCTCTGCTGGATGCGCTTGAGGGGTCGGTTTAGAGCATTTTTTCTAATAGGTATATTCTGCGCAGCGGCTGATAGTGTGGCTTTTCATTAAGAAAAGCCACACTTCGCAAGTTCCGGCGGGAGTATTGCAATAGCTTCTACATCGCAATTTAAAAAAATGCTCTAAGACTCGCCCGTCAGAGGGTTGATGGTGATGGCGGGGATTGTGGTGGGGTCGATCGCCGGTTTTTCCCTGGCTTCTATGGTTTTCGGGTCGGCTTCGTTGGCTGTGCCGGAAAGCTGTTTCTGACCGTCGGCAGGGGTGAATTCGCGGAAGACGCGGTTGGGGTCGCCGGGGAGCATGGAGTTCTTTTCGAGGGCCAGACGGACCTGGCTGCGGAATGCCCGGATGGGGCCGTATTGCTTTGAGGCCAGGGTTTTGAAGACTACGGGATAGATGACCTGGGAACCGGTGATAGCGTCTACGCCTAGGACTTCGGGGTCTTTCAGAAAAAGATCGGAGAAGGCTTTGTCGTTGCGGACGTCCATGGCTACGGACGTTAGCAGCGCGATGACCTTGTCGGGCGACGCGGAGAAGTCCACTGAGACGTTGACGGTGGCTACGGAGAAGTCGCGACTCAGGTTAGCTACAGTGGTGATCTGCGAGTTGGGAACGACGTAGAGGGTGCCGTCGCCGTCGCGGACCTCGGTGCGGCGCAGGGTCATGTTTTCGACGGTGCCGCTCATGCCGGTGAGGCGTACTGTATCGCCGATGCCGAACTGGTCTTCCATGATGATCAACATGCCGTTCAGCACGTCTTTGACGATGGTTTGGGCGGCGAGGCCAATGGCTACACCGGCGATTCCGGCAGAGGCGAGCAGCGGGCCAAGATTGATGCCAAGGACTTCGAGGATCTGGATCGCGGTTAGTCCCCAGAGGATGCCGTTGAGTGATGTGCGGAGGATGCCGGAGAAGGTTTTGACCTGGGAGTTGCGTCCAGGGCGTGAGTTTTTGCGTTCGGCGATGATGGCCATTCGCCGGGTGAGCATGGTGACGATGCGGGTGAGGACGATAGCGATGACGACGAGGACAATGAGATGAGGCAGCTTGACGTGCAGGAACTCCTGGGCGTCGCCGATCCACTCATCTAGAACTTTGCCCAGGAAACGGCCCTCTGCAAAGACGCCTGATCGTATAAAAAATGCAAAAAGAACCATGTTCACTCCTCTACATTCCTTTCTATACTGTGCGCATGAGAATTCAGGATGTCTGTTCACATTCGTTCACGCGGGGTAACCGGGCGAAGTGGGTGCGAGGGATAATTTGCCTGGTCGTCCTGATCTCGGCGCCGTTTTCGATTGGGATTTCTCAGATTCAATCGGGAGCGCCGGAGCGTTCAAATTCTGGGTTTCCTTCGCTGCCGGAGAATGCGAATCCAAAGCCGGATGGGGTTCGCCTGCTGAGAGATGCGACCGAGGCGACGAATAACCTGAAGATGTTTCGAGTGTTGAATCTACAGCGGCAGAAAGATATGACGGAGTATACGGCGAAGCTGCTTCTTCTGGCCAATGAACTCAAGGCCGAGACGGCGAAAAGCGATCCGAATTCCATCCCCGTTGTGGAGGCGCGCAAGGTGGAGTTGATCGCCAAGCTGGCGCATGCCATTCATGAAAAGATGAGAGCTTCAATTGCGAATTAGCAGGGAGGCATGTATGACAAATCGGTGGATGCGCGGGGTTTGTCTAGCGTCGATGCTGGTGATGGTCTCGTTGCCCGTTGGGATTTCGCAGGCGGCGGTTCAGGCCTCCGTTGCTCCTGTTCCGGCGCTGACGGAGAGTCAGAAGAAACAGGCGGAGCTGGCGGCGGATACGTCGCAGTTGCAGGTACTGGCCACCGAGTTGAAGGCGGAGATGGATAAGAGTACGAAGGATACGCTTTCGCTGAGCGTGATGCGGAAGGCGGATGAGATTGAGCGGCTGGCACGGAAGATTCGGATGGAGATGAAGGTTTCTTCGGCGGATTGATTAGACGGATTGAATCATTGATTACTTACAGGATTAGAACCGAAATATATCCTCGCTCTCGCACATGTATCTGCCTACCGCGCTACCCAGTCGGTGGCTATTCATGGCACGTATCCGTCGAATTGCTCGGATACGTGCCATGAAACAAATCATACAAATCAGCCACGCAAATTCTGCTTCCGGTTCTTCGCGTAATTCCGTGCAGCTTCTTAGACGAAGAGTGGGGCCAGGACCAGGGTTACTGTCGCCAGCAACTTGATGAGGACATGGAGGCTGGGGCCTGCTGTGTCCTTGAATGGATCGCCCACGGTGTCGCCTACTACGGCTGCCTTGTGGGCATCGGATCCCTTACCACCATACGCTCCGGTTTCGATGAACTTCTTGGCGTTGTCCCATGCGCCGCCGCCGTTGTTCATGAGCATGGCCAGCAGGATGCCGCTGATGGTGCCGACCATCAGGAAGGACGCTACGGATTCAGCTCCTGAGAGGTTGACTATGTTGCCGAAGCTGGCCGGCAGATCCGAGGTGCTCCTGAGGTGAAAGAGCGGGCTGAGGTGCCGAAAGAGGACGCCGATGGTTACAGGCATCAGGACGGCAAGTGCGCCGGGCAGGACCATCTCTTTCAGCGCGGCTCCTGTAACGATGTTGACGCAGCGGGCGTAATCGGGTTTGCTGGTGCCGTTCATGATGCCGGGGTTTTCTTTGAATTGGGCGCGAACGTCTTCGATGACTTTTTCCGCGGCTCGTCCGACGGCGCTGATGGCCATTGAGGAGAAGAGATAAGTCAGCATGGCTCCGAGAAGCGCGCCGACAAAGACAGGGATACTGGCGAGGTTGACATTGGAGAAGCTCCAATCGAGAGGCAGCACGAATCCGGCGGACTCTACGCGGTGCTTGACGATGTTGTGGATGGTTTCCAGATAGGCGGAGAAGAGCAGGAAGGCGGCTAGCGAAGCGGAACCGATGGCGTATCCCTTGGTGAGAGCTTTGGTGGTGTTGCCTGCGGCGTCGAGGCGGTCGGTGCGGTCGCGGACTTCATGAGGCTGGTTGCTCATTTCAGCGATGCCGCCCGCGTTGTCGGTGATGGGGCCAAAGGTGTCCATTGCGAGGATGTAGGCAGCGCTGGAGAGCATGCCCATCGTGGCGATGGCAGTGCCGTAGATGCCTTTGGCGTAGTCGGCGATGCCGGTTGCGTCCTCAAGGCCGCGAACGCCGAAGTAGTAGCTGAGCAGCAGCGCTCCGCTGATCACGATGACGGGCAGTGCGGGTGTCTCCATGCCGACGGCCAGGCCGGTGATGATGTTGGTGGCTGCACCGGTATTGCAGGCCTTGGCGATGGACTGCACGGGGCGGAAGCGGGTCTCGGTGTAGTACTCCGTGATGGTGACGAAGGCGAATGAAGTGACGATGCCGACAACTCCTGCGCCGAGCAGCCACCAGCGGTCCTGAAGCAGAAAGTGGACGCCCGCGGCGAAGCCCACGAGGGCCAGGAAGCTGGTGACATAGAAGCCCCGGTTGAGGGCGTTCATCGGGTCATCGGTTTCTTTGCTGTGAACCACGGACACGCCAATGATGGACGAAACGATGTTGATGGCATGAACAATGAGCGGGAAGAGAATGCCCTTGATTCCGAAGACCGGAAAGAGGGCTGCGCCGAGGATCATGGCGCCTACGCTTTCGGCGGCGCTTGATTCGAAGAGGTCAGCTCCGCGGCCTGCGCAGTCGCCTACGTTGTCTCCCACGAGATCTGCGATGACGGCAGGGTTGCGCGGGTCGTCTTCGGGGATTCCGGCTTCGACTTTACCTACAAGATCCGCGCCTACATCGGCGGCCTTGGTGTAGATGCCGCCGCCGAGTTGGGCGAAGAGGGCAACGAGGGATGCTCCGAAGCCGAAGCCTACAAGCTGATAGGGAACTGCCTGCGGATTATCGAGTCCGCCAAAGAGCAGAAAGAGCAGGCTGATGCCGAGCAGGGCTAATCCCACGACGATGAGGCCGGTGACTGCTCCTCCGCGTAGAGCCAGCTTGAGTGCGCCGCCGAGGCTGGAGCGGGCTGCTGCTGCCGTTCGCAGGTTGGCGCGGATAGAGACGAACATGCCGGTATAGCCGGAGATTCCCGAACAGGCTGCGCCGACCAGGAAGCTGAAGACGACTTTGCTGGCCAGCGGGGCGGTCAGGGGGTAGAAGTGATATCCGGCGTAGAGTACGGCGGCGAGGACGATGGCCATGATGGCGATGGTCTTGTACTGACGGCCCATGAAAGCCTGCGCGCCTTCGCGGATGGCGGCGGCAATCTCCTGCATCTCGGGAGTGCCGGTCTCCGACGCGAGGACGGAGCGCGCGAACAGGAGTGCGGCGACGAGGGCTAGAACTCCAGCGGCTAAAGCGATCCAGAGGTAGATCGTGTCGGAGCCCGATCCACTGTTGGCCGGGAAGGCCACAAGAGTGGCAAGCGATGCAGAAGATGCCAGGGGCATCGAGGGTGGCAGGGTGGATGCAAACATGCGCGGATCGTCCTCCTGAGGTTTTTGAAACTGCTCGTGCTTTTTCATGGGCTTACGGATGGTGAGGTACTTTTCATCCGCCGGCCCGGAGCTTTCAATACAACTCGTTCAGCACAGTAGGACGAATAGAAACACGACAACAATTCAATCGTCAATACGGATTAGTTATAGTCGGCGGTTGAAGGAGGCTGAAAGCGTCTTTGGAGGAGGTGGTATTGGTTGGTACAATCGATTGGGTTTGAGTATGATTCGGACGGCAAAAGGTCGTTACTGAGTTGACAGTCTCAGGCGAAATAGCCGGCGGAGGTTCGAGGATGGGCAGAGGGGTTCCCAGTATGAAAAATGCAGCGCTGGCGGGTACGTCCGCTTCCTCGATTGATGCTTCGCCTGCGGATAGTTCGTCTGCACTGACGCCCGGGCAGTTGGTGGATTTTTACCGGCTGATGTACGCTTCCCGTCGGATAGACGACCGCGAGATTTTGCTGAAGCGCCAGCAGAAAATTTTCTTCCAGATTTCGGCAGCCGGCCATGAGGCTTTCCAGGTGGCTGCGGCCAAGGCGTTGCGGCCCGGATATGACTGGGTGGTGCCGTATTATCGAGATCGCGCGCTCTGCCTGGCGCTGGGTGTAACGGCTGAGGACATGCTGTTGCAGTCGGTTGGATCGGCGGCTGATCCGGCAAGCGGCGGGCGGCAGATGCCTTCGCACTGGGCCAGTACGAAGTTGAATATCGTGAGCACCTCTTCTTCGACGGCGACGCAGGTTCTTCATGCGGTGGGCGTGGCTGAGGCGGGGCGATATTTTTCGCACTTTCCCGATGCGGCCTCGGTGCCGGAGGGGGACCAGGATTATCGAGCCTTCAGCCATGTGAAGTTTCATTCTGATGAGGTGGTGCTGACCTGCATCGGCGAGGGTTCGACTTCGCAGGGCGAGTTCTGGGAGGCGCTGAATACGGCCTCGAACAAAAAGCTGCCGGTGGTCTTCTGCGTGGAGGATAACGGGTACGCGATTTCCGTGCCGGTCGAGGCGAATACTCCCGGCGGAAATATCTCGCGGCTGGTGGCCAACTTTCCCAACTTCTATTTTGCCGAGGTAGATGGAACAGATCCCGAGGCGAGCTATCGGGCTTTTGTGGGAGCGGTGGAGCATTGCCGCGCGGGTAAGGGACCGGCGTTTGTGCACGGGCACTGCGTTCGGATCTACTCGCATTCGTTCTCTGAGGACGACAAAAATTACCGCTCCAAGGCGGAGCGCGAAGCGGATGCCATGCGCGATCCGCTGCACACGCTGCAGATGCGGTTGTTGCGTGAGGGAATGCTGAGCACCGGCGAGTTGAATGCGCTGGAGCAGCAGATCGACGAGCAGGTGGCAGCGGCAGCGATACGAGCTGTGGATGCGCCACTTCCCGAGCTGTCGAGCATTCTGCGGCATGTATATTCCGAGGACTTCGATCCGACACGCGAGGAACTGGCCTCTGAGCCGCTATGGCAGAAAGAAGGAACTCCGCCAAAGGCTGACCGAACGATGGCCGATATGATCAACGTTTGCCTGCGGGACGAGATGCGGCGTGATCCGCGCATTGTGGTGTACGGCGAGGATGTCGCCGATGCCACGCGGGAAGATGCTCTGAAGGAAGTCAAGGGCAAGGGCGGCGTTTTTTCGCTGACGTCCGGGTTGCAAATGGAGTTCGGTTCAGAGCGTGTGTTCAATTCGCCGCTGGCTGAGGCGAATATCGTCGGACGCGCAGTAGGCTATGCTGTGCGCGGAATGAAGCCGGTGGTGGAGATTCAGTTCTTCGATTACATCTGGCCCGCGGTACACCAGATTCGCAATGAGCTGGCGCTGATGCGCTGGCGGTCAAATGGGAGCTTCAAGGCTCCCGTGGTGATTCGCGTGCCGATTGGCGGCTATCTCACGGGCGGGTCGATTTATCACTCGCAGAGCGGCGAGTCGATCTTTACGCATATTCCGGGGCTGCGGGTGGTGTTTCCATCGAATGCTCTGGATGCGAACGGGCTGCTGCGGACGGCGATCCGGTGCGATGATCCGGTGTTGTTTCTGGAGCACAAGCGGCTGTATCGCGAGCCTTATGGACGTGCTCCGTATGCGGGGCCGGACTACATGGTTCCGTTTGGCAAGGCGGCGATTGCCCGCGCGGGTACAGATGTCACAATTGTGACGTATGGCGCGCTGGTTCCGAGGGCTTTGCAGGCGGCGCAGAAAGCCGAACGCGAGCATGGCATCCAGACGGAAGTGATCGATCTGCGGACGCTGAGCCCTTATGATTGGGATGCGATTGCAACTTCGGTAAAGAAGACAAGCAAGGTCATTGTGGCTTACGAGGATACGAAGAGCTGGGGCTACGGTGCGGAGATTGCCGCGCGTATTGCCGACGAGCTTTTTGAAGACCTGGATGCTCCTGTGAAGCGGGTTGCGGCGATGGATACTTTTGTCGCCTACCAGCCGCTGCTGGAGGATGCAATCTTGCCTCAGCCGGAGGATGTTCTGCGAACCATCGTAGAGTTGAAACGTTTCTAGGCTTTTACTCAGGGCATACATTTTCAGAGCCAGGACCCCAGATCAGATCTGGTTAACTGTCAGCCCCAACCCCAAGGAGCGACTGTGCAGCCGGATTCTTCGGTCAAGAGAGTACTCATCTATCGATTAGGCAGTTTGGGCGATACCACTGTCGCCTTGCCTTGTTTTCATCTCATTCAACGCGTTTTTCCCGCTGCGGAGCGGGTGCTGCTCACCAATTTTCCGGTACATGCAAAGGCTCCAGCGGCGGCTGCCGTGCTGGGCGATTCGGGGCTGGTGCAGGGGTACATGCGCTACTCGGTCGGGACGCGGAATCCCATGGAGTTGCTGAAGCTGGCAGCGGAGATTCGGCGATTCAACCCCGAGGTACTGGTATACCTGATGCCGGTGCGGCCGTTGAAGGCGGTTCGGCGCGATGCGTTGTTCTTTCGCTGGGCCGCGGGCGTGAAGCGAATTGTCGGGCTGCCGGGTCTGGCCGAGCTGGAGAGACGATTCGACTCCGAGACCGGGAAGTTTGAGCCGGAGGCATTTCGGCTGGCGCGGACGATGCGCGAACTCGGCGATGCGGAGCCGGGAACGCTGGCCAACTGGAACCTTGGGCTTACAGGCGCGGAGCGGGCGAAAGCTCGGCTGGCTTTGGGAGAACTTGCCGGAAAGCCGCTGGTTGTTTGCGGGCCGGGAACCAAGATGCAGGCCAAGGACTGGGGCCAGGAAAACTGGCGCGAGTTACTCGGACAGGTAGCGCGCGAATATCCAGGGCACGGGCTGGCGTTGATTGGAGCGGGGGAAGATGCCGAGGTCAGCACGTTCGCGGCCGGGGCCTGGCCGGGGACTGTGGCGAATCTCTGCGGCAAGCTTTCTCCGCGCGAGACGGCAGCGGTGTTTGAGGGTGCGCGGCTGTTCCTCGGGCCGGATTCGGGGCCGATGCATCTGGCGGCTGCGGCGGGTGTGCCGTGCGTCATTGCGTTTTCAGCGCGGGGGCTTCCCGGTATCTGGTATCCAATCGGAGAAAAACACCAGGTCATCTATCATCAGACGAGTTGCTATGGCTGCAATCTGGAAACATGCGTGATCGAGAAGCGGCGTTGTCTGACTTCAATCACAGTCGATGAGATGGCTCATGCTGCGGGACGAGTGCTTTCGGCTCAGAGCTAACAGGGAGATAGACGAGAAATGTACATTGTTACCGGCGGGGCGGGATTCATTGGCAGCAACGTGGTGCATGAGCTGAATGCGCATGGAATCACGGACATCTTGATCGTAGACAACTTTGCCAATGCGCGGAAGTTTCAGAATCTGCATGGGGCACGATATGTGGACTACCTCGACAAGCGGGAGTTTAGGCGGGCGCTGAAAGAGAACTCGCTGGGACTGGGTAAGGTTGAGGCGATTCTGCACCAGGGTGCTTGTTCAAACACGCTGGAAGACGACGGCGTGTACATGATGGATAACAACTTCGAATACACGAAGGATGTGTTGAAGTATGCGATCCATGTTGCTGCACCACTTGTGTTTGCATCCACCGCTGCGGTGTATGGGCTGAGCGGTCCGGGGCACTTTACGCCGACAATTGAGAACGAGCGGCCGCTGAATATCTATGGCTATTCAAAGCTCGCCTTCGATCACTACTTCCGCAATCAGTTGGCGTTGGATAATGTGCCGATCACTGCGGTGGGGCTGCGCTACTTCAATGTTTATGGTCCGCGGGAGCAGCACAAGGGGCGCATGGCTTCCGTGATGCACCACTTTACCAAGCAGATGAAGGATATCGGCAAGGTAAAGCTCTTCGGCGGGACAGGCGGCTATGCGGATGGCGAGCAGCGGCGGGATTTTGTGTATGTGCGCGATCTGGCGCGGCTGAATATGTTCTTTGCGCAGATTGGGCCGTATGCGCCTGCTGCCGGAAGCAGCCGCAAGGTATACCAGGGCGTAGTGAATGCAGGGTCGGGCGTGGCCAGCACCTTCAATGAGGTGGCTCATGCGCTGATGCTGGTGCATGGAGTCGTCCCGATTGAGTATGTGCCGTTTCCAGCAGATCTGGACGGACGGTATCAGCACTTTACGCAGGCTGATCTTACCGGGCTGCGAGGGCTGGGTTGCGATCTGGAGATGACCGGGCTGGAAGCGGGAGTGAAAGAGACTTTCGCCACGCTGGACGCTATCGGGGCTTAGGCCGAAGAATCTGGTAGCTGCATCCTGGTAGCAAAGACGCGACTGGGATGCAGCACCTGAGACTTTTTAGGGGAGTTCAAATAAAGCAGGTGAGAGAAAAACCACCCTTGCTTTTGCCTTTTGAGCACGTGAAAGAGAAAGCACCTCTGCTTTTGCCCTTGCCTTTCTGGCTGTCATTCCCGCAGGGAATCTGCTGCTGCTTATAACTGCTTTATTTGTTTTATTTTTGCGGATTTGTTCAAGCTTTACTTGAGCAGAAGATCGACAGCCTCGGCTAGATTTTTGACAGTCCGGTTGGCCAGTTCTATTGCTTTTTCGGCTCCGGCTTTGCGATGTTCGGGGTCGCCCTCAATGAAGATGGTGCGCAGGTTGAGATTGGCGCCAAACTGGATGTCGGAGAGTGAGTCGCCAACGATGACGCTGCTGGCAGGGGCAATTTCCGGGAAGTCGGTCTGAGCCTGATGGAACATGCCGGGGAGGGGTTTGCGGCAGTCGCACTCTTTCTTGTCATGGGCGCAGAAGTAGAAGGCGTCGATGTGGGCACCCGATCTTGCCAGGGTTTCCTGGAGATTCAGGTGAATGAGATCGACGGTTTCTGTGGTGTATTTACCCAGCGCAACGCCCCGCTGATTGGTGACTACGATGACGCGGAGCTCTGCCTGATTGAGACGCCGGATGGCTTCGGCAGTGCCGGGGATAAGCGTAAAGCGATCCCAGGAGGAGACGTATTCGCCCTCGGGAAGCTTTTGGTTTATCACTCCGTCACGATCCAGGAATACGGTTTGAAGTGTACGGCTGGTGAGGGTGCTGGCCGCATCAGAAGAAATGATATTACCTGCGGCATCGAGATGGGCACTGTCGTAACCGGTAGTCACACCGCTATCATAACAATTAAGAAGTAAAAAGACTCGGTTCCCCAAACTGCGGGGAACGTAAACGTACAACCGTTACGGGATTCAGAACTGTACGGATTCAGAACGGCGAAGGAGAATATGCAAGGTCATCCAAACGCGCAAACTGTGTTTTTCAAGGCGATAACCGACCACCTGGACGTGATCAAGGCGATCACAGTGCAGCAGGAACTGGTGGAGAAGATTGCTCTGGCCATGGTGGACGCCCTGGCTGCGGGCAAGAAGATTCTGTGGTGCGGCAATGGTGGAAGCGCGGCCGATGCGCAGCATATGGCAGCGGAGATTGTAGGGCGTTTTCGCAGGGAACGGCGTGGTTTGCCGTCGATTGCGCTGACCACCGACACGTCGATATTGACGGCCGTGGCAAACGATTACGGGTACGAAGCGGTGTTTTCGCGGCAGGTTGAGGCGCTCGGAAATGCAGGCGACCTCCTGATCGGGATATCGACTTCGGGCAATAGTCCCAATGTGGTGAAAGCGGTTGAAGTGGCCAAGGAACTCGGCATGGTCACAGTTGCCTTCACGGGAATCGGCGGCGGTAAGCTGGCCACGATGGCGGACTTTTTGTTTGCCGTTCCTTCAAAAGACACGGCGCGGGTACAGGAAGCGCATAGCCTGGTTGCGCACATGCTTTGCGACTGGGTAGAGCTGGATTGGGTTCAGACCCAAACGGGTGTTCAAGGGGGCGCGCTTTGATCGAGCAACTGCACGAGGTAATGCATGAGATCGAGCACGAGTGGCCGAACAAGCGGCTGCTGGTGCTTGGCGATGTGATGCTGGATAAGTACATCTGGGGCGAGGTTGGGAGGATTTCTCCCGAGGCTCCCGTGCCGGTGGTGCGTGCGACGCATACGAGCGAGCAGCCGGGCGGCGCGGCAAACGTGGCCATGAATCTGGCTCGGCTCGGCGCTGAGGTTGTGCTGGCCGGGTTTGCCGGGGACGATGAGAATCAGCGTTCGCTGGTGAGCTGTTTGAAAAAGGATGGAATTCGTTCGCTCCTGGTCTCATGCGAGGGTTTTCCGACGATTACCAAGCTCCGAATTCTCGGTGGCCGCCAGCAGATGTTGCGGTTAGACAGCGAGCACTTGGCGACTCGTCCGGATGCGGATTATGCGCGCCTGCTGGAGATTGCCCTGGCAGAGTTGCCGGGGTGCCATGCGGTGGTGCTTTCCGATTACGCCAAGGGAGTGCTTTCGGCCGAGGTTTGCCAGAAGGTGATCGCCGCGGCACGCGAGGCGCAGATTCCGGTGCTGGTCGATCCCAAGAGCTCTGACTTTGGACGGTACCGGGGAGCGACTACGGTTTGCCCGAATCTGGGTGAGTTGGCGTCTGCTTCGCGCGAGGATGTGCGGGATCTGGACAAGATGCTTGCGGCTGCGGAGCGGATGGTTCCGGAGTTCGATCTGCAGTTCATGACGGCTACTCTGAGCGAAAAAGGTATTGCGCTGGTACGTGCCGATAGCCGGACGATTCTGCCGGCAGTGGCGCGTCAAGTATTTGATGTATCAGGTGCAGGAGATACAGTTATCTCTGTGTTGGCCTTAGGTTTAGCCTCTGGGCTTCAGCCGGAGACGGCAGTTCAACTGGCCAACATCGCGGCGGGAATAGTCGTCGCCAAAGTTGGAACGGTGCCGATCGAGAAGCACGAGCTGCTCGCAGCGCTGGCTCCGGAGATTGCGCTGCATGCTGTGGACAAGGTAGTTTCGCGAGAAGAGTTGGTGAATCGCGTGAACACCTGGCGAGCAGTAGGAGAGCGCGTTGCGTTCACCAATGGCTGCTTTGACCTGCTGCATGTGGGGCACATTACAGTGCTGGAGCAGGCGCGGCGGACAGGCGACCGGCTTATTGTGGCGATCAACAGCGATGCTTCGGTAAGCCGTTTGAAGGGGCCTAGCCGTCCAATCGTCGGCGAACGGGAGCGGGCGCGGGTGTTGGCTGCTTTGGCTGCGGTGGATGCGGTTGTAGTCTTCGATGAGCCGACTCCGCTGGAGCTGATCGTAGCGGCCCGGCCCGATGTGATCGTGAAGGGTGGCGATTACAACGTGGATACCGTAGTTGGCGCGCAGGAAGTAATGTCCTGGGGTGGGCAGGTAAGGATTGTGCCTACCGTGGATGGATACTCGACTACTCGCTTGATCGAAAAAGGCGCGACGGGGAAATAGTTGGTCCTCGGTTTTCTATCCCGGTTGCAAAGCGCGACCGGGGTAGAATTAAAAGGCTTATTTTGTTATTTATAGATCGTCTAACCACCGTTTTAATTCAAGTGTGTAGTTGGGGTCTGTCTCGAATGGGACGCGCAGTGTTGCTGCTGTTTTATGTGAGGCTACGGTCTCGTAGGCCTGCGGAATTACAGGCGGCCTGCCGTCGGTTGGCTGGGCTATCAGCCATAGGGATGGAACCTTCAGGGATTGCGATGCCTGGGTGAGGTCGTAGCGGTCGCTTACGATCCAGTGAGCGGGGACAAGCTTACTGCGGGAATCGCTGAAGATTGAGGCCACCGGGTCTGCTTGCGGCTGGGCCAGGATTGCCCCGGCAAGTGCATTGTGGCTCGCGGCAAGCTCGGCTGCCAGGTTAGCACCGAGGCCCGTGCCGTAAAGCACGATACTGTTCAACTCGATGTGGCGGGTCTGAGTCAGGTAGCTGAGAGCCGATTCGGCATCCTGGCGGAGATGCTCTTCGCTGGGCCTGGCTGGAAGGCTCTGGCCGAAGCTGCGGTAATCGAAGGCAAATACGGAGAGATTCTGGCGATGCAGGGCGGCGAGGGTGTCCACTGTATCGCCAAGGTTGCCGTCTGCGCCGTGCAGCAGGAGGACAGTTTTGCCTGTGATAGTTTTGCCTGAGTCGGCTGCCGGGAGCCACCAGCCAGTTAGCTGAGGCGTTCCTGTTTCGGTGGTGGCAAAGTGGATGGTTTCATAGCTGAGGCCGACGCTGGCCGGGGTGCGGGTGATGGCGGCTTTGGGGTGGTAGAGCAGTTGCCAGCTACCTTGCCAGAAGAGCAAGCAGAGCGTCAGCCATGCGCACGCCAGCGCCAGAAGGACCACGACTCCCGCCGCGCTCAGCAGCCAGCGCGCGGAGATATTTGGAAAGGCCGTAGCGGGCTGCTGCTGCATTTCCTGCATGGCTTTTGAAAAGGAGGACTGGGCGGGCGGCTGTTTTGATTTGGATGCGGCGGCGCGGGATGGCTTTTGGGTGGGCATTTGTGCGGTTTCTGTCAGTCTTGAATTTCAATGGTATCGCGGCGTGTGAGAAAGTGCTTTCGGATGCAGTCGGGTGCAGGGTCAACCGGCTAGCATGAAGCGTTGGACGGAGATAGATGAGGATGTCTGGTCTGGTTCGGATTTGTCTTGGGAAGAAGCTGCCTCACGAGGGCGAGGTGCGTGAGATGCATGCCGGCGGCCGTCAGTTCTGCGTGGCGATGGTGGATGGAGAGATTTCAGTGCTGGATAATCTCTGCCCGCACAAGGGTGGGCCGCTGGGGCAGGGATTTGTCGAGCATGGGCGCGTGCTTTGTCCGTGGCATGACTGGTCGTTTGATCTCAAGACAGGGGAGCAGCATAAAGGTAAGGCTCAGGTGCGCGTCTATGATGTGGACGTTGAGGATGGGGAACTGTTCGTTCGGTTGTCCTGAGGATCTGTCACTTCTGGCAGGAGTCTAACGGGCCTAATTCTGTGCCCAGGGCTTTCAGTTTTTGGCTTAGGCGCGACGCTACTCCTGCGAATGGGCCGTTGGGCAGAGCGGCGGAGTTCAGGGCTTTTTCCGTGCCGCAGATTTGGAGTGGTTCTGTAGCGATGTTGAGCGAGTGGAGCAGCTTTGGATCGCCGTAAATGGGAATGCCGTTGATTACGACCAGATCGACCGCAGTGATATTTCCGGTGAGGATTGCTTCGTAGGGATTCGCTTGAGTCGTTTGGCTTGCTTGATTCGATGTCGAACTTGAACTGACCAGGAAGAAATCGGCCAGTTGACCAGCGGCGATGGTGCCTGTTTTGTCGTCGATTCTGGCAACTCTTGCCGGAATGCTGGAGGCCATTTCTACCAGTTGCCGGCTGCTGAAAAGGCTGTTCAGGTCGCGGGTGCTGACCTTGTGCGCGTATTGGATCTCTTCCCACATATTGTCGGAGCCGCTTGGAGACCAGTCGGGAGCGAGGGAGATGGTGACTCCTTCGCGAAAGGCTGCGTCTACGTTGGCGGTGCGGCCGTAGAGTTCGAAGTTGCTGCGCGGCGACCAGACGATCGAGGCTCCGGCGCGATGGACGCGGGCCAACTGGCTGGGCGATAAGCCGACGGAATGAATGAGCGCCGTGTGCGCGGTGAGCAGGTTGTGGGCGTCGAGCAGGTCGAGTTCCTGGGCGGATTCGGCATCGGTCGGCAGGCCCTCGGCTATGTGGATGGCCAACAGATCGAGGCTGCCGTCGGCGATGGATTGCCGGTAATGAGCCGCGGTCATAGCATCCATATCGCGGGGCAGAATGCCGATGGAGTTGGCGATGCGTTCGTGATCGACTTGAGGGCCGTAAAAGCCGGTGAAGTGGTCGAGGTTGCGGACGAGTCCTCGGATGCAGTCCGGAGTGGGTTTGGCAGGGTTGTTGGAGCCTATTCCAATGATGGAGGTGGTGCCGCCGATGAGCGCTTTGACTTCGACATATTCATCGACGTCGCAGAAGTTGGAACCGTCGGCGAAGAGGGTGCGTGCTTTGCTTTCGAGCTGCTGCTGATATACGTCCCAATCACGCCAGGCGTAGCGATTGGAAAATTTGTGGGGCGGCGTCCAACGGGGAAAGACATTGAAGGTTGGGTGATTGTGCAGATCGACGAAGCCCGGGAAGATGAGGTCGTTGGTTTCGAGAGTTTGGGCGTTGGGGATTTCCGGGCGTTCGCGGCTAATGGTTAGGATGCGTCCGTTGAGGATGTCGAGCCAGCCGCCGGGGATGACTCCGTCGGGGGTGACGAGATTGCCGCTTATCAGCAGATGTTGCGTGGCTTGCTGAGCTTGCGTAATGAGGCTGCCGCAGAGAATAGCCAAGGTTAGGATTGGAACGCGCATGGTTTAGTCATCATGCCATATCGCTGTTACGGCGGCTCTGTTACGGTGGCACAGGCTTGATCGAGGGCAGTCGCTATTTCATCCTTTGCCTGAAAGCCTGACAGCTCGATTGCCTGATTGATCCCTAGACTATTTTGCGAATACCGGGGAGACGGACTATCGGGTCGGAGATTAGCCAGGTGGCGGCAACGGACAGGATGCCGGTGACGCCGAATTTCAGCAGTGCGGGTGCGGTCCAATGGTGGAGAAGCAGGCCTATTGTGACCAGCACTGGCGGGTGCAGGATGTAGACGGCGTAGGCGCGGCGGTTGAGCCAGTCCCAGATGGCAGAGGGCTTGTTCATGTGTTCGCGGAATACCAGCAGCCAGAGAGAGATGATTCCCCAGGCGATCAACGGCTCCCAGAAGGCGTAGAGGATTGCTGTCCAGGAGAATCCTCCTGAGAAGTTTGACCTGCCTGGTCCGTAGAGCTTACGCGCCAGCACGATGCCGACGGGCATGAAAGGCCAGGCGATGACCGTGATGAATAACCAGGGTTGCGCGTCTCTCCAACGAAGCTGACGCAGCCAATCATGACGCCATGCAGCGATGCCGACGGCGAAGAGAACGATGTAGCTGGCGAAATAACCGAGCTGCAGGCCGAAGACGTTTTCGCCGGTGGGTACGAATTGGCGGATGGCCAGGGCGGTTACGCCTGTTCCGACGGCGGCCAGCAACCACCAGCTATAGGCGGGCACTGGCCGGGGAGAGCGTTGTGGCGTTTGTGGAGTCGTTCGTCGTTTTGCGACGGCTGCGCTCCAGGCGCAGTAGATGAGCGAGAAGATGAGCAGGGCTTCGGCGAACCATAGGGGGCCGTTGATGATGCGCTGATGGTTCCGGAGGTAGACGATGGTTGGCCAGAAGCCATGACCTTCAAATGCGGTTACGATAGCGGCGGTGAGCGGGCCGAGGATGAGGATGAATGCCAGCAGCGGCAGGCCTAGGCGCAGGAAGCGGTCTAACAGGAATTGCGCGGTGCCTTTTCGTTCAAGAGAGCGTGGTGTGAAGTATCCAGCCAGCAAAAAGAAGAAGCCCATGAAGTAGGCCTGGTTGGTTGCGCAGAAAAATGTCAGGGCCGTGCTGGATGGAGTTGGGGAGGTCTCGATCTCTCGCCAGAACCAGCCGCCAGGACCGCCGTAAGTGATAGCGGTGTGATGCAGGATGACGAGCGCAGTCATGACAGAACGCAGGCGGTCGATGTAGAAGTCGCGTTGGGCTGTCTGAAGGATCGCTGTCCGGGGCATGAGACATCATACGCGGGACTGGAAGCAGTGGTTCAAGTCCCGCGTGTATGCGGTGTTAATACTTGACGATGGAGGCGAAGGAATCCGGCTTAAGGCTGGCTCCGCCGACGAGTGCGCCGTTGATTTCATCCTGGTCCAGCAGATCAGTTGCATTGTCCGGCTTGACGCTGCCGCCGTAGAGGATGCGAATGGCGCGCGCAACGCTGGAGTCGAGGATGTTTGCGATTTCTGCGCGGATGATCATGTGGGCTCCGATTGCCATCTCTGGAGTGGCTGTTTTGCCGGTGCCGATAGCCCAGACTGGTTCATAGGCGATAACGATGGATGAGGCATCCGCGGGCTTGATGTCGGCGAGTGCGCCTTTGAGTTGGGCCAGCAGTACGGATCCGGTCAGGCCTGCTTCTCGCTCGTGAAGATGCTCTCCAACACATACGATTGGAACGATGCCGTGAATCAACGCGGTGTGAAGCTTTTTGTTCACGATTGAGTCTGTCTCGTTGAAGTACTGGCGGCGTTCGGAGTGGCCGATGAGGGTATGGGTCGCTCCTACAGCTTTGAGCATGGTTGCGGAGGTCTCGCCGGTATAGGCACCTTCTTCGGCGTAGTGCATATTTTGCAGGCCTGCAAGGACGTTCGATCCGGCGACGGCTTCGACGACTGTGGCCAGCGAGGTGACGGATGGGAAAAGTGCGATTTCGTCGCGTGTATGTCCAGCTACGAGAGGCAGGAAGGCGTCGACGAAGGCTTTGGCTTCAGCGGGAGTTTTGTACATCTTCCAGTTGGCTGCGATCAGCGGTTTACGGGACATGATTGGTTGGTTTTCCTCGAGATTAGTTTAGATGATGAACTGGAGAAGCTGCGGGAGACGATCGATGGTGAGACTGGCTATCGATCGACGAGTTCATGTTATGAGTGACGTAGGTTATGAGCGGCGTAGGTTATGAGCGACGAATGTGCTTGAGTGATAGCTGAGTGGACTATCCCTCATGCATGGAGTTCAGAGAATGCTGTGGTTGTGCCGATCGCGTTTGTCGCTAGGCGGGTTCCTGTTCGGGAAAGAAATCGAATGCGCCGATGCCGGGTTGCGGCTCGTCGGGGATTGGGGCGGATGGTCGCTCGCCCTGAAGGAAGAGAAACTTATCGAGTTCTTTGAAGGTGAAGGAACCAAGGCCGTGGGCATCGCGGAAGGAGACTACGATGCTGTGAAATTTCGGGTAGTCCCACAGGTGGGGGTGGATGAAGGAAGTGGCGAAGGCTTGCTGCTGTTGCAGGCTCCAGAGGTAGTGGTCTACGCGGGAATCATAGATGGGGTAAGCGTCTGGGTTGTGCCAGCTACAGTATTTTGTCGCGAAGGAAAAGAAGTTATGAACTTTGCCCTGGACGGTGACTTTGGCGATCTTGTCCACGATTTGCGGTGAGCCCTTGTCGAGGGCGATGTCGATTTCTTTGTGATGTGCGTGGATGTGGCGGGCTACTGTATCGAGCGCGTAGACGCTGGTGTGATAGAGGGAGTTGACTGCGACTACTTTGAGGAGGACGTGGCGCAGGTCGTTGTTGAGGGGATATTGCTGGAAGAGTTCGGAGAGGGTTTGCTCGATCAGTTCGTGCTCGCGGTCGAATCTTTCACAGGCGGATTTTACGGATTCTGCGGTTGGTGTTTGCAGGGCTGAGCTCATGTGATCTGTCCTCGAGCCGACTTTGCTTCAGGGCGTTTTCAGGGGGTGGTTTTCGGCTGGCGCAATTCTACACCTGGTAGATCGAATGCTGCGGTAATCCTGGACTCTTTTCCAGATGTCGGAATAGCTGTCCTGTAGGGGTTAATCTTTGGATTTTGTTTTCGCGTTTATTTGGGCTTCGCGGATAGCTTCGACATCGGCCAGGTCTTGCATTCTTCCTGACTCTAGTTTGTTTTGGATTAGGTGTTCGATCGAAATGATATGGGCAGGGACGCCATCGACGATTGCTTCTGTACGTTGCTTCCAGGCTTCCTCGAACTCGACGCCACTGATGTGCTGCAAAATGTCGACGCGAGCTGGTGGTTGACCGATCTGGAAGACGGAGTCAGGATCATCGCGGAAATCTGCTGGAGTTAATCCGACAAGGGGTGCTCCATAGGCGACCAGGGCGCAGTAGACCGCTTTACTATTTTTGTCTGCGGAGCGGATGAAAAGGTCGAGGTCTTTTGTGGCGCGAGGTTCGGCATGTATTCCTACCGCATATCCGCCGACGACCAGGTATTCAACCTCGTTGGCGTTGAATGCGAGTAAGAGTTGCTTCAGATCTTCGGGTAGCATCGTAGTGGATTCCCTTAAATGCGTATGCAGTGGCCGTTGCTTCCCATACCGCTGCGAATCGCTCGCCGGTCGGACGGCTTTGCCAGTAGCGGTAGGTTTCGGCTTTTTGCTCAGCGTGGCTTGAGAATCTGCGGATTGTCTTGTCGGTGCTCACAGTACGATTGTAAGGCTGACGTAGTACTAATCGCTGGGTTAAATCAAGCTCTTTGCTTCTCGGAGTCGCGGAAGAATAGATGATTTGTCTCGTCTGGCTAATTTGACCCATTTTGACATTTGTTCGATGTATCCCTCCAGTGCGGGGGGAGGGGGGCTATGTAGATTTTCCTTTGGTTGATGCCGACAGCAGATTCCCTTCGGGAATGACAGACAGAAAGGCAAGGGCAACGACAACGACTAGACGGAAAGGCTAAGGCAACGACTAGACGGAAGGGCTAGGGCTAGATCGGTCGCAACTTTACAGGTGCTTTATTTGATTTTGCGGGGGTGGGGGATAATTTTCTGCAACTCGATCCAGGGGCTCTGCTGTCTCTGGATTGGTGCTTTGGACTAATTGGATTTTTAGGAAGAGGACGGTCGATTGATTGGTCCCATCCTAAGCGCGGTGAGGTTGCGCTTAGGATGGGCATCCAGGGATCCGTGGTTGGTGAAGCGAGGGGAGTTACTTGTTGGTGAGGGCTTCTACGCCGGGGAGTTTCTTGCCTTCGAGGAATTCGAGGCTGGCGCCGCCGCCGGTGCTGATGTGGGTGATTTTGTCGGCTACTCCGGCCTGATTGATTGCGCTGACGGAGTCGCCGCCGCCGATGATGCTGGTGGCTGCTACGTTATCTGCCACTGCATTGGCGATGGCGTTGGTTCCTACTGCGAAGGCGGGGAATTCGAAGACGCCTGCGGGGCCGTTCCAGAGAATGGTCTTGGCCTTGGCTACTTCTTCGGTGATGAGGGCGATGGTTTTGGGGCCGATGTCCAGGCCTTGCCAGTCGGCGGGGAAGTTTTTGGAGCTATCCCATACCTGGGTTTTGGCGTCGGGGGAGAAGTCGTCGGCGAGGATGTTGTCGACTGGGAGCAGGAGTTTTACGCCGTTTTTCTTAGCCTTGGCGAGGGCCTCTTTGGCGATGTCGATCTTGTCTTCTTCGACCAGGGATTTGCCGGTGGTGACGCCGAGCGCGCGCTGGAAGGTGTAGGCCATGCCGCCGACGATTACGAGGGTATCGACCTTGTCGAGGAGGTTGTCGATGACGTCGATTTTGCCGGAGATTTTGGAGCCGCCGATGATGGCTACGAAGGGCTTTTCCGGGGCCTCAAGAGCTTTGCCGAGGTAGGTCAGTTCCTTTTCCATGAGCAGGCCGGCTGCGGCTTTTTTGACGAAGTGGGTGATGCCTTCGGTGGAGGCGTGTGCGCGATGGGCAGAGCCGAAGGCGTCGTTGATGTAGATCTCACCGAGTGAGGCCAGCTTCTTGCTGAAGACGGGGTCGTTGGCTTCTTCTTCGGGGTGGAAGCGGAGGTTTTCGAGGAGCAGAACCTGGCCTGATTCGAGCTGGCTGGCTAGTTCGCTGGCTACGTCGCCGATGCAGTCGGGAGAGAAGCCGACGTTGACGTTGAGGCTGACGTCGTGGTCGAGGAGTTCGCGGAGACGGTCGACTAGGGGGCGCAGCGAGTACTTCGCGTTGGGCTTGCCTTTCGGGCGGCCTAGGTGCGAGGCGAGGATGACTTTGGCGTGATGACGAATGGCGTACTCGATGGTGGGCAGAGTGGCCTTGATGCGGGTGTCATCGGTGATGGCGGTGCCGTCTTCGGTGAGGGGGACGTTGAAGTCAACGCGGATGAAGACGTGCTTGTTTTCGAGGTCGAGGTCGCGGATGGAGAGCTTGGACATTTTTCACTGGCCTTCTGCGGTGGGCGTATTCGAAGTGACGACTGCGTCAAATTCGATTTCCACACGCCATTTGGGATTCAAGAGCTGAGCTACTACGACCATGATGGCCGCTGGACGGATGTTATGAAAGACTTCGCCGTGGACGTGGCCTATGGCTTCCCGGTCTTCGGCATGGGTGAGATACATGCGGGTTCGGACTACGTGATTCAGGGAAGAGCTTACGGCAAGGGCAAGGGCAGATTCCCTTTGGGAATGACAGCAAGAAGGGCAAGGGCAAGTGCTAACAGCAGATTCCCTTCGGGAATGACAGACAGAAAAGCAAGGGCAACAGCAAAGGCAACAGCAACGGCAAAAACAAGGGCAACAGCAAGAAAGGTTGGTGCGGCGGATCGGAAAGCTGGAGCAAAGCGAAGGGGAAAGCAGGTCCTTCGCTTTGCTCTGGGATGACTGGACCTTGTTCAGTTACTGGTTTAGAGGCCTTTTTTTACCAGGAAGCTGATGAGGTCTACTACGCGGTTGGAGTAGCCCCACTCGTTGTCGTACCAGCTCAGGACTTTGACGCTGTTGCCGACTACTTTAGTCAGGGGTGCGTCGACGATCGAGGAGAGAGCGTTGCCCTTGAAATCGGAACTGACGAGTTCATGCTCTTCGAAGCCGAGGATGCCTTTGAGTTCGCCCTGGCTGGCGGCCTTGAGGGCTGCGTTGACGGAGGCTGCGTCGGTGGTCTTTTCGCTGATGAAGGTGAGGTCAACGATGGAGACGTTGGGGGTTGGGACGCGGATGGCGAAGCCGTCCAGCTTGCCGGCGGTCTCGGGGATGACGAGCTTGAGGGCCTTGGCTGCGCCGGTGGAGCTGGGGATCATGTTGATGGCGGCAGCGCGTGCGCGGCGGAGATCCTTGTGCGGGAAGTCGAGGATGACCTGGTCATTGGTGTAGCTATGAATGGTGGTCATGATGCCGCTGACAATGCCGAAGTTCTCAAGAAGGACTTTGACTACCGGTGCGAGGCAGTTGGTGGTGCAGCTCGCGTTGGAGATGACGTTGTGCTTGGACGCGTCATACTTGCTGTCGTTCACGCCGAGGACGACGGTGATGTCTTCGTTGGTGGCGGGAGCGGAGATGATCACTTTCTTAACTGTTGCTCCGAGGTGAGCCTTGGCCTTGGTGGCGTCAGTGAAGTGGCCGGTGGACTCGACGATGATTTCTGCGCCGGTTGAGGCCCAGTCGAGCTTGGCTGGATCGCGCTCGGCGAATACCTTGAAGGTCTTGCCATCTACGGTGATGGAATCTTCGCCTGCGGAGATCTCATTCTTGAGGTTGCCGAGGATGGAATCGTGCTTGAGAAGATGCGCGAGGATCGCGGGGCTGGTGAGGTCATTGACGGCGACGAACTCGATTTCGGGATTGCCCAGAGCTGCGCGGAAAACGTTACGGCCGATGCGGCCGAAGCCGTTGATTCCAACCTTGACTGCCATGTTTGCTGTCTCCTTAGGATGCTTTAGGTGTCGTGGTGCATTCAAATCGGGATACGTTTGACCGAGGGATGTCCTTTACATTTCGTTTTGGGACGTGACCTTCCACCAAACTCATCAGATTATCACTGTTGTCAATGTGTTCAAAACGACTCAGCGAAAAAGTTGAGGCGAGTTTGGCGGATGCTGCCTTCGGAGCTAAGGGCTTATTGCTATTGCTGGGCTTATGTACGGGCGGAAGACTGTGTTCTTCAAAATTGGCTTATCAGCAACAGGGAGCGGGATTTATTTCGCGATTGGGCGGGGTGGGTTCCCGGGTGATTGCGATAGTTGGTTCCGATGGAAAATGCACGAATTGGTGTGCAGTGCTGCGTGTGATAATCGGGTTATCTGATAATCGGGCACAAGGCTAACGGCCGCCCGTGATTTGAGAAGCAAGATATGAGAAGACGTTCCAAGCGAGAGCCTAACAATACAGAGTCGACCGGCAAGATCGGTCATGAGTTGCCTGTGAACCAGCCGCGTCCGCTGGTGCCTACCTACCCGGAGGATTCGCCAACGCAGAGGAGTGCGCCATTGCCGCCACCTTTGCCAGTTGCGCCGAAGCAGGATGTGAAGCCGGATCTGAGGCAGAGCGGTGGGCGAGAGCAAAGGCATGGTTCGCGACCACAGAGACAGGCGCCGGCTGCGCCGCGTTACAGCGATGAGGCGGCTAATTCGGGTCGGTTGGAGATGGAGACGCAGCCGGATATGCCGTCGCTGCCTCCTGCGGAGAATGAGGCGGCAGGGCGGACGGTGCAGGATCCCAAGGGATTTGTGGTGCTGACGATTGGGCTGCCGGGTTCAGGCAAGACTACCTGGTTCAAGCGCCGTGGAGTGACTCCGCTATCGAGTGATTTGCTGCGGACGATCCTGTTTGATGACATTACGGAGCAGCGTTACCAGGGGCTGGTCTTTTCAACTTTGCGATCGCTGCTGCGGGCGCGGTTGATTGCGCGGATGCCGTGGAATTATGTGGATGCTACGAATCTTTCTCCGCATGAGCGCAGGCAGTGGATCAAGATGGCGGCGAGCTTTGGGTACGAGGTGCAGGCGGTTTTCTTTGATGTTCCGCTGGAGGTTTGCCTGGAGCGGAATAGCAAGCGGGATCGGCCGGTGAGCGATGATGTGATGCAGAAGATGGCAGAGCGATTGAAGCCTCCGGCGTTTGATGAGGGGTTCAGCAAGATTACCGTGGTGCGGGTTAAGAGCACGGTTTAGGTTTGGGTTTGAATTGAAGGATTCAGGCAGCGGGATTGTTATCTCAGATGAGTTATCTCACCTGAACGGCGCGATGAGGCACTCGCAGTTGTTGAGGTTGGTGGAAGAAACAGATTCCCTGCGGGAATGACGGACAGAAAGGCAAAAGCTGGTCCTTTTGCTTTTCGCATCGCCGACAAAGACATGTCACCGACGAAGGTATGTCTGAGGGAAGTGCGGTTGCTGAGGACCGCGATTTTGTTTGAGTTGGGAGAGCTGGACGGGTTTTCTGGACGGGCTTCTATGAATACTCAGGATGTTAGTTCGCCATATATCGAGCCGTGGATGCGGGGGACGCATGGGGATGTTCCGGCGGCGGGACGGGCTGTGCTTCATGCTTTGGAACTGGCGCTTGAGGATCTTACGAAGTGGACTGCAGGGCTTACGGATGTTGAGGTGAATGCGCGTCCGTTAGGGTTGCCTTCGGTGACTTTTCATCTGCGACATATTGCTGGAAGTGTGGACCGGATTCTTTGCTATGCGGAGGGGAAGCAGCTTTCTGCGGAGCAGTTGGGACTGCTTAAATCTGAGCTAAACGGGAATGAGCTAAGTGGGGAGGAGACTTTGGCGCAACTTATGGCTGCGGTTGACGCTTCCTTGAGCAATGCGGCGGAGCGGGTGCGGGTGCTGGCTACTGCGGATTTGGATACTTTGCGCGGGGTTGGGCGAAAGCAGTTGCCTACGAGTATTGGCGGGGCACTGATTCATGTGGCGGATCATACGATGCGGCATGTGGGGCAGGTGGTGACTACGGCGAAAGTGCTGGTGGCGCTGCGCGATTGGGAAGATATTTAGATTTAGACATCGATTTGTTCCGACATGCGCTCTAATGTATTCAGCCGCGGTAGCCATTATTTTTACCGGATTGCGCATTTTTGATCTGGAGTTGAACGCCAACCTGTATTTTCCAAACAGCAGCTTTTTACGCAACACACAGGAGACATCATGACGCCTCGCGGATTTACGAAGCCCTTGTACATTCTTCCTTTTGATCATCGTGGTTCTTTTCAGACGAAGATGTTTGGCTGGAAGGGTGAGCTTTCGACGGAGCAGACGGCGGAGATTGCCAAAGCCAAGCAGGTTATTTATGACGGCTTTCAGAAGGCGATTGCCGATGGGGTGGAGAAGGAAAAGTCGTCCATCCTGGTGGATGAACAGTTTGGTGCGGCGATACTGCGGGATGCCAAGGCGCAGGGATTTCATTTTGCGATGGCGGCAGAGAAGAGTGGACAGGAAGAGTTTGATTTTCAGTACGGCGATGATTTTGCAAAGCACATTGAAGAGTTCAAGCCAACCTTCAGCAAGGTGCTGGTGCGCTACAACCCTGGAGGCGACGCGACGCTGAATCGTGAGCAGGCGGCGCGGTTGAAGCGGCTGTCGGATTATCTGCAGGGTGCGGGGCAGGCTCTGTTTATGTTTGAGTTGCTGGTGCCGGCGGAGCAGGAGCAGTTGGATCATTTTCTGGGTGACAAGACGGCTTATGACCTGGAGCTTCGTCCTGAACTGATGGTGAAGGCGCTGGAAGAGTTGCAGGCGGCTGGTGTCGAGCCGGATGTGTGGAAGATCGAGGGGCTGGATCGTCGCGAGGATTGCGAGAAGATTGTGGCCACGGCGCGACAGGGCGGCAGGGACAATGTCAGCTGCATCATTCTGGGTCGCGGTGAAGATGATGCGAAGGTGCATGAGTGGCTGAATACGGCGTCTGGTGTGGATGGATTTATTGGCTTCGCCGTGGGCCGCACGGACTTCTGGGATCCGCTGGTGAATTGGCGGGCGGGGAAGAATTCACGGGATGAGGCGGTTGCTGAGATAGCGCGTAGGTATCGTGAGTTTGTGGATGTGTTTGAGGCGGGTAAGAAGGCCTGAACGGCGCTGCGCGGGAGCGGTGCCAAGTCGGCAATCAATCTAAATAATCAAACTCGGCAATCAGCTAAAATCGGCAATCAATTCAGGGAGAGTTGCTTCTCCCTGGGTTGATTGCCGATTGGTCTTGCTCATTTATTTTGGTGCGTTCATTTTGCTTGTTAATTTTTAGACTATGGATTCCTGTGCCGTGTCGACGATGTGGCCCATCTTCTGGTGCTTCGTCTTCATGTATTTTTCAAAGGTCTCTTCGGGAACTACTTCGGCGGAGATGCGCTCGACTACGATGATGCCGCCGGCTTCCAATGCTGCTACTTTTTCCGGGTTGTTGGTGATGAGGCGCACGGCTGGGACGTTGAGAAGCTTGAGGACTTCGGCGGGCAGTTCGAAGCCTCGGCAGTCGGCGGCGTAGCCAAGTTCTTCGTTGGCTTCGACGGTATCGCGTCCGTGATCCTGGAGTTGATAGGCCTTGAGCTTGGCCATCAGGCCGATGCCGCGGCCCTCCTGCTGCTCGTAAAGGAGGATGCCGGAGCCTGCGTCACGAATTTTGCCCATCGCTAACTCCAACTGCATACGGCAGTCACAGCGCAGGGAGTGGAAGACGTCTCCGGTGAGGCATTGTGAGTGGATGCGAACCAGAGGGGGAGCGGAGTGTACATCGCCCATGACGAGGGCGACGAGGCCCTCAACTTTGTTATCGGATGTGGATTTGTCGTAGCAGGGGCGTGGCTCAGACAAATGGCCTTCGAAGCCATAAATACGGAATTGACCCCAGCGGGTGGGGAGGTCTGCTTCAGCTACTTTATTTACATTTTCAAACTGCATATGCACCATTTTACGAGAAATTACCTACTTTCAATTGGATGTGCCAGGGGTGGAGAACGATTCGTCTCCTACGAGGAAGGAGTCAGGGGGTGCTGAAGGCTATGTCCTTTTGAAAGAGGCGGGATCTTGGGGGCTGGTAAGCGATAGAGTGGATGGGTGATTGATCAAAAGCTCATTCTGATTACGTTGCTGGTGAAGCTGGGGGTGGCTGCTTCGGTTTCGAGTGCGTTGGCGCGGTCGCGGACATTTCAGCGGCTGTTGTTTGCGGATCATCGACAGAACCGGCAGACAATGGCGCTGATGGCGTTTTTGCTGGTGCCGCTGACGCTGGGCGTGTGGGTGCGGCTGACGGTGAGGAATTTTCTCGCGGCAGATCTTTCGTTTGAGACGGTGACGCTGCTTGGGCTGCTGGTGGGGCCAGCGTGGGGAATGCTGAGCGGGCTGGTGCTGGCGTTTCCAGCGACGATTCGCGGAGAGTACCTGGCGCCGCCGTTTCTGTGCGCGGTGGGGCTGGTCTCCGGGTTGTTTGGAGCGTGGGTTGAGAAGGAAGAGATCTGGTCGTTTACTCCGTTTGTCGATTTGAGCGTGTACCGGTGGGTGCGGAGGAATCTGCGCAAGCCGAAGTTTGACCGGCAGATTTTGCTGCTGATGTTGATTGCCGGTATGGAGGTGGCGCATGACTGGCTTTCGAGCCGGTATCCGCATCGGCTGTTTGCATTGGATGCTGATGCGTTGTGGTTGCAGGTGCTGGTGTGGTTATGCGCTCCGATGGTGGTGGCGATCAGCCTGAAGATGTGGAATGCGCTGCGGATCGAGTTGAAGCTGGAGGAGCAGAAGCGGCTGGTTTTGGAGGCGCGGCTGGATGCGTTGCAACGGCAGATCAATCCGCATTTTTTGTTCAATACGCTGAATTCGATTGGGTCGCTGGTGCGCTTTCGGCCAGACCTGGCGCGAGAGATGATCATCAAGCTGGCGAATCTGCTGCGGGCGCTGCTGAAGGATCACGATACATATGTTCCGCTGCGGGATGAGTTGAGTTTTACGGACGATTATCTGGATATTGAGGTGGTGCGGTTTGGGTCGGAGAAGCTGAAGGTGGTGAAGGAGCTTGATCCGAAGACGCTGGACGTATTGGTGCCGAGTATTCTGCTACAGCCGCTGATTGAGAACAGCATCAAGCATGGACTGGAACCGCGCATTCAAGGCGGCACGATTACGCTGCGGAGCCGGATGCAGGGCGACAGCATGGTGGTGGAAGTGGAAGACGATGGAGTGGGTATTGTGCTGAAGCCGCCATCGGCGCTGGCACGCGGGGGCGCGGGCATCGGCATGAAGAATGTGCGCGAGCGGCTGGAAGTGTTGTATGGAAACCGGGCGCGGTTTACTGTGGTTTCGCGACCGGGGCGGGGAACGCTGGTTTCGATTGAGATTCCGTCTGATTTGCCGGAGATGGGGCGGTAGGGCGAAGGGGATTAGCTTCGGGAATGACAGATAGAACTGCAAGGGCAACTACAACGGCAAGGACACCAGCAACTGCAACGGCAGAAGCAGATTCCCTTCGGGAATGACAGACAGAACGGCAAGTGCAACAGCAAGGGCAAGTGCGACAGCAAAGGCAACAGCAAGGGCAAAGGCAAGTGTGGGTTTTTTGCGGGGATTGGATTAGAGATTTTTGTTTAGGATGGTGGTTTGTTGTTTAGCAGGGATTCGTAGAAGGCTACGTAGCGGGGCAGGATTCGGGTGGAGCAGAAGCGATCCTGCGCGGTTTTGCGGGCTGCGTTGCGCATGGTTTGATGGCGTTCGGAATCGTTGAGCAGGGCGATGGAGGCTTCGGCCATGGCTTCTACGTCGCCTACGGGAAAGAGCAGGCCGTTCACGCCGTCGTCGATGAGTTCTGGTACGCCGCCTACGCGGGTGGCGATGGCTGGGGTCTGGCAGGCCATCGCTTCGAGTGCGGCCAGGCCGAAGGACTCCATCTCGCTGGGCATGAGCATGAGATCGGCCAGGGGCAGAAGTTCGTGGACGCGGTCTTGCTTGCCGAGGAAGTGGATGCGGTCGTGGATGCCGAGGGAATGGGCAAGCCATTCGGCGGTGGAGCGATCGGGGCCGTCGCCTACGAGGGCGAGTCGCGCCGGAAGTTGTTTGGCGACGCGGGCAAAGATCTGGACTACATCGGCTACGCGCTTTACGGGGCGGAAGTTGGAGAGATGCATGAAGAGGAATTCGTCTGGAGCGGCGAATTTTGCGCGAGCCTGGGCGCGGGAAGATTCATCCGGATAGGGCTTGTAGACATCGCAGTTTACGAAGTTGTGGACGACTTCGATGGGCCGGGTGATGCCGAGGTTGGCGATGGTTTTTTCTTTGAGGTCCTGAGAGATGCTGGTGACGCCGTCGCTTTGCTGGATGGAGTAGCGGGTGATGGGCAGGTAGGAGTGATCCATGCCTACGAGGGTGATGTCGGTACCGTGGAGGGTGGTGACGAAGGGCAGATGTTTGCCGCGTTCGACGAGCATCTGACGGGCTAGCAGGGCACTGACGGAATGCGGGATGGCGTAGTGAACATGAAGCAGATCGAGGTGGTAGTACTCGGCGACCTCGGCCATGCGCGAGGCAAGCGCCAGGTCGTAGGGCGGGAATTCAAAGAGCGGATAGTTGGAGACTGGGACTTCGTGATAAAAGATGCCGGTTTCGCGACCGGTCAGGCGGAATGGTTGCGAGTAGCTGATGAAATGAACTTCGTGGCCGAGGGCTGCGAGTTCAATGCCTAGCTCGGTGGCTACTACGCCACTGCCGCCGTATGTAGGGTAACAAGTGATTCCGATGCGCATAAGCCTCTAAATTGGACGCTGGCGGTGGTTGGTAAGATGCTGGAAATTATAGAAAATTAACGGGATTAACGACATTAACTGATCGACGAGTTCAGGTGAGAGTTCAGCTCGGAGTGGAGCTGGCCGAAATGAATGAGCTGAAGCTCAGCGTTGGCGGATAGGGATTGCAGGGCTTCGCGTTCTGTTTCGCGGGCGGAGAGGAGACGGGTGCGGGCGTTGGCCAGGTCGGCGTCGTTGTAGCCGGGGTGGGTGACTAACTCCCATGTGCCATTGGGAAGCGCCTGGAGCAGGGAATGAAGAGTCCTGGCGTCGAGGGTTCCGGTGGCGAGCACGCCGACTGCTCCGTCGGTCGTGGCGAGCTGAGCTTGAGCGACGAGCTTGCGAAATGTGGGCTGGAAGCGGTTGAGGATGTGGACCTGGGTGCGGCGGAGGAAAGGCGCGCCGGGGGTGGCTGCGAGGCTCCAACTGGCTTCAAAGGGATTGCGGATGGCATGGATGCCTTGATTGCCTGCGGCACGGAGCAGAGGGGCGAGCACGCGGGGAAACATGTGGGTGTGTTTGTGGGTATCGACATGGGTGAGAGAGAGGCCGAGGCTGCGGAGTCTTGCTATCTGGGCGGAGGCTTCGGCTTCGATTTCGCTGGGGCGGATGCGATTGAGGAAGAGATCCTGCACAAACTTGCCGAGCGTTGGACGGAAGCGGCCGGTGGCCTGATCCACAAGTGTGGGCAGTTGCGCTGGGGGCAGGACTGGTTCGCCATCGACGAGGACGACGTGGCAGCCTACGCCGAGGCTTGGGGTTTGGTGCGCGATGTCTGCAGCCTGGCGGGTTGCCTGGGCGACAGCCATGAGGGTGGCCGAGGTGAGGGCGAGCTGGCGATGGAGTTCGACGATGGCTCGATTGACGCCTGCGGTCAGGCCAAAGTCATCGGCGTTCACGATGAGTCGTTTCACTCGGTTGAGTGTATCAATCCTGGCGTCCTGGGGTGTCGTTTGAACGTTGTTGCAGGATGTTGCTGGATATTGGGCGTCGCAGTTTGGGGCTGAGGCGAATCGCTGGTATGATTGCAAAGGCGGCAATTCATTGCCACGTTACCGCGAATGCGGGCGGTTAGCTCAGTTGGTTAGAGCGCCTGCCTTACAAGCAGGATGTCGGGGGTTCGAGTCCCTCACTGCCCACCATATATTCGTTTTATATTGTTCGATAGCGTTCAAATTCCGTTAGTCATAAGGCGAGCTTTGCAGATTTATTTCTGGCTGACGCAAAAGCTCTCGCACTCGCGTATCCAGATCCCGCGAGAGGATATGACGCGAGTGCCGCGGACAGTGCTATCGCTCAACATCTGGCATTCTGGACAGGTAAGAATTGCGAGCGTATCCGCAATATCATGTACCAATCCAAATTAGTGAGAGATAAGTGGGAACGCGAAGACTATCTGCCTCGCACCATTCTTGGCGTAGTTGCGCGTCAGGTTGATGTTTTCATCGATGAGGTAGCTCGCCGTCGTATGTAACTAGAAAAATCCATGCGTATTCAACAGCTCTGACAGAAACGGACGCTACAGGCAACAATCCGACGCGCTATATCTTCTTCAATGGTCAGCGGATTGCGCGAATCGATCCTGGAGCGACGACGCCGAAATATTATGTGGAAGATAACCTTGGCACAACGGCTCTGGTCACAGATTCATTAGGCAACGTGTTGAATGATTCTCTCTATTTTCCCTACGGCGGGGAGCGTGTCATCGCACAGAACGACACGGCCAACAACTACAAGTTCACCGGCAAGGAGCGTGACCCGGAGAGCGGTCTGGATGACTTTGGAGCGCGGTATTATGCCAGCAATCTAGGCCGCTTTATGACTCCGGATTGGGCAGGCAGCGCCACGGCTGTTCCCTATGCCAGCTTCGGCGATCCGCAGACACTCAATCTCTACAGCTATGTAGAAAATGGACCGCTCAACCGCGTCGATGCCGACGGACACGCCGCTTCGGCAAACACGGAGAATAACTGGGTCGGCATGACACTGACTGCCGATAGTGATTCACTGCCTGCCGCCGAGTTAACTCCGGGAGAACACAATCCAAACATGGGAACGAAGGACGACGAAAGAGCGGCTGAAGAAGCATATGATGGAATGGTTGCTGCTTCCACTGCTAGCGCTGCACAAGGGGCCCAACAACAGAGTGCTACGCAAACGCCTGATAACACTTTGCTAGCCCAGAACAATACGCCTCCGCCACCAGGCAGAACTCCTGCACAAGGGCTGCCACCAGATTCGACTGTGGTTATTCCTGACGGGAAGGGTGGCAGCACTACTCGCACTTCTGGCCCGGATGGGAAGGCAGTAAAGGATATTGATAAGGGCCACGATCATGGGGCAGGTGATCCTCACGTGCATGATTGGGATTGGGGCAAGAAACCGCCCCGTCAGCCCGCCCGTCCACTTACACCTGAAGAACAGGCCAATATGAAGCGCGCCGCCGGAGGAGCTACGGCTGGTGTAATCATCTACTGGATTGTGAGCGAAGCGTCGAGAATCCTCTTCCCGCCTAGAAACCTTATCCCAGTACCGTGAGGCAATGAAATGAGTGTTCAGATGGAAAACTTAACCGTACAAAAATTCAATTCGATTTCGTGGCACGACTCCAAGTTGGTGGGCTTCTGCCTTTACAAGCATGAAGGAGAGGACCGGGTAAGGCTCTCGCTAGAGCTGCTAGGCGCAGGCGGTTCTCTAACACCAACAGACATCGTCTTCAAGGAGTGTGTTTATTTTGCATCCGACGTGTACTTAGCGGCTAAGTCCATGTGCGCCGATGACATCTCAGGTGCAGAATGCTACGAGTCGTCAGACTGGAAAAATGCCGTCTCGGAACCGAGTCCGTTCGATGTGATTTTGGGCGGTCGGGGGTTCGAGGAGCACCTGCACTTTAGTGTGAGCATGTGCCCTCCGGGCGGCACAATCAATATCTTGGCAAGGGACTTCTCGCTCGAAAGTTCCAAGTAGAGATCGTTGGTTCAGGCCGTCCTCTGGTCTCCGTATCGCTCCGATCAAAGGGCGTGCTGCCTACGGCATCGGGAAGAGGAGAGAGTCATGCGCAGAAATACTTTGGTTGCGTGCCTTATGGGTGCAGTTCTGTTGGGGAGTGGCATCGCTCAATCAGTAGTCAACGACAGCGACATGATCGAATACGACCGTCGGCTAGCTGAAAGCCATAAGACCGTCCTTCCAGCAGCCGGTGTCATCCCGGACGCGGAGACTGCAAAGTCAATCGCGTTAGCTGTTGCAATACCGATCTGGGGAAGGGACAAGGTCACATCCGAACTCCCTCTTAGAGCGGGCCTCAAGGGAAATGTCTGGACGGTGATCGGCGATCCTCATTTGTATGGCGGTGAAACGGGCGGTGAGCTGATTATCCAACTCGATAAGCGGACCGGAGCGGTGCTCTCGTTCCTTCATACACAATAGGTTTTGCTCGGCAGCACAATACCCATCGCCGAACAGCGAAGGAAAGGTCGTTCCAAAGTAACCATGCTCCGGTCTATTCACGTTGTGCGCATGAATCGCAAAGGGCTCGTCCCGGTCGCCTTTTTAGCCGTATTGCTCTTGTTCGTCGCAGGCGCGGGAGCAGCAAGCAGACCGTCCGCTGCGGAACTGACGGCGATCACTGAGCGGGGTCGACTCCTCGCGGGATATGATGCCGCAGCCTGGCAGGCCACGGATGCAGTCTTGGCTACCCATCCAAAAGAGGGGTCTTCCAATCGTTATATCGCCCACAAGACCGAGACGGGTTGGGTGGTGGACTTCGGACGGTTGAGTGTGACCGAGGATAAGTTCTTGGTGGTCTCCGAGGCGATCCAATCGGGCGGCCAATACACGGTCAAGAGCTTCGACCCGGCGCGGGAGGATACAGGCTGGAATCTCGCAGCAGCCAGGGGGATCGAAATGGCTATGCGGGATTTTCATGGAGCGGATCGCCCCTATAACGTCGCCGTGCTCCCGGCAGATGGCGGAAGCCTGTACGTGTACCTTTATCCGGCCCAGGTTAAAGAGGGGGTCTATCCGCTGGGAGCCGATGTGCGCTACCGCATCTCGCCGGATGGAACCAAGATCACAGAAAAGCGCCAGATGCACAAAAGCATCATCGAGTCCGTCTCCGCAGACCCGAAGGTGAAAGTGGAAACCGGTTACCACACGCATGTGCTGAGTGACCTTCCTGAGGACACGGACGTGTTCCTGGTTCTGACGCGGCTGCCGCATGTGCCGGAGATCGTGGTCACGCAGCACTACATGTACACTATCGCCACTGACTGCACGATCACGGTGTCTGACCGTCCCAAGTAGGCTGGTGGGCTGCTTACACTTATGATGCGGATGCCGGTAGCGTTGGCCCAACAAAATAATTCCACGGCTTTGCCTACAGGCCAACAACTGACGATGGTACAAACTTTGATGGGTGAGCAGACTGGCGAAGCCTCCGTTGGAACTAACCAGTATGCAGACGATGAATCAGGACGTAAGGTAGGCCCACCCGGGGGAGCAGTAATCACAGATGCGACTCTGGATAAAGAAGCTAACCTCATGGCCGGCACAATGCTCAATTTAGGTCACGTTGGAAATGCCAAGACCTATCGCGGCCTGCCTGCAGGCAAACATCTAACAACTCTAGCGGCAAAGGCGAAGCCGGGAAGCGCGCTTGCCATTCAATTGCAAAGAGATATCGGTGCCGTTAAGAATGCAACTCCTTCGCCCTACTCCCAATGGCGAGCAGTTAATCAGGGCTTCGTTCGAAGCCGCGGCGATGCTCTTCGAGTTGTCGGGACGGATTTCATACCGTGAAAAGGTAAAAGATGAAAAAGAAAAGTTTGCTCGTTTGCTATTTGCTAACGCTTGTCGGATGTATGGCAGTGTTTTCTCAGGCGACACCGGCGATCACTCGGCCGGTGGGTTTCCAATGGCTTGGGAACCTCCCTGTCGATGAACTTTATTCGACAAAGGCCATGAGAATCGACGGAAATCGAGGTGCAATTATCAAGGAGCAAGTGACCTTGACCTCTACTGACGGGGGCCGCTCTTGGAGCCAGTTGAAGAAAGCATCATCTGTCGATGTGTCGTCGGCGTGGCTGACACCTTTACTGCATTCCTTGCGTCTATCTTCGGATTCACTCCTTGTGAACAATGCTCCTGGTGCAGCAACGAGAGTGATCCCGTTGCAAGAGGAAAACGTTAGTTATTTATCTACTGCTTCGTCGGAAACCCTTCAGCAGATGTTTTTGGTTGGCGGAAGGAGCGTCGCAACGACCAAGCAAGAGCTGGCAGAGTTGCCGCAGTACGCACGCGATCCAACCACTGCCGAAGCGCGAATGATAACTCCGATGATTTCTGTCAGTAGCGATTATGGAAAGACCTGGCAGGCGATGGGCTTGGAAAAAGCTGTCGGCTACCTCGATAGTGTCAAGGCAATTGGTAGCGACGAACTTGCCTGGGGTCCGTATTCTGTCTATGCTTCGACAGATTCTGGGAAGTCGTGGAAGCTAATGAAGATGGATACTCCAGATGGAGAGGAAGACGCATACCCTATCTCAGGTGCCATTGTTGCTGACCGTGTATATGTCAGCTTGAAGAATGGGAGGCTGCTCAGTGGGCAGATCGGTGGTGAATCACTGAAGCCTGTCGCGCGACCGCCCAGCGCGATTGGCCAACTCACATTTACAGGTCAATGCACGGGGTTTGGCATAGCACCATCGACTACTAATGATGAAGATGTCTTGATGGAAACCAAGGATAGCGGAGAGACGTGGTTTCCAATACTACGAGCAAAGAAGATCGTGGCATTGACATCTTATGGGTCAGAAATTTTTGGTGCGACTCAAAACCGAGCGTTCCGCTTTCAATCTGAAGACAAGCTCTCAAATGAGAGCTGCGGAAATCGAACTCAGTAGTCGGCCCAACAGCAGGGACTGTCACCCGCCGCCGAGCAAACGATTCTGAATTCAAATTTGAGTGGCCCTCAGGCCATAGCCTTTGAAGCGGCAGCAATCGGTGCTGGAAATCAAAATGGAGTTGATCCGAATGTTTTAGTGGGGATGGCTGGGCAAGAGTTAACGTTCAATCCCGCAGCACAATCTTCTACTAGTACGGCGAACGGCTTGTTTGGTTTGACGGATGGAGTTCGATCGCAATACGGATTGAGTAACGGTGATGCCACCGGTACGAGTGCGTCTGCGATCACCAATCAGGTGACTACGGCAGCTCATTATCTCGGTGATCTGAAAAACGGTCCTGTGCCGAAATCCCATCCTGAACACTCCCTCGAAATCGCTATTGGGTATTATCGCGGTTCCCGTAAGGGAGTAAATGGAGCGATAAATTCAAAAGGTGGGTATGACGCAATGCGCAAACTTTCATACGGCGGAGAGACATTGGGTCACTACATCAACTCAGTAGAGAGGTATGTTCCATGAAACCATGTCGCTTCATCATCGCACTCATGCCTTTATGCTTCTGGCTTGCGTCGTTCACCAGCCAGATGTGCAATGGTCAGGCAACTGCCCCTGCGAAAACTCTGTTTTCGAGCGTTTCTAAGCGTGAGACGCTATCGGCAGGGACATCGGCAGAGGAGCTTATTATTGGTCGTGGCCTTAAAGGTGACTGGAGAGCGGTAATCGAGAGAGACGGATTAACGCACCAGATCATATGGGACTCGAATACCCTGCACGATCCCTTTTTTGCTGTCAAGGCACCTGACTGGATCAGAAGTTCATCGCAGGGTGTGGACTACGAAGTCATTATGCGTGGTTGTGTGCCGCACCAATGCACGGACGGAAGGATTGGAATTGCGATTTTCTCTGGAAAAACAAAGCATCTGTATGTTGAACATTTAGTCTCGCAGGATAACGGTGGGTATGCCGTGCAATTTAGTCCCGCTGAAATGCCGCCAGAAATTCGCGCTGAGTTGGAGAAAGCGGCTTGTATTGATCCGGGGATTACAGCACCATCTCGATTACCCTTTCCGTGTCATTGAGTGGTTTTTGAGCCATTAGTCGGCCCAACAGAATGGAATTGGTCCCATTGTGGGGTATCCGGAAACTGGTACGAACTCTTGGCGCGCTGCTAATGACCAAGTTTTTAGCGATGCAGCTAATCAATTCGACCAAGACAACACCATAGCTCCTGGGTCGCCGCTCTATGTAACACCGAAACAGTTGAAGGCCCAAGCAATGATTGAATCCGGAGGCTCGCCTGCCGCTTTTGCTACGGACCCACTTCAGGTAAACGTTGCTGGAGACTGGTCTGCGCAGAAGGGAGCGATGACGGGTCTTGAGCAAGGCCAGACGATGACACCAGCTATAAGCGCCGCCGCATCTCTGAAGTGGTTGTTGAATAAGGCAACGATCCACGACGGTGCTGGAAACGATGTTGGGTTCCGAAGTATGTCCGATGCGCTTCGCAACTATAATGGGAACACTAGAGTCTATCCGAACCAAGGAGGGCTACAGCATCGAGATAAGCCGGAGCTCGATCAAAGACGGGTGAGATCTTGGTGGATACAGCAGCGCATTTGCCCGGAAAGCCCTTTTGGGTTCTGTATGGAACAACGCCACCGCCAAACACGATTCCGAGGAACTGATCATGAAGAAAGCGCTTTACGGTATCCTGGGCGTTCTCGTGGTCGCATTCGTGGCGACGTGGCTTTACCTGCAGTGGGCGCATGCGACATTCGTCGACCGCAGCATACGAGCCTACACGGGAATCGACACATATACGATTTCAGGGAAAGAGCATTCCGCCTATGACTGGTATGCCAGTCTGCGGATTAGTGAAAACGACGGCACTAAGCTCCTACAGAAATATCCGTTTCGGCAGGGATTCAGTAAGGCTGTGCTCGTGCGGAAACTCGCAAACCCGTATGTAAACGATTGTCCAAGTTGCTGGTATTACCTCGACGACAAAGGGCGCGGCCCCTACGACTACAGACTCTTTATCCTGAGCGGGGATAAGGAGCGATTGACGGTATACGAACTCTTTGGCAACTAATAAAACCAGGCCCAACAGACAAGCGCAGCCGGAGTAGCTTTCATCGAAGGTTGGGAAGGCTGGAATGGGACAGTTGATAGAAAGACGGGACTCACCTACGCGAAGGATGATGGCTTCGGCAATGGAACCATCGGTTGGGGACATAATTGCGGCAAGTGCGCGGACTTTAAGGACGGCATTACGACGGAGCAGGGTGAGGTTCTTTTGAAAAGCGATCTCGCTGGATTCGAGAAATCCGTGAATGGCCTTGGTGCTTCTCTTAGCCAGCAGCAGTTCGATGGACTTGTTTCTTTTGCATTCAACGTATCGCACTACGGTGATTCCACGCTGTTCTCAAATGTCGCCTCTGGCACTGCTGTAACTGAAGGCAACTTCACAGCATATGGTCATGCACACGTGGGTGGAAAGCTGGTAGAAGTGCCAAGCTTAATGGCGCGTCGGCGAAGCGAATACAACATATACGCCAATGGTGTTTACGACAGCAGCCATTGAGGAGGGAATGCATGATTAGAATGCTCGGACTCGGAATTATCGCATTTGCGTTGTTGGTTGAAGGTTGGCTCCCCTCCAGTGCCATTGGCAAATGGACTGTGGGGAAGCCCTACGATGCCGGCCAACCAGTCGGACTCGACGCAAAGCAAGAGGGGGCAATTATTGGCCTGGTTATCAAAGTGTCGCCAAGTCAAATCACCGTTTGTGGGAAAGACGTTCCGATCAAGTCGGTCGAAGTCGACCATCTCACGAGCAGTGATTTCCTCGCAAAGTACAGGTTCACTCCAAACCTAATTGGGTTCGGCGATGACCCTCTCGTAGAAATCAGCATTAACAAGCTGCATTCAACCAAGGCATGCGGAGAATTTGCTGACCCCGGGACAGATCTGCTTATCAGCAAGAACCATGCTGTAGTCGAAGTCGCGAATGACTATTTTGAACTGAAGAAATGATCTGATGCCAGTGTCTTTTTGCAGAATGTTGGTGGTACTAGTCCTCTTCCGCGGACTGTCATTTTCTCAGAGTAATCTGGGGCATAACGGCTCGGATGACCTCCAAGTGAACTGGAAGACCGATTGCGCACCACGCGGGTGCCTAATGCAGACGGAAGTATTGCGCGGGGACTCAGGTAGCCCTGCGAACCCGAAGGATTTCCGCGAGTATGTCGGGGTGAACGTTGCGCTGGCGCGGAACACTCGGCAGCCAGAGTACATCGCATTTTATGTAGACCCACGAGCGACCCAAGGGCAAGGAATTTTCGTTGCGTTTGCGAAGGCGACGAGAGACGGAAACTCGTGGAAAATGGCGCTTGACGATACGGGTGCGATCAAAGTCCCTTTTACGAGTTGCGGGAGGCTGGGTTGCATGGCCCGTATCCCGGCGGGCTTGGAAGTGGAGCCTTCCACGAAGAAGCGGGTCGATCTGCTGAACAAGTTTTTAAACTCTGACGCGGTTCTGGTTCTGTACACGAGGGGTAAGAGGGCATACCGAACGATGATCCCGTTGGCGTCGTTTCAACAAGACTACAAACATGTGATGACCATCGATATGACATCATCTCAGCCTGCTCATGCCCACTAAACTCGTTAGTAGTCATCGGCCCAACAGCAGAGCTCGTCGGGAAACGCGGCCATAAAACCAGACCACTTTACCTACGATTTTTTGGTTCCCCTATCGCCGTTCGCGCAATATACGACTGAAAGTGGAAATGTGAATGCCGTGTTTTCCCCTGAGACCGCAACTCATTTGAACGCTGCATTTGGGGAACTCAACCAAGATGGCATAGTTCCGCAGATCAATAGCGGATTCCGAACCGATTCAGATCAGACTAGGATGCAAAACGGCGGCTCAGGATCAAATCCTGCTGCGATGTTCTCTTGGCATCAAGCGGGCGGCGCTGTGGACTTAAATGGGACGCACAGCCAGCAATTTGGGACAATCACCTCTGTCATGAAGGCTCATGGATTCGTTTGGGGAGGGGATTTTCAGTCGCACAAAGATCCCCCGCATTTTGATGGAAGAAACTTTTTGCATCATCAGTGGGGCATGATTTTAGGTGCAGAAGGCTATTGGAACGCAAAACAGTAATGCATGGAGTTGTGGAGATGAAAGTAAAAACGGTTAGGCTTTTAGTGGGTATGCTGGTCCTCTGCGTCCCTGCGGCATGTCTTCTGTGCGCTGTTTGTTCTGGGCAGATTTCTGGCAGTTCCGGAGAGCAAAATTCGATTCATGGGCAATTCTTTTTCGGAACTTCGCAAGATGTGAAGTACTGTCCAAGTGCTTGGCTTCTTTATTTCGACAAAGCACACAACAGTGGAGGAGTGTTTGTTGTCGCTAGTATGGAGAAGTTTTCAAGACTCGAACTTGGGGAAGGCGGAGCGGTGCTCGTCCAATGGGCAGGGTTAGGAGACAAAAACTATCGATTCAAAGGAACCTTGAAATCCGAAGAACTGGCTGGAGAGGTTCAACTTGTAGATACACGCTCTGGCAGCTCGAAGTATGTCTGTGAAGTGGCTGCCACTAAACTTCCTCCTCAAAATGCGCGTGCAAATCCTGAACATCAGGTTGTAGCCAGTCGATACTCCAACACCGCCTATTCCAACGAAGGAGGAGACTTAACTGGAGTTGACATCCGTTTCTTCTCGACAGGCAAGGGCACTGAAGGGATGATTACCTTCCACGAAGGCTACTGGGATGAGCCTGTAAATACGCCACTCGTGCTCTCGCAGATCGAAATGGACAAAAAAACAATCCGGTTCGCGGCAGATACACCGAATGGCGTCACGCACTACCATCTTGTGCCAACATTGACTGGAGCGTTGTTCAATCGAGATGATATGGCCAGAACAGGAGGGAAAGACATCCGCTTGAAGAAGATGCCGACAGTACTACCCGCAATCGGTTGGTAATTCCGATCAGGGGGAAAGGGCAAGTTCACATCCTAATTTCCTTTTAGAGTGGGCCACAAGGGAAAGGTCTGAACTGTGATCGGGTATCCCAATTTGCATGGGGGTGAAACGGGTGGTGAGGTGATTATCCAACTAGATAAGCGAACTGGGGCGGTGCTTTCGTTCCTTCACACGCAGTAGACTTATTGTTCGGCAACATAATGCCTATCGCCAAACAGTGAAGGAAAGGTCATTCCCGTTTAGTCGTGCTTAGGTCCGTTCATGCTGAATGTATAAGTCGCAAAAGGCTCGTTCCAGCCACCCCGAATCTTCATTGAGACCCTGGTGTCTTCATGCTGGGTATATCCAGATGTCTTATTTTCAGGTTATTTATTTTTCAATGCTGCATGGTGATTTGAGTCCTTCACAGTCGAGAGGCCCGGATTGCTCCGGGCCTCTTGGTGTTTCGCGATTGTGCGCATTGTTAGAAGTGGTGCTGTTAGAAGTTGATCTTTGCTGCCAGTTGCATTTGTCGGGGTGAGTTTTGAGTGTAGGAGATGACTCCGAAGTCGGGATCATCGATTGATTGATCCGGGGTTCCGAAGACTGGATGGTTAAATGCATTCTGCGCTTCGAGGCGCAATTCCAGCGAGAGGCCTTCGCGGATCGTGGAGAGGGAGAAGACCTTGTTCACACTCGCGGAAACGTTGAAGGCGCCGGGTGTGCGGATTTCTCCATCGGCGCGTGGAGCATTGCCGAGTGTGTACGGTGCGGGCAGTACCATCGAATCGGGGTTTGCGATGTATTGGTTGATCCATACGGAGTCCTTGCCGGAGGTGCGCCGCGGCTTGGCCACACGGTTTGGCCGCTGTCCTCCGTAAGTTGGGAGCGAAGTGCCGTCGTAGGTGCCGAAGTTGAGCGGGCGCCCATCACTGACGCGCCAGATTCCATTCGTCTTCCAGCCGCCGATCAGCGCATCTGTCCACCGAGGCATATTGGCTCCTAGGAGCTTCTTACGGCCGATCGGCAGTTCATAGGTGTAGCTCACCTGGAAGACCTGCGGAATATCGAAGGTGGAGAGGCTCTTTTCCAGCCACGGCTTGTTCGGATCCTGCAGGCTGGTGAAGCTGCCAAGCCAGGTCGTGTTGTCGTCCGGAACCGAAGAGTCGTCCATCGATTTTGACCAGGTATAGGTGGCCAGGATTTGCAATCCGTTGGAGTAGCTCTTCTCAAAGACCGCTTGCATCGCGTGATAGATCGACCACGCGATCGGCCATGCTTCGGTAGAGACGCCACCGCAGGAGAACTGCGGATACGGCTCCTGCAGTTGGAACAGCGGCACGGTCGGAGAAGAAAGGCAACTGTTGGGGTTTGTAATGGGGCCTGAGTAGGGGTTGTTGACGTAGTTGAAGAGGTTGCTGATCTGGTCTGGCGAGTAGCCCTCAACCTCTGGCCCGAGATGGTTGATGTAGTTGGCGCCTGAGAAGTAGAGATGCACTCCCTTTTTGCCGATGTACGAAAGGCCGAACTTCATGTTGGAAGGGAGCTGCTGCTCGAAGCCAAAGCTCCAGCTCTGTTCATAGGGCGTGGCTACCATGTTGCGCAGCGGACCAGTGGCACCCAGGCCTACATCGTTCAGCAGTCCGAGCGAGTTGCCGGGAGGCTGGTTCAGGCCACTTGGGAACGGGTTGTTCAGGTGGAGGTATGCGGTGGCGCCATCGTTGTTGAATGTCGGAATCATGTTCGTCGACTGGTTAAAGCCCTGCGAGCCGTACGGAGTGACGCCGCTTGCACCGGCGCGGGACTGCGAATAGTAGATACCGTAGCCGCCGCGTACTACCAGTTTTGGCGACAGCAGGTATGCGAAGCCGAAGCGCGGCTGAATATCGCGCCAGTCGGTGTTGACCATGTGTCGTTCTTTGGAGCTGGCAAACCTCTCGCCGCCCACCGCCGGTATGGTTCCGATGCTGTACGTAGCCGTCGGGTCGAACCAGTTCTGCCGATTGTGGCGGTCGGTGCGCGGGATGGAGACGTCATAGCGCAGGCCAAGGTTCACGGTCAGCTTGCTGTTGAATTTCCAGTTCTCCTGCCCGTAGACGGCAAACTGGTGATCTTCGGTCGCGGGCTCGTCCTGTATCTCGTAAGTGCCTACGTTGTTGAGGGAGGTTTGCCCCATCATGAAGCTGGCCATCGCGTCGCCGCCGCATGCGTCGAAGGTATATGGGCAGCCCGCCGTTCCGGTGTTGTCGAAGTTGAAGATGCCTTCCGGCGCATTGGTCTGGATGTAGTTCATCTGGTGCAGGCGGCCTTCAAAGCCGATCTTGAAGTCATGCGGCCCGAGCACCTTATCCAGTGTTACCGTGACCTGCCCGGTATCCTGGCCCTGCTTGTAGTTGCCGTAGGGATCGCCGCCAATGCTGGTGTATCCGGCTGAGTAATAGGTGTTGATGAAGATTGCCGGAACGCCGACGATGCCGTTGGAGTTGAGATACTCCGGGAAGCCGAGCGTGCCCAGCGGATCGGTGACGCCGCCCTCTCCGTTGTAGGCGCTGATGCGCTCGGTGCCACGGGTGAAGCCGAAAATCGTGGTCAACTGCATTGTCGGGCTGAAGGTATGGGTGTCGTTGATCGAGAGGAGGTGTGAGGTCGACTTATTTGGGCCGCCAGCGCAGGGATCAGCGAAGTTCTTGAAGCAGTTGTAGGCCACCGTGCTCGTCCACTGATCGGAATACTTGCCGCTTAGCAGGTTCTTCTCGTTGAAGCGATAGTCGACCTTGATATCGTACTGATCGTTAGGATTAGCGGTTGCGCCCGAGCCGTTCCAGTTGTGGTAGATTGTCCCGCTCTGCGCCTGCACGTTGGCCAGGGGTTCGGGAAAGAGCTTCATCATCTTCTGCGCGACAGGGTCGATCAGGTTGCCGGGACCAGAGGGTATATTCGCTACGGCGTTACCGGGGCTGGTGTAAGTGCCCACGTTGTTGAACGGGATGAAGTTGCTGCGCAGCGGGCCGGCGCCGTTGTCGGTGGAGACATAGGTGGCTACGTACGGATCCCAGATCTGGCCTGACGCCACCGAGCATTTGCCCGTCGAATCAAAGGTGCCGCCTGCGTTGGAACAGACCGAGCCGAAGTCGCCACTGTTGCGCTCGGCGTCGGAAGGCACACCTGCCTGATAGCTGGAAGCGTTGCTCTGCCGCGTGCCATCGTAATCGAAGAAGAAGAAGGCCTTATTGTGCCAGATCGGACCGCCGAGGACGCCGCCGAAGTTCTGCCGGTGGACGGGTGGCAATGGAATGTCGTATGCGTCATTGAACCAGAAGTTGGCGTCGGTGATGGTATTGCGGGCAAAGTCGTAAACCTCGCCGTGGAACTGATTGGTGCCCGAACGGGTGACCATGTTGACTACCGAACCGCCGGAGAAGCCATACTCCGCGCTGAAGTTCGACTGCTCTACGCGCAGCTCTTCGACAGCTTCCGATGAGGGTACATACGTCACCTGCGTCACGCCGCCGTTGGGCTCGAAGTTGGTGATCGTCGCGCCATCCAGCAGCACGTCGGCGGTTGCGTTGCGGCTGCCGTTGGAGACGAAGTTGGTGCCGGTACAGTTCGTACCGCACTGATCGTCTGCCGTGGTCACGCCGGGTGCCAAGGCTGTGAGATCCAGCACATAGCGGTCGATCATCGGCAGGCTGTTAATGAGATTCCGGCCCACTACTACACCTGTCGTCGCATCGTCCACGTCGAGATGCTGATCGGTTGCATTCACCTCCACCGATTGCGTGGAACCTATCTTCAATCGCAGGTTGGCTGCGGGATTTTCGCTGATATTGACGCGGATGTTAGTTCTTTCTTCTTTGTTGAAACCGGGTGCCTCAGCGGAGACGGTATACACCCCTGGCGGCACGGCGCGGAAGAGATAGCGGCCGCCTTCGTCGCTCTTGCCATCGAAGTGAAAACCCTTGTTCTGGTCGACAAGAGTTACTTTGGCGTTTGGAATCAACGCACCGGAAGGATCGGTGATGAGTCCACTGACGGTGCCGAAATATCCTTGTCCGAACGACAAGGGTCCAAAGGACAAGGCAGTCAGCATGAAAAAGGCGAAGAGGGAGACGGAAATACTTCTCAACCGAACGAGCGTGGGACAGGTCATGCTGGCTCCATTCTGAAGATGGCTCGCCGGTACTCCAACGGATGTTGGAAAGCAAGAACGAATCGGGCCCGATTACGTCCCTTCAAGTTGACCGGCTGTGTAGACGTTATACAGCCAGTTTTTGTTTTTGGGAAACGATATTTTTTACGCTCATTTAATGGTGTCAATTCCTACCTGGCGATCATTGGGGCTTGATTCGCTCGGAAAAGAGAATTTTTGAGCCTCTAATGCTCGCCGCAACTCTGGCCACCATCACAGGAAAAGGCCGTTTTCCGCGTACGGGCGGCGAATACCGGGCTTGGTCGATTGGAAAGGGCATCTCCGCATCGCACGGCCCGCAATGCAGATAGATCTCGCCGGTGTTGCTCATCCGGCAGGTATATATCTACCGGCTGAAGCTGGGGAGGGGAAGTTAAGGTCTGATTATTCTCAGCTTGCCTGGCGTTTTCGCTGTATGGAGTTGATCTTGTTCTGGGTTTCTGATCCCGGAGTCGCTGTCGAGTTGTCGATGTGAACTTCATTTCATCGCAGCGGACGTGGCCCAAGCTGGCAAAATGCAATTAGATGAAGCCGCGATGTAATAACTTGTCGATTCCTAAGTCAAGAAGAATAGTTCTATTTATAAAGCCATTGACATCCGACCAGAGTTAATAACATCTGTACTCAATTGTCATCGATGAATGCTGTAACCTTCTCACGGCAATCCAGTATGCAGAGAGTAACTGATTCTTTGGATTTACGAAGGTTGATCCTGGCGATGTAGTCGGACTTACACGTAGCTTCTACGGCTGGTTTCGGAGTGAATCATGAGCTACTGGCATCGCATCTATCGTGTTGTTTGCCCGGCGTTGAAGAAGTCTGTATTCTTCTCTTGCCCCTGAGTCAGAACTTTTCGGATCGCTGCATTGTGGTTCCTACGTGAGCGCAATGGCGTATTGGACGTCAATTGATTTAGCAGTCATCGGGAAAAGCTGTGGTCAAAACTGGATTCAGGAAAGGCCAGTTGACGTAATCGTCATCGACCCCGTCGAATCATCTTCAGCAACTAGTTTTATTTTCGGAGAAACCGGATGCCCTGGCGGCGCACTGCTCAAACACTGCTCCTGTTCGCCATCGTGTGGCTCTGCGGCCTCACGGCTTCAGCCTCGGAATATCACGGCCAGGTCACGTTTAATAGTCTGCCTGTTCCCGGGGCTACTGTTACCGCTACGAATGGGAATCAGAAGCTGACGGCGATCACCAATGAACAAGGCGCGTATTCCTTTCCTGATCTCGCTGATGGGTCATGGTCCATTCAAGTTGAGATGCTCTGCTTTGCCACGATCAAGCAGGATGTCACTATTGCTTCTAATCAACCTGCAGGCAAGTGGGATTTGAAGCTGCTATCGCTGGATGAGATCAAGGCCCAGGCCAAGCTCATTGTCTCCGTTACTCCTGCCGCCGCGCCGTTACAGGCCGAAGCGACTCAGCAGACCAAGCCGAGGGATGCGAAAACTTCGGAGATGGCCAAGCCTGAGGCACCGCAAGCTCCGCAATCGGCGCCCGCGCAATCAACGGATCAGCGCGCCTCCGACGGGCTGCTGATCAACGGTAGCGTCAATAACGCGGCGACCTCGCAGTTCGCGTTAGACCGCGCCTTTGGCAACACACGTAACGGCGGCAGGGGACTCTACAACGGAGGCCTTGCGCTTGTCGTCGACAGCTCCGCGCTCGATGCGAGGCCGTTTTCTTTGAGCGGCCTTGATACTCCTAAAGCCAACTACACGCAGGTCACGGGTGTTGCGACCTTTGGCGGCCCGATCCGCATTCCACATTTCTTCTATCATGGCCCAAATTTCTTCATGGTCTATCAGTGGATGCGCAATCGCACCGATACTACGCAGTCCGCGCTTGTTCCGGACGTTGCCGAGCGCGGAGGAGATTTCTCCCATGCGCTTGATCCGCAGGGCCAGCCGTTGCAGATCTTCAATCCCCTCACAGGTCTGCCATTCGAGAACAACGAGGTGCCGATCAGCCCGCAGGCACAGGCTTTACTCGATCTCTATCCACTGCCCAATGTCACTGAAAACTCGGGCAACTCGATCTATAACTACCAGGTACCCGTTCTGGGTAACACGCATCAGGACGTGCTGCAAACCCGCCTGGATAAAGGAATAGGACGCCGCGATCAGCTCTTTGGAAGCTTTGCCTTCACGAGCAATCGCGCCAATGGAAACAGCATCTTCCACTTCCTCGACACGACGGATACGCTTGGCGTTGACACCAACATTAACTGGTCGCATCGCCTGGGCCATCAGATGTTTCTTACTTCGAAATACAGCTTTAGTCGCCTGCGAACACTGGTCCGTCCTTACTTTGCGAATGTAGAGAACATCTCCGGTAACGCCAACATCTCAGGTAACAGCCAGGACCCTCGCGATTGGGGTCCGCCTAGCCTTAACTTTTCGAGCGGCATAGCTTCGCTCACCGATGCGCAAAGCTCTTTTAATCGCAACGAAACCAACTCCATCTCGTCCTACGTCAACTGGAATCATCGCAATCAATACATCACGGCTGGAGGCGATTTTCGCCGTCAGCAGTTCAACTATCTGTCGCAGCAAAACCCGCGTGGTTCCTTCGCTTTCACCGGCGCATCTACGCAGACCACGGTCAATGGAGTAACTACCGGCGGCTCCGACTTCGCCGACTTTCTTCTGGGCATTCCGGATACGAGCGCTATCGCCTTTGGTAACGCAGATAAGTATTTTCGTGAGTCTGTATATGACGCCTACGCAACCGACGATTGGCGGCTCAAGCCCGAGTTCTCTATCAACGCGGGCGTTCGCTGGGAGTACGGAGCCCCCATCACGGAGCTATTCAACCGCCTGGTCAATCTGGATATAACCAATGGCTTTGCCGCTGAGGTTCCAGTGCTGGCCAGCAGCCCCACAGGCTTGCTGACCCGGCAGAACTACCCAACGTCGCTGATCCGTCCTGACAAGCTCGGCGTTGAGCCGCGTATCGGCATCTCCTGGCGACCGCTTGCAGGCTCATCGATTGTTGTGCGCGCGGGTTACGGTATCTATCAGGACACATCGGTCTATCAAGCGACGGCTCTTGCGCTTGCCCAGCAGGCTCCGCTCTCTAAAAGTCTAAGTGTGCAAAATAGCCCGGCCTGTCCACTTACTCTTGCCCAGGGATTCAACCCGTGCTCCAAGACTACGCAGGATACCTTCGCCGTCGATCCTAACTTCCGCGTCGGCTCTGCTCAGACCTGGCAGCTATCGGTGCAAAGTGACTTGCCTTTTTCATTGCAACTGACCGCGACTTATCTCGGCATCAAGGGCACTCACGGCGTACAGGAGTTCCTGCCCAATACCTATCCCATCGGAGCGGCCAATCCCTGCACGTCCTGCCCGGTAGGCTTTACTTACCGTGCTTCGAACGGCAGCTCCAGCCGCGAAGCAGGCATGCTCCAGTTGCGGCGCAGACTGCGTAGCGGGTTCACCGCATCCTTGCAATACACCTATTCAAAATCCATAGACGATGACTCTGTGCTGGGTGGCCAGGGGCCAGTGGCGGCCAGTTCCACAAGCTCCTCGCAACCCTCTGCGACGATTGCGCAGAACTGGTTGGATCTTCGCGCGGAGCGCAGCCTATCTACCTTTGATCAACGACACTTGCTCAATGCGCAGATTCAATACACTACGGGAATGGGCATGCGTGGCGGCACACTGCTCGATGGCTGGCGAGGTACGCTCTTCAAGCAATGGACGTTGCTCACGAATATCGCCACCGGCACAGGCCTGCCTCAGACACCGGTCTACTTTGGTACTGTGCCGGGCACAGGAGTTACCGGCACCATCCGCCCTGATCTGACGGGAGTATCGGTGCATGATGCTCCATCGGGCCTGTTCCTCAACCCCGCGGCATACACAACACCGCAGACGGGTCAATGGGGAACAGCGGGCCGCGACTCCATCACCGGCCCCAATGTCTTTACTCTGAACACATCGATGGCTCGCGCATTTCGCGTGCGCAATCGCTACGACCTCGACTTTCAGATTGTTTCTACCAACCTGCTCAATCATGTTACTTACACCAACTGGTACACGACCATCAACAGCTCCGAGTTTGGATTGCCTGCTGCTGCCAATCAAATGCGTAGCCTCCAATCGACCCTAAGGCTGAGGTTCTGACATGCGAATACAAAGAGTTCTAACCTCAGTCTTCGTCGCAGTCTTAGCCGCTTTCTCAACCCATGCGCAGACCATAGGTCAAAATGCACCGATGAACTCCGACGGCACTTTTACCATCTCTGTCGGCTCGCAGCTTGTCGTCGAAACGATCTCTGTAAAAGATAAAAAGGGCAATCCTATTTCTGGCCTCAGCGCCAAAGACTTCACCGTTACCGAAGATGGAGCGTCACAAACGATCCGCTTCTGCGAACACCAGACTCTGCCGCAAACTCCTGCTGCGCCGATGCCTGAAGGCTCTGAGGATCTCAAGCTCTATCGCCGTCTCGCCCGCAGTCAGATTGCACCTGAACAGCCTGGCAACATCCACTACAAAGACCGACGCCTGCTTGCTCTTTACTTTGACATGTCTGCCATGCCGCCTAACGATCAGTTACGCGCGCTGGCGGCTGCGCAGAAGTTCATACGAACGCAGATGACCGAGTCCGATCTTGTATCGATTCTGCGCTACTCCGGTGGCTCGGTGGACGTGCTCCAGGACTTTACAGCGGACCGCAATCGACTGCTGAGTATCCTTGAAACTCTCATCGTAGGCGAAGGCCAGGGCAACTCGGAAATCAACGACGATGCGAGTGCCTCCGATACCGGTGCGGCCTTTGGCCAGGACGACAGCGAGTTCAACATCTTCAACACGGACCGACAGCTCTCTGCGTTGCAGACAGCAGCGAAAATGCTTGGCTCGCTCAATGAGAAAAAATCACTTATCTACTTTGCCAGCGGGCTTCGTCTCAATGGCATCGATAACCAGGCGCAGCTTCATGCGACGGTCGATGCGGCTGTACGCGCTGGAGTTTCCTTCTGGCCTATCGATGCTCGCGGTCTCGTTGCGGAGGCTCCATTAGGGGACGCAACGCAGGGATCGCCCGGCAACATCGGCATGTATACCGGTGCGGCCGCGCTTGCCCTTACCACTAACTTTCAGCAATCGCAGGACACGCTCTACTCACTCGCAGGCGATACCGGCGGTAAGGCTCTTTTCGATTACAACGATCTCACCAAAGGAATCGTCCAGGCACAACAGGCTATCGGCGACTACTACATCCTTGGGTACTACACCACGAACGATGCTCTGAATGGAAAGTTTCGCCACATCAAGATCACCGTCAATCCTGAGCTCAATGCCTCGCTCGATTATCGTGAGGGCTACTTCGCGGGCAAGAAATTTGGGAAGTTCAATGCCACGGACAAAGAGCGCCAGCTTGAAGATGCGCTCATGCTTTCCGATCCCATCACGGAACTTACCATTGCGATGGAGATCAACTACTTCCAACTCAATCGCGCCGAGTACTTCGTCCCTATCGTTGTCAAGATTCCCGGCCGCGAGTTAGCACTCGCCAAGCGTGGCGGATTTGAACATACACTTATCGACTTCATCGGCGAAGTTAAAGACACGTACGCTGGAACGACAGCTACCAATCTGCGTGACAACGTCAATGTAAAACTCACCGACGCCACTGCTGCCGAACTGGCCAAACGTCCTATCGAATATGAAGCGGGTTTTACCCTGCTGCCCGGAAAATACGAGATCAAGTTCCTCGCGCGCGATGATGAAACCGGACGCATTGGCACCTTTCAGACCACCTTTACTGTGCCTAATCTGAACAAGGAACTTAAACACATCCCGACCAGTTCTGTAGTTCTCAGCAGCCAGAAGGTTGACATCAAAGACGCTCTCTACAACGCGCAAAAGACCAAGGATCAGGAGAAAGAACAGGCCGTCAATCCACTTGTTCAGAACGGTCAGAAACTTATTCCAAGTGTTACCCGCGTCTTTAGCAAAGACCACAATCTCTTTGTCTATCTGCTGGCTTATAAAGCGCCTGAAGCTGGGACCGCCTCAGGACCAGCCGCCGCTCCGCAACCATTGGTCGCTTACGTCAACCTCTACCAGGCGCAGAACAAAGTCTTTCAATCCCAGCCTGTAGAAGCTACACCTCAAGCTAACACCCGGCTAGGCGTAACTCCGCTGAGCTTCACAATACCTCTCAACGAACTTCCGCCAGGGGAGTACACGTGCCAGGTCACCATCGTCGATCCCTCAGGACAAAAATCGACCTACTGGCAGGCTCCAATCATCATCGTTCCGTAAGGTCCGATGAGAGGCAGAGATTGAATTTCGCGTGATACATTGGACGCCATGAGAGTTATTGCGATGAGGCCAGTGAAATCTTTATTGAGCAGTTGGATTCGTCCTGGTGCTCTCTGTCTTCTTCTATCGTTGCCCGGCTTTGCGCAGGAGGTCAGCTTTCATCTCACGCCTCTGCGTCCGGTGGAAGAGTTGCGTACGGAGGCGCTTAAGCAGCAGCCACCCCAGGAGCAGGGAAGTTTTCTCAAGCCGGATTTGGTGGAACTGGTCACGCTTGATCCCACAATCAAGCTCGACATTCGCTATGCCACGACGAACAATTTTCTAGGTACGCCGGTATACACGCAGGCTCGGGCTTTTTTGCAACGGCCGGCTGCGGAGGCGTTGCTTCGCGCTCATCATGCACTCAAGGCGCAGGGATACGGGCTGATCATTCACGATGGATATCGTCCGTGGTATGTCACGAAGATGTTCTGGGATGCTGTGCCCGTGGATAAGAGAATCTTTGTTGCCGATCCGTCTGCTGGCTCCAAACATAATCGTGGGTGCGCTGTGGACCTGTCTTTATATGATTTGAAAACGGGCAGGGAAGTGAAGATGCCGAGTGGCTATGACGAAATGACCGATCGCGCTTATGCCGATTACACCGGTGGCACGGAGGAAGAACGTGCTCGTCGCGCGCTGCTGCGCCAGGTTATGGAGAATGAGGGTTTCAAGGTTATTCCCAAAGAGTGGTGGCACTTCGATTACAAGGATTGGAAACAGTATCCAATCCTGAATATAAAGTTTGAGGATCTTGGACAGTAGGAAGGTTTGCCGTTCAGCGCGAACGAGTACGGGTTTATTTTGGCAAACTCCAGCGTTTAGTTAGCTGTTTATAGGTAGACTCCGGCAGTTGAACCAGGAGCGGCTTGCGTGTTGGATCGAGCCAGATGAGCAGGGTTTCGAGTTGGGCTTGCGGCATGGCTGTGCATCCGGCTGTACCTTCGTTGTGACTGTGCCAGATGTGAAGAAAGATGCAGGAGCCGCCAGCGGGTTGAGGCGGATTTGTGTTGCCATCCGCATCGATGCCGTTGTGATTGACTACGATTCCCCAGCGGTAGGATTCGCCGGTGTTGCGCATGTGCTCGGAGCTGTTCCAATCCGAAGTAACGGCAGAGCGATCGACGATGCGGTTATAGTGCTTCGAGTGGATGTCGTCCACGCATTCGATGGATGGAGTCAGATTCAGGTAGGGCATTTTCAATGCCTGCAAAGGCTGAGATGAGTAGCCAAACGCAGTGCCCAGGGAGAAAATGCCTGCGGGCGATTTGCCATCGCCTTCTTTTTTAACCGGATCGGAAGCTGCTCGAATGGGTGCATCTGTTGCAGTCACGCCTATTCCCCAGCCGAGACCGTTTTTGCCGACGACGATGGAGATTGGTTCGCCTACGGCATGCCAGGTCTCATGCGTGGTGGTGCGCTCGTATCGCTGCAGGCGCCCTTCGACGGTGTTCCAGTCGGGAGTGGTGACTAGGATCATCTGGGTGGAGTGCATGAAAGCATCTGGCGTGACGGCGCCAGCCAGCATAGGAGCAGAGATGAAGAGAACTGCGACCAACAATAGGCGACGGAGAGGAGATACATTTCTCATTGCAGGCAGTGTAGGCCAAAATGCGGAACTTTTGTGAGGATCTGCATTCTTCCATTGGGCCGCCAGCTTATCGCAGGTTGTCCTATAGTGGACGAATAAATCCGGTTATGGACAGTGTGAAAAACAGTCAGGTTTAGATAAAGGCAGAAAATAAAGGACATAGAGCCTTAGATGTTTGGCTTCGCAGGTGCAACTGCAAGAGGTTCGGTTTCCCTTTGAGATTATGAGGTGTGCGGAATGGCCAATTTTCTAAATGACCTGCGGTACTCGATTCGGCAATTGCGGAAATCTATCGGTTTCACGATGGTTTGCGTGCTTACGCTGGCGTTGGGAGTTGGCGCAAACACTGCTGTATTCAGCGTGATGAACGCGGTGTTGCTCAAGTCATTGCCCGTGTCTGATCCGCAGCGCGTGGTGTATCTCCGCACTTCCAATCCTCCGCTTAACACGGGCACGATCAATACGAATGAGACGTTCTCCTATCCGGTTTACGATGCTCTGCGCAGGCAGCATGATGGCCTGGCAGATGTCATGGCCTATGTGCCGCTATCGTCCGGCAAGGTCGCTGTGCGTTTTGATGGAGCGCCCGAGGAAGCGGAAGGCGATATGGTTAGCGGCAACTTCTTCTCGGGGCTGGGTGTGGAAGTGGCGCGAGGCCGCGGCTTTACAGCGGAGGATGAAGGGCTGCATGCTCCGTATGCGGTGATCAGCTACAAGTACTGGACGCAGCGGTTTTCGCGGAGTCCGGAAGTGATTGGGAAGACGTTTTATGTAAGCGGGGTTCCGCTGTCGATTATAGGCGTGGCTGCCGAGGGGTTCGAGGGTACGGAGGCTGGTCATTCGACGGATTTCTGGATTCCTCTGCAACATCGAGTGGAGTTGAATGCATGGGGTAATCCGCCGGATGACGGCAAGTTATATCAAGATGACGGAACGTGGTGGTGCATGCGGATGATTGCGCGTGTTGCTTCGGGTGTGACGAAGACGCAGGCAATTGCACGGCTGCAATCGGAGTTTCAAACGGCGGCGTATATCGGGCTTGGAAATCCTCAGCCGGGTGAGAGGAAGCCGGTGTTGGGCTTCGTGGATGCGAAGAGTTTTCCTGGGTACGATGCGCAGTACGGCAAGCCGCTGCGCATGTTGATGGCGATGGTGGGGCTGGTTCTGCTGATTGCGTTAAGCAATGTGGCGATGTTGTTGATGGCTCGCAACGCTGCACGGCAACGTGAGTTTTCATTGCGGCTGGCGCTGGGTGCGGGACGAAACGAGTTGTTTCGGCAGTTACTGACGGAGAGCCTGCTGCTCGTGGCCGTTGGCGGTGGGCTGGCATGGATGTTTGCTGCTGTTGCGACGAAGGCTTTAGGGTCATGGGCGCGGATTGAGACCAGCCTGGCTGCGGATAACACTGTGCTGCTGTTTACGCTGGGAATCCTTGTGCTGGCTGCGTTGTTGTTTGGATTGGCACCGTTGCGGATTGCGCTTTCGGCTGGGCCCGGGCTGGTGCTGAAGACTTCTTCGGCTACTTCGAATACGGATGCGAGGAATTCGCGGACGGGCAAAGTCATTGTGACTTTGCAGATGGCTTTGTGTGTGGTGTTGCTGGTGGGCGGAGGGTTGCTGGTTCGCACGCTGAGGAATCTGCAGAATATTTCTCTGGGTTTTCCTGCGGATGGGCTGGTTGTGTTTGGGGTAAATCCTCAGTCGCATTCGGTTGCAGAAGGTATCCAGTTTTATCAAGGATTGATGCGCAAGTTGCGCATGTTACCTGGTGTGGAGTCCGTCTCGATCATGGAAGAGCGGCTGGGTTCGTGGTCGTCAGACAATAGCGCGATGATGGTGGATGGCAAGTTGCCGGAGATAGCGAACGGTTCTTCGGGGACAGTGCGCAGCAACGTGATTGGGCCTGACTTCTTTCATACGCTGGGTGTGCCGGTGTTGATGGGCCGCGACTTCAAGGATTCGGATACAGCGAGTTCGCCGCATGTCGGAATCATCAATGAGCAATTTGCGAAACGATTTTTTCCGAACGAGAATCCATTGGGGCATACGATCGGATCGGACAACGGCCAGTACACGATGGCCGTGGTCGGAGTGGTAAAAGATCACAAGTACAGAAGCGTGGATGAAGAGCCGATTCCAATGGCGTGGTACATGTATGCGCAGATTCCAATCACGATGAAGATGCATGTCGAGATGCGCGTTCACGGCGATCCATTGGCAATTTTGCCGAGTGCGCAGAAGGTGCTACAGCAGATAGATCCGACACTGCCGCTGATAGAGCCGATGACGCAGCGGGCTCAGTATGAGACGACGATTTCGCAGCAACTGTTGTTTGCGCGGCTTGCGGGCTTCTTCGGGTTACTGGCCGTGGTGCTGGTAGCGACGGGGCTTTATGGGACGCTGACGTATCGCGTAAACAATCGCACGGCGGAGATTGGTGTACGGATGGCACTGGGCGCGCGACGCGGGCAGGTGGTGTGGATGGTGTTGCGGGACAGCCTTGTTATGACGGCGATCGGAGTTGCTATTGGTGTGCCGCTGGCAGGGCTGGTTTCGCAAGCGCTTGCCTCTACACTCTATGGAGTGAAGCCATACGACATTTTCAGCTATTCGATGGCAGTGTATGGGGTGGTGATTGTAGCGCTGGTGGCAAGCCTGATTCCGGCGCGCAGAGCAGCCAGTGTCGATCCTCTGAGTGCGCTGCGCGCGGAGTAAGTGGATGTTGCTGCTAACGCTTCATGGAGATCTCGGAGCCATAGAGTGCGAGTAATGGATGGTGGATAACGGCGCGAAATTCGTATGTCGTTTTTGGGGAGAGCCCTTCGATATGCGCGGTGATCGGGCCGGGTTTCATTATGGTTTGTATCGGCGTGGCGATCCACGGCGAGGAGCGCGAATTAACGTCCTCTCCGAGAATCGGACGATATTCAAATCCAACCTGAAGCGAGGAACTGTCGCCCATGTCCAGAACATTGCCTTGCAGTGTCTCCTGCTGACCGGAAGGCTCTGCGATTGATCCGATGGTCTGCACATGCGGAGGAGCGAATGCCGGTTCAACATTTGTGATCTTCAACACAACCGGGTTCGGCCAGCGGAAGTTGTCCTGCAATCGTTGTGCCTGCATCGCGCGGATGTGGAGGCCATCTTTTTCCTGATGCCAGCTTGATTCAGGCTTGATCTCCGCGTGGTATTCGACAATCTGACCGCTCTGGCCAAGGATGCTTACTTCCGTTTTATCCGTTGCATGAACCGAATGCAGCGTGAAGTCCTTCCAGGTGGCACGCGGCCACGGCGTATCGGATTCGACGATGGCGTACAGCGTGTTGCTGTCTTTCTTTTTCGTAAACCAGGTATCGCCTTCGTTGGTGATAACCCAGGGGCGCACACTATAAATTGCATCCGAGTTCACAAACATCCAAAGGGCGATTTCGCGCAGGCGTTCTTCTTCTTCGATAGGCAGTTCGCCATTCGGTTTGGGGCCGACATTGAGGAGGAAATTGCCGCCCTTGGCACGTGTCTGAATGAGCATGCGAATCAGTTCGCCACCGGACTTGTAGTGCTCGTTTTGTGGCTGGTACTGCCATGCTGTGCCCATGGTCATACAGGTTTCCCAGGCGCCGGGTATCGGCATGCCGGGGATGGTGAGTTCGGGCGTTTTGATTGCGCCGCGTGTGACGACGATGTCGGGATTGAGCTTCCATGCGAGGTCGCGAAGTCCGTCCGCTTCGCCATCCAAAAAGAGTGCGTCGATCTTGCCGTAGTGCGTCAGAAGCTCGTTGATCTGGGTTTGGTCGTATTGCATCAGGCCGGGGTTATTGCGCGGCTGCACTCCGGGAACAGAGCGCTGGATCGTCTTGCCATGCTGATGCAGCCACCAGAAATCATCCGGCGAATAATAAACACCTGTGGCGATACCCTCAGAGCGAAAGGCGTCGAAAACCTCTTTCGTGATATCGCGATGAAAGGGCGTATTCATGATGCCGAATGGAGTCGTTGCCGTGTCGAACATCGCAAAACCGGAGTGATGCTTCGTTGTAAACATCACATATCGGATGCCCGCCAGGTGCGCAAGCCGCGCCCAATCCAATGGATGAAACTCGTGCGGGTCGAAGGATTTCGGCAGATCTCCGAAAAAGCGATCGGTATATTCAGGCGACGCACCGACGAGCGAATGGCTGATGACTACGCCAAGCTGGCTGTCGACGCTCCAGTGAATGAAGAGGCCAAAGCCCTGATCGCGAAACCAATCCAATCGTTCCGGCTTGTTCAACGAGCCTTTCTCAACATCGTCCTCGGGAGTGACAGCGGAGATAGCGAGCTGGCTGCCGAGCAGCAGAAAAGTGGTGGATAGGCAGAGGATACGGCAGAGACGTCGCGTTCCGAGCATAGGAAGCAGATCCCTTCAGATGGAGGTTAAATGCCCTGAATAAGGCACCACAACCATATATGAAACCAGGAAACTTCTCCTTAGTTAAATAATTTGTGGTTGTGAAGATGTTCCGTATATGAATATTGTTAATCACTAATGATAGAGTGTTTGGCGAGTCATTTTTGCGGATCCGATTGCGGCGAAGTTCTGCGGCATGCCCAGGAGTGGCCATACAGATCGGAAAAGGAGACGGATGATGAAGGTATCGAGGAGAGCATTTTCAAAGGGCTGCGTCATTGCTGCATCGGGCCTTGCGATTGGCGATGCTACGCAGGCTTGGGCCCAGATTGAGGGTGAAAAGTACAAGGTTGGCAAGAAGCATCCGGTACCTTCCATTCAGGATACGGAGACGCCTGCGGAGAAAAATGCGCGCCTGCAGTGGTTTCGTGAGGCGCGGTTTGGCATGTTCGTTCACTGGGGGCTCTATTCGATTCCTGCGGGCCGCTGGGATGGCAAGGAGGTTCCGGGAATTGGCGAATGGATCATGAATCGTGCCTCGATTCCCGTTGCGGACTACAAGGCCCTAGCGCCCAAGTTCAACCCGACCCAGTTCAATGCCGAGGAAATTGTGGGGCTGGCTAAGTCGGCGGGGATGAAGTACATCGTGATTACGGCCAAGCATCACGATGGGTTTGCGATGTTCGAGTCGAAGGCCGATCCTTTCAACATTGTCGATGCTACGCCGTTCAAGCGCGATCCGATGAAGGAATTGGCTGCGGAGTGTCGCAAGCAGGATATGAAGCTTGGCTTCTATTACTCGCAGGATCAGGATTGGACGGCGCCTGGTGGCGCTGCTTATAAGACCGGCGATCATAAACCGCCGACCTTTCATTGGGATCCAGCACAGGATGGAAATTATGCGGAGTATCTGCGCAAGAAGTCGATACCGCAGATGCGGGAACTGCTGACGAATTACGGTGACTTTCCGGTGATCGTGTGGTTTGACACGCCGACCAAGGACATGACTCCGGAGCTTGCTGGTGAAGTTGTGAAATTGTTGAATGAGCATCCGAAGCTGATCTGGAACAACCGTCTGGGTGGCGATTATAGCGGAGATACCGAGACTCCAGAGCAGTACATTCCTGCACAGGGATATCCTGGCCGCGATTGGGAATCGTGCATGACGATGAACGATACCTGGGGATACAAGCAGGACGATAAGAACTTCAAGAGCACTGAGACGCTGCTGCGGAACCTGATCGATATTGCCAGTAAGGGCGGCAACTATCTATTGAACATTGGCCCCATGCAGACTGGAGAAGTGCCGGTCGAGGAGGTTGAGCGACTGCGAGAAGTGGGCAAGTGGCTCGCGGTGAATGGCGAATCCATTTATGCTACGCAGCCGACGTTGTTTGGTGCTGAGGCCGGTGCATTCTCTGCAACGGAAAAGGATAAAGAAGGCAAACCGAAGTTTGTGCCGAGTTGGAAATGGCGATCGACGACCAAGTCGAATGAGGTTTACATTCATTTGTTCGAGTGGCCGGGTTCGACTTTTCATCTGGACAAGATGCCGCGTAATGTAACGGGCGCTTATCTGTTGTCTGACAACGCAAAGACTCCGTTGAAGGTAACGAAGAGCGGCGGAGGTCTGGATATCGCATTACCTGGGCAGATGCCGGATCCGATCGCAACGGTGCTTGTGCTGACGACTGCATAAAGAGAGCGGGCTCACCTGGCTAGTCTGAGTGAGCCCGGCTTCGCATAATTTTTCAATGACGCGCAAGGAGCACAAGCGCCTATGGCTTTCGATCACCCGCATACATCGGCGCTTCCGGATACACAGTCGATCAAGATGCCACGGCCTAAACAGCCACGGCCAATCCTTGTGATTGGGGCGGGAGGCATCGTTCGCGCGGCGCACCTGCCGGCCTATGCGATGGCTGGTTTTCCTGTTATTGGAATCATGGATGAGAATGCGGAACGGGCAACGAGCCTGGCTACGGAGCGCGGTATTCCGAATGCCTTTTCCACGATTGCCGAGGCGGTTCGTTTCGCTCCTGATGATGTCATTTTTGATGTCGCAGTTCCGGCTTCTCAGTTGGTGCATATTCTTCCTCAACTGAAGGATGGAACTGCTGTGCTGATGCAGAAGCCGATGGGCGAGACGCTGGCAGAAGCTGCGGCCATACGCGAAATCTGCAGGAATAAAGGGCTAACCGCATCGGTGAATTTTTCGTTGCGATACTCACCCAACAATCTTGCTGTGCAGGCGCTTGCGGATGCCGGGATGATTGGCGCGATTCACGATGTCGAGGTGCAGACGAGTACGTTTACTCCGTGGCATCTATGGACATTTTTAGCAACTGCGCCACGATTGGAAATTCTCTATCACAGCATTCATTACTTCGACCTGATTCGTTCGTGGCTGGGCAATCCTCGCAGCGTTTCGGCAAAGACGGTGAAGAGTCCTCATGCGGCGGGGCTGGCAGCGACGAAGACGGTGGCGATTCTCGATTATGGCGATGCGATGCGGGTGTTTGTCGCGACGAATCACAGTCATGAATTTGGAGAAGCACATCAGCATAGCTTTGTGCAGTTTGAAGGATTGCATGGTGCTGCGCGCATGACGATGGGTGTGAACCTCGATTATCCAACCGGAAGACCGGACACGGTGGAGTATGCTCGGCGTGGTGCTGGCGAGGCTTCGTGGACTTCTGTTCCAATCCAGGGCAACAATTTTCCTGATGGGTTCATGGGCCCGATGGGAGCTTTGCAGGCTTATGTAGAAGGCTCTGCGGCCAGTTTGCCAACGCATTTTGAAGACGCATATGAGACGATGGCTCTGGTCGAGGCGCTTTACCGTTCGAGTGATAACGGCGCGGCTTATGTCTCATTCAAGGACGACATTTAAAGGCAGTGTGCTATCCGAAGGGGAAGATGATGAAGCGATATGGAATGGTCATTCGACTGAGGTCTGAACACGAGGAGGCATACAGGGTCGCGCATAGTGCAGTCCCGCAGGATGTGCTTCACACGATTCGCGAATGCAATATAGAAAACTACTCGATCTTTCTTCGTAGCTCGGTATTGTTTGGCTACTTCGAGTATGTCGGATCGGACTTCTCCGCAGATATGGCCAAGATGGCTGCTGACCCTGCAACGCAACGATGGTGGGCAATCATGAACCCGATGCAGGAACCGTTTCCGGATCGACCTGCGGGGGAGTGGTGGTCGCAGATGGATGAGGTCTTTCACCTGGACTGATGTCAGTCTCCGCCGATCTCTTTGGAGATTTGCAGGCTGGCTTGCCGCAGGTGGGCGCGAACGTCCTTACCTGTGGTTTGATCCTGAATTCTTTTCAGAAAGGGAATGGAGAGGGCTGCAATGGCGTAGCCCTGGTTATCCATTATCGGAAAGCTGATATTCATCACTCCGCTTACCTGGTAGCTTTCGCGTTCTTCATAGCCCCGCTGGCGGATTTTCGAGAGATGCCTTTCCAGATCGGATGGGACATTTTTCTTGGTATCGCGCTGCCATTCGAGAATGGCGCGTTCGCGTATCTCTGCACGTTGATGTGCAAGGATTACATGGCCTGTGGCTGCTTCCATGAGGTCAACGCTTGAACCGGCTTTGACGTAGAAGCCCGTACTGGTGGGTGCATCTGCCTGGGCGAGAATGATCACCTGGCCGCCATCGAGTACGCCGAGGTGGCAGGATTGGTTAGTTTTTTGAGCGACGTCGTGCATGATGGGAATCGCTTTTTCTGTCAGGCGTTTCACGGGAGGATGTTCCTGCCCGAGCTTGAAGAGCTTCAGCGTTAACCGCAGGCGATCCTCTCCCGGTGACTCGGCCAGATAGCCTCGTCCTTCAAGGCATACAAGCATTCGGAAGATTTCAGAAACGGTGCGACCTAGCCGGCGAGCGACCTCACGCTTGGTCAGTTCTTCTGATGTGGATGCGAACAGTTCGAGGATGTCCAGGCCTTTTTCGAGGGCCGGAGTGGTGTATCGAGATGCTGGTTCAACTACCTTTTGCTTAGGCACTAGGCAAGATCTCCTGGTCACAGCATGAGTACGCCGAAGTTGATGAGCATTCTACTGCATCCATCGGAGAAATGGTTGTCTCGTTTGCTGTGCAGGAACTCTTGTTCCCGGCCCATCGTGTGCACGAAGAGTAAAGGGCTCGCGTTGGCACCTCTCTCAAGTGATTTTACGTATTGGAATCGCACGGCTGATGAAATCATACTGCGATAGAAGTGGCTTCGTCGAGATGTGGGCATATCACGCTGCTCATGTCGCTACGAAACAGATTCAGCCATGCCTCAATGCTTGTCTTTCCCGCCAACTTGATTCCGTTGATGCTTTATTGCTTTATCTGAGATTGAAAGTTTGCTGGCGCCTTATATTTCGCCGTCTGCAGGTGCTCACAGTAGAGGACGAGTTCGCCGGGGTGTTTGAAGACTTCATAGGAAACGCGCACGATCCCCATGTCTGGATATTTGGGCGCTTTCTCAAGGTTGGTGCGAATGGTGTAAATCGTGTCTCCCAGAAAGACGGGCTTGATGAAACGCAGCTTGTCATAGCCGTAGCTGAAGGTATGAACGCAGTTGTGCGCCATGAGTCCGAGGCCAAGGCTGAAGACAAAAGCACCGGCTACGATTCTTCTTCCGAAGATACCCTCTTCAACGGCAAAGACTTCATCGGCGACATAAGGGTGCATGTCCATGACCAGCGCATTGAAGGCCATGCTCTCGCCCTCTGAGATCGTGCGCCGAATGGAGCGCATACGGCTACCGATCTCAAAATCTTCGTAGTGCCAGTCTTCCGAGTGAAAGAGCGGGATATCCTTGTGCTTCGCTGCGTCGGGATTCGGATTCTTCATGATTGGCCTTGTGATGCATTGTGATTCTTTGCGCGCCGAAGTGTGTTGCTCCTTTGGATAATTACGACCCGAAGGGTGGATGACCAATCAGGCTTGGATCGTAGGCATGCAATGCCGGAAGTTTATGCTCCGGGACGAATTGGTCCCACTTGGTAACTTGCTCTGGCTCGGCTACTGCAGATGCTGTTTCGAAATGCAGCGTGACAATCTGCTGCGGACGAACAGGGAAGTTGTAATGTGCGCCCTTCGCATGCGTGGATATGGGCTTTCCTGTGAGGTCGGTGAATGTGAGTTTGCTGTGTGGGAGCAGCAGTGCCAGTTCGGCTTGTCCTGATTTGCCGATGCACTCCACGAGCCTTATCTCGATGTGATTGCCCTCTCGGCGCATGGCCTCGACAATTACATTTTCCGATGTTGTAAGAAATGACTTCGATGGCATTGCTGTTCGATCTGCGACGAGGACAGGCTCGCGGTTGTACTCCCATGCGGCGCGAGCGATGGAGGCCTGATCCCACTCCTCGCTATGAGGCAGCAACGCAAAGGGCATTGCATGACGGCCCTTGCCGCTGAGCCAGGAGTTTTCATAGCCCCAGTACTTGTCTTCTGCATTGATCAGATAGACTGCCGCTGAACGATTGTTCAACTCGCGTCCGCTGAGTCCGCGATCGAGAAGTGCGATGCCTCCGCCGCCGATCAAGGAGTAATCGATCCATCTCACTGCAGGTACGATGCCTTTGGTCCATCCATGCAGCTCAGGGTTGGGGGTAGCCCATGCGCCGTGAGAAAAGCCGTATGGAATTCCTCTTCGAACGTCGCGAATATCTTCAGCCCAGGGGAACTCGGCAAAGACGACAGTGTAGTTAGGAATATCGTTCAGTTCTGTCTCGAAATCAATACGCGGGTGGTTGTTATAAAGGCGTATGGTGCGGTGCAATGCGCCTCCGCCATAGAATGTTCCGCTGACGCGAATCGTGGTGGTGATGGGGCCTTTGGACACTTGAATTGTCGAGTGGCTATCGGCGCTGGTGGCGATTCTCTCTCGCTCAGGAATAGGCGGCATGTGGTCGCCAGCGTCATCCGGCTTTTGCCTGGGACGCTCGGCGATGACTTTGTTCGCAGGGCCGGATAGCAATTCGCGACCGGATGTTTTCATCTTCAGGCTGGCAATATCGCCGGTGGCCGGGTCCATTTTGATGAGGTAATACCTGGTCTCGATGGTTGTGGATGCTTCCGTTGGTGCGGCGGATTCTGGAGCTTTATCGGAGAGCTTCCAGCTACCGAGGCTCATCGATGGCATCTCGACGTGGCAGAGCACGGAGCCATCCTCAAGCTTTTCGCAAGCGATGCCTTCGAGGCTTTTGCCCTGCGGCAGAGTTAGTGCAATCGGATCGTTTCGCTTCCAGTTCAGTGGATTGAAGAGAGCTACTTCATTGCCTGAGCTCACGACGCTGGATGCTGCGGATGCAAGCACTGTATCGGTGGTCTTTTCTACCCATTCGAATCGATCCTGTGCGTCCCACGATTTCTGATCGACGAAGACCATTCCGCCTGCCGATCCCCACAATGTATTCCGATCCATGTTGAGGCTCATGAGAATCCATGCATCGTACAAATATTGCGATGGATACTCATATTTCGTTGTGAGGCTCGCGATGGTGGCCAATGCTTCGGATGCCTGAAGTGCCTGTTCATCGCGACGATACCAGGTTTTTACCTTTTGATTATCGATCCAGAAAGCATCGAAATCATAGGCTGTTCCAGCTTGTACGGTTGGAAGGGAAACATGGCCGGATGCAATCTCGGGTTTGATTATGTCGATGTATCGGCTCAAGGTTGTAAACCGAATTTGACGCCCTGGTTCTGCTGCGGACCAGTCGTGGAGAAATTCGGTGGGATACTGTTTTACCGCCGGTGCTGTGGAGTAGTCCTCGCTTCCTCCGAGCACCATGATGGGCGCGCCAGCAGGCGTGATGGAATCCTTATTCGCGAAGAAGCTTTCCAGTTCTCCAAGCTGTGGCGAGGTAAGTGGTGTCTTTGTAGAGAAGATGCTGCTGGCATCTGTATAGCTGCCTGGGCACAGGGTTAGAATCTTTGATCCGTCCGGAGCAGTGGTCCAATAGAGGCTCTTGCCTGTTGGATTTTTGCGAGTATAGACCATCGCTTCCATCCCCAGTCCAGAGACGATTTGCGGCATTTGATCGTGCACTCCGCAGGTGTCGATGTTCCACGCATAACGCGGGGTGAGTCCAAACATTTTCTGATACCAGCGTTGGCCGATCACGCCGAGGCGCACGAGTGCTTCTCCACCGGAGAGATTGATTGTGGACTCCAGGAAGAAGCCGTTCACCAGCTCAACTCTCTTCTCCGCGACCCTCTGCTTCAACTCTGGAATGCGCTGAGGCTGAAAGTTCATGATGGCGATGATGTTGTTGATTTCGGATAGGACGAACTCGTAATTCGCATCATCCCGCACACGATCCAGATGGCTTAGATAGCTGTTGGCGCAGTAGATTCGTTCCTTTGAAAAGGTGGTGAGCCAGCCGCAGCTCGCAGGATGAAAGTTGGGAACGATAAAGACGACGCGCTTTGCAGACGCGGCCAGAAGGGTGGTTTTACTGCCTGCGATGATAGCCGCGGCAGAAGTTAGTCCGGCTACAAACTGCCGGCGATTCCAGCTCGTGTATCTTTTCAGATTTGACACGCCCTATCTCCTCAAGGTTGTTCCTCTGTTCGGCATCAAATTTACATATAAATTAGAATTTTGTATATAAAAATTACTATTTTAGTTTTTAAACACGATTCCGATGTGGTTCCTGGTTCTTTTTGGGGAGTAGGGATTGGGTGCCAGGTTTGTGCGTGAGTTCACTCTGGCAGATATAATCGCTTTCGCGTTGTGCTTTTATAGTTCTTCGCTTGTTATTTACCAGGCAGCTAAAAAAGGAGAGTTGAGTGTCTCGACGATTTGCGTATGTGCTTTTTTGCAGCCTTATTACCGTGTCTCTACTGGTGGTGCCTGCGCGTGGGCAGGGTGGAAAAATCATCGCGGAAAAGATTGAATGGACATGGGAAGTCACTCCCGACCATCCACGAGCAGATCTGCCTAATGTTCTTCTGCTTGGTGATTCCATTACGCGGAATTACTTTCCTACGGTGACGAAGGAACTGGATGGCAAGGCGAATGTTTATCTCTTCGCTACCTCATCTGCGATTGGAGACTCCCGGCTTGCTCCGCAGCTTCGAGAGTTCTTTACGATGGAGAGCACGCATTTCCGGGTAATTCACTTCAACAATGGAATGCATGGGTGGGGATTCACGGAGTCGGAATACAAAGCTGCGTTTCCCGCTTTGATTGAAGCGCTGCATACGGACGATCCGCAGGCGAAGCTGATCTGGGCCAATACCACTCCGGTAAAGAAAGATAATCCGGAAGGCGCGACCAATGTTCGTATCGTGGCCCGGAATGATATTGCAGCCTCGATTGTGAAAGAAGAGAAGATACCAATCGACGATCAGCATGAGGTTATTCATCAACATCCGGATTTATATAGTGACGATGTGCATCCCAACGAAACGGCAAGTGCGATTCAGGGTAAGCAGGTAGCCGCAATGATTGAGAAATTGCTTTAGAGCGATCTGCTTACTTATGAGAGAGCATGAAGCCTGCTGACAGAGGCTATGGAGACGGGACAAATTCGAATCTTTCGCCAGTACGTTTTGCACTTCGCATTCTGCTTTCTTTCGCTCGTTGTGGGGATGTGGATTGTGAGTGCGGGCGGGTATGTCTCTATAGCCAGGGCTGCGCAGGACGAGACTGGGCATGGCCAAAATGGGTATAGCAAAAATGGGCATGAGGGGAATGAGGATGGCAAGGATGGATATATAGGCTCCGAGGCCTGTGCGCCGTGTCATGCCGATATCTATCGAGAGTTCAAGAAGACTGATATGGGCAAATCTATGGTCGCAATCTCTTCGATTGAATTGACTCCGGCTTTGCTGCAAGCGATGCACCTGCCTGCGACGTACGATGATACGAAGCTCAATCGGCATTTCTCCGCTTATACGCAGGATGGGAAGCTGTATCAGAGCGAGTTTGAAACGGATGCTGCTGGGAAAGATGTCTTTCGAGATACACGCCAGCTTGGATGGAAGATAGGCGCTGGGGAGAATGGTTTTGGGATGCTGACGGAGCGGGATGGCTATCTCTTTCAGGCTCCGCTATCTTTTTATTCGAAGGCAGGAAGTTGGGGGTTAACTCCCGGATACGAGTTTGCCGATTACGGATTCAACCGTCCTATATTGACTGGATGTATTGTCTGTCATAGCGGAAACGCACGGCCGGTTGCCTCAACGAATGGGCGCTATGAAAGCAAGCCATTCAGTGAAGTGGCCATTGGATGCGAGCGATGTCATGGGCCAGGAGCCGTGCACGCGCAGGCGATGCAGAGTAAGGCTGGCCGCGAAGCGAAGGAGCACTTCATCGTAAATCCGGCGCACCTGAGTCCGGAGCTGGCCAACAATATCTGCATGTACTGTCATCAGACTGGGGATGTAAGAGTGTTGCAACCGGGCAAGAGCTATAAGGATTTTCGCCCAGGGCAGCCGTTGAACGATACGCTTGCGATTCTGAAGGTTCCTCCAACGCGTGAGGCTCCTCCCGATGACGATCATGTAGAGCACTACTACTCAATGACGTTGAGCAAATGCTATCGCGCCAGTGCAGGGCGTCTGAGCTGTATCAGTTGTCATGATCCGCATGTTGAGCCGGAGGAGCAGCAGGCACCAGCTTATTTCAATGGGAAATGCCTGAGCTGCCACACGAATCAAAGCTGTAAGCTGCCGATTGCTGCACGCCAGCACAGTACTCCTGCGAACAACTGTATCGGCTGCCATATGCCTAAACGGGACGTGCGGGAGATATCGCATTCGAGCGTGACCAATCATCGAATACTTCGACAGCCGGGCGAAGCGTTTCCAGACATTACGTTTCAGCAGACTACAGCCTCGCTTCCGGATTTGATTCATTTGAACCGTGTATTGGGAAAGCCGGACGTGCCCGTTCCGGGGCTGACGTTGCTGCAGGCGTATGGAGAACTGGCTGAGTACAAGCCTGAATACGTCACTCCCTATCTGAAAGTTCTCGATCAACTGGGTCAGAGTGATCCGGATAAAGCACTCGTGCAGGCTGCGCTGGGACGTAGAGATTTGAAGAGTGGTGATTTTGTTCAGGCAGCAGATCATCTTCGGCGTTCTCTCGAACTTGATCCTGAGCAACCGGTTGTTGCTGGAGATCTGGCGGATGTATTGCAGAAGCAGGGGAAGGGTGAAGAGGCGATAGCACTGCTTAGGAAGGCTGCAGGTCAGGATCCCTTCAATCCGGTGTTGCAGAAAAAACTGGTGGTGAATTACATTGCTATGCGGCAGTACTCAGAGGCCAAAGCAGCGCTGGAAGAATACTTGAAGTATTTTCCGCAGGATACGTTTATGCGTCAGATGCTGGCCCGCGCGCAGGCGTCATCGCCGGGGCGATAGCTGGATAAGAAGTCAGGATGTTGGCCGCTTGACGGCTTCGGACTGGCGGCCTGTTGCTGTGGTGTGATACCTGTTCAGCATGACTTTGTTCGAGGCGATTCTGGAGAAACGGCTGAGTATCCTGCGTAGAGTGTCACGCGGCCCGAGGCAATGCATTCAGGCATCGCTTTGCGTCCTGATGACACTTGGATTGTTTTCCTGCGGCATATCTGCGCAGGCGCCGGTGCAGCGCCTTTCCGGTTGCAGGGGGCCAGAGGATCTGGAGAGTGCCGTGCGTACTCATCCATCGGCTGCTGCATGGAATGCTCTTGGCGCCTGGTTTGGTGGCCAGAATCAGCTATCGTGCGCAGTCGGCGCTTTTGAATCTGCCGTGCGTCTTGCGCCTGACTCATGGGAGAGCCATTATGATCTCGGATTGACCTTTCTCAATGAAGGGCATGCAGAGCAGGCCGCGCAGGAGTTCAGAAAAGCATTGCGGCTCAAGCCAGGAACTACTCAGATACACGCTGCTCTCGGAGCGGCATTGAATCAGCTTCACCAGACCGATGCTGCGATCGCGGAGTTCAGGATTGTTCTGCGTGCCGATCCAAAATCAATCGCAGCTCTGGATGGTCTATCAAAAGCTCTCATCGTCGAAAAGAAATATTCGGAAGCCGCCGCTCTGCTAAAGAACGCTCCCGCTGAGGAGGCGCTGCAGATCGATCTGGCGGCTGCATATTCAGGGCAGGGAAATACGAGTGGAGCGGTTCAAGTGCTGTCCAGCGTATTGGCCAGAGATCCGGGGAATATACAGGCCCAGATAAATCTAGGCCTTGTCTATGCAGCTGCGTCACGCTATAACGACGCGGAGACTGCCTTGCGCAAGGCAGCTCTGCTTAGTCCAGATAACCCCTCCGTGCTGACGCCTCTGGCTATGGTTCTCTCTCGCCTCGACCGTAAGGAAGAGGCCATTACTTATCTGCGCAAGGTCAGCGATCTTGACCCATCTTCCGCGGACGCGCATCTGAATCTTGGCATTGCCATTGCAGACGAAGTTCATATGGAGGAGGCGCTCAAGGAGTTTCTTGAAGCAGTTCGCCTTGCCCCGAACAGTGCGGTGGCGCACTACAACGAGGGGCGGCTGCTACTGGATATGCAACGCAATGAGGAAGCCAAATCTGAATTGCATGCAAGCTTGCATCTCGATCCCAATTTGACTGGAGCATGGTATCTCCTCGGCCTTACTGCGATGCAGGCGGAGGCAGATGACGAGGCAACGGAGTACTTTCACAAGGTTATTGCACTTGATCCTAAGAATGCCGAGGCTCACTATATGCTCGGCCGCGTGATGTTCAATAAGGACGATACTGCTGGAGCCATTGCGGAATGGCGCAAGACTCTCGATATCGAACCTCACTATGGCGAGGCTTTATACAACCTGGCACGAGCCCTCGTAAAAATAGATCCGCAGGAATCGAAGCTTTTGGAAACTCGTTTTGAGAAGATGAAAGCACAGCAGCACATCATGGATCGAGCCCAGATGCTCGGCAACTTTGCAGTGGCCTCTGCCAACGCTCATGATTGGCCGCATGCGATTTCGCAACTCAAGGAAGCGCTTGCTGCCTGTAAAGAATGTGACGCGCTATCCCGGCTGCACAAAGATCTTGGCTTGATCTACTGCCGTTCCGGTGATTTTCGCAATGGCCGTGCAGAGCTTCTCGCTGCGCAAAAGTTATCCCCGGATGATGAAGAGATCAGAAAATCATTGCAACTTCTACCGCCCGAGTAGGCAGGTAAAGAGCAATTTTCTTGATACTTATCCGCCTGCCGCATTCTAACCTCAGCGGCTGTGCCGAGATAGCTTTTGCCTGGCAGAAGAGGGCTACTTAATAGCCTCATCACTCATCGCTGCGCACGGGTAGCACCCCCTAAAAAGAGCATTCTCAAAAAGTCCAAAAATTGGATTGACAATCCTTTTAAGCGTGATGTACTTTTTCCGCGTTTGACATGCGAATCAATTGTTTGACGTGTAAAACAAAGTCGCGGCGGTGAGGTGGCAGCGAATCTTAGTTGAAATCGAACGCACCCATCGACCAATCGGCAAACTGAGCTAAACAGTTCCGCACGAACAGAGATGCAAGAGAGGCCTTGCTTACATGGAAAAAGAGACGCGTACGACGAGAAATTCAAGCTTGCACCGGCAATGGTTGAAGAATGCCTGGTTACTAAGCTTCCTCACATGTTTTTTCCTGCTTACTATGGATGGTTTTGCCCAGTCCACGGCATCTGTGAACGGCGTAGTCCGAGATCCGGCAGGCGCGGCAGTTCCCAACGCCAGCGTAAAGTTGCATAACCTGGACACGAACGTTGATCGCACCACGCTATCGAACAATGACGGTGCCTACGTGATCGTGAGTATCATTCCAGGAAACTACAGGCTGGAAGCTACCTCAAGCGGTTTTGATACGCGGCAGATACCGTCTTTCACTCTTGCCGTAGGTCAGACGGCTACATTTGACTTTGCTCTTCAGGTGGGCATGCAGAATACCGTTGTGACGGTACAGGGGGCGACCCCTCAGTTGGATGTAACCAGTTCTAACCTAGGCACCGTCATGGCCACGAAGCAGGTCAATGATTTGCCTTTGAATGGACGCAACTTTACCCAGCTGCTGGAACTTACACCAGGCGTAGTTCCTATCAACACCGGTCAGAGCAACGGCGGTGGGTTTGCTGGTCCTCCGGCAGTGCAGGGATCCTCTTTCACATTTCCTGCAATCAATGGTCAGACGAATCGCAGTAATTTCTATCTAACTGACGGACTCGTAAACTACGGAAGCATTCTTAGTACGTATGCCGTGCCACCAATCGTCGATGCGATACAGGAATTCAAGATTGTTTCGCATACGGATAGTGCTGAGGCCGGCTCCGTGCTGGGCGGTGTCGTGAATGTCGTAACCAAGTCCGGTACGAATTCTCTTCATGGCACGTTGTGGGAATACATACGCAACGATGCTTTCGACGCCAGCTTGCCACTTACTCAGACTAACCCTCCTTTTCGTCAAAATCAGTTCGGCGCTTCTGCTGGTGGTCCTGTTGTGTTTCCCAAGCTGTACAACGGCCGAAATAAGACATTCTTTTTCGGCGCATATCAGGGCCTGCGTTATACACAGCCCAATGACAATCTACTGCTCGTTCCTACTGAGGCTCAGCTATCCGGAGATGAGAGTGCTTCGGCCTCTAATATTTACAACCCTTTTTCTACTCGCCCCGATCCAGCTAACCCAGGGCGATATATTCGCGATATTTTTCCTGGCAAACAGATTCCGAGCAACCTGATCGATCCGGCGATGGTGGCCTACGCTCAGTTTGTCTTTCCGAAAGCTGGAGCGACCATCGCAGGCACCCTGGATAATGCGATTGATAGTACCCCTGTGGTGCAGACGCAAAATGAGTGGACTGCGAGAGTCGATCAAACTTTCGGTGCGAGCAACTCGGCATGGTTCCGCTACAGCTTTATCAACTCCACGACTACGCAGTCCGGCGGTGTTCCGGGCTTGCCTAGCACCACCGCGATTCCAGCTCGTAACTGGGGTGGAAGTTATGTGCATACCTTTGGCCCGAGCCTGATCGTTCAAATCGATGCTGCGCACACAACAGTCCAGCATAATGAGACAACGCACTTTGCTACACCTTCGACTAATATCTTTACCCAAGTGGGATTTTCCACGGGTTTTGCTGGCTCTTTCAACGCAGCGAATGGAGGCAATCTGCTTCCTGATCCTGGGATTTCCGGGTATGCCGATGGTGGAGAAAGTGTTCAGAATACTCCAAAAGCAACTGACAGTACGCAAATCAGCGGCACGGTTACCAAGATCCTTGGAGATCATGAATTGCACTTCGGAGGCGGTTACATCAGCAACTCCTTCGCAAGTCCGATTGCATATGCCAATCTAGGTTTTCAGGCGCAGCAAACGGGAAATCCAGAAGACTCCAGCCAAGTAGGCGATTCGCTTAGTTCCTTTCTTCTTGATGTTCCCAACAGCGCAAATCGTCGTAATGTGAGTGAAACGACGCGTCCAGGAGGAGTGCTCAGTGCGTTTGTTCAGGACACGTGGAAGGCATCACCAAAATTGACGTTCAACATCGGTCTGCGCTACGATCTGACCTTCATTCCTCCCTATGGTACCGATGCCACAATAGGCAAAAATGGCGGCATCGAAACCGGAGATATGGACTTTAGCAATGGCACATATGTGCTGCAGAAGCTTCCACCATCGTGCGCTCAGCGAGGCTTCGCACCTTGTATCCCCGGTGATGGTACGTTGCCCGCTCACGTTGTCCTGGATCCACGCGGCAAGATCGCACACGACACATTCACTAACTTCGGCCCACGCTTTGGGTTTGCCTATCGCTTCGACGAAAAAACAGTTGTTCGCGGCGGCTTTGGAATTGTTTATGACAACTGGGCCGCGATCAGCCAGATGGCGCAGAACATTGAGGGCTCATGGCCTGATATCGGCCAGCTCATCAACAACAGCCTGAATATTCCTAGCACCGCTTCAGCGACGCCGACGGCAACTGCGCAAAATCCCTTTGCAGGTAGTACGAGCGGGCTTTTCCCAGCTCCGACGCCCTTCCAGCAGGTGCAATGGTTCTACGATCCGCACATCAAGAACGCGTACTCTGAACAATGGACTCTTGGTATTGAACGCCAGCTGGGTACATCAACCACCATTGGACTGAATTATGTCGGTTCAGTTTCCCGTAGAAATGATGTTGGCGGGTACTATAACACCGCTCTTACTCCCGGACCGGGAGATGCTCAGGCGCGAGCCTTGTATCCGTACATAGCTCCGACGTTCTATGACCGCAGCATCGGTTCTTCCAACTATCATGCCATGCAGTTCCAGTTAAACAAGCGCTTCAGCAATGGATTTTCGTACCAGGTAGCATATACATGGTCGAAAGATATCAATGTAGGCGGCGATGGATGGTTTGGTGTTGAGGGAACTGTCCCGCAGGATCCTTACAACCCATCCGGTTTCGGGAGCCGCTCGGTATCTGGAACGGATCTTACCAATGTTCTATCGGTCAATACTCTCTATCAAGTTCCCGTTGGTAAGGGGAGGATGTTCTCGACAGGGAATCGACTCTTCGATTACGTCCTGGGCAATTGGCAGATAAATAACATCTTTGTAGCTCATACTGGCCAGGTCTTTACTCCAGTTACCAGTAGCGATATTGCCAACACCGGCAATGGAACTACTTACGAAACATTGGACGTGATCGGAGATCCCAACAAAATAACTAAGCGGACAAGCCACGAGTACTTCAATAAGGCTGCTTACGTAACTCCTGACGCATATACGTACGGAACAGCGGGAAGAAACTCTCTTAGAACTCAGAATTTTTGGGAATTGGATGGGTCTGTATTCAGGCAATTTCCTATCCACGATTCGTTGAGTTTTGAATTTCGTGCGGAAGGCTTTAATCTCATGAACAACGTCGTCCTCGGTACGCCGGATGCGAACATCAATGACGGCGGTAACTTTGGTACAGTCAACAACACCGCTAACAAACCACGCATACTGCAATTTGCCGGAAAGATCATCTTCTAGGGTGGTCTAAATTCAAACGCTACAAATTTCGTGTGTCCATCTTTGTGCAAACTCATCGCACAAGGATGGACACACGATTATTCTTTCTGACGATCGTCAGTAAATTCAAAATGACCGGCGCGGGTACTGGAAGCACGTTCCCATATCAATTTTGCTATGCCTGTTAAGGCATGCACAAAAAATAGTTATTCTACGCAAATCTAAATTTCAGAGAAAAAAGTAACATGCGGCAAATTCGCTGAGCGTGATTAGCACACTTATGCTTGCTCAGAATGTTCCACGTGGAACATTCCCCAGTTAGAGGCTCACCTGTAGGTGCGATGCCTGGCAGAGTTGTGACTGAATGGGTTTTGATTCAGCCGTGCAATCTCTTACAGCGTTCTGAGTGCGACGACACTTGCATTCACGTCGGGTGCCTGAGCAGGGAGATCGATCTGAACTCCAGTTTCTGTCTGTTTGAATTTCAGTGGCTGGCCGGTGGCCAGCAGATGAGCGGAGATCACTTTCTTCTTCAACCCTGGAATATCCAATGGAGTGGATGGCCAATCGAAGATGCTGACATAAACTTTGTCGTGCTTCGCTGTCGTTCGAATGCCGTTGACGCCCTGGACAGGTCCATAGGTGGTGCCATAAATTGAGTCGCTATTGACAGCCATCCAATCACCTATGGCACGCAACCGTTCCTGGAACTCGGGTTGAATTTGTCCATCGGGCTGCGGTCCGACGTTGAGCAGAAAATTTCCTCCGCGACTGGCCACTTCAACGAGACCGCGGATCAATGTTTGCGACGACTTATAGTCATGGTCGTGCATGTTGTAGGCCCAGGTGTTGTTGATGGTCATGCAGGTCTCCCACAACTGGAAGTCTTCGGGGCGAGGTATTCCGATCTTCAACTCTTTTTCAACGTTTTGATCGGTGGCAAAGAAATGAGCTTGCTTGATGGGAATTGACTTCGGAATAAATTGCTCTGGAGTTACATAGTCGCCTGGCACACCAATGCGATCATTTACGAGTGTGCCCGACTGGAGCGAGCGGATTAGTTTTATGAATCGCTGGCCATCGTATTTTTCCTGATGGTACAGTCCGTCGAACCAGATAAGAACTACCGGGCCATATTTCGAAAGCAATTCCGTTAGTTGAAGCTGCATGTATTCGAGATATGTGGGCCATTCGGGGCGCTCCGGTTCGCCGTTCCAGTTAGTCGCGGCGAGCTTTGATGTATCGCGGAAGTCGGGGTGATGTAAGTCGGGCGGCGAGTAATAGAGGCCGAGACGCATGTCTCTTGCAGCACATGCGTCGGATAGCTGTTTCACAATATCTTTTCCGTATGGTGTCTTCGTGATCTTGTAGTCGGTGTAAGAAGAATCGAACATGCAGAAGCCGTCATGGTGTTTCGATGTGAAGACCATGTATTGTTGGCCAGCAGTGCGGGCAAGGTCTATCCATGCATCGGGATCAAACTTCGTTGGGTTGAAGCGTGCGGGGAGCGCGCGATAATCCGCTTCGCTAATGCCGTCGGGTTTGGGGCGCATGATAGGCCACGAAGCTTCGACGCTGGCGAGAGAATATGGACCCCAATGAATAAACATGCCGAATTTAGCCTCACGATACCATGAGGTGCGCTCGTCCTCAATCCCCGTTCCGAATGCAAATCTCGGAAAAAGCGGAAGCGAAGATGCTGCAAGTGCAAGCTGAAGAAAGTCACGGCGGTTTTTCTGTTGAGCGCTCATATATGGAAAACTTAGTATTTCCAAAACACGACTGTCAAGCAGTATTAAAGTGATTTTTTAGCTGTTTCAACTTGGGATGTATGCATTTTAAATTTCTATTTATTGAAATCTTTATGGCTCAATTTAAGCGCTTATTTGTATAATCACTTCAATTCGATATCAAGGAATTTATTCAGATCGTAGGGCTATGTTCATCAAAGAAGTCAGTACCCGCGATGCACGATTTCAGCTTGAGCCTGGCGAGGGTTCAGATGCAGTTCACTCTGCTCCGGAATATTCTTTTGCGGTAACTCAGATCACTCTCGACAATGGGTTAAGTGGAACTGGTCTTGTGCTTACCATGGGAGCAGGGAACGATCTGGTATGTGGCGCGATCGGTATGCTGGCGCAGCGCCTGGTTGGATTAGAACTCGAAGAGCTCATGGCCGAGTTTGGTGTGATGTTTCGTAAGCTGGCTGACGAACCGCAGTTGCGTTGGCTGGGCCCGCATAAGGGCGTGGTTCATCTCGCTCTCGCTTCGATTACGAATGCATGTTTTGATTTATGGGCAAAGGCCAGGCAGGAGCCGCTGTGGAAGGTGCTACTCGGTTTGTCGCCAGAGGCGTTCGTCGATCTACTTGATCTTAGTTTTCTTGAGGATGTACTCGATCGAGAGACGGCAATCCTTATGCTTCGCGAACAGCAGAGCTATCGGGAGAGCCGCGCAGGTGTGCTCGATCGTGGGTATCCGGGCTACGATACAAGTGTTGGCTGGTATCAATATGACGATGCACAGATTCGAGAGAACGTGCGGCGTAGTCTCGATCAGGGCTTTGGCGCATTCAAGTTAAAAGTAGGCGGATCGCTTGAGCGCGATTTAAAACGGGCTCAGGAACTCAGGCGTCTTGTTGGTCCAGAGGCAACGCTGATGTTCGATGCGAATCAGCAATGGTCATTGCCTGCCGCGTTTATTGCATGCAGAGAGCTGGCGAGCGTTAATCCTCTGTGGATTGAAGAGCCAACGCATCCGGATGATATCGAGGCCCACCGCAAGCTCGCTTTGGAGATCGCTCCGATCTCGCTTGCATTGGGGGAGCATGTGCCGAATCGTGTTGTCTTCAAGAATTTTCTTGAGGCAAAATGTGTTGGTTTTCTGCAGCCCGATTGCACGCGTCTTGGAGGCGTGAGCGAATTTCTCACTGTCAGTCTGCTGGCGCGCAAATATAACATCCCTGTAGTTCCTCACGTTGGAGATATGGGGCAGATTCATCAGCATCTTGTGTTGGTGAATCATATTGCCCTGGGACATCCTGAAATATTTCTCGAACATATTCCACACCTTAGTCGTTATTTCACTCAGCCGGTGCAATTGTCCGGAGGGCGATACCGCACACCGCAAGAGCCTGGAAGCAGTTCGGATCTGCTATGAGCAGCAGTGTTATTGGCATACTTCTCACGCTGTTCGGCGGATTGCTTGCGGGTAATTGCATGTTGCCGCTGAAGCGTGTTCGTACATGGCCGTGGGAATGTACGTGGCTTGTATTCAGCCTGGTATCGCTGGTTGCAATGCCGTACATGATCGCGGGTTTTACTATTCCGGAGTGGCCGCATCTCTATGCTGCGCTGCCTCTTGCTGCATGGCTTCCTTCTTTACTGTTGGGCTTTGGATGGGGTATTGCCCAGGTGTTGTTTGGCCTGGCAGTAGTGCGCCTGGGTATGTCTCTCGCCTTTACAATCATCATCGGTTTAGGCACGGTCTTTGGAACATTGATTCCATTGATTACGCTACATCGGGCGGAGCTTTATAGCCGGAACTCTGCGATTCTTTTTGCGGGCTGCGGTCTTACGATCGTTGGTGTTGCGCTTAGTGGATTTGCAGGAAAGCTGCGCGAGCGTCGAGTTGTAGATGACGGTGCGGGGCAGAGAAGTGTTCGCGGTGCAGATGGTGTTTATCTTATTGGACTTGGGATTGCGGTACTGTCCGGTGTTTTGTCATCCATGCTCAATCTCTCATTGACGTTTGGAGAGCCTATTGCACAAGCGGCAATACATGTTGGGGCGGAGGCTTCGAAGGCCGCGTTTGCGGTGTGGCCTGTGGCTTTAGCGGGCGGGCTCATTCCTAATCTCGGTTATGCAGCATGGCTGCTTTGGAAGAATCGTAACTGGAGGCTGCTCACTACTGGATGGGGAGATGCTTTTCTTAGCCTATCGATGGGGTTGCTTTGGTTCGGTGCAGTTGCTGTCTATGGCGTTTCGGTTCGCTACCTGGGCAGGCTTGGCGACTCGGCAGGATGGGCTATTTACGAGATTACTATCATGCTGACGGCGAATGTTGCAGGACTGATGACCGGTGAGTGGAAGCGCGCTTCGCGCCTCTCTATTGGTGTGCTTTCTTCTGGAGTGTTTATATTGATTATTGCGATCATTACGATCGCATTCTCCACGAGCTAAAATCACGCGCTTCCACAAGTAGGGTGGTCCGCGATATATATGAACGAACCTGTCTTATTCGAAAGCCTATGGTTCGTATTCAAAAAACAAATCGTGAAGAGTCGTCACTGCTGGTCAAACAGACGCTTGCCAAAAAGCTGCGTGAAGAGATTATTCGCGGTAGTCTTGTGCCCGGGCAGAGGATTATCGAGGGCAGTTGGGCTAGACAATTTGGAGTGGCGCAGACGTCTGTGCGAGAGGCGATTAACCTGCTTATTGGTGAGGGCTTCGTTACCAAGGCATCAGGGCGCAGTGCTCGTGTTACGTCTTATACGGAAGCGGACATTGCAGAGATTTATGAGTTGCGTGGAGCTCTTGAAGGACTAGCTGCTCGTCTCGTTACGCAGCGCAAGGTGGATCTGGCGCCATTGCAGGAAGCTTTAAAAGAAATGCGCAGAGCTACCAAGGCGGGCGAAATTCGACGGCTCATTGAGGCTGATCTGCGCTTTCATCTTTGCCTTTGCGAGTTGAGCGGAAATGGTTTTCTACAGGCGCAGGTCAGTACTCTACTGGTGCCGCTCTTTGCATTCGTCTCCATGCGTGCGGTTCAAGTACATCAAACGGCGAAGGCATGGGAGTCGGATCTGGGGCGTCATAAACGAATCATAGAGCTCATCAGCGAGGGCGATCCTGCTGCGGCTGAGTTTACCGTTCGGGCTACTATGCAGCAGTTTGCTGCCAGGGCATATGGGATATGGCAGGAGGCACGGTAGGACTGCGCAGATGTTCAAATCGATGTTCAGATAGTGAGAGACTGTCCATTCAATTATTGAAAGTGAATGTTCTTTTCAAGTGCAGTTTGCTGGGCTCGCTTGAGAATGGAGCTGGAGGATTCGTCGGTGTGCAATGCATCCACGATGATCTGATTTACGATCTCGGCAAACTCGGGTAGATCGGGCGAACGCGGCAGTTGGCGTGCGCCGTGCGAGATGGACTCAATCTCTCGGAAAGCGGGAACTGTGCGCTGTACCTCTGGATCTCGCCAGGTGGAGAGACGTACTCCTACGACGCCGTGACGCACTGCTTCGCGATCGCTCTCTGGCTGAGCGAGGAATCGTAGAAAGTCGTATGCGGCTTGCTTGTGCTTTGATCCGCTGCTGATGGCAATGTTCCAGAAGACGGATAATGAGGCAGGCAACAGGCCAGGATCACGGGGTATGGGAGCGAGAGAGACTTTGCCGTCCAACGCTCCTCCTGCGCAGCCTGCACGTGAGGCAAAGCCAAACCAGTTCACCATCATGGCGATGGTTCCGGAGAGAAAATTGTCTCCTGATTGTACTGAGTCGAAGTTTATTGAGTGAGGGTGGCATAACGCAGGATCGCGCACGATGCGGCGATAAAAATCGAGCGCCGCGACTGATTGATCGGTAAACAAAGAAGGCTTGCCGGAGTTATCGTGTAATTCACCTCCACGACTCCAGACTTGCAATGCGAAGTCATATAGCGTGTTGTGACCGTCCGGGTAGCAGGCGAACAGAGTGCCATAGAGCGCTGCCTCAGGACGGGTAAAAAAGCGGGCTATATCTTCAAACTGCTGCCAGGTTTGAGGTGGTTGCAGATCGTAACCGTAGGTTGTGCGAAAGGTCGCTTGTTCAGCATGAGACTCGAAGAGATCGCGGCGATAGATGAGGCTTTCTGGTCCATCATGCCAAGGGATGCAGTAGTATTTGCCTTCGAAATCAAGCGGCTTAATCAGTGAGCGAGCCCAGCCATCCGGCCAATCCGGGAGCGGGTTTGTATCCATGTACGGAGCAAGATTTTCAATGATGCCCGAAGCAACTGCATCGGCGAGCCAGTCGGTTACGACGAAAGCCATATCCCACTTACTTGAGGGGAGACCATCGCCGTTGAATAGTTCTGCGTAGAGCGTTTCGAGATCGAGTGGGACAGCTTCGATGAGGATGCCTGGGTTATCTGCTGTGTATTTTTCGATCAGGGCTGCCATCGCGTTTTCGAAATCTATATATTTACGAAGAGCAATTCGCAGAGTGGTCATTGATAGGGCTCCTGCATGAATGCATGCGCTGAAGTCAGGCCAAGTGCTGAGGTAATGCGGTCCGCATAGCTTTGAATGATGGGAATGAGTTCACGCTCTTTCCCATCATTTGCGGAGCCGGGCAGGAAAGGTACTCCGAGAGCTGCGAGCACTCCTATCTGCGGGTTGCCAACGATGCAGGAGGCGTCGAGTCCGGTGCGGCGGGTGCTGGTGGCGAGCAGGAAGCCTTCTCGCTGAATTTGTTTTAATTGCGTGGCTAGTTCTGCCCGTTCTTTTTTGCTTCGTGTTGTATACGTTGCATCTGCGGAGAGCAAACGCGTTTGCTCTGCTTCATCGAGAAAGGCAGTAAGGACGCGGCCTGAGGCGGTGCGCAATGGTTGAACCCGGTCGCCAACTTCGACTGATAATCGGACGGGTTCAGGGCTCTCGGCCTGGGCGATTACGACCAGCGTGGTGCCATTTAGAACGCATAGATGACATGACTCATGAATCTTTTCCGCGAGCTCGTACATGGGGATCATTGCGGCTTTCAGGAGTTGATCAACGGGAGAGTGCGTATGTGCAAGTTCATAAAGTTTGAGCGTGAGGTGATAGCCATCGGAGATGGGATCACGAGCGATGAAGGAACGTTTTTCGAGCGTGTCCAACATGCGAAATAACTCGCTGGGTGTGCGCTTTAGACGCCGTGCGAGCAACGTTAATGATTGCGGAACATGGGCTGATGCGAGGGCTTCGAGGATGTCGAGGCCCTTTTCGAGTGCGGGTACAGAGTAGGTGGATTTTTTGCCGGATTTCATCTCTTCAGGTTTTGCATGGGACGCTATGGAGGCATTTTTACGAGTGGATCTGGTTGTGCTCATGAGAGTCCAAACTCCTTGCGCAGTGCATCGGTATCCGCACCTAAACGGGGTGCTCCGCGCGAACTTTTCAATACTCCTCCATCGATCCGAATTGGGCAGCGTGTGGTGGTCATGGTCACTGCTTCGCTGCGGCCTACGGTCTGCAGCATATCCAGAGCCTGAAAGGCGGGATGGTCCATCAGCGTTGGCCATGTGAAGACATCGGCGCACCAGTAATCATTGGGTTCGAGTCGGGCTAGCCAATACTCAGTCGTGTGTTGCCGCAGGTGTTCGGTGAGGAGAGCCTTGATCTCATCGCGCTGATCAAATGCATCCTTTGGTCCGCTGTAGGAGAGTAGGGCGGGCAGTTCCAGCAGGGTTGATAGTGTTGTAAGCGAGCCCATGGCGAGCGCGAGATAACCATCTTCTGTGGCATAGATGCCGTATGGCGCGCCTAGATATGCATGGGCATTGTTGTGATGGCTACGCTGCGGTAGTTTGCCGCCATCATTGAGAAATGTTGTGAGTACTTCAAACTGAAAATCGAGAGTCGATTCAAGCAGGCTTACTTCAACCTTGCCGCCTTTACCGGTGATTCCTCTGCGTACGAGGCAGGCGAGAATTCCCTGGCATAAGTGCGCGCCTGCATAGAGATCGGCGATGGCAAGGCCGAAGGGAACCGGGGGCTGGTCAGCATCTCCGTTTAACCATGCAAGTCCAGAGAGTGATTGCACGAGAAGATCCTGCCCGGGCTTTTTGGACCATGGGCCGGTGCGACCGTATCCGCTGATCTCTCCATAAATGAGCTTTGGATGATGGATGCTCAGGCTTTCATAGTCGAGGCCTAGTTTCTCAATTACACCTGGGCGGAAGTTATGAAGAACTACGTCAGATTTTTCGATGAGGCCCAGTACAGAGGCCAGGCCTGCAGCCTCTTTGAGGTCAGCGACAAAGCTCTCTTTGTTGCGATTAATGGAATGAAAGAGTGTGCTGTCGCCATCTAACTCGAGGTTGGAGATATAGAGGTGACGGCATAAGTCGCCGGTGTCCGGACGTTCAATCTTAACGACACGGGCACCTAGATCTGCCAGGCGCAGCGAGGCCGAAGGGCCGGAGAGAAATTGACTCAGGTCGATAACCAGAAGACCTTCCAGTGGTTTCATCGGGTCTCATTTCTTTGCGAACTACGCGCCTTTTGCAATAGGTTGTTCATCTCTGCCAGGACATGTTCTTCGTTTCCGCCATGACGCAAATAATTATGCAGCAACTCGCCGGCGTCCGATTGAAAGTCAAGATAGCCGTCAAATCTGGGACGAACCCAGGCTCGATCCAGAGTGGGCAGTGTGTTCTTGAAGAATCCATTTGACCGCCGGTTTACTTCCTCATCGAGCCATGCTGTGCGATGCCCTGGTTGACCGCCTGCGTCGAAATACAGAGTCTTCTGGCATTGTTCTGCGGCAACGTATTGTGCATATGCTATGGCGGTGGTTATATCGCTGCACTGACTGGAGATTGCGAGACCGGCTCCGCCGAGCGTTGACTGCAAAGGCTTGCCATCGAATGTCACGAGGTCTCCGGCTTCGATCCCATGCTCTGCATAGCCTGCTCTGCTGTAGTTCGAATAGCCATAAGCGAATGGACAATAAACTACGTGATCGCTTTTCGCGAGCATGTTCCAGATCGCGATTGGATTCGCGTCCATGCATTCTGCGGGGCAGAGTTGGAGGAGATTTCGCAGCAGCCGCATCGCTTCTGCTCCAGTTGATGCGCTGACTACATGGGCCTGAGTTGTAAAGGGAGTTTCGCCCAGGGCGAGGCAGAGCATGAAGAAGTTCATCAGGCTATCGATGGCTAATCCAGGTGCAACAACCAGGCCCTCTTGTGCGAGCTGCATCAGCTCTTGCCATGTCGATGGGGCAGCGCACCCGGCCTTTTGGAGCAAGTCAGGACGATATGCGCTGATGGGTGCTGCGGTATCAATTGGGAGTGCCCATAGATGTCCCTCGTAGTCGTAGCTGGCATAACTTTGTCCGACGGAATGCTGCTCCTGATCGAGCAGGAACGACGCTGAAATTACTTCATCGAGAGGTGTAAGAAATCCCAAGGCTGCGGCGCGCCCGCAGGAGGGATGGTCGATGACCAACAGATCGTAATGTCTTGCCAGTACCTCCAGGGGCTCGTCGGCAAAGGATTGTAGAGATCGCGTCTCCCATGTGATCTGCACATCGGGGTTCATCTCTTCGAAGCGTTGTGCCGTGGCGAGCATGGGGAGCAGTCCACGGGTGTGTTTCCATGTGATTCCACGCAACAGGTTCGGTGAGGACTTGGTCATTGTGGATGCCGATTTCAGGTGTTAAAGTGGCTGCGTGATGATTTTATCAGCGAAAACACATTTCACAAGTAATTTGCTCAAAATCCTATTGATGAAAAGAAAGTGATAGCGATGAAGGTGCAAGAGATTTGTTTTGATGAGTACAAGATTGGAGAACAGCGAGTTACAAGCGGTAGAACGATTACCGAGGCGGATATCGTTTTACATGCAGGACAGACGGGGGATTTCTATCCGCATCACATGGATGAAGCGTGGTGCAGGACGCAGCCATTTGGACGCAGGATTGCGCATGGAACGTTGATTCTGAGTGTTGCTGTAGGCATGACTGCTGGCGACATCAATCCAATGGCAATGTCTTATGGCTATGATCGTGTGCGGTTTGTACGGCCAGTCTTTTTGGGTGACACGATCTATGTGACTGCGACTATTCGCGAGAAGCGTGACGATTCGAAGCGTCCAAAGCATGGCATTGTGGTGGAGCTAGTTGAAGTTAGAAATCAGGGACAGCAAATAGTTCTGGCCTGTGAGCACTTATATCTTGTAGAGAGGTGAATGAGGGTTGACAAATGGTAGTCTCGGCGTTCAAATCGCTGTGCAGTTCACGGCAGGAATATAGGTGCTCTTCTGTGTTGCGGCTCCGCTCAACGGAATGATGGCGTGCACAGATAACGATCGGCTTAATGAGAAGTGCGTATACGATTTCAAAAAGAGAGCTTGCACAACAGAGGACTTGCATGAGATTGACGAGACGGAAAGCACTGCAACTTATCGGCGGTACCATTCCTGCATTTGCAATGCGCGGCGTATTGGCGCAGGCATCGAACGATGCGATTCATCCAATGAGCGGTAAGTACACCAATACGCGTGAGTCTTTGAAGACTTACAGTATTCCGGATTGGTTTGCGGATGCGAAGTTTGGGATATGGTCGCATTGGGGTCCGCAATCGGCGATTGGCGCTGGTGATTGGTATGCGCGCAACATGTATATGGAGGGATCGCCGCAGTACGAATATCACGTCAAGCGTTTTGGGCCACAGTCGAAGTTTGGTTACAAGGACGCGATTCCGCTGTTTACGGCCAATAAATGGGATCCCGATCATTTGATGGATCTCTATGTGAAGGCTGGCGCGAGGTATTTCTTCAGCATGGGCGTTCATCATGATAACTACGATCTTTGGGACTCGAAGTTTCAGCCATATTGGAATTCCGTGAGTACTGGTCCGAAGAAGGATGTTGTTGGGATGTGGGCGGCGGCGGCGCGAAAGCGTGGCCTGAAGTTTGGCGTGAGCGAGCATCTATCAAACAGCTATGATTGGCTGGCTCCGGCACACCTTAGCGACACGAAGGGGCCGTTTGCAGGTGTTCCGTATGATGGTGCGAATCTCAAGTATGCCGATCTCTATCATGACTATTCGCAGGAATCACCTGACTTTGCGAAACATGCTGAAGCTATGGGGCGAGTGGCGCCGGATAGCTGGAAGAAACAATATTTTCTGAGAGTGAAGGATCTGGTAGATCAGCATCAACCGGATTTGCTTTATACGGATGGGCATATTCCGTTTGAAGAGTATGGGCTTGGCACTGTGGCGGAAGCTTATAACGTCGGTGGCGTGAGTTATCGCGGTGGCACGGAATCTGTCTACTTCAGCAAAACTGCGGAAGACTGCACTGTGGGAACCTGTGTTCTCGATCGTGAGCGCGGTGTTTCAGATGACATCTGGCCTACTCCGTGGCAGACGGATACGTGCATAGGCGACTGGCATTACAAGGCGGGACAAAAATATAAAACTGCGAAGAAGGTTATCGATCTTCTTGTCGATATCGTGAGCAAGAATGGCAATCTGCTGCTTAACTTTCCGTTGCCAGCTTCTGGAGAGTTGGATGCGGATGAAGTACGCACTTTGAATGGAATCACGAGTTGGATGGCGGTGAATGCAGAGGGCATTTATGCGACTCGTCCGTGGAAGATTTATGGCGAGGGAGCATCGACGAAAGTGGTGCAGAAGTCGGTGAGTTTCAATGAGGACGATAAGCCTGATCTGGGACCGCAGGATATTCGTTTTACGACTAAGGGCAAGACGCTGTATGCGTTTGTGCAGGGATGGCCAGCGGGTGAGGTCGTTATCAAGTCTCTGTCAGCGACTGGTCCACAGCAGTCAGAAAAGATAGTGGATGTGCGTATGCTGGGCAGGGATGCTGCGTGCAAGTTTGTGCAGGATGAGTCGGGGTTGCGCGTAACCCTGGTTGGGGAAAAGCCACAGACGGCTGATATTGGAATAGGGCTGCGGTTGAGGCTGGTGTAACTAGTCCGTATAAGTTTTAAGTTATAAAACGGAGCTGGAATGTATTCCTAAAGTCGGGAATACATTCCAGCTCTTTTACGATTCAATCGCTCTATCGGTAGATAGATTGGATATTGATCAGAATGCGTAATGCAGGCCGAACTGCATTACCCTTGGCTTGCTCAACGTCTGCGAATAGTAGCCTAGGGACGGTGCATAGAACAGGTAGTTGCTCAAAGAGCCAACATCCATGCGTACGGAGTTCGTTACGTTGAATGTATCCCAGGAGAAGCGAAGCTGCTGATTTCTCCATGTCTTCCATACTTTGCCAAGGCTGCCATCTATGCCGAAGTATCCGGGGCCGCGCAGATTATTTCGTTGTCCTGCCTCGCCGGGATAGGCATTGCGGAATGAGCTGATGGCCTTTATGCCGTTCTGGAAGACATTGGGATTTCCGGCGGCGTCATAATAAACGCCGGTCTTTGGTTTGGGGCCAGTCAGTACGGCTTTGCCATCCTGCTCGAAGTCGGTAGCAAAGGCGTAAGTAGAAATGCTGAAGGGATAGCCGCTGGACCAGCGTGTCAACCCGCTGAGTTGCCAGCCGCCTACGATTCCATCTATCAGGCGGCTTGATTCTGAGCCCCAGTGTTTACCTCGGCCGAAGGGCAGATCGTAGATCGCGTTGGCATTGATCTGATGCCGCGTATCGAAATCGGACGGGGCGTAGAACTGATTGGGGCTCCATGCGTTTACTACCTGTCCGCTGAATGCAACAGCAGCACCGCTGCCGTTTTCAAACTCGTTTACACGTTCGGCGTTGGAGTTTTCATCCAGTGATTTTGACAGGGTGTAATTGAAATCGGCGAGGAGTGATCCGACCTGCCTGCGAACGGTAAGTTCAAATGCGTTATAGCTACTGACGCCGGTTGAGCGCCATGAGTACAAGCTGGAGAATTGGTCGTCGTAGTAGGCGAATTGTCCGAGCTTGGAGCAGGCTGGAAAGCACTGCGTATCCATGCTTTGCAATGCCAGCGCGGCATTATCCGCGTAGCCGTAGTAGAGGTCATAGATGTTTTGAGTTGCGGTTGGATTTCCAGGCGCTCCGGGAGCGTATCCCGATGCTCCGCTTGCACCTGCGGCATTTGGGAACATGTTTTCCCAGTATGCAATCTTGCCCACACGATTCTCCGGTGTACCGGCATCGGCCATCTTTGTGATCAGAGTTGCGGCCTGGAAGTATGTCATTCCGGATTGCGGATCCTTGATGTTGAGTGGCGTGGCGAGATCGACCTCTTGCAGCAGGCGGCGTCCCAATCGCCCTACATACGAAAGTTCGAGCACGATGTGGTTGGGCATTTCGCGTTCGAACGATAGATCGAAGCCGTAGGAATAAGGAGTCTTCAACTTATCGTCAAGCCCAAAGCCAATTGCAAAACTGCCGTTGGTGTTCATACCCGGCGGCGTGTAAGGGAACCCTGCCATGGGGGGAGCGGGCAGCTCTGGTACGGGCGGACCGCCGAGCGAGGATGGGCATCCATTGGTACCGGGGATGGTGGTCAGACTTACAAAACGGACGGCGCAATCGGTGGTCGATATGGTGGATGGATTGGTCAGCGAGGTGGTAAGACCGAGCGAACCCTGTCGATCGAAGGTATTCACGATTCCTTCGCCGAAGTGATCGTAATAAATACCAAAGCCGGCGCGGATGGAGGATTTTCCTTTGTCTCCAAAGATGGTGTGCGCAAAGCCTGTGAGCCCGTTTGGCGAATAGGCAAGCGCTACGCGGGGCGCGATGTCTTTGTAGTCGTATTGCCAGTAGGGCAGGCTGCCATTGGCTTTGCCACTTGGAGTAAATGTGATGAGAGGACGATAGGTCTGTCCGAGTTCCATTGCCTCGCCACGCTTTTCGAAAAAGCTATTGAGACTCGGCGAAGGGGCAACCTGGTTTCCTTGTGTCTCATATGGAGGCTGGAGAAGCGTATAGCGTAGACCAAAGGTTATCTGTAGATTGGGCGACGCACGCCAGTTATCCTGCGCGTAAAACTCCAGTTCGTTGGCCTTGAAATGGCGCGGTACGAGCGCTTCCTGCGGGAGCAGTCCGTCCTTGGTCTGGTTGTAGGTGGCGGTGATGGAACCCAGAACTCCGGTTACAGCCGTGATAGCCGCATCATAGGATGCTCCGAAGTCGGCCCCGACAGGTTGCAGGTTTGGATTGATGGCAGGGTCGAGATCCTGGCCGGTGTTGGCGATTCCGCCTTGCTGCAGCCAGGTGGGATGAAGAGATGCGGATGTGAAGTTCTGCGCGTTCGAGAAACGATTGTTCTCAATGATGCGCCAATTCGCACCGAACTGAAAGGTGTGATTGGATACGGTCTTGGTCACATCTTCAAGGAACTGATTGACGGGTACATTCACATTTGTTGTTGGTGTGAAGGCAATCTGATTGCTGATGTCCCAGAAACTGACGTATGGATATTGATTCTGGCCGCCGGTGTTTACGCCTTGCCGCACGTAGGCATAGCGCAGATTGTTGATGAGCGTTGGACTTATAACTGAAGTGAATCCAACTGCGATGCCCTTGTTATTTGTGCGAATGATGCTGCTTGGCGCTTGCCCGGGAAACTGCGGGGGCGTGGATTCCGTGTCATCCTGAAGATTACCGCGCACAAATATTCGCTGGCTGCTATCCCCGGTCAGACTGTAATCGAGACGAGCTACAAATGTGTTCTGGTCGATTGGGTGAGGAGCGGCGAAGTTATAGCCCTGAATGTTAAGTCCGTCGGCACCGGATACGCTCGCGGAAAGATTGTTGGGCATTGGATAGGCGGGGATTGCCATGCCATTGGGTAGGCTGGCTTTGCCGGCCCACAACTGTAATACCGATTGATTGACGCCGTTGCCACTGGGGCATGTACCACTCGACAGGCAGCCTTGATCGATGCTGGCGATATCCGATTGGTTTAGAGTTGCTATACCGCCGTTATCGAGATCGTAGCTGACCAGGCCTTGCCGCAAGGCCGCACTTGGAACAGTTTCTGCAATCTGCTGTGTCTCGCGCAGGCGCTGTCCTTCATAGTTACTGAAGTAGAACAGTCTGTCTTTGCGAACAGGCCCGCCGAGAGTAGCGCCGAAGGTGTTGCGAATCAGCTTGCCTGGAATATCCGGAAGGCCATTCTGTAGCTCGGTATTTTTATTGAACCAGTCGTTTGCCTGGCCAATTGTCGACCGGTTGTATTCATAGAAAGAACCATGCAGTTGATTGGTTCCGGTCTTCGTCACGAGGGTGACCTGTGCTCCGGAAGAGCGGCCTGCGTCTGCATTTGCATCGGTGGTCGTAACGCGAAACTCCTGCAGTGATTCCATCGGAATGCGGAGTACACCGGTGAATGCGTTTCCAAGCAGTTGGTCGTTATCATCCAGACCATCGACTGTGATGTTGGTCTGGTCGCTGCGAGCTCCATTCACAGCGCCGCCTCGCGAATCGGCGGCGGTATCTACGTTGTTGCCGACGTAGCTTACGCCGGGTTGCAGGCTTAATAGATCGACAGCGTTTCGGCCTTCGGAGGGCAGTTCCAGGATTTGCTTTTCATTGAAGTCGTTGCCGAGAGATGCATCCGTGGCATTGACTGCCAGTTCGTCCTGCACCTGAACCTCGACTGTCTGGGTGCCTACCTTGAGATGAAAATCAAGCGTGGCCGGTGTGTTGACAACGAGTTTTATGCCTTTGGATGTAGTCGTTTCAAACCCGGCCGCTGTGACCTGAATAGCATATGTTCCAGGCGTGATTTGAAGGAACTGGTATGCGCCTGCGGCATTGCTTTTATTCATCTGGGTGAAGCCGCGTTCTGCTTCAAGCAGCGATATCTCAGCGCCGGGGATGACTGCTCCGGCGCCGTCATAGACTGTGCCACGCAGCGAGGTTGTTGCGGTTTGACCTAAGACAAGGGTGGTACTGAAGATCAGGAGAAATAAGATCAGAGGTAGTTTTTTCATCATCACTGGTATCCTCTGCGCACGGGCCTCTGTATGGGCCCGCGCGCTGCTCACGAGTAATTGCATAAGTTCCGCTCTGGTAAAACCGGCGGTCTAAGTAATCGGATTACTTGCCCGAAGACTGCGCAGATGAGCCCAGAACGCTCTGGATTGCGGGCGCAGCTTCGGGAACGTCGTGACGGAAATCCTGACCGAGAAATGCGGCGATTGTCGCAGCGATCTGAGCCTGAATTACAGGGGAAGTATTTGAACGCTCTCCGAGCGCTGGGGTGTCAGGGCCGATGATGCCCATCCAGATATTTTCGGAGCCTTTCTCTTCGACGCCATGTTCCTTCCATTCCGTGAGGCCATGTCCGCGGCCGTGATCGGTGGTGATAATGAAGGTGGTCTGGTCGTGATACTCGGGCATCGCCTGCATTGTGTTCCACAACTCTTCTACGAAGTGATCGAACTTGTTTGCGCTTTCGAGTACGAGGTCGTATCGTCCGGAGTGCGCCCAGTTATCAGTCTCTCCATAACCGACGAAGAGCACTTTGGGATGCTTGTTGCGCACGTAATCCAGCAGCGGAATCTGAAGAAACGAATCAAACGTATCGTCGGCATCGAAGCGGGTGGTGGTCTTGAACAGCTTTTCCAAGAGCTGCTGCTGGGAGGCATCGCCGCCAGGCATCTGCTTCAAATTCCATCCAGCCTGCATCACCAGATTGCTGCGCTTCTCGTTGAAGATGTCTTCGAAGACGTTCCATGTTGCGAATACTGCGACTTGACCGTGGTACTCCGGCTTGCGATTGAGCCACTCGAAGACGGTCAGGTTTGGATTCGTTCCGAACTCGTTACTGTCGATGCGAGGATCGGGATGGCCGGTCGTCATCTCGTTGTATCCGGGATAGGAAAAGGCGAGGCCGTTGCTGACTTGCGCTACGCTGCCGCGATGCTGGTTCCCATAGATCTGTCCTTCTTTGGCTACGGTTCCCCACAGAAAAGGCAACAGCATCTTGCGCCGCTCAACCGGGTCGTTGTTCCAGAACTGCTGGTTGAGAACTTTGGGATCGGCCCAGATGCCGCCGTCTTTTTCATTCATGAGAGTGGCGTCGGCGCCGGTGAATACATCTTCCCAGCGGAGGCCGTCCGTTACGATGAGCACAACATTTTTGGTCTTGGTCTGAGCCGTTGCAGCGGTTACGAATAATAGTGAGGAAAGGGATAAAAATGAGACGTACAGGAAACGTCGGATGCAGATTTTGGGGTTCATGCGAAGGGCACACCATTCTCATTCATTAATTACAGGCTCTTGATTGACAATGGGGGAGATTATCAATTCAGCGCTCTGAGTTCTCCATCCTTTGTAGAATGTTTCGTTTATCCTGTAAGTAAAGGAATGAGAATGCTGTGTTAATTAATGCCAGATGAAAAGCACCGTGCGGCTGGGAGCCTTGCGCACGAGTCGTTTCTGCTCTAGTTCTGAGGTCCAGTCTTTGAGAAGTTGACTGCTTTGATTGGCTCTCCTGACCCGCTTATTTAAATAGAGCTTTTATCTTTTTGAAGGAAGTTGTACCTGTCTTCGAGAAGGCAAGGTTGCCGGGAACTGCCAGTGTAATTTCAGTTCCAGTTATAGGAGAGCTTACCAGGGTAAATGTGGCTTCAATTCGCTGAGCACGCTTTCGCATGCCTTGTAACCCGATATGTCCCACGCTTCCATTGTTCGCTACGATCATATCTATGCCTACACCATTGTCACTTATCTTCATGCACAGGCCATGAGCGTAAATGAGCTCCACTGCTATGCGAGTTCCCAGGGAATGTATGCAGGCGTTACGAATGGCTTCGTACCCGATCCGATAGATCTCATCTCTGACAACTGGATGTATCTCTCTCGCGATGCCTATTACAGAGAATGTGGCCTGTATAGAGCCATTAGACGCGCACTCATCCGCTGCTCGCGTAAGAGCTTCGACCAGATCGTTTCTTTGCGTGGTGGGTGTGCGAAGAGAGTTTAGCGCGGCCTTTCCTTCCTGCATGGCCTGCCCCAGCCAACCAGACAGACGCTCAAGGGCTTGATGCATGCGAATGGGATCCGGAGACTGATCGAGTGCATCGTCGGCTACCATCTTGCTGCCCTGGATGGTCTGGAGAAGCGTATCGTGAAGTTCCCGCGCCAGGCGGGTGCGTTCAACCAGGCGCTCGTCAAGTTGTAGATTGATAGCTCTTGTAATCTGTCGAACTCTCAATATATGGAAGATGCAAATAAGCAATGCTCCGGCAGCAATGAGGATGAGGCGGAACATTGCCGATCGATCTTTGGCAGGCTTGGGGCTTGTGTTCTGGTTCGCACCCGCGTTTCGCGAAAAAGCGTTGTTGTCATACGCAATGAGGTGGAATCTGTAATTCGCGAAGCTGCGGTCATTCACAATATGCACCGGTGGTAGTCTTCGATGCGTTATCAGATATATGGGAGCCAGTGCGATGGTGGTCTCGGAAAGCTGTGCAAGTAGAGTGTCGTCCCATGTAGAGTCAGCATGGCGAGTGATGTGCAGGCCTGGATTGAGCACATAGATCGCGCTCACCCAGAGGAGGGATAGAGCAAGCGGAGGAAGCAATCGTATGCTACACAACGATCGCTCTATGACGACAAAATATGTGTGCTGCTTCTTTACAATATTCATAACTGGCCCTAGCTACCTCGCGAACAAGCTACGCATAACTGAACAAGCTAGAGGATCTTCAGGCTCACCGATGAGATCTACATTAAGCGGCATACTGTGCCTAGGATTTGCCTCCAACTGTAATGGATGCGCAGTTTTCGGGACACTCAGATATCTATAGTTCCTGACCTGTTGTTTTCTGCAGGACTGCTATTGCCGTTATGTTCGGGATAACTCAGGAGCTAGACGAGCGAAACTCCAGGTGAATGGCTAGCTATTTCCGTACACGGGTACAGCCGCGCCGTGAATCACTTTGGAGGCGTCGCTGCAGAGGAACAAGACAACTTTTGCGATGTCTTCAGGCTTCGGCCAATCTGCGAAGTTCGACCCGGGCATTGCAAGCCTGTTTGCATTCGTGTCGATGATGCTTGGGAGGATGGAGTTGACGCGTACTCCGGTGCCTTTGGTATCTCCTGCGAGTGAGTCCGTGAGGGCCAATGCTGCCGCTTTGGATGCGGCGTAGGCACCTGCTCCTGCACCGTGGTCCAATGCAGCTTTGGCTGAAATATTGACGATCGATCCATGACTGGCCTTGAGCATTGAAGGCAATACTGCCCGCGACAGGGCATAAACCGAGCGCAGATTGAGTGCCAGCATCTGATCGAATACTTTCGTACTCGCGTCCCACAACTTGACTCCGCCAGAGTAGCCACCGACCGCGTTTACAAGCGCGTCCAGTTTGCCATGCTTCGCGAGAATGGTGTTGATTAGTGCGTTGGCAGCGGCTTCGTCCGTTACGTCGACGGGATATCCTTCAAGAGCGGATTGGTTTATGCCCGCAGCGTTTTTTAAAGAAGCGAACTCGTTCTCATTGCGATAGGTCGTTATCACCTTTGCGCCCTCTTCGAGAAACGCAAGACTGATAGCGCTGCCCAGCCCGCCAGTGCCGCCTGTCACGAGCACTGCCCAGCCAGAAATATCGATTTTCATATTGTCTCCATTCTGAAAGTTATCTGACAATAATACTCACGAAAGCCGACTATCGTTTCCATGCATCAAGAGACTAGTATTTGAGAGAGAATGATTCACAATATACAAAGACATTTCTCTTGAATTAAAAGTTTCATGGGACTGAGAATTCAAGCAGGGAATTAGATCAAGTTATAAGGGTTTCGAATACTCATTCTTCGCATGCTGTAGAAAAATGCAGGATAAAATCTGCGGTTTCAATGGATGCATGTAAGTCATGGCTGACCTAACATTGCGCATGGATGTCTGCGCTACTTATATGCTGCCTGAAGCAGGCTGTAGCTATAAATGTTCCGAACCCAGTCTCATCGATTGCCGAGGAAATCGAGAATTAAAGGGGGAAATCTACGAGTGTGTTGAGCGAGAAGGTTGCCATCGTTGCGGTGGGCGCTCCGGCATTGCGTTTCCTGATTCAAATGCCGAGTGGATGGCTGGTCTTATGTCAGATCTGAAGAATGCCACGCCGGAGTGCGATGGACACTGCGTGTGTTCGATCATTCGCCTGAAGTTTGTCCACGAGATTTTTGATATGAAAGTTGACTGTGGTCTCGGCAATTGCGAGCTGATCTGCAATCTGTTTGTTGCGATATCCATCTCGAATGAGCCGGAGGACTTCCAACTCTCGCGATGTTAGATTGTCTTCTCCCATATGCTCGGCGAGGCGAGCGGCTACCTCAGGTGGGATATAGCGTCGACCGGAATGAACCGATCGGATCACGTCCAGGAGTTCTCCCTTCGGCATACTTTTGAAAACATATGCTGCGGCACCGGCTTGCATGGCACGTTGAATTTCTCCATCACTGTCCGAGGTGGTCAGCATGATGATACGAGTTTGCGGAAACTCTCCGCGGATTGCTATCAGGGCGTCTGTGCCGTTGGTACCGGGAAGCCGAAGGTCCATGAGTGTGATGTCGGGACGATGACGGCGGAATTCTGTGACGGCCTCTACTGCATTGGATGCTTGCGCAACAAGAACCATATCCTGCTGCGATCCGATAATCGTGCTCAGTCCTTCGCGGAAGACGGGGTGGTCCTCGACGCTCAGGATTCGAATTGATTGGAGTGAAGCCATGATTGACTGTCCTTGTCCCGCGAACTTTGCGGATACACTTTATGTTCTCATTCGGACACTAAATTGATCCGATATTCTCAATGATTATATTGATGCCCCCGAATTCGTCTTAATTTAAAGACAGGTAGTGAATCCCGCTATATCTCTTGAACCTGCAAGAGCAGGAAAATCTCAATGGAGCCGATAGGCAACGATCTCGGATTGCGAAGCGCTGCCGTTGAAGTTTCGTGATTCGAGGAGAATTTCAAAATGGGGAATTGAACCATCGGGGAGCGCTATCTTCGCGAGAAAAGAATCCAGGGATTTATCGACAAAAAGGAAGTCGCTGATCGCCTGGGTTCCTGCCACCGAGGTTCCCTCTACCAGCAGTACATTGCCCGTATTGCTCAGGTTGGGCAGGTACGAAAGAACGCCGTATTCGTATGGTCCGCAGGTATAGAGGGCCTGCTCTCCGGGATTCGGTTTTCGATTGGAGAAGGCGCGAACATGATTGATCAGGTCGTCGTGGAGGACGAAGTTCATCTGCGGTTCAAACAACTCAAGCCACGGGTTGGCGTCTTGCGAACCGGACAGAATGGCATTCGAACTCTTGAGGTCGTTGACGCTGATGTCTCGGGCATAGCGAATGCTGTAGCTACCAGCCAGGGCCTCGGGCAGATGCGTCAACCTATCGAAAAATTCGAGGTCCACGAACGAGGTGTAGCGCCGATTGACGATCGATAGGGCTGCCTCAGGGCGCATGCTGGTGGCATCTGGAATCTCTTTGCTGAAGTCTCTGGCGAGATATTCGGACAGTGTTGTGTTGTGCATTGTGGCGCCATGAAACATCGCGAGCCCGCTGTCGGCTGCTACGAGCATGGTGCCTGAGCTATTCCCGAAGAGGCCTTTCCAGAGCTGATGCCGGCTTGCGCTCCCGTGGATATTTCCTCGCTGCAGCAGAGGTCTCTTCAGTATCAATAATGTACCGAGGAGTATGCAGAGAAGAGTCAGGGCTATGCACGCTGCGATGAGACTCAACTGAGCGAGCCTGGATCTGAACCCGAATCTGAGCCCGGATCTATCAATATTGGCGGGAGCTGGCTTCGATGTGGGATGAGGCAGAGCGGAAGTTGGCGGCTGATGTGACGGGGCTGCAACTGCCGGGCGTACCTGCTCGAATGCGGGGACATATCCGCCCTTTGGCACGGAAATCTTTAGAGCTTCACCGGCTCCTTCATCCAGAAAATATACTTCCAACTTTTGCCGAAGCCGAAGCATGTGGGATCTGACGATTGTGTCGGCGGTGGGATCGAACTTTCCCTTTCGATCAAATACGACGGCAGCGATTTGTTGTTCCGTGAGATGGATGCCGCCATTGAGCACGTGCTCCTCGCAGAGATACAGGAGCAGGTGTGAAAGCCGAGGAGAGCGGGCAAACGTTACAGATTCGGATATCCGTTTGGCTAGAAGCCAGCGATGGTCATCGTGCGCGCGTGCTCTGGACGAATCTTGTTCTTCGGTACTGATAATAGAGGCGGCCATTCGAAGTGGTAGATGCATAAGTAGTAGAACGTATGGCAATTAAAATTTGATGAACGCCCTAGGTTCTCAAAAATCGAACATCCTTTGTTTTGTGTGATGTACGCGCATGTTACTTCATGTTTTGCGACATGTTTGCGCTGTGATTTGACGACGGTTCGTCTTTTGACCCTGCTACCAATGTGCCTGTAGCCGACGTACAACGCCATTTGTGGATGTGCAGAAGCTGTGCGGCCAAGCCTGGAATGATGCGGTTCTCTCTTCATCTGAAGAGGTTCTGGTCCGAAGCCGCTTTGTCATACGGTCTTGAAAAACGCATTCGAGTGCCTTTGCGAATAGCTTGCGAAGGGAAGGGAAACGTCCCCACGCGGGTGGTAACGGTCTTCTATGTTTCGATTTTGAGGGTGATGATGCGAAATAAACGATCTACCAATTCGATTTCCGGAGCGGTTCGAAGTGTGCTTCTGGTTCTTGGCCTCCTGCTTGTCTGGTCGTCGGCCAACGCACAGGAGTTCCGTGCGACTCTGACTGGAAGAGTGAGCGATTCGGCTGACAGAGTTTTAGTCAAGGCGACGGTCACGGCGGTCAACAATGAAACTCAACAGATGTATACGGCCACGACCTCGAAAGAGGGAGTCTATTACGTTCCCTATGTTCTTCCCGGGACGTATACGGTGAGCGCCACTGTAAATGGTTTTAAAACCGGTGTGCAGGATAGCGTTCTGGTTCAGGCTACAGAATATCGGAGTGTGAATTTTAAACTTCAGGTCGGTAGCATTTCCGAAAATGTAGTTGTGACAGACGCGCTTCCGCTGCTCGATATGGCGAGCGGTTCAGGGGGAACGGTCATTTCTCAACGTGAGTTGGAGAGTGCTCCGCTGAATGGCCGACAGGTTTATATGCTGCTTGGCACGACTCCTGGATCTCAGTTCACGACGACATCCTTCGGAGCATCGGGCAATTCCGGTACGCGTGGTTGGGATGTCACGAATGCATACATCGTTGGCGGCGGAGCCCAGGGCTACCAGCAGTTCACACTGAACGGCACCAACATTACAGAGCAGAGCACCGGCGGCAAGGGAAGTTGGGAGCTGGCCCCGAACGTGGATGCTCTTCAGGAAGTGAATGTGATGACATCCACTTACGATGCGCGTTATGGGCGCACCGGGGGCGGAACGGTGAACATGGTAGTGAAGTCCGGCACAAACGCGTTGCACGGAACGCTGTATAACTATCTTGAAAATGGCGACTTCAACGCCAATAACTTCGAGAACAATCGCGCCGGCATGCCACGCGAAGGCATGCATCAAAATCAATTTGGCGCAACGGTCGGTGGACCGATCATTCATAACAAGGTCTTCTTCTTTGGAAGCTATGAAGGATTCCGCGAGTCGATCGCATTCACGACACTCACCAGCGTACCGACGGCAGAGCTTCACCCGTCGAACGGGGGCGATGTTAATTTCACATCTACCGGTTACACCGTGTATGACCCCGCCACGACTCGTTGCTCGGTTGCAGGCGGCATGATTGGGAATTGCAGCGGAACTTATATTCGCGATCCTTTTCCGAATGACACAATCCCGGGTAATCGAATTAACTCTATTGGCGCGGCTGTTTTGAATTTGTATCCCCTTCCGAACATCAACACAACTTCAATTCAGAACAATTTCATTGCTAACACTCCGGATCAGTATGCCTATGACCAGGAGATGGGACGCGTTGACTACAACACCTCGGATAGAACGCGCTGGTATAGCTTGTTTGCTTATCAGAGCGGGAGTGAGTATCGCAACAGCAGTGGTTTTCCGTCGCCTGCAATGAATGGCAATATCAATGTCAGGCATCAGACGATGACCGCATCGCAGGATATGACGCACACCTTCTCACCGACGTTGATGCTTGATTTGAAAGCATCCTTTGCGAGATATGCGCTCTTTTCTCCTGATGGAGATTTGTCTCATCCTGTCGATCCAGCGACGATTGGGCTGAACATGCCAAGTCTTCCTACGACGAACCTCAAGCAACTGCCTGAGTTCACAACTTCTCAGTTCTATCCTCAAGTTGTGGGTAACGTTTTGACATCGGGTGTTTACAACGATATTTCCTTCAATGGCGATCTAACTAAGGAATTGAATACGCAGGCATTTCACTTCGGTGGCGAATATCACATGCTGCAGCATGGCACGCCTGGGCAGGCTGGGCATGCTAACGGAGACTTCTCCTTTGGAACATTTGCCACGCAACAGAACCCGCTGACTCGCAATGGTCTTGATGGTTTTCCGATTGCGGATATGCTCCTCGGTACTCCACAAAGCGGCGGAGTAGATTGGAATGCCAACGATTTCGTCTACTTTCCAACATGGGCTATCTACGTACAGGACGATTGGAAAGCAACCAAGAAACTGTCGCTTAACCTGGGCCTTCGTTATGACGTAAACGTCGGTGCTCGTTCTCGTCAGAATGGTTTGAATCGCGGAATGTGTCTCACCTGCGTTAATCCGACCACGACTAACCCGACATATCAGGCGAATCTTGCAGCAGCATCGGGTGCTCTTTCTGCAGCCGGAATCAATCCGTCGAGCTTGTCCACGGTTTACGGTGGTATTCAGTTTGCGGGAGCGAATGGGCAGCCTAGTGATGCCTATAACACGGACTTTGGGAATATAGCTCCGCGTATAGGCTTCGCTTATCAGATCAACTCCAAGACGGTGGTTCGAGGTGGTTATGGCTTGATGTATTCGATTGGCCTTGAAAACGGAACCTTCTCAGGATCGTCAGAAACGACGAGTTATAACGCATCGCTCAACGGGAACATTATGCCGACCAATTATTTTGCAACAGGTACACCGTTTCCGAATGGCGCCCAGCAACCGCTTGGCGCAGCAGGCGGCCTGTTGACTGCAATCGGTAACTCGCAGTCGTTGGATTTTCCTCAACGTAAAATTCCTTACGCAGATATCACATCATTCGGCGTGCAACGAGAGTTGCCGGATAGCATGACACTCGATGTGCGGTACTCGGGTAACTTCGCTTATCATCAGCGTGTCGGGACGACTCTCAACTCACTATCAGCTACTGCGCTTCAGGCAGGCATAGCTAATCCAAATATCTTCGATCGTCAGGTACCTAACCCCTATTACGGTGTGCTTCCTATCACATCGTCGATTGGTTCCTCACCGACCATTAAAGCTCTTACGCTCATGTTGCCTTACTCTGCGTTCGGGCAGGTATCATGGGATGCTGCTCCACTTGGCCGCAATCTTTACAACGCGCTTGAGGTAAAGCTGAACAAACGTCTTGGCGGCCCGGATGCTCTTAGCTTCCAGCTTGCCTATACTTATTCAAAGACCATGACTGCAGGCGGCTTTCAGAACTCATATCCGTACCAGGATGCTAACCTCAAGTACGAGATATCATCCTTTGATCGAACGCATATCTTCACGCTATCGGATCAATGGAGTCTTCCAGTCGGAAGAGGGCAGCGCTTCCTCAGTAATCCTGGAAGAGTAGTTGGCGCCGTCATCAACAGGTGGCAGTTCAGTTCTATTCTCTCCATGCAGACAGGCTTCCCTGTGTCTTTGAATACGAACTACTACTACAATTGCGATCACAGTTTCACGCCGCAGGGTGGCGCTTCTTTGAGTCACTACATCTATAACGACTACAGCAACGGGACTAAGCTTGGATGCTTCACCGCAATCCCTGAATATGCGCTGAAGAACCTTCCAGATCGGCTTTCTTCGTTGCGTCAACCTACGACTCCGAATCTGGATGCGACGCTGCAAAAGAGCATCGCTTTCACGGATAAGTATCATCTGACTATTCGTGCGGATGCCTTCAACCTGACCAACAGTGTTCTGTTCCCAGGACCGGATTCCAATCCTGCCGATGGGCCTCCAGTCGAACAGGCAAATGGTGGTTATACGGGGTTCGGCACCGTAACATTGAATCAGCAAAACTTTCCAAGGATACTGCAGTTCGCACTCAAGCTGGCATTCTAAACATGGCCTACGGAAGGCTGCCTCTGATCTTATTCAGCGGCAGCCTTTCGAGAATTCTGAACAGGTAATCTAACGCGAAATATTCAATAACCTACTCGTTACAGCTTCGAGTCGAAAGGTCTTTACAGTTGCACATTCGGTCTCTTGTCTCACGCGGCGTTATAGGATGCTTTATTCTCTTCGGTGCTTTGCTGGCGATGCCTCTCGTTGCCTTCTCAACTACGCCATATCGGCTCGTCGACCCAAGCGTGGGAACGGCAAATGATGGACAGACGATTCCTGTAGTGGGTTTTCCTTTTGGCATGACGGGTTGGACTCCGGAGACGCGACCGATAGAAGCTCACTGCATCTCCCCTTATTACTACAAGGACAGTCGGATTACAGGATTTCGCGGCAGCCATTGGATCAGCGGTAGTTGCACGCAGGACTATGGCAGTGTCACGCTTATGCCGACTGTTGGCGACGTCCGCGTCACGCCTGAACTTAGGTCTTCTTCGTATCGGCATGAAAGCGAAGTGGAGTCACCTGCCTATTACTCTGCGATTCTCGATGACTATAAGACGCGAGTTGAGATGACTGGCACAACTCGATCCGGCATGTTGCGTATCAGCTTTCCAAAAGGAGCGAAAGCAAATCTCCTGGTTGAACCGAATGTGAAACCGGGGGAGGGCTACATACAAATTCGGAGAGATTCGAACGAAATCGTTGGATACAATCCGGTGCATCGTCTCTATCAGGGAAATGGTAAATCGGCCGGATTCAGCGGCTATTTCGTCGCACGACTGCAACGACCTTTTGCGGAGTACGGAGTCTGGTGTGACTCTGAAGTTAGCAAGATGCAATCGGAGCAAAAGGTTGGCTGCAAACGCTTTGGAGCATATATAACTTTTCCTGACTGGAAGGGCGGCGCTCTGTTGGTGAAGGTGGGAACATCCTTCACAAGCCTTGAAGAGGCTCGGAAGAATCTTGATGCAGAGAATCAAGGATGGGACTTCGAGAGGGTTCAACGATCGGCAGAAAAAGAGTGGAGGACACTACTCGATCGCATTCAGGTCAAAGGTGGCTCGACCGATCAGCAACGAATATTTTATACAGCGCTTTATCATGCCTCGCTTGCACCTCATATCGTCAGTGATGCGGATGGAACGTATGCAGGATTCGGACAAGAGGGCAAGTTACACAACGCAGGCTCTGGCGTGTACTACGACGATTATTCACTTTGGGATACGTTCCGCGCCCTGCATCCGCTGCTGACGATCCTTGATCCACGCAGAGAAGAGCAGATGGTGCAATCGCTCATCGACAAAGGAGAGCAGGGAGGATACTTGCCGATCTTTCCTGCATGGAATAACTACACTCAGGAAATGATAGGCGATCACGCTGTTTCTCTTATTGTTGACGCTTATGCCAAAGGGTTACGAGGCTTTGATATCGACAATGCATATCGACTCATACTGCAGAGCGCGCAGATCACACCGCCGTTGGAGGCATATAAAGATGGCAGGGGCAGGCGAGGACTTCAATCCTATCTTCGTTATGGTTTTATTCCTCTTGAAGACAAGGTTTCCGATGCCTATCACCATCAAGAGCAGGTTTCGCGGACGCTTGAATACGCCTATGACGATTCTCTGGCGGCGGATTTCGCTGAATCAATGGGCCATGATGCAGAGGCAAAACAGCTTCGTGTACGCGGTGAAAACTGGAGGAATGTTTTTGACTCGACGATTGGGTTTGTTCGCGGACGACACGAAGATGGCAGATGGTCGGAGCCTTTTCAGCCCGATCATCAATATAACTACATAACTGAAGGAGTGCCGTGGCAGTACACCTTTTTTGTTCCGCAAAACATTCCCGGTTTAATCAAGGCTGTCGGTGGGAGCGAAGCATTCAACGCGAAGTTAGATGGCCTCTTCGGCGCGAAGCTTTATAACCAGGGTAACGAGCCGAGCCATCACATTGCATATCTCTATGACTACTCTGGCGCTCCATGGAAGACTCAGAACCATGTGCGAGAGATATTGGAAAACCAGTATCACCTTGGACCGAGTGGTCTCCCTGGCAATGATGATGCGGGGCAGATGTCTGCATGGTACGTGTTAAGCGCAATGGGTTTTTATCCGGTATGTCCGGGTAAACCTGTGTATGCCCTCAGTAGCCCGATCTTCGATCGTGTCGTGATCCATCAGTCGGATGGGAAGGCATTCACTATTCGGGCTAAGCATGCATCGACCTCAAACCGGTACATACAAACCACTCGATTGAATGGTCGTCTGTACTCGAAGTTTGAAATATCACATGCCGATATCCTGGGCGGCGCAACGCTGACATTCAAGCTTGGTCCTAAGCCACAGGCAGGCACACAATAAACTTGAACGATATTGCAGATGAGATTTATACGGCCCAAGTTGATTGCTTTAGATCTATTGATGCTTGAAAGTATGTACTCATCATTGATCGTTAGTGGATGTTGTTTTATTCGATTAAGAATTCAGGATCGACAGGAATCTGGAGGGCCGTCGCCAGTGCATTTGTCTCGGCGGCCATTCCGATTATAGAGAGCAGCTCTGCATGTTGTTCGCTGCTGAGACCTTTTGCCCGGGCCGAAGCGGTATGAGAGTGTATGCAATAGCTGCAACTGTTTGCAGTAGATATCGCAATGTAGATTAGCTCCCTCGTGAGCGGATCAAGCACTCCTGGTTCAATCATGACTTGCTTGACGCTTGACCAAGTCCTCTCCAGTAACGCTGGTTGATTGGCTAGAGCTCTCCAGAAATTATTTATGAAATCGGATTTACGTGTCGAACGAATGTCCTCAAAGACCGCGTTCACACGAGGATCTCTTGCGGCCTGCTCGTCTGTCCAAAGCTTTACTGTCGCCATATCGGGCTCCTCATATGCAGATACAAGCAGCTTGGCAGGTTGCATCCTAATAAGGCAAATCCAATGAGGAGACACGGTCATCGATGACCATATCTCCTCACTACAGTAGATCGTTTAATTGACGAAGAACTTACTTACCATTTAAATCTTTTGCATTGGATGTTGCAGTTATACAACATCACCCATGAGTGGATCGGTGAAACTGGAGAGGCCTGTTTCCACGCGGCCTGCATAGCGAACCTCGCCGGGAAGACCTTCGACTTTTACTGTAAAGTCGTACCAGTTGTGGCTTCGTTTCAGGGGAAGAATAATTGACTCTTGGTGCCTTGCGGTAATTGTTTTGCGAACAGCATCCGCTTTATAGCTTAGGTCCGCCAGCGTTATACCGAGTGGTTTGTCGCTTTGATTCTGTAGAAGCACTTCTATGTTTCCTGTGAGTCTGCCATTCTTCTTTTCGTAGGCGGTTTTGATTTGTAGTTGTTGCGTCGCAGGCTCGCCAGCGAAGGAACGATGAAAACCGTTTGGCCCGTGCACGTCGATAAGATAGCGGCCCTGGGGGAAAGCAGAGAGAGCAAACTCTTCAGTGATGGTGTCACCCGGCTTTACCGCATAGGTTGCAACAGCCATCTCTGTAGCGCTATGACGTAGATATACGTTGAATGGCGCGCCTGCCGAGCGGCTTCCATGTACCAGGTTTCCTGCTGTCATGCGTAGCTGAAACTTCGTGCCATCAGGAGAAGCGAGACCATCTGCGTACAGTTCATAGGGAAGAGCGCAGGCGGGTCTAACTCCTTTTTCCTGTCGGGAAGTGAGATCCGAACTACCATTTTTATTGATCGTTTCAATTTCTGCAGCACTGAGTTTTTTGTAGTTGGAGGGAATCTCCTTATAGCGAGCTTTTTGAATGCCGATGACGAACTGGTCCCGGTTGAGGAATTTGATACTTCCTGCCTGCTCATTATGAGGGCGGAAAGATGAGATTAGATTGCCGGAGATCGAACGGCGCCATGCACTGATGTTCTCTTCTTTTACAGTGTTGCCGTACTTATTCTCGATAAAGTTTTCGAGAAACATTAATGTCGATGTGTGATCGAAGAGCTGCGAGTTAACCCATCCGCCGCGCGTCCAGGGAGATGCAATGATCATGGGTACACGAAAGCCCATGCCGATGGGGCCGGAACGAGCATCCTGCTCTGAAACGCCTTGATCTAACTCGTCCTTTGCATAGGTATATTCGAGCCCGGTGTCGATCCCTTCAGATGCTCGTCCGGTTTCAGGACGCTTGGGGTCAGCGGCAACGAATGATGGCGCATGATCGAAGTATCCATCATTTTCGTCATAGGTGAGGATGAAGATTGTCTTCTTCCATACCTCGGGATTCTTGGTTAGAATGTCGACGATCTCAGAGACATACCACGCGCCATACCAGGGCGATGTGGGATGGTCGGAGAACTTCTCAGGACCACTGAGCCACGAGACAGTAGGCAATGTACCTTCATTCACATCCTTGCGGAATTGATAGAGGACGTCACCTTTAGGAACCATCATCTGCTGCTGCTTGCTCTGATCTTCAAAGGAGATTTCTTCGAGGCTCCTATAGTGTGGGTCGCCTGAATTTGTCGTAAATGCAGCATCATGCAGTGCGCGTTCAGACTTATTCATTTTTTGATACCGTGCTTCGCCGCTGTTCTCCAGTCCTGCCTTTAGCCGCTCGATTCGCTCCTGGGCATGTTGCAGCCTGGTGTGAAGAACTGCTACCGACTGTGCATTTTGTTCGGTTGACAACCGATGTTCCATCTCCTGCACTTGATGCGTCATTGCATTCAAGCGCTCCTGCATTCCAGAGACCGCACCAGGATATGCCTCTACGTTATAAGCAGAGAAGTTTTCGAGTAGATTGCAGCCGAAGTTTGACAGCCAGACATGCTCTTCATCTGTGAGGCCACCGGAATGGGTCAGCTCGTTCTGGTAGAACTTCCAACTGACTCCGGCTTCATGCAGCCGCTCCGGAAATGTCTTCCATGTCATGCCACCGCGTTCCAACTCATCATTTCGCATAAAGACTTTGGAGTCGGCGCGTTGTTCGTCTCGTACAGTACCTGTCCAGAAGCAACTGCGATTTGGTGTGGTGCTTGTCATCACAGAACAGTAGTTTTGATCACATACGGTAAAGGCATCAGCTAACGCATAGTAGAACGGAATGTCTTCTCGCGTGTAGTGTCCCATGGTAAGCGGGATATCGCCATAGCCGGGAACGTGGGATCGCTTAGCGTCAATCCATCCATCATGGCGACCGTCATTCCAGGCGTCTACCTGGCTGTTTCTGGAGTGTGGGACTGATCCCATCCATGTGATTCGAGTGTCCTTGATATCGAGACGCCAGGGCGCATAGGAGTTGCCGGCAGCATCGGTCTGCACAAACACGGAGTTGCCATTGCCCAGACGAATTGCGCGCGGGTCGTTGAATCCGCGCACACCTTGAAGAGATCCAAGCGAGTGATCAAAGGATCTATTCTCCTGCATCAGGATGACGATGTGTTCCGCATCCAGATAGGTAGATCCATGGGCGGGTTCGATCGCATATGCGCGTTTGATGGACTCCGGAATGAGTCCTGACGTTCCGGCGGCGCCAGACAACATTGCTGCAAGTTTGAGGAAATCCCGTCTCGTCTTCATAGGTATTCTTTTGATACAACAGTCCTATTATCAATTGATGAAAATGGCTTGTAACAGCCCTGGATGCTGACGTTTCTGACGATTAAAGGCCGCCACATTCTGAGGAAGTGTATTGATATAAAGAGCTCAACTTATGATTGACGTGTCCCTGCTGCGCGAAGTTTCACCCTGGTTCAGAGACTGAGTCTATGGATCTTTTACGACCGCCAAATTAAGCCGAAGATTATCTGAGATCAAAATGTGAAATAGGTTGTGAGCATGTGTGCAGGGTATTGCACAGTTTGAGCTATCGCGGCGATGGGACAAAGGGTTTCGAGCGAGTAAACTGCGCATCGGAATCAGCAATGTAGCGCCATCGATTGGCATTTGAATTGCACATGTAATTCAGAAACAACAGCAGTCAACTGTAGAAACACATGAAGACATGTTCAGAGACGCATGATGTGTTTTCGTTCGAGAATTGGCAGATTGATTCGAGTGTCATCTGATGTTGCTGGTATGCCAGTTTGAGAACCGTCATCGCGAAACATTTATGGAAACTCTAACCGTTGCAACATGCTCCACTTGAATGTGACTCCTACTATATGTCATCAGCATCTTGCGCTAAAGAGGCCTCAATTCCATCGACGTTGTCGCTACCCCAAGAGGTAGAGAGTGATACTGCGTCGAAGGGAACGTATGGACAGATTTTAAAATCGTCTGCATTGGTTGGCGGATCGTCATTGCTGAACATCGGAATTGGCATGATTCGCACTAAGATGATGGCGGTATTGCTGGGCCCTGCGGGGTTTGGATTGTTTGGGCTCTATGGATCTATTTCGACGCTGACTCAGACGCTTGCAGGGATGGGAATCAATAGCAGTGGCGTTCGCCAGATAGCCGAGGCAAATGGTTCAAATGATGCGCGGCGTATTGCGCAAACGACTGTAGTCCTGCGGCGAATATCTCTTCTATTAGGTCTTGTGGGTGCTGTCATCCTGGTGTTGTTTTCTCGCCAGATATCCAACGTAACTTTTGGAACTTATCAAAATGCCACGGCGATATCGGTCCTATCGATCGGGGTATTTTTCAGTCTCGTCTCAGCGGGGCAAGGTACGTTGATTCAAGGCATGAGGCGCATTGTGGATCTCGCCAAGATGGGAGTTTTGGGCGCATTTCTTGCAACAATTATCAGCATCACGATGGTGTATTATCTTCGCGAAAAAGGCATAGTCCCTGCGCTGGTCGCTATTGCGGTGATGACGACTCTTGTTTCATGGTGGTATAGCAGAAGGATCAAAATCCAGGTTCCTGCTATAGCGGTTTCTGACGTGCTTCGTGAATCCTCCGCTCTCTTGAAGCTTGGATTTGCTTTTATGATCAGCGGCCTTTTGACCATGGGGGTTGCATACGCTATTCGAATTACGATTCTTCGCAAATTCGGTGTTGAGGCTACTGGGCTGTATCAATCTGCGTGGACACTTGGTGGACTTTATGTAGGGTTTATTTTGCAGGCGATGGGGGCAGATTTTTATCCTCGACTTACAACCAGCATTCATGATCATGCTACCTGTAATCGCCTGGTAAATGAGCAGGCTCAAGTTGGATTGTTGATAGCTGGTCCTGGAGTAATCGCTACGCTGACTGTAGCTCCGCTGATTATCAGTTTGTTTTATAGTTCGAAGTTTATTGGAGCGGTGGAAATTCTTCGTTGGATTTGCCTGGGAGCTATTCTTCAGGTTGTCACCTGGCCCATGGGATTCATTATTGTGGCAAAGGCCAAGCAGGCGCTGCTTATTGCTTGTGAGCTAAGCTGGTCGGTATTTAGTCTTGGTCTCGCGTGGATCTGTATGAATCATTTCGGTCTCAAAGGTGCAGGGATTGCATTCTTTGGATCGTATGTTTTTCACGGCTTCATGATATACGCGGTTGTGCTCCGACTCAGTGGTTTTCGATGGTCTGCTGAAAGCAAGAGAACGGGGATTATATACGCGGTTCTCATTGCCATTGTATTTTCTGAATTCTATGTTCTCCCATTGTTATGGGCATCGGTACTCGGCATACTCATCGCGGTCACGAGTGGCGTTTATTCGCTACGTGTACTGCTTCATCTCGTACCGCTATATCGCATCCCACGCCCTATCCGCAAGGTGCTTGAATTGCTGCGCATGGCACCCTCGGCCTCATAGCATGGTTATGCTGTCCTCCATGTATGAACCATAGCTTAGTCGATGCACGGGAATATCTGGTATGCAAGAGGAGTTGGAGTTATGGGTAGCCCCTCGATCTCGGTGGTGATGAGCGTCTTCAACGCAGAGCGATTCCTGCGTGAAGCTATCGAAAGTATTCTGGAACAGAGCTTTCGAGACTTTGAATTCATCATCATCGATGATGGATCTACGGATGGATCGTCCTCGATTATTGAATCGTATCGGAGCAGCGATCCTCGTCTGTACGTTCACCGGCAGGAGAATAGGGGCTTAATTGAATCACTGAATCTTGGTTGCGGATTGGCGCGAGGCAAATATATAGCGAGAATGGATGCCGATGATATTGCCATTCGTGAAAGGTTCCACCTGCAGATCGACTTTATGGAAGCCCATCCTGAGGTCGGCGTCGTCGGTGGTGTAGTGGAGATCATTGATGCCAAGGGAAAGTTAGCGAGAGATCAGAGTACTGTTCCGCTGGACAATAGTGATATTCAGAGGGAACTGCTTGAGCATAGTGTCCTCTGGCATCCGACAGTACTTATGAGGAAGTCTACGTTTGTATCCGTTGGCGGATACAGAAAAATTACGGATGCTGAGGACTTTGATTTATGGCTACGGATCGCAGAGCAATCTCATCTGGCGAATTTACCAGAGGTATTGTTGAAGTACCGAATTCATCCTACGCAGATATCTGCAACCAAGTGCGGTAAACAGGTTCTCGGGGCAATCGCCGCACTGAATTCGGCCATGCTGAGAAGACGCGGGAGTCCGGAGCCATTTGACTTTAACCAGGCAATCACGCCTGCGTCGTTGATTGCAAGCGGTGTTAGCGAAAAGACGCTGCATACGACAATGGCCAGATCCTATCTCACGTGGATTCGCAATATGTACCGAGCTGGCGAATACTCAGCCGCTATTCATATGTTCGAGATACTGCGTTCCGCGCGTTGCGATCGTGCGGAGAGTTGGATCATAGCCGATTCAAACCTGTGGGCAGCAAGAGCTTACTGGCATGAGAAAAAATATTTATTGAGCATCATCCACGTAGGTCATGCATTGATCGCGCGGCCGGTCATGTTAGGTCGTCCGCTCAAGAAAATGCTTGCCTGGTTAAAGATGAGGCCACGAACTACGGTGCATGTTTCTGGTAACTCAATTCAATGACCATGAGCAGGGAATTGCAGTAGCGTGTAGTTCCTGGTCGAACTTACTGTTTTCGATTGCGATTTGCGCCGTATCCATAATTTCCGTAATAGGCGCTGCCGTTGATGGTGGCGTCATTGAGAACTACTCCCCACAATTTTGTTCCCAATATTTCAAGAGTCGGTCCGACGATAGATTTCGTTGTTTTGGCGGAGCGCACAATCATCAACGCACCGTCGACATGAGGAAGAACCTCGGCAACATCGGCCATGGGAATTGTTGGCGGCATGTCGAGTATCACCCACTCAAATCGATCTCGTAGTTCTTTCAGCATTGGTTTCAGGACCGCGGGACTGAGTTGATGCGAGGGGGATAGGATCGCATGTCTAATACCGAGTACATGGAGTCGATGGTTCTCAATCTGATGGAGCGCTTGCGAGACAGTGCATTGCCCGGCGAGAACTCCAACTACATCGCTTGTCCATTTTTCATAACCCAATGTACGGCCTACACCGGGAGCCCGAAAGTCCAGATCAACCAGGCATGTTTGTTGTCCGCTTTCTGCCAGGCACCATGCGAGGTTAACGGCGGTGAGGGTCTTGCCATCTCCAGAGCTGGGGCTTGTTATCATCAACATGCCGCCGGTTGGACTAGATGCGCAAAGCCGTCGCCGCAGCAGTCTGTATCGCTCTACTCCAAGTCCATTCGGATCGGTCACGAATACGAGACGAGAATCTTTACGGTATTCGAGACTAATGGAATGGGCAGTTAGCCTGGATCCGGAGGATGGAGCTCCAGTCTGGTCACGATCGAGGAATGTGTCTACTTCAGATTGAATGCTCATAGTATGGTGTGAACCTTCAACAGAAAGGTGATAAGTACTCCACATGCAATCAGGGAGAGAACTGCAGTTTGAAGGAATTTGAACTTGGTGCGTTGCGTGTCCGCATAGCTCTCAATGGGTGGTATCGTGCCGATGATGCGCACCTTTGGAGGAAGCATGGTGTTCAAATCCGCCTCGGATTTCACAGCACCTTTGAGTAAGTTGATGCCTACTGTTGCACCGACGGAAAGGATAACAGACAACACAATAGCGCCGGCGATGATCGGCAACCTCTTCGGTTTGTAGGGCTTTTCAGGAGTGCTGGCGGGATCTAAAACTGTGAAGCGCTCGGCCTGTTGTTTTCGCTCTAAATCTTCAGACATACCAGCAGACAGCGTCTTATCGAGCAATGATTGATAGCTCTGCCTTGATGTTTCATAGTTGCGTGTCAGCTCGGCAAGTTCGGTTTCAAGAATAGGCACGGACTGAACTTTACTTTGATACCCGGCAGTCTGTTGTTGCAACACTAAAATCTGTTGTCGATGTCTATCGATCTGCTTGCTGAGCATCCCGAGGCGCAACTGTGTTGCGGAGTCATACATCTCTGTTGAACCCACGACGGGTTCGGGCAGAGCAGCGAGGCGAGCATTCACTCTTTCCAGCTGGGCTTTATCCGTGACGACGTCTGGATAGCTGTCGGTGAACTGTCGTTTAAGATTCAATAACTCGTTCGTCAGACGGCTTTTCTCCAGCATCAATTGTCCGCGCTCTCCAAGCGTGGATGGAGTACGTGTTTCGTTCGGATTTTGCTGAGAGAGCAGGATTCGTTCTTCATCGAGGCGGCTGATTGCATCCTCATGTGATTGGACTTCGGCCTGGAGACGGGACAGGGCTTGCAGATTGCCATCGAGTTGATCCGGCGTTGCGCCAGAATGCTGCAACCGAAAGGACTGCAAGGCTGCTTCCTGTTCTTCAAGACTCTTTTGAGCCTTGTCCAATTCACTGGATAGAAACTGAGTGGTGATGAGGGCTTGCTGTTGACGAGCTTTCAGGTTCCATTCGATAAAGCTTGCTGCAAGTTGATTGGCGACGGGCGCAACAAGCTGACGGTTTTCATCATCGTATGAAATGCTGAAACTGCTAAGTCCCTGTTCCGATCCTTGCTTGAGTTCTATCTTGATTTTGGACCGCATGTAGTCGAGGATCTCTTCGCGGGATTTTGTTTTGCGCATCGCTGGATAGAGCTTCGCCTGGTTAATGATCTCTTGCAACCTGGATGCGCTCAGCACCTGCTGAGTCAGCGTGCTCAGATGTGCATCGGGATCGGATGTGACTGTCGATGCAACATAACGTTCAGGAATTTTTTGCGGATCAACCAGGATGGTGGTGGTTGCACGATAAACATTTGGTATCAGGGATGTACCTGCGATCCCAGCAATCGACAACAGAAGCGACGACAGAAATACAGCATGTCCATATTTCTTGAGGACCTGGACGGACTGTGTCAGCAACGCTAATGGGTCGCCCGAATTGTCTTGATCGTAATCCATCATTCTCCAGAACGTGATTGAGTTAGATTATTGAGACGGTGGCCGTGAATTCGGTGTCCATATGAGAGAAAGCAAAAGGATGTTACGGTTGAAGCCGGTAGCACCAGAGCTTTCGTCGTAGCTTCGATAGCTGCTTGCGATTGAGAGTCCTCGGGACAGCGTGTGCGTAAAGGATGAGGAGAAGTAAACTCCTCGATAAGAGCTGACGTTTTTCAGTGTGCTGCTGGTTACGAATCCTACGTCGAATACTATGACATTCGCGGAAGATATCTGCCGATGGTAGCCTCCGGAGAAGCTGTCTTCCCATAGGCCTGGTCCCAGATAGCCAGTGACAGGCTGGCGACCGGCTAACAGATAAAATTGTGATTTACCAGATAGCTTGGTCGCAAGGGACACACTATAAGAAAACCCCTGTTGACTCTTGCATATGGGTGCATTGATCTGTGGTCCGCCCTTCAATACAAGCATCGTGCTCTGAAGAGGCTGCCATCGAATGCCGGCTCCGCCTCCAAATGTTGTGCAGCTCAGAGTCCCGTAGTATTGCGAGGTTTGCTGGTATGCAAGGATCCCCAGTGTTGGCGAGAGGCCATGTGTGAAAAACAAGTTCGTAGTGGCGACGCTATTCTTTTGGTTCAAGGATGGCATGGAGCTAAAAGAATTCGCGAAGTCGAAGCCGAGGAAGTTTTTGGGGGAGAGATCATAGTGAAGATCGAGGCTTCCATCGATGTTTGTGATGGTGCCGGCATTTGGCAGGTAGGAGGATGAGTTTGGTCCGGTGCCTGGCACACTGCCGATTGGAATCGATTGCGTTGGGGCTAACAGACGGGCAGAATCCTGTCCATGGCTGCCGGATAATCCTAACGTCCATGTCAAGCGATCACTCGCACTGCTGAGGACTTTTGCAGAGGCTACCTGCATCGTGTTGCCGCTGTAGCCGCTATAGAAGTTAAATGTAGGCTCGTATTGCAACAGGTATTGAGTCTTGTTCGTGCTTGCCTGAAGGCTGAAGTAAGGACTCACTGTATAGAGAGCGGAGGCTGATCCTTTGGGAAGGTTTTCCGGGTTACTATCCCATCCGCTGGTGGTCGTTTCTCCCGCGAGAAAACGGAATCTATGATTGGTCCTCATTGAAACCAATCCCGTTCCATCTAATGCAGGAACAAACTGATTTCGCTGATCTTGATCGGGTGATTTTGAAGGGCCGGGGTCTGTCACTTCCGATGAGGTCTGTGACTGAGATGGGGCAGTATCGAGTGAAGTATCCGGCACCGATTGTGCCTGGATCCGTACTGCACACAGCCCCGCACAAAGTACGACAACGATGCGGATTAGCCATGGCGCGTTCATGATCTTCATCACTTTCTCTTCGAGCTACGGAACGACGACTGTGTCCCCAGGCTGCAGGTCAATATTCTGTTTGGCGTTTCCATGGATAACGTTGTTGTAGTTGAACGGAATTTTTTGCACGTTGTCTTTGGTCGCGCGAAGGATAACTATGCCCTTGCGGTTGGCGTAGGTATTCAACCCTCCAGCCTGGGCGATCAATTGAAGAACCGTGATTGGCGCTATCAGCGGATAGCCCCCTGGTTTGTTGACCTGGCCTAATACGTAGACCTGCCTGCTATGGATATCCACCACACTTACTGTCACCTGCGGGCTGACGATAAAGCTGCTTAGCCGCGATGCTATGACAGCTCCAAGTTCATTGGCGGTCATGCCGGAGACATGGACGTCTCCGAGTAAAGGGAGCGAGACAAAACCATCGGGACCGATGGTTACGGTCTGCGAAAGCTCGGTGTTCTTCCAGACATTGATGCGAATAATATCGGCCGCACCCAGGATGAACTGGGATACCGCGGGTGGCGAAGTTATGTTCGCGGCTGTGTTTGCATTTGCCGCCGGTTTAGACAGGGGACCGGGCGTGGCTGTTGCGATGTCCTGCGCGGACGCGTTGGTCAGCGCGAGGCAGAATGCAACCGAAATGACATACCGAATCTGATTTTGAAATCGCATAAGAAAATCGAACTCGATCGAGATTCAGCAAGTAGATAGCCAAACCGGGAGTTTATCTACGAAGCTCAAGGAAATAGGCGTTTTTGCGCTCCTGAGTAGCCGGATGTCCCAGAAGCCTGTCAATACGGTGTTCGCGTACAGGTATGAAAAGTCATCTACATAGAGATGGGCAACACTAGCGCCGACGAGTCTGCAAGTTTGTGCGAACTATGAACTGCTCTGCACTTTTAGCCCTGACTTACCTCTTCTGCTGCCAACCTATCGCGATATCCATTTCTCTGAATTCGGCGCACTGCCTGTCAATCTGCATGCGAATGCTGACGTGACGAAACTTTGGAACCCAAAATGCTTCTTCGGAGCGTGTCTGCATTCTATGTACGGATATGCCCATCGAATGCGCTGAAAAAGCGAGTTGGAATTGATCTGTAACAGCGAAAAGATCTGAACAAATACGCAAGCATTTGCATAAGTATGTGAATTTACTGGGTACACAGCAGGATGTCAGGGAGGGGAACGAGTGATCAACATCGGCGTGATTGGGTATGGATACTGGGGCCCGAATCTGGTTCGCAGTATGTTTGAGGCATCCGAGACGAATGTCGTCGCGGTAAGTGATATGCGCGAAGAGCGATTGAGACTACTGCATAGTCGTTATCCTTCGGTGGAAGTTACGACCGATTATCGGCACTTACTGGACAATCCGGAGATAGACGCAATTGCGATTGCGACTCCGGTTCACGCGCACTACGAACTTGCTTTGCAGGCATTGCAGAGTGGCAAACATGTCCTGGTAGAAAAGCCCATGACTTCTACGTCAGAGCAGGCGCGCAGGCTTATCGACGAGGCGGAAAGACGAAAGCTGGTTCTTCAGGTCGACCATACGTTTGTGTATACCGGGGCAGTTCGCAAAATTAAGGACCTGGTCGCGTCGGGGAAACTCGGAGACATCTACTACTACGACTCAACTCGCATCAATTTAGGACTATTCCAACGCGACGTGGATGTGATCTGGGATTTAGCAGTTCACGATCTCGCGATTATGGATTATGTCCTGCCATTTACTCCATGTGCTGTGGCAGCTACCGGTATCAATCATGTAAGAGGCGGCACGGAGAACCTGGCGTATCTGACTATGTTCTTTGAAGAAAACCTGATTGCGCATGTCAACGTTAACTGGCTATCCCCGGTAAAAATGCGACGTACGCTTATCGGCGGTAGTAAGCAAATGATCGTATATGACGATATGGAACCCAGCGAGAAAGTCAAAGTCTATGACAAGGGCATCACTGTAACAAGTGGAACAGATTCGCTGTATAACGCATTGGTAGGGTACCGGTCAGGCGATATGTTCGCACCGCAACTGGAGGTTGCAGAGGCGTTGAAGGTAGAGCTACAGCACTTTGCAAATTGTGTTGAGACTGGCGCTACGCCGATCACATCGGGCCACGCAGGGCTGCAGGTGGTACGCATACTGGAGAGCGCTTCTCTTTCCATGAGGCAGCGCGGCAAACTGATAGAGCTTGAATCGGATCAGTCGCGTATCTGCGTAGGAGCTGCATGATATGGCCGATACTTTTACCATCATTCACGGAAAGAAAACAGAGCGGAGCCAGGTGAAGCCTCGGATGCCAAAGTTTACACCGCCTGCTTTTAGTTGTATTGCTCCAGACGTCTTATTAGGTAAGAACGTGCGTATCTTTCCGTTCGTAAACCTGTATGGATGCATCATTGGCAATAACAGCAAGATAGGCACCTTTGTTGAGATACAAAAGAACGTAAGCATCGGTGCAAATGTAAAAGTCTCAAGCCATACCTTCATTTGCGAAGGTGTATGCATTGAGGACGATGTCTTCATCGGACATAATGTTTCGTTCATAAACGACAAGCATCCTCGCGCGACCAGCAACAGTGGCCAACTACAGACGGAAGCAGATTGGAAGGTTGTCAAAACCCTGGTAAAAAAGGGTGCGTCGATAGGGACCAGTTGTACGATTCTGTGCGGAGTCACAATCGGTCAGGGCGCGATGGTGGGAGCCGGCAGTGTTGTCACGCGTGATGTAGCCCCGTACACCGTCGTTGCAGGAAATCCCGCCAGACGCTTGCGAACGCTGGAGGCGAAATGAAGGTTCCTTTTGTCGACTTGAAATTGCTACATAGCGGAATCGAAGATGAGCTGCGTGAGGTATTCTCCCGGGTTCTCAGTAACTCTTCGTTTGTCCTTGGTCCAGAAGTTGAACAATTCGAAAAAGACTTCGCCACATATTGCGGGACAGCACATGCGGTTGCCGTTAACACCGGAACGGCAGCGATCCACCTTGTATTAGCGGGCCTGGGAATTGGGCCTGGGGACGAAGTTATTACCGTTGCTCATACGTTTATAGCGACGGCTGAAGCGATTAGCGCAGTTGGTGCTACTCCGGTATTTGTCGATATCAATCCCATTTCATTTTGCATGGATGCGGATAAGATCGAAGCTGCCATCACTCACCGGACTCGCGCAATCGTACCTGTTCATATTTATGGACAGGTTGCAGATATGGATGCTATCTCTGCAGTGGCGAAGCGTCATGGAATCCCCGTTGTCGAAGATGCATGTCAGGCTCATGGGGCAGAGTATAAGGGGCGCAAAGCAGGGTCATTGGGAGTCGCAGGATGCTTTAGTTTTTATCCTGGAAAAAACCTGGGTGCATGTGGAGAGGGCGGTGCAGTGACCACCGATGATGCCGCGCTCGCGCAGCGAATAAGAATGTGGCGCGATCATGGATCCCGCAAGAAGTATGAGCACGAATTTGCTGGACACAACATGCGTATGGAGGGACTGCAGGGCGGCCTGCTCTCTGTAAAATTGAAGTATCTGGATCACTGGAATAACCAACGGCGGCAGGCTGCTCGACACTACGCGAGATTACTCGCAGGTAGTCCCATCACTATTCCAGCAGAGATGGATTATGGTCGTCATGTATATCACTTGTATGTTGTTCAGGCGGTAGATCGGGATGGACTTAGACAGCAACTTGCAGATGCCGGAGTGGAATCTGGTCTGCACTATCCGACCCCGTTACATCTGCAGGAAGCATATCGTCATCTCGGATACAAAAAAGGCGATTTTCCGATAACGGAGAGCGTGAAGGACCATATCTTGTCTCTCCCTATCTATCCGGGAATAGCTCCCGAAGCAATCGAACATGTAGTCGCTGAATTGCAGGAGAGTTGTAATGTCGCTTGAGAGCGGAATAGACACCATAGTGGAAGAGCGTTTGGTCCAGGCGGTGTTTGGTGTAACTAACGTTATTGACGATGCAGCGTGGGAGTGGCAGTATGCCTCTCATCTGAAGGAAACTTATACTCCATCGGAGTTAATAGCGAGTTACTCCAGATACCGCGGAGATGAAGGTTCCTTTGAGACGAAACTCCGTCGTATTATCTTTCGCGCGATGTGCAAGCAGGCCGGTCATGCGCTGCGAGTTGAGCCAGAGGTAATACTCAAACATCCCGAGACAATGGTGTTGGGCGATGGGGTCTTTATCGGCGCGCATACGATGATTCAGGGGCGTTTTGATGGAACATGCCACATCGGCAATCACGTGTGGATTGGACCACACTCCTACTTCGATGCACGGAATCTAATTCTCGAAGATTATGTTGGATGGGGACCGGGAGCGAAGGTGCTTGGATCCGCGCACACAGGTGTGCCCATTGATGTTCCTATTATTGCGACCAGCCTCAAGATAGAACAGGTAGTTGTAGGCTATGGGGCAGATATTGGAACAAACGCGACACTTCTTCCTGGCGTGCGTGTGGGGGCTCATTCAATAGTGGGCGCTGGAGCGGTTGTTACAGAAGATGTGCCGGATTATTCCGTAGTAGCGGGAGTGCCAGCGCGAGTTATCCGCTATCGGAAGTGAGTGGTAATTGTTTTTGGAACGGATGGCTATATCAGAGCAACTGCTGGAATTGAATTAACAAGTGCGGGGAGAAAATATGAACCCAATTAAGGGTATGAAAATACTGATTACGGGCGGGGCGGGTTTCGTCGGCAGCACGACTGCCGACCAGCTTTTTGAGGCAGGCGCCGCAGAAGTTAGAGTGCTCGATAACTTCATCCGTGGCAATGCAAGAAATCTCGAACGAGCTGCAAGTAAAGGCGACCTGACCATCATAGAAGGTGATATACGTGACCAGGATGTGGTTGATGCTGCCGTTGATGGAGTGGATTACATCATCCATGAAGCGGCTCTGCGCATCACACGCTGCGCCGAAGCACCAAGAGAGGGAATTGAGGTGCTCGTCAATGGTACGTTGAATGTTTTGGAGAGTGCAGTGCGGCACAAGGTTAAGAAGATTGTTGCTGCCTCTTCGGCTTCGGTGTACGGTGATCCGGTCTATCTCCCGATGGATGAGAGTCACCCTTTCAACAACCGAACGTTGTATGGTGCGGCAAAAATTGCGAATGAGCAGATGCTGCGCTCCTATTACGAGATGTATGGTCTACCTTATGTGGCTTTCCGGTACTTCAATATCTACGGACCGAGGATGGATGTGGATGGTGTCTACACTGAAGTGCTGGTTCGGTGGATAGATGCAATACAAGCTGGAAAACCTCCGAAGATATTTGGCGACGGATCGCAGTCAATGGACTTCGTATATGTAGAAGACGTGGCGAGAGCGAACGTTGCAGGCCTGATGTCGGACGTTGTAGATGAGGTGTTCAATGTCGGCACAGGTGTACAGACTACGCTGGAAGAATTGAGCAGAATGCTGTTGATGATTTATGGATCATCTTTATCGCCTGAATATCATCCGGCACGCAATGTAAACAACGTACAGGCCAGACGTGCTGCGGTTGACAAGGCGGAAGCTTTGTTAGATTTCAAGGCAAGAGTGGATTTGGAAAGCGGCTTGCGTTCGTTGATCGAATGGCACAAGGAGATCCGGTCCGAGGAGACAGTTGTTGCTGGAGGTGTGAAATGACAACTCTGCTTAAGCCAGCTCCCGCAATGATTCCCGTGGCTCGTCCTTACATAGGAGAAGAAGAGGAGCGAGGAGTGCTTGATGTGCTTCGCTCCGGTTGGGTTACGCAGGGGCCGAGGGTTGCTGAGTTTGAGGCAAAGTTTGCAGAGTACGTTGGCTGTGAACATGCCATCGCTGTTTCGTCCTGCACTACAGCTCTGCAACTCTCACTGATTGTCAGCGGGATCGGGCCCGGCGATGAGGTTATTTGCCCAAGCCTCTCTTTCATTGCGACAGCCAACGCAATCGCCTGCATTGGCGCAACACCTGTCTTTGTCGATATCGACCTGTCTACATATAACCTGGATCCTGCCGCGGTCGAGGCACATATATCCACGCGAACCAAGGCCATTCTGGCTGTTCATCAAATTGGGCTTTCAGCCGAATTAAATACCCTGCATCTAGTTGCCGCAAAGCATGGACTAAAACTCATTGAGGATGCGGCCTGTGCGATCGGTTCGGAATACGATGGGCAATTGATTGGCAGGCCAGTCGGTGATATTGCCTGCTTTAGCTTTCATCCGCGGAAGATCATGACTACCGGTGAAGGCGGCATGATAACAACGCGCGACGCTGATCTCGCCGAGAGACTACGGCGATTGAGACAGCATGCAATGAGTATGTCAGACGTAACTCGGCACAATGCCAAGCAGATTGCGATCGAGACTTATGATGAGATAGGTTTCAATTTCCGTATGACCGATATGCAGGCTGCGGTGGGCATTGCGCAACTCGGCCGGCTCGATAGCATGCTCGATAAGAGACGCTCCCTGGCACAACGTTATTCAAATGCACTGGAGCATCTTTCCTGGCTACGGGTGCCGTATGTTCCCGAAAATTGCCGCCACAATTATCAGTCCTACATGGTTCTTTTGATTGGGGAAGCCGCGGCGCAACGGGATCATATTATGCAGCGTCTGCTGGAGAGAAACATCTCCACAAGACGAGCAATCATGGCGATACATCGAGAAGCGCCATATCGCTCTGCATCCTGGGAGGACAGCTTACCGCAAACCAGTCTTGTCACGGATACCGGGATGATTCTTCCGTTGTTTCATCAGATGACAGAGGAAGATCAGGATTACGTGATTGAAGCTATTCACGAAGTCCAACTGTGAAGTCGCTGATCGTTTGATGTAATCATCCCGCCGACAGGTCTAGATTTATTGATGCGAGCATGGAATAGCATCGAGACAAACTACGAGCGCAATGAAAATATATTTCATTGCGCTCGTAGTTTGATTCAAGCATATAAGGTGGGCTTGAGAACCGTTTAAACAGAAGACGGTTGATCGGAATCAGAGAGCGTACCTCGGTGAAAGTGCGGCGATGGCTTCTTCGTTTGTGGCTGAACCAGGACGTCGACGAGATCAAGATATTCGTGCATCTTTGCATCCCAATTGTTTAGCTGAATATACTGCAGGCCACGCTCGCGCATAGTTGCACATCGTTGAGAATCATTCATCAGCCGGAAGATCGCAGAAGCTAAGTCATCTACATCATCGGAAACGAAAAAGTCTACGAGGCCGCCGCTAAAATAGCGCTGGTTTATGAGCGTGTCGGATGCCAGCACTGGCACATCCATAGCCATGAATTCCAAGATCTTTGTGCTTAGGGCTTCGTTACCAAACGATCGCTTTCGCTTTGGTTCGACTCCGAGATCTACGTGTCTCATTACTTCGGCAACCTGTTCGAGTGCCACGCCGGCGCCTATCGTTACCTGGTTTTCAAGTCGATGCTCTTTAACGAGCGCTTGCAGCTTATCTCTTTCAGGGCCATCGCCAAAGACAAGCAATCGCAGATTAGGTGCTTTATCACGGAGCCTGGCGACAGCAAGGATGATCAGATCAACTCCCTGGTGCCAACTCAGTGTTCCGGGGTAACACATGACAAATTCGTCTGAATGCTGGGTTGCAGGGCCCTTGACGGAGTGGAAGATTAACGGATCTGGGTAGTTCAAAATTGTCGAACAACGTTCCAGGCTGGCAGACCTGCTTACTAATCTCTCGAACCATAAATGGTTCGCGATAATAACATGGTGTGAGTAGCGTACAGATAACTTCTCCATCCACACAAGCAGGCGGAAAGGGAATGATTTGATGCTGATCTTGAACTTGCTTGCATATAACTCGGGAACAATATCATGAATATCGAGGATGATTTTTGCACCCATCAAGCGTGGGATCAATGTTGAGAATACCTCGAAATCCGGAATCGAATGCACATGGATGAGGTCGTAGTGTCTACGAAGATGGTGTGTGGAAAGCATGTAGAAGGAACGAAGCAAGAAAAAAAGCAGTTTAGCAAGGTAGGTGAAGGGGTGTGTCTCATCGACCACTCGCTTTTGGATTCGATAAACATTCACGCCGCGAATAACATCGAATGGAGTCTGCCCCGGACGCCGAAGAACAATAGCGTCAACTTGATCTCCGCGCCTCACAAGCGTCTCCGCATATCGTCGAACGCGATTGTCGGTTTCATAGAATGTATATGCCACCATACAGGTTCTCATTGGTCAGACACTCCTTATTCGTTTGTCTCAATCCAGTTGGCAAAAATGATTAAACGGTTGGTACGAGCTTTTCCGTGTTCTGAACAACGGTTGCGAACGAAGTTACATAGTGGTAGAAGACCTGGCTATAAACCCAAGCGGGCAAGGGGACATGAGTATCGAGCAAAGGCCTTAGCATGGGGATGGCAAGTGACTTTAAAGGGGCAAGCATCTTCCTGGCCACCTGGTTGACACTATTCGCTGGCCGCTGTTTTCCGCCGCGCCACATTTCGAGAAACTGATAGCCTGCTTCTGTCTGTGCGAACTCAGGCCATGATCGGTAGAGTTTTTCGACCCGTTCAATTGCATCGTTCAGCGTCTCGTACTTGTTGTGATATCCACATGCGTCCGGGTTATAGCGTAATTTGTATCCCTTCTTCGCAAGTCGATAGCTTAGCTCGATGTCTTCGTATCCATAGGTCTTGAATGCCTCATTGAATGTTCCATGCTCGCGAAGAAATGAGGCATGAACGCTGGTGTTGCAAAAGTATCCGAACTGAAAGCCAAGCTCCTTGCCGGGTACGAAGTAGCCAAAGTTAAATTGCGGACCGTAGAGTGCGGACCACTTCATGAACGGTGTAGGACGAAGTTCGCTTAACCACGGCACATAACCAAGTACGCCACAGTTGTCTTCGGGGTTGATATCGTGCCACGCTATATGTTCAGCAGTCATGTTTGGCGTCGGTATGATGTCGTCATCTCCGAAGAGAATCAATTCGCCTTCGGCCTTGCGAATGGCATGATTTCGTGCAGCCGCAAGACCACGATTCGATTGCTTTAGATAGCGGACACGTCTATCCAGCTCGGCACACTCGGCTGCCACCGTCTGGGTATGATCCTTTGAACCGTCATCAACGACAAGGATCTCAAGGATTCGGTGATCCCCTGTTTGCTGAGAATATGCGTGAAGAGTCTTTCGCAGAACTTCAGCGCGGTTATAAGTGGGGATCACAACAGTTATTTGCATTGGCACTCCTGGCTTACATCTTTTACCTGGCTTACATCTTTTAGTGAGCACGTTTATAACCATTTGCGGAGACTAGTAGTGGGTGAATCTGATTTATATTTGGTCGGGTAGTTCCCACGAAATGCGTGCAGGTGACAAGACTCGCATAGTTGAATCTATGTCTCGATTCTGTAAGTCAAGGGGGATAGCGTTGCGCGATGCCGCTCTTTCTGCCCTTAACAAGGATGGGTAAATCATGGTCATTGCTATGATGACCCAGAGCAATATCGTTTGCTGACCCCAGCCAAGAATTGCAACATTGGTCATCTCGAAATAGAAGGCAGACAGGTTTGCAAAGAAGAGAATACACAACTGATCATTTGGCCGAGAGGCTCTTCGAAAGGTGCGAAACGCAGTCAGCAAAATATAGAGAAACACGAAGCCTATGAGAGAGATGCCAATGTATCCAGTCTCCACGAGCAAGGCGGCAATGGAACTGTCACAACTGACAAACTCCATCCCGCGTCCATTGATTGAGCCACTCAAGTGCAGGAACGGAAAGGACTGCGGCCCATATCCCCAAATAGCGCGGAGTGGGCTTTGGTCCAGTTTCTCCATAACTAAATGGTATAGCTCGTAACGGTATTGATAGGATTCTCCCTGAGACGAGTGGTCATCGACGGTAGCCATATAGTCGTTCCAGATTGTCTCCGTCACTCCGGGTCTCACCACTAATACTGTCACGGCGAATAAGCAAATTATGAGGATGTATTTTCTGATTCGGGGGAGGCCGAAAAATAAAAATGGAATGAGAGATAGAGTAAGTGCTATCCATGGGCCTCTGCTGGATGTTTTGAAAATGCACGTGAACATGAAGAGTAGCCCAATCCAGAGATAGATTTTCTGAATTCGCTTGCGGGCGGTTGCAATGAGATATAGCGTCATCGGAATACCCATTGCCAGCGCGCTGCCAAAGAGTATTGGATGTCCGAAAGTGGATTGGACACGAAGCCCTCTCGCATCGTCCAAATACAAAGCTCCGCTGGTTCCGAAGCGATGAACCTCTGTGGGGAAAAGCGTCACGACAGACCAATTAGCGTAGGCTTCGAGACATCCGAATACAGAGCATAGGATCAAACCTCCGGCGATGCCGAGAAGGATTCGACGCACTGTATTGACACTCGTAACATATGTGGCAAAGAGGAAGTAGATTACGAGGTAATCGAGGAATAGGGCGAGAAGAGCTTTTAAACTGTCAGTAAATGCAATGGAGTTGACTGTTGCCAGAGTCCACCAAAATGCGATTGCCAATATCCATATCTTCAGGGGTAACTTTCTGCGATGTGTTCCTGCTCGTTTTCTGCTAATTATGGCGAGGAAGATGAGAATGAGGGTGACGAGTCTCTGCGTTGTAATATCGAAAAGACCGAGGGGTACTTTAGATTCTTCTGGGAAAATAATGAGGAAGAAGGCTGCCATAGGCAGAGTCTCCTCGAAGCCTTTCTTCGCATTGACGTAGAAAAGAGAGATGAAGACAATAACATCGAGTAGGATTACAAAAATCATGGATTAGACTCGCTCTCTACTTATTCTGGTTACGTCTAAGATGCGTCGTTTGCGCTGGCGAAGTCCGTACCAGATGATTCCAAGCACGATCAGAATGCTGGCTGTTGATATATACCATCGTCTTTCAAGACGAGATTCAAGAGACTCTCCATTATGGATGTAATACGAACCAATGAGAGAACGCCCCCATGGGTGCCTGGACAAATACATATCTCGGAAGTCTGAAATCTGACGAAGGATGTAAGAGTGTAATGTTTTTCTTCTGAGATCCTGTGTCGTTGGGTTTACGCTGTTCGAGTAATTCACAACGATCGTTCTTGATTGATGTGAGGGTATGTCGATGCGTAAAGTTGGCTCGGCTGCAGTATTAATCGCGCCAGGAGCCCCGTTGATCATGACGCTGGAGATAGAAGCTGAGTCGGCGGAAGCCATGGCGACGATGTAGGTCGTATCTCGCGGTGTTGCATTCGTCAGGGTCATCTCATTTGAGAGCATGCGAACATCGAAATCGCCGTCCACTCGCTGGCGAAGTAAGTACATATGACGAGAGATATTTCCAAGGCTTGTCCACTGCGTATCGGGTTGCATGTGGTTTAAGGTATCGGCGATGGGATTGAACGCTTCGCTACCGCTGCGGAAAAAGGCCTCATGACCGTATAGCAGAATTGGGTTACCAAGGAAGGTTTGAATTGCCAGGTCAACGTGCGAGATAGGAGCTTCTACCGAGTATCGGGAGAGACTGAGAAAACGCGCGTATGCGGTAGTATATGGCCGAAGAATAAATAGAGAGCTTTTGGGGAAGCTTGAATCCAGCGGGACATCCAGCGAGTTTGCGGTACTTAGAAATCCATAGGACTTCAAGGCTGCGAAGGTAGCCTGGGGCGCGACTCCATGGGGAAAAACCATAACCCGATCGTAGTGAATGCCACTTGTCTGCGTGAATTTATCCATTCTCGCTACGCCTTGTTTCATATCTTCAACTTGCTTCGAGAGTGGGTTATCAGCTAAGTTTCCGAATTCGCGATGCGTATGATTGTTGCCATGCATACTGATAGAAAAGTAGCCCGGATTGTTTCGAAATAGAGAGACTATTTTGGGATCGCTACGGTCGAAATTCCAAGGTACAAATGCAATGGTCGTATGGAATTTATGCAATTGCATCTGTGCCAGAAGATCTGAATAGCTGAGATTGCCGTATGGCTCGGTTAGCCAGGGATCGTCAATGGTCAAATTGGCATAATGCGCATCCAGGTGCCATGCATAATCGCCTGCTCCTTGGCTGATAAAGATGATAAGCGGAGCAAGAGAAGAGAATGCCTGAGCCATGCCCCAGGGCTGGCCAATCCACGAATTATCGAAGAGCTGCGTATGGGCTGAAAAAAAAACATCGCCGTTTTTATTCGGAGCTCTCATTAGAACCGTACGGTTCTCTGATCCAGATACTGTGGTTAAGAGTTTGACATTCTGGATGGATGCACTCATCATCATTTGGCAGGTCGGCGCGCTGACTGCAGGCATGTCCAACCCCGATAGGGTTTTCAGCTCAGGCAGTGAAGAAGCATGAAGTATTTGAGGACGCGCTTCGACGTTGGAGTTTAAGCATCCCCGCAGAGCACCTCCTGACCATCGTTGTAGCTGCTTTGGATCGCTGCCGGCGTCGATTCCAAAGATCAACAATGGGATATCGCGACCATTTGGTCTGTGTAATTGTGCTTGGATATTCGGGTTTAGCGACGGTAGGGCACCGGCTGAAGTGGCGATTGCCAGAACATTTAACTTCTTCAGATGTGGAAGTTCATGAATAAGATCGCGCGGGGTTTCAACGTTGATAGTTAGAAGTTGCAGGCCGAAGAATTCGACAACATCCTGCACCTGTCGTTCTTCGGCCGGGTCGGCAGCATGATTGTGAATTAGAAGAACGTACTGAGCATGACTCGTCAAAAGCGCAGAAAACAAAATCAATACGAGAGTTATGGCGGACCGACGTATCATGATGTTTCCTTATGCGAGCGCTTAAATGAATGGGTGAATTTCATCAGGCAGGCCTTAAATAAAACTGCGCGGTATCACCCTGCTCCTGCGAGTTCAAGGATTTTGCCAAGCGCCTCATGCGCCGTAGTTGAGACTTATTGGGTTCAAGCATTTTACTTAGAGGTATATCGCGTTGATAAGATTCGCTTGCCCAGAATTGGAATTCATTGGAGTCATATACGACGCGTTCAATACGGAATCCACTCTTCTCCGCCAATAAAGAAAAGCTTTTGCGACTGTGGAGGAAAAAATGACGAGGAGCATCGAGCTGCGCCCAATCAGTTGTATAGCTTCGCCATGCCCAACCCAAAACAGGGATGCACACCACACACAAGCCGGAACGCTTGAGATGCTTAGTAACCATTCCAAGCATATTGATTGGCATATGCTCCAGGGAGTGGCGAAACAGAATAACATCGAATTTACTGTCAACTTCGGCAAGTGTCTTCCGTTCGACTCTGACACCAAAGCGATCACGAATATCACATGGTACGAAGGGATCTACTCCGCGGGCGTTATAGCCAAGTTCGCGCAGATCGGCCAGCAGGGTTCCCGATCCGCATCCTACATCGAGGAGAGCCATGTTCTTTTTTAATCCGATACGGCGGATAACATCCAGATCTGTTCTCTTTCGCCAATTGACAAGGAAAGATAGCCTGGAAAGGTAAAGATGGTCGCGTATCTTTCGCAAAAGTTTCGGAGTTCGAATTTGAAGACTGTAATAGTCTCCTGGATAGTACTTGCCAAGATCGGTTGGAACGGCTGTAAGCGACAAGCAACCGCAATCAGAGCACTCCCAATAGAGAAACTCATCCCTGGTGCCTAACATCATCTCTCGTACAGGATGAGAGATTCCAACCTGGGACTGACATATCTGGCAACAATTAACTTGCATTTGCCCTACCTGATCTTTCTGGGGTTCGGCATGGATTGATATCGAGCCTAATATCATGAGTAAAATTGTGCGTTCTCGCTGTTCATCCAGTGACATGTTTTATGGCTGGGTTTTGGGAGAATAACTGGCGACTTCGATCTGATCGTGAACCGAGTTCACCTGGGGCTTAATTCCTCGAGCAAGTCTTGAACCAGCATTCGCGGATAGAAGGGACTGCGTCTAAAAAGAGCGCGCCGCAATCGCTCTATCATCGCTAAACTTTTTGCGATAACGGCTGCACCGAGCAATTTGCTTTTACCAAATTGTGCGATCGACAGTTCACGCTTCTCACGCCGTAACTCGCGGCCAGCGGGTTTACGAAGCGTTACCAATGAAGGGTCATTCTCGATCGAAGCTGCCATTCTCATTCGTATCTGGACGAGATCTCGACGAAGACGTATTTCCTCCCGTAACGCGGTCTTTGCCCAACTCCCTGGACTAGCTTCGTGATAGATAACTAATTCATCTTGAATGATGGTCCAAGGGCCTTCTAATGCGAGACGAAAGGGAAGCTCATAATCCTCGCCGAAACGCAAAGACTCGTCGAAGTAACCAACGCGCTCCAGCACTTCGCGTCGAATGGCGACTGCTTGATTGAACATGACAAATCTGTTCAGCAGTACCTCAACTGGATTGAGCCATATGCCGGTAGCACAGCTCGGCATGGTGTCGGCGAGGGTGAAGGTTGAAGTTTTATTTCCATTAGCGTAGAGCACTGTACAGTTGCAGAGGGAGCAGGTCACTTCTGGGCCCGCGGCCTCAAGCGACTGGACCTGGCGCTCCAATTTTGTTGGCAACCATTGGTCGTCAGAGTCGAGAAAAGCAATGATATCGCCTGTGGCAAGCGCAATTCCGCGATTGCGAGCAATGGCCGGGCCTGCATTCTTCTGGGTTAGGAAGCGGATCCTATTTCCATATTCACGTAAGACCGTGGCCGTGTCATCGGTTGACCCGTCATCAACGACAATCACTTCCAACCGAGGGTGAGTCTGGTTAAGTACGCTATCGATACACTCACGAATATAAGTGGCCCGGTTATAAGTTGGGATGATAACGCTCACGAGCGGAACACTGTTCATGGTCAAAATCCTTTGCAATGGGATGACGAAGATGTGAGAGTGCCGACTGCAATCGACGATTGCCGCGTGTTTGTTGTGCGATTCGATGTAGTGCAGGGGGACGTTCAAACGAAGTTATAACTTATAAGGCCGGGACTTACATATAAGAGTTCGGCTTTGGTAGTGCTGCATGCCTGGATCGAATATCGATCCAGGCATGCAATAGTGCAATTACGTTATGTTAACTAGGCCTATTACAGGCGGTTAAATGAGAGCATCCCTGGGTTAGTGCACAACGCCAGTAAGAGCAGTAGGGGCTGCTGGTTTCGTTGTCGGGATATATTCATAGGCGCCAATATCAAAAGCAGGACCCTGCGGGCGAGGAGTACCGATTAGATCCACGGTCACTGTCGGACTAGTTGATACTCCAGCGTTGATAGCAGCACTCGTACTTTGGATGTTGTAATTGCAACCAATGCATTGTTCTGAAGAGCTACCTGTTCCAATGCTGACGATGGCAGGATTTTTGTTGACGATGTCTCCGGTAAAGGATCCCCCACTGAACGTTCCACTGGTAGCGTAGTCAAGGTTATTAGCCCCGGTTACGGTCGCCCCACTGGTCTGATATATGGATGTGTCATTGCCGAGACTGAAGAAGAGATTGTTTTTGAATTGGGCGCTTCCGTTGGTGCTTTCGAATCCTTCTGCCCCGTCAACACAGGTGTTATTGAAGAAGGTATTGCTCGTACCTAATGCTCCGTCCTGGAAAACCCAGCACCAGGGATGGACAGTTCCGGCTACGCAAAGGTGACCAGATCCATCGTCATATGGGCCATAAGCGAACACGTTATTGGTTACGGCCCAGTTAGATACGTCGCCATTCCCGGCATTGTCTTGGACTATCACGCCTTCGTGGTGGTTGAAGCAGACATTGCGATCAAACACCATGTTCTTGGAGACTTCTGTTCCATTTCCTGTCGTGTTCCAGGTCTGAATGCAATCCATGTGGCAGTCGTAGCCATTGCAGGAATTACAGGTATTTGCATGCATGTAATTGTGCCGAAAGGCTGTTCCTACTCCCCAAGCATCAATGTAATCGTGATCTGTTCCCGGCTCATCTCCGGAAAGCGCTGTAATCTCATTACCAGTAACAACGCAGGTACTGCAGGCTCCATACATGCCATTTGAAAGTCCGTGGATGTAGTTATTGGTGATGGTGTAGTTAGAGGCATATTGGCTGGATGAAACGCTTCCGACTCCAGCAAAATATATGCCGCCGCCACAGGAGGTACATCCGTGGCCATCCATTTCAATATTGCTGATAGAACCACCTACGGTACCGCTATTCACGCTGACGGCTCCCGACCCAGTCGATAGCATATGAAAGCAGTCGATAGCCACATAATTGGCTGCGATTGTAAACGCTCCGGAAAGGGTAACTGTTGAGGCTGGATGCGTCTGGGTTGGACTATTAACGTCGATGTCGGGCGTAGTTGGACAACCGGAACCACTCTGGCCTCGCACGGTAATGAGATTTCCTGCGGATCCACTATGGGATAAGGTTGGGCTCTCAGAATAAGAGCCCGCTGCAACCTGGACGATATCTCCCGCGGATGTTGCAAGCGTTACAGCATGTGAGATTGTAAGGCAGGGTGCAGAGGCGGTTGAGCAAACGCTGGAGTCGTTTCCGGTAGTTGCTACGAAGTAGGTAGTTGCACGTGCCTGTATGGTAATGCCTGCGACAAGCAAGATGAATGCGAATAGCCGAAACAGTGGGAATCTCATGATCCTCCTAAATACCTATGAAAAGATAACCAAGAGCCACTAAGTTCAACTATTCATTCGAAAGAGGCTGCGGGTGAGCCCAAGTTAAATGCATCCCACTAACGGAGTTTATCGGATGCCTAGAGCTAACCGACTGAATTGCATATTTACGTGCCTAAGATGTACACATCGAATACCTTGGATTCACAGCGAAATAGGAGGACTATTCACAAGGTCTAAAAAGTCGTGCTTAGTTAATTATAGTCACTTAGGGTTGGTTACGAAAGCACAAGCCATGATTACTTGAATGTCTTATGCAATTTATTTTGAGGAAGTCGAAAATTTAATCTGCCGGGCCCGAAGTACCAACCTTTGCGATGGAGAGCCTATGCATGCCGTCGCCTACTCCGACACTCCATTCGGCAATTCTCAGCCACTTGCGAAGGGTTATGGCATTAGTCTCTCGATCGACGGGAAAATTAAGGATGATAGAGAAAGGAGACATGCACGCCAACAGGATGAGTCGAAGAATGGCGCTTATTAAGAGGAAGAAACGATAGATTCGCGCGTAGAAGTTTCCACGTGTACGGCACAAGAAGCGATATACCGATTGGCGCATTGCAATGTCGACGAAGCCGTTTTCTCTCTTCTTCGTACTCTGGCCACCAAAGTGAATAATCTTCGCATCACTTGAATGCATAATTTTCCAACCAGCGCGACGGATGGCATAACAGAGCTCGACTTCTTCGGCATACATGAAGTATTCCGGATTGAAACCGCCGACTTCTTCGAATATGTTGCGGCGCACCATGATTGCTGCTCCGGACACGACATCTACTTCATGTATCACGCGAGGCCCGTTGTAATAGAGAGCCTGCTTTCCCCAGAGTGGCAGATTGGGCCACTTGCGTTGCAGCCAACTGAGCGCCAGAAACTGATTGAAGACGGTAGGGAATCGTTGAACGGAACTGGTCTGAAGAGTTCTATCTGGATTCAGAAGCCTGCATCCAATTGCACCGGCTTGCGGTGCTGCACTCAGTTCACAAAGCATTCGTCTCAGGGCATCTTCTAGAACCACAGTATCTGGATTGAGGAAGAATAAGACTTTCCCCGAAGAGTGCCGGACGCCCAGGTTATTGGCTTGTCCAAAGCCGATATTCTTTGCAGAAAGAATCAACTTTACCCAAGGGTATTTCTCGACCAGGCTCTGGCATGGAGCGTCTGCGGAGGCGTTGTCGACAACGATCACTTCGTAATCAACTTTAGGTGCGACCGCGCAGATCGACGCAATGCATTGCTCTGTAAATGCCAGGCAATTCCAATTAACGAGGATGATCGAAAGATTAGTCATCTGATATTCATCGGGCAGGCTGGATGTGCTTTGCATGCTCATCGCCAGATTGTGGGGCGGAAGAAAAGTCTGCGTAGCTGTTGGCCCTGGATGTAGCGAATGAGGTCTGGATCGTCAATGCGTGCAGTGCGTTTTGAGAAAGCGAGCATGTAGCCGTAAAACAATCCAGCGGCGCCTTTTCCGTGTGGCCTCTTGAATACGTGCTTCACGCATTTCACTGCCATAAAGAGTGGATGATATCCAGAGATATAGTTCCACTCGCCTTTCTTCACGGCGTTTTGCCACTTACCATTCGCCGCGCCAGTGAAGCGATAGTGGATTACTTGCAGATCAGGAAAACTTCGGCTGCTCCAACCGAGCATGTTAGCTTTGGTCTCGTCGAGAGTATCCCATCCGGCTCCGCGGGTTACGCCTCCAATGGCTTCCCAGCATGCTTGTCTGTAGATTTTTGTCGCACCGCGGACGTGGAACTGCGGATTGCGTTCCACTACGGTTTGATTGTCCTGGAGGTGACATATAACGCCGCCTCCGACACCCATTTTGGGATCCCTCTCGAACTCGCCAAAGCACTTTTCAAAGTAGTCATTATCAAAGCCGAGGTCGCCGTCGAGCTTGACCAGGAAATCCCAGTTAGTAACTTTTAGCTGTTCGTAACCGTGATAAAAAGCGAGGATCTCTTTGGCTTCGCGTGCTCGTTTTCCGCGTTCGTGATGATTTTCAGACTCTGCCGATGCTGGGCTAGTTATCCTGCTTGAGTCCGAGCGATGTATGGGCAGAATCCAGGGGTACTTGGCGGCCCAGCGTTGGATGATCTCCAGGGTAGAGTCGGACGAACCGTCATCGACGAGTATGTATTGCTCGGGGCGGATGGTCTGCTCAACAACGCACCGTATCGTCTCGTCAAGAAATTCGGCCTCGTTGCGGACCGGACTGATTATGACATATCGAACCGAGCGTGGGGTTGTCACAGAGGATGACGAGTAAATCATAATTCTCCTTACCTGGGAAGATGGAAGTTCAGCTTCCATGTTGATTGAGAAAAGATCGCATCTAGCAAGCGCCACGCCCGGATAACATAGCTGCTGGTGTTTGAAGCATGATGTTCAAGTCCAGCAAGCTGCTCTCGGCTTTTGCATAGCGGATGTCCATGCGTACCATCTCATCGAAGGTTGTACGAGATCGACCTTCGATCTGCCATAGGCCTGTAATTCCTGGTTTCTGCTCAAGCACACGACGTCTGTGCCAGACGCGATAGCGCTCAAACTCATACGGAAGTGGAGGGCGTGGACCAACGAGCGACATATCGTTGAACAGCACGTTGAAAAATTGCGGCAGTTCATCGAGGCTGGTCCGGCGCAGGAAGCGGCCGAGAGGAGTTACTCGCGGATCATTTGCCAATTTGTACTGGCCGCCGTTTTGTTCTGCTTCGACTCCACCTGCGATGAGCCTGGATACATATTCGCGATGGATATGAGGATCGTTGTCTGCCGCCATGGTGCGGAATTTGTAGAAACAGAATTCTCTACCGTATTGACCTACGCGTTTCTTGCAAAAGAGAATTGGGCCTTTTGAGGTGCACTTGATCAACATGGCAATTAACGTGAGGAGCGGCGAAAGCAAGATCAGTGCAGTCAGGCTGCCGAGGATATCGATGGTTCTCTTCAGGCCGTGATGCAGCTTGCTTGGCCCGCTTCGTTTCGATTCTTCAGGGTAGAATATCTTGTCGTTGGCATCGTTCGGATAGATGCGAACGACCATGGACAGACGGCAATATATCTCGGCACTTAGAGATCGCTGCAGCGCGCTCGATATCTTTCGAACGATCGCTTCAACAGTCTCTTTAGAGGGATCATTGATTTCCGTCAATGCGATCCCCAGCGTTGTGTGTGGCTTGTACCAGCCGAAGACGTCCGTCTCTCGGATACAGGAACCGATTGCCGTTACAACATTATCCGTTCGATCTGTGTTGCAGTTAGCTTGTAGATCTTCTCCGCTAATAAGCACCAGGATGAAGGCTCGGCCAGAACGTTCAGTACGCCGCTGCTCCAGACGAAGCATTTGTAAAAATGCCTCTTCTGAAACCAGTATCGGTGTGGCCTTATACGCCCCTGTGGCCCAACGGCTTGTACTGGAACCTTTTCGTTCCGGTCTCGAGGGCATCAGTTTAGTTGTAGCCATTCGTATTCTCCGTCTTGCGTTATCGGACGTTGATTGGTTGTCGTAGCGTCACGGGCCGTTCTACAGGAAAACGAAGATATGTATAACTGAGGAGAATCGCTTCCTGATCAGGCGGGGTGGATAAGTTGCTGGGTGTTACTTATCGGAGTAATGCAGGTTGGGGTGAGGATGAGTCTAAGGGCGATGCGTTCAATGATTCGAGCAAATGCGCATCAATTTCAACAGCTAAGGATTGATGAATCAAAGTTATTGAAACGACGATCCGGCATTGATTCTTGTGCCGAGTTACAACCCCTTCCAAACCCATGAGCGAGCCGGATTTCACTCGGACATGTTCTCCGGTTTTCAGAAAGGGATGTGGTTCCAACTTGTTACCAGCGGTTAGACATATCCGCACGGCTTCGATCTCTGCATCGTCGATCTCGGCTGGTTTTCCGTTGAAAGATAGCATGCGTACTACACCGGGGATGCTGAAAACGTTCTGTCGTTCGTGCAAGCCAATATGGGTGAAGACGTAGCCGGGAAAGATAGGACGATCAATGAGGACTCGACGATCTTTCCAACGGCTGGGAGTTGTTATGACGGGAAGAAACGCTTCAATCGACCGGGACTTGAGATGTTCGGTTACGACTTTCTCGTGGCGTGATTGAGTCGTTACCGCGTACCAGCGCGGCATGGCCATGAACGAACTCTGATGCGCCAAGTCTTCCTCAGAACAGAACATAGTTCGTAACATCTCACCTGGTAGGTTGGTGCCCGTGGAAAGATTTTGGGCAACGCTTCGCGATCGTGACCTACATCCAGTCACTGTGGAACATGCAAAATAACCTTCAAAACAGTCTTCGAAACAATCTTCAAAAAACGCAGATCTCGGGAAACCAGTTGCTTCGCAAAAGAAATGTCAGATCTCGCGTAGTTACTCGCGGATAGACAGATGGCATTGTCCGTCGTTTGATCCTTGCGGACTTCTACCTCACCATAAGCAATTTGAATGCCACCCAGATAGATCTGGTTTTGAGGTTGCATCGGCGGGGATTTAAGTAATTTGGGGCAATATCAGGGGCACGAGTCTAGAATTTATGATCTTGCGCGCGGATGCTTTACAGATATTCAACTGGGCTACAAAGTGGTGTTCCTTTATGTGCAAATAATTGCTAACTTGCTCACAACAATACTTCACACCAAGCGGATTGCGGCAAAGGTGGATATGAGCGGAATGGGCTACAAGGATTGAGCTTGATTCTGCGCACCTAAATAGGTGTTAGGGCAGGACTTGATAGAGGGCGACCATTCCTCCGTTAAAGTGATCTGTAACATGGCAGTGAAAGAGCCAGGTGCCTATATTGTCCGGAACCATATCGGCGCTGGCCATGGCCATTGGACCAAGAAAAATGGAATCCATTCTCATTTTGTTCCAGACGACTGTATTTCCATGCCAATGAGCCATATGTACGTCGTCCTCATTGCCATTTGAGAGTAGATACCAACGAATCCGTTCCCCTCGCTTCATTGTGAGTAATGGAAGGTTTCCCTCGATGTAGCCATTAATGGAGTAGAGCAGGTTCTTTTCGCGAAGCAGTGGGTCCGCGGCTTTGAGTCGAATCCCCCCTGGATCTCTTGAGGCGTTCCGCTCGAAGAACCAGCTCTCTGTTTCGTCAAAGACAGAAAAATCAGTGATAAATTCCTTGTCTACATCCCTTGGTGATCCGTCAGGTCGGGCCTTGCCGCGAGCAGTTACGATAATTGGGCCGACAAGACCGGTATTGATATCTTTGCCCTCGACAAAGTGAGAATGATACATCCATAACACCGAGCTCTCATCCATCTCTGCCGGTCCGCTTCTTTCCGGTGCGGTCCATATATATGTATAGGTTTTACCGGGAGCAATTCGGTCGTCCGATTTTGCAGCGCCTACTGTACCGTCGTTGTACGAGGCCCCTTCTGCATCTTTCTTATATTCAAGTCCATGCGGGTGCATGCTGACGGATAAGTGAGTGTTGTTACGGAAGGTAATGCGGATCGAATCTCCCACCTCTGCGCGAATGAGCGGTCCCAGGATTCCAAGGTGTTCCCATTGTGCAGGCCGGGGTTTAAGGGTTTTGAAGGTTGCATCGGTGTATTCGCGATAGATTGCTTTGCGATAGACGCGGTGGCCTAGGGTGCCTACATTATCGTCTTCGGTGGTTTCGACGCGCGGCAATCCGGCTATGTTGCGTCCGTGCGGAGTGTAATCCCAATCTACCTCGTCTGCGGCTATGAAATATGTTCTTACAATGCCGTGCTTTTCTTCTCCGACCTTGTTATCCGGGTTTACAGAGGGTGCCATTTTTCCCTGGTCCTGAGACTTCATTGCTCCGGAATGCTGTGATTGGGCGGTGAGTCCAGCGAGGGTCAACAGCAGTGTCACAACGATGCTTCGAAATAGAGAACGGCTCAAGTCTACTTCCTCCCCGATCTAAATGAACATACACCAGGTATCTTGCGAGTCGCAGGAAATAAAAGAGGAAGCTGGTTATAGCTTTAGCGATTCCAAGATATTCGCTCTCTCAAGAGCAATTGGGAGGCCGAAGTATCGCATAAATATCTGGAAGCCCATGACCCATGAAATGCATAAGGCCATGGACCTCCAGTCCCGAGTTGGATTCTTAAGGAATCGCTACCGAGAATTCGTTCGAGGCTGTGCTTTCTACCCCGTCTTCATCGACGCTCTTTGCTTCATAGCTGTAGGTCGTGCCGCCAACGACGGAGCTATCTACGTACGATGTCTGTGTATCGAGGGTGGAATTGAGCAGTGCGAAGGTTGTAGATCCGGCAACCGCGCGGTAGATATGATAGCCGGCGATTGGGTCGGTGGAAGCACTTGGCGCAGACCAGCTTAGGGTGACGGAAAACGTTGCTGCCGCCGCTCCTGTACCGGTGAGTGCTACTGTCGATGTGCTTCCAAGGGTTGAATTGCTGTTGATCGTCAGTTGACCAGTCGATGTTCCAGCCGCGGTAGGCAGAAATTCAATGGTCAAGGTTGCCGTTGCTCCTGGATTGAGCGAAATCGGGAAAGTCCCGCTCGCTAACGAAAAACGCGCCCCAGTGATTACAGCAGAGGAAATCGTCACTGGAGATGTTCCCGTTGAGGTGAGCGTGACCGATTCCATGGATGAGGAATCAAGCGTAACTGTGCCAAAGCTCAGGCTGGTTGCGCTTATCCCTAACTTTGGACTGGTTGCTGCTGTGCCGGTACCGGTAAGGGTGATAGCCGAAGTAGCTCCTGTAGTGGAGTTACTGCTGATCGTCAATTTACCGGTGACAGCTCCGGCTGCTGTGGGAGCAAACTTGACCTGAATAGTCAAAGACTGCCCGGCAGTCAGCGTTTGCGGCCAACTGCCAGCAACCAGCGAAAATCCAGTTCCGGTGATTGAGGCCGCACTTACGGTAACCGAGGATGTGCCCGAGGAGGTGAGCGTCAGTGAGAGCGACTTTGACGTTCCATCGGCAAGGCTTCCAAACGGAAGTGACGTTGCACTCAGCGTCAGTTGTGGAGTTGCTGCCGCTGTGCCTGTACCGGTAAGAGTGATTGCCGATGTAGCACCAGTGGTTGAGTTACTGGTAATCGTCAGTTTGCCGGTGACCGCTCCCGCAGACTTAGGCGCGAAAACGACAGGAACCACGAGTGTCTGGCCAGGCGTGAGTGTTTTGGGCAAGCCGCTGGCGGTGACGGAGAATCCGGTGCCGGTGATAGAAGCTGCACTCACAGTAACCGAGGATGTACCCGATGAGGTGAGCGTAAGTGACAGCGATTTCGTTGTTCCATCGGCAATGCTTCCGAAAGGAAGAGTCGTTGCACTGAGTGTTAGTTTTGGCGTTGCTGCCGCCGTGCCGGTACCGGTAAGGGTGATTGCCGATGTGGTGCCCGTGGAGGAGTTACTGGTAATCGTCAGTTTGCCGGAGACTGCTCCTGCTGCTTTAGGTGCGAAAACGACCGGAATGGCAAGCGTTTGTCCAGGCGTGAGTGTTTTTGGCAGCCCGCTGGCGGTGACAGAGAATCCGGTGCCGGTGATTGAAGCTGCACTCACGGTAACTGAGGATGTGCCCGAAGAAGTGAGTGTTAGTGAGAGCGATTTTGTTGTTCCATCGGCAAGGCTTCCGAAGGGAAGCGTCGTCGCACTCAGCGTCAGTTTTGGCGTTGCTGCCGCTGTGCCAGTACCGGTAAGAGCGATCGTTGATGTCGCACTCGTGGAGGAATTGCTGGTAATCGTCAGTTTGCCAGTGACAGCACCTGCAGCCTTAGGTGCGAAAACGACCGGAACCACGAGTGTTTGGCCAGGGGCCAGAGTCTTGGGCAATCCGCTGGCCGTTGCGGCGCTGGTGGTAACGGAGAACCCGGTACCGGTGAGCGAAGCCGCGCTTATGGTAACCGGAGATGCGCCGGAAGAGGTGAGCGTAAGGGAGAGCGATTTCGTTGTTCCATCGGCAATGCTTCCAAAGGGAAGTGTCGTTGCACTCAGCGTCAGTTGTGGAGCATCCACTGTCGACGCGGCTGCCGGCACAATCTCGCAAATGCTCAGATTAAATTGATCCGAAGCAGGCGCGGTATCGCCAAGCGTCATCTTGGTTCCTTTGAGCGACGTCCCAGCATTGATTTGCTGCACCCAATATGTGTCGCCCGTGGAAGTAAGATCCTGATGCAGCAATGTTTGACCAGCAATGAGCGTTCTGGCAACCGCCTGGTCAAAATCATTACCCACACCTATTACAAGCGAGTTGTTTTGCGTTGTAACCAGGCTGGCGGATGGCGTACCTTTAGCCGAATGACCGGAAGCGATAGCGCCAATTGCTCCAGAGCCATTCGTGCCAGACACGTTAACTCCGCTAAAGCTCTCCACTGTGAGAGACGAAACGACTGCCTGCGAAAGAGTTGCAGTGATAGTTGCGTTCTTCAGAACAGCCGGAGCGAAGGCACGCCAGATTTCCGATGTGCCGGACTGCGTATTGGTTCGAACCACCAGCGCCCAGGTCAGGCCGCCTCCGGTCACGCTGCGTACGGTCGTATTCGGTGTAGTCACGGCATCTGTGGATACAAAAGCCAACAGAAGATCGTTCGCAGATGTGGTTGTTAATGCGGGGGTTGTGATGGTTGTTGCTGCAGTATTTTGGTTGAAACTCACAGACGCGCCATGGGTAACTGCCGCCATCGCATGACTGCACACAAACACGAGCATAAGGGCGCTCCACCAGGACATCAGTCGAGACGCTTTTTTGATGTTCGCGTAGGTGTGAGAAATCTGTTTTGTCTTTGAGTCTGGGAAGATTGCGTGGCCTATGACAGAAAAACGGCCAGAGGAATAAAGACGTAAGTCGCTATTGAACAAGAGTTTTAACCTCACCAATGGTGCAAGAGCACCTGATTCACGCAAACACGAGGAAAATTGGCAAGGTTCTAGTTCAATGACCCAGCGACTGAGCGAGGTAGGATAGCGCTGAACAAAAAAAGAAATGATTTACTAACTGGCGAAAAGCATCGATCAATATCAATCCGACGATGCCTGATTTTCAGCAGTTACAAGACACTAACCCGGATGCCGGCTCCTGAGAAGGAGGTGGAAGGGGATGAACTCTGCGGGTACGGATCCTATCCAAACTATCGTGAACTAATTGAAAATGCTCTACTCGATGGCCCGGAAACCAAAATGGTTAGTTCTGGCTATAAACAAATTGTATATCAGCCTCAGCTTGATAGGAGAATCAAGGCGCACAAAAGTAATCTATTTTTAGTTACTTTTGTGTGCAGAGCGGTACGGTTTTAGTTTAGCATCGGCGAAGAATAAATCTCGCAATAACTATCTAACTCTATGTTATTAAACTGCTTATATTTATATCGCGAGGCAGGAAGCAACGACAATTTTTCTGTTTCTGGAATATTTATTGTCCTGAATATATGCAATTCCTCTCATATCTATTTTTGGTTAAATTCAAAATTCAGGATCTCAACCTATCTGACGGACGATCGAATCGACAATATATTTGGCAATTGACAAAGATGCAGTCGCTGCAGGAGAGGGAACATTGCGCACGTGAACCATGCCCTCTGTGAAGGAAATATGAAAGTCGTCCACTAGTTTTCCATCGCGATCCAATGCCTGGGCGCGCACGCCGGAACCTCCAACAACCAGGTCATCTGCCTGTAGCTCCGGCAGAAGACGTTGCAGGGCCTGTACGAAGGCTTTCTTGCTCCATGAGCGGTGATACTCGCCTACGGACATTCGCCAGTGTTTTGCAGCCATCTTCCAGAAGCCGGGAAAGGAAGCGTATTCGGCAATGTCCCTTATATTGAAGGATCGTTTCGAATAGCCCTCGAGTTTCAACGCCAGCACCGCGTTCGGACCAGCTTCTACGGCTCCGCCAATCCTCTTTGTGAAATGAACCCCCAGAAAAGGGAATTGCGGATCAGGAACGGGATAGATCAAGCCTTTCACGAGATACTCTTTCTCGCGCGAAAGTTGGTAGTATTCTCCCCGAAAAGGCACGATGGCAAGATCACGCTTTGAGTTCGTCATGCGAACTACACGTTCACTTTGTAGGCCGGCACAATTAATAACCGTCTTAGCTGCAATCTCGCCCCCCGTGGTTTCGAGAATGGTAAGACCGTTGGAGCGCTTGAGGCCGATAACTTCCTGCGAGACTCGCACGACTCCGCCTCGGCTCACGATTAGATCGGCATATTTTTCCGCTACTTTGAGGTAGTCCACGATCGCAGTTCCGGGCACATGTATTCCGCGAATTCCTGCCGCATTGGGTTCAATCTCTCTAAGTTCGCTGCCGGTTAATATCTTCAGCCCCTTCAGACCATTCGATTGCCCACGTCGGAACAATTCTTCGAGCCGCGGTAATTCGTTCTCGGCTGTAGCGACGATTAATTTGCCGCATATCTCATGAGGCACTTCGTTATGTTCGCAAAACTGTAATAAGGCTTGTGCTCCCTCAACGCAAAGCTGAGCCTTCAGGCTGCCGGGTTTGTAATAGATGCCAGAGTGAACGACGCCACTGTTATGGCTGGTCTGGTGACTTGCAACGGAGGATTCCTTTTCCAAAACCATGACAGAAGCAGCAGGGAACTGCCGGGTGATTTCGAGCGCGATCGCCAGCCCCACGATCCCGGCCCCGACAATCGCAAATCGTGTTTCAGTGGGCATAGAAGCCTTCTTTTGAGATCAAACCGAGGATCGCAATTGCTCTTCTCAATCCTGGATGAGTTCGTTTCGTTTGCGCCAAAATTTCTTACTATCACCCTATGCGTAGGTCGCTTGCCGGTCAACTGGTTAAGACAGCAGGTTCTGTTAATTGACGGCGGAAAGCTGTCGAGTCAAATAGCTATGTAACATGAACGTACCTTTACGTAGGTTACTTATTTACGACAAGTAACTTCTATGTATTTATAGGTTCGAGACTCGACGATGAGTTACAAGCAAATATAAAAGATAGAGCTGCGTTCTTTATTTTCATTTACTTAGATAGGCTTAAAAATCGGTTCATTGATAAATGTAGATGGTGCATTTTTTTACTTGACTCTTGCGCTATATGCGACTATTTTTTCGCTATTCCCAGTCGTGGTTTGTTTCATCCTTTTCCCCAGTTGTGGATCTGGAAGGCTGCTCTTACCAACGTTACGACCTAACAGGAATAACCCTAAATTGGACGAAGGTAATGACTTCTATCAAGCTCATTACTTGGATGATCACGACCTAAGTGTCGCAGGTTATGTACATACTTGAGGGATTGTTCATCTCAGGTAAAAGTCCTCGGGGTAATGAGCAATTATGCGGTTATCGCAGGCCGACGAAGCTCATATCTACTTGCTGAATATGTAACTTTTCCCACATCTACGTTGAGGTGTTCTTGTGTGCCTAGGAGTAAGACTTCTCGCTATTAGTGAAGATTTCCGTGTGCGCAATCTGATCCAAAACTTTCTTGAGGCTGAAGGTCATGAGGCGCTATGCGTCTCATCTTCTGACGAAGCCTTTGACGCATTGCGTGGAAACATGGAATGGGATCTTCTTTTACTGGATGTAGTAAAAGATGAAGATCTTGACCGCTTGTTTGCCCCCTCTCTTCTACAGCGCATCGGAATTGAGAGAGTTTGTCTTCTCACGGAGATAGGCGATACATCGTGGAAGGTTCAGGCGAAATCCTGGGGTATCAACCGTGTACTCAGCAAGCCATTTCTGCGTCAGGATTTAGAGAAACTGATTTCAGAATCCGCATGTTCTCAAGCGACATCTGGATATCCGCCGTCAATCAGCCCCAAGGAGCCGCCCTCTTTCCACCTGGAAGAATTGGACGATCACGGGTTCTTTCTTGCCGGGTGCCCTGCGATGATGCAGTTGCATAAGAACATCGGCATCCTTGCGACTGTCGACTATCCTGTATTGATTCTTGGTGAGAGCGGCGTCGGCAAAGAGGTTGTCGCCAGATTACTGCATAAGTATCACGTGCGATCGGGCAAGAAATTTGTAAATGTGAATACGGCCGCGATTCCCAGTGAGCTTCTTGAAAGCGAGTTGTTTGGTTACGAGGCAGGAGCTTTTACAGGGGCAGTGAAAGCTAAGCCGGGTAGCTTTGAACTCGCAGATCAGGGGACGCTGCTGCTCGATGAAATTGGCGAGATGAGTTTGCAGATGCAGGCAAAACTGCTTCACGTTTTGCAGGACGGGTCTTTCAGTCGTCTAGGAGCTCGATCCTCAACTCATGTTGACGTCCGGATTCTGGCAGCTACGAACGTGAACATTGAAGTCGCGATTAACGAAAAAAGGTTCAGGGAAGATCTGTACTATCGCATTAGCGCCTTCACCCTGGTCGTCCCATCACTTCGAGATCGACGCGAGGAGATACCGCTTCTTATCGAACAAATGATCAATCGTGGATCCGCGAGCGCGGGGCGTGAACCCTGCTCTTTCTCTAACAGGTTGATAGAGGCTGCACAGGAGTATCACTGGCCAGGAAACCTCCGCGAATTGCGCAATTTCGTGACACGCCTGCTTGTGCTTCAGGATCAGGACTCCGCTTATGAGGATCTGAGAAGAAAGACACAGACAAAGTCCACGCAGGCAATCACCGCGCCAAGTCAGCTTGGTATGAAAGGCGTGGTGAACGACGTGAAGCATCAGACCGAGAGCCGCATGATCAAAGAGGCTTTGACTGCATCCGGATGGAACCGGAGACGTGCAGCAAGCAATTTGAATATCAGCTATCGCGCCTTGTTATACAAGATTCAGCAACATGGGCTAAGCGCGTGAGCACGGCCTCTACTCCGTTTTGAAGTGACTTTGCAGGATTGTTCTTACGGATGAATTGGCGATGGCGTATTCCACCTCTTGCGGAGGATGGCATAGCCATTTCGATGTTCGGAATTGTGGGCGACTAAAGCATAACGATCATTGATCGTGAGGCTACGATGAAATTCGTAGACATCTGCCTGATTGATGTCTTCAAGAACTACAACTGTAGCTCGATCGCGATATTGTTCGTAGTGGGTGCTCGCCATCAGTTCGGACCCGTCAATGACCAATAAGAGCGATGCCTCGGGGGGCAATGGATCAGCGGGTTTTGTTATCTGGCTGACATTCGGATCTTGTGCGTAAATACGTTGCAATTGTTCGAACGAAGAGTCACTTTCACTAACGCAAATTACGGACGGAAAGCGTGGATTTTTTCTTAGTCCATGTAAGCAGCAATCCGTTACATAATTTCCATGGCGCGCACCAATGAGCACGACTGTGCTGACCTGCTCTTCACTCGACAATGCCTCGACTGCCTGGAAAAAGTCGTCCCGCGAGGCCTTCGAGACTTTGTAGGGCAAGAAATAACCCACACGGGTCTCAATCCTGCGCAAACCGCCGTTAATTACATGCCTCAGGCGTTTGAAGCCCCACCGTTGCAAACGTCTGATCGAACTTACCTTGTAGCTATCCCAATGCAACTTAGGCGGCGGGGTAGTATGATCTGCACGGACTTCTGCGCGAGTTGCCATAGATCCAAATGGATGGGTTACGGATGTCGCTGCTTGCGCGGCACGCTCCGCGATTCTCGACTGATCGCAGGCCTTCAGCATTCGGCAAACAAGATCGAACCACTCCTTGACATCGAGCTCAGGTAGTTTGTGGACTGAGTAGTTAGCGGGCGAATTGTAAGCCTTCGCAGCGTCTGGTTCAATGCCCCTCAATCTGTAAATCAGGAGCCTCACGCGATCCAGTTCGCGATGGTGTAATTGAGGAAACTCCATGGCCGCGGAAAGTGCTTCATCTTCCTTTCCACGGCATAACGTCATCAGGATGAAATATGCCCACTCCACTGGATCTGGCACGATGACATGCGGCTCTTCCAGCACGGTTTCGAGCATTCGGATGCACCAGCTTTGAGCTTGGCGCGCGTCGCCCGCAAGGAGATTACTGATGACCAGGCCGAGCTTTGGCTCAGGCATAATGTGGTAATTCAAGCATCGCAGGAAGGTAGTATTTGCTTCCGCATATCTGCCTGTCCATACCTGGAGATATCCACGCTTCAGTAGTTCGCGGTCTATCCCATTGGCGCAGACATGAGAATTACGGTCTGTCGCCTTGTCTGTTAGTACCAATCTTTCAAAGGGCCCAGGTTGGATTATTCTTTGATTCGGCTGTAACGCTCTTTGCAGGCAGAACCATTGATATAGCTGATCTCTATGCCGAATCGTATGTGCGGAGTGGACTAGATCATGCCCGGCTGAAGTTATCTGTTTTAACTCGTCGGAATGCGTAAAGAGATAGTCCAGCTTGTCTAGTACATTGTGCTCCTCAGCAAACACGCAATTTACCATGTCGACGAAACCGGCAGCTTCGAGCCCTTGCGATCGTTCTGCGAGCAGGCATGTCATGGATCCCGGTACTTCGAAATGCTTGCGAACAACTTCGTTTGCAATTGTGCCGCATGCCGGCACTATGGAACTGGAATTGAGTAGCCGGGCATACCTCTCGCCCGAAAGCATTCTGGCTGTGTCGGATTCGTGAAACCATCCAAAGTGTGGACAGGTTAAGGTTGGGTAATATTGGCTCACACGTCGATAGATCCTGTTACGCCATGGGTAGTGAATTCGAAGACTGCCTGTGAACAGTACCGGAATATTTTTGCTTTCCGAGTAATCTTTATAGACATTATCATCAGCGAAATTAGGCCAAACGAACAGTCGATCTGCGATTTCAGGTGTGTACTCTGCCATCGATACAGAGAGTGTAAAAAAGGTATCGACGCCCCAACTTGCCATATCCGCGAGAAACATTTTTCGGGACTTGCAATAAGCGTCAGCGTTAAGAAATCCAACCTTAGGAATCTCTGGATATGCGTCCGTGTTTCGAATTCTTCGAGATGAGTTTGAATAAACTCCCGACTCGAAGAGTGCAAGGTCTGGCTTATGCATCTCGCAGATCAACTTGTAATCACAGTCATGCTCTTCGACAAGAGAGACATCAAACGAGAGCGATAGACACTTCACATGTTCGTCCAGATGACGACGAACAAACTCGGGTGATTCATGAGTACCATTTCGAAAGAAGACGAGCTTCGGCCTCGCATTGGCTCTCTCAGCCGGGTTTGTTGTAAACCTCACGGAGTCTCCCATTATGCAGATGCATTAACTTAAGCAGCAATCACAGAGGATTCGAGAGACAGGCTAAGTTACGGTTATCGTAAATGTCTGCGTGCTCTTGGTTCCACTGGTATTGGTGTATGTTGCCACATAGGTGTTGGTACCTGTAGTCAGGCGAATGCCGTCAATTTCACGAGAGGTTGAAGTGAACCTATTCGGGCCTGACCAACTCCACGATCCGCCGGTAGAAGGTTGAGGCCCAAGATTTACAGTGGAGCCAGGAGCGACGGTTACGCTGGAGACCTGTTGCCAGGCTGCTCCGTTCACCTGGATAAAGGGCACGATTGGGGTACCAGCTGTGCTGAAATTAACCGTTACATTCGCGGTGCTGACAGTAACTGCCGTGCTAGTAGGCGTAAAGGTGAAGCTAGCCTTGCTCGGCGTCACCGTATACGAACCTGCAGCCACCCCGGTAAATGTATAAACACCGGATGCATTTGCAGTCACGGATGCTGTTGCTGCACCGCTCAAGCTAACAGTTGCTCCATTGCCACCGGCGCCGCTGATCGTTCCCGTGATGCTGTGAGTTGCCGCTGAGGTGAAATTGGCAGTTACATTCGCGGTGCTGACAGTAACTGCTGTGCTGGTTGGTGTAAAGATGAAGTTAGTTTTGCTCGGCGTCACGGTATACGAACCAGGCGCAACCCCGGAGAACGTATAAACACCGGATGTATTTGCGGTCGTAGATGCTGTTGCTGCGCCGCTCAAGCTGACTGTTGCGCCATTGCCCCCGGTACCGCTGATCGTGCCAGAGATGGTGTGTGTTGCCACCGAGGTGAAATTAGCAGTTCCGTTTGCCGTGCTGATTGTAACTGCCTGGTTTGGTGGAGTGAATGCAAAGCCCGTCTTTGTTACCGTTACGGTGTATGAGCCAACGGCTAATCCAGTGAAGGAGTAAGTGCCTGCGGAGTTAGCCGTTGTCGTTGCCGACTTTGTACCGCTAAGGGCTACTGTTGCGCCGTTGCCGCCGGTACCGCTGACTGTTCCCGTGATGGTGAAGGTCTGTACCGCCGAGGTGAAGTTAGCTGTAACATTTGCAGTACTGACGGTGACGGCCGTGCTCGCTGGTGTAAAGACATAGCCAGCCTTGCTTGGTGTTACCGTATAGGCCCCCGCAACCACGCCGGTGAATGTATAGCTGCCAAGGATATTTGCCGTGGTTGAAGCCGTGGCCGCACCGCCGAGACTTACCGTTGCTCCATTACCGCCGGCGCCGCTGATGGTTCCAGTAATAGTGTGAGTTGCCGCTGAGGTGAAATTCGCAGTCCCATTCGCCGTGCTGATCGTAACTGCCTGGTTTGGTGGCGTGAATGCAAAGCCCGTCTTAGTTACCGTTACGGTGTATGAGCCAACGGCTAATCCAGTGAATGAGTAAGTGCCTGCGGAATTAGCTGTTGTCGTTGCCGATTTCGTACCGCTGAGGGCTACTGTTGCGCCATTGCCACCCGTGCCGCTGATTGTGCCAGTGATGGTGAAGGTCTGTACCGCCGAGGTGAAATTCGCCGTTACATTTGCAGTACTGACAGTAACTGCCGTGCTCGCTGGTGTAAAGACATAGCCAGCCTTGCTTGGTGTTACCGTATAAGCCCCGGCAACTACGCCTGCAAATGTGTACACTCCGGATGCATTTGCGGTCGTAGATGCCGTCGCGGCACCACTCAAGCTGACTGTCGCTCCATTGCCACCAGCGCCGCTGATTGTGCCGGTGATGCTATGGGTTGCCACTGAAGTGAAATTCGCAGTTCCACTTGCTGTGCTGATCGTAACTGCCTGACTCGGCGGAGTGAATGCAAAGCCCGTCTTAGCAGGTGTGACTGTATACGAACCGCTCGTTACCCCGGAAAACGTGTAAACCCCAGATGCGTTTGCGGTCGTGCTCGAAGTTGCTGCTCCGCTCAGACTTACTGTTGCTCCATTGCCGCCTGCTCCACTGATCGTTCCCGTAATGCTGTAGGTCTGCGCTACCGAGGAGAAGGCCGTGGTAGCATTCGTGCCGTTTACGATGACAGACTGGCTGTTCGGCGTGATTATGTATCCAATCTTATTGGCCGTAACGATATAGGATCCGTTTGCCAGACCTGTAAACGAGAAGGCTCCTGATGCGTTTGCAGTTGTGGTTGCGGTCGCTGCTCCGCTCAGACTTACTGTTGCTCCATTACCGCCTGCTCCACTAATGGAGCCAGAAATAGTGAAGGCCGCTGTATTCGAGGTGAAGTTGAGTCCGAGGACATGCGAGTTATTGATCGTCGCGCTTTGAGTTGCGGGGCTAAAGCTATAGCCGCTTACACTTGGCGTGACTGCATAGGTGCCGTTCGCTAGTCCGCTAAATGCGAAGTTGCCTGAGGCGTCTGCAGTTGTGGTTGCAGTGGATGTACCCGTCAGAGTGACTGAAGCTCCAGGTCCGCCTGCTCCACCCAATGTTCCGGTAATGCTGTAGGTGGATGAGGGTGTGTAGATGACGTCCACCCAGTAGTTGATAGCGTTATTCAAGGAATCGACGTTAGGGAATGAACCGGTCGTAGCATAAACATATACGCCGTTAGGTCCATTGACTCCGTTTGCCAATGCCTGCAGAGGCGGCGTACTTACACCTGAAGTAGAGAAGTATGCCACGTCTGCTGAATAGTTACCTGCGGGAGCAAAATAGGAAGCAACATAGGTCGTGTTTGCCGCAACAGGTATCGGGGTTGAGAAGAAGACCTGCTGCCATCCGCTGTTGCTCTCGTTCGTGAACGTTGCACTTCCCAATAACGTTCCCGATGCAGACCAAATATGGCCTATGTGCGTTCCGGTATTTGCAAGCGCCTTGTAGAAGCGCAAACCACTGATATATGCGTCCGCACTTGCAGTAAATTTAACGCCAACTTCAACGGAACTATTGTCATTAGAGTCCGTCGTTGCCGGTGTTGGTGCGGATGGCCAGATGGTGTCACATGGGCAGTTCTGGGGTACAGTGAAATTCACGTTTACGGCATTGGCCCCGTTAAGCACCACAGTCTGGCTGCCAGGACTAAAAACTACGCCGGCAGAAATCGATGGCAATATCGTGTAAGTTCCTACAGTAACTCCAGTAAAGCTGTAGTTGCCCATAGAGTCGGCAGTGGTTGTGCTGGTTGATGTCCCAATCAGGCTAACTGTCGAACCTGCTCCTCCGCTAATTGTTCCACTCACCGAGTAAAGAACAGCCGCCGATGTGAAGTTCACACCACTGACCGCCGATCCGTTAACCGTCACACTTTGATTAAGTGGACTTACATTAAATGCGGGCCCGGACGGTGTCACGGTATAAGTACCATTTGGCACTGTGGCGAAGCTGTAATTTCCAGAGGCGTCAGCAATGGTTGTTTGGGTTGTTGCACCTGCCAATGTTACCGTGATTCCAGGGGCTCCTCCGACCGTACCCGAGACGGCGTACCCAAGCACAGACGCAGTGAAAGTGATAGCGAGATTATGGGCACCATTGATGGTGACCGTTTGACTTGCAGGGCTGAAAACAATTCCTGATTGGCTGGCCGTTACGGTATAGCTTCCATTGGCAATGTTAGTGAAGCTGTAATTGCCATTGGAGTCAGCGATCGTAGTAGCATTGGCTGCTCCGCTCAACGTCACGGTGGTACCTGCAGCTCCCGTTCCAGAGATAGTTCCGGCGATCGTGTACGTCCCAGTCGCAGCGTATATTACATCGACCCAGTAGTTATTTGCGTTGTAACTTCCAGTCGGAAGTGTACTTGTTGCGGAGTAAGTAAACACTCCATTTCCGCCATCTACTCCGTTCTCTAACGCATGGAGCGGCGGGCTATTCGTTCCAGTAGTCGCAAAGTACGCTGCGTCCGCTGCGTAGTGTCCTACTGGTGAAAAGTAGGAGGCGACATAGGGGGTATTGGCTACTACCGGAACTGGATTGGCAAACATGACTTGCTGCCACCCAGAGGCGCTCTCATTTACGAAAGTAGCCGTAGATAAGGGTGAAGTAGCTCCAGATCCCGACCATAGGTTTCCGATGTGAACACCGGTATTGGTTGCAGCCTTGTAGAAGCGCAGGCCGAGGATATATCCATCTGAGTCAGACTGAAGTTTTACCCCTACTTCAACTGACTCCGGGTCGCTCGAGTCGGCGACCACCGGTTTAGACGAAGGTTGCCAAATCGTGTTGCATGGGCAAACTTGAGGGACCGTAAAGTTAACCCCGGTAATGTTGCTCTGCGCGACCGTAACGTTTTGGTTGCCGGGCAAGAAGATAGCCCCTGCATTCGTTGGAGTGATCGAGTAAGTTCCCGAATAAACTCCATTGAAAGTAAAGTTACCGTTGGCATCAGCCGTTGTAGTCGCAGGAATAGTTCCACCAAGAGCTACAGTTGCTCCAGGTCCGCCGGCACCCGTAATTGTGCCACTGATGCTGTATGTCTCGGCTGCATAGAGAACATCAACCCAGTAATTCGTAGATTGATAACTATTCGTCGGAAAAGCGGCGGTCGACGAATAGATATAGATACCGTCGTGGCCACTAACACCATCGGCGAGAGCATGTAGCGGTGGCGAGTCGGTACCGGAGGATGCGAAGTAACCGTTTGTTGCAGAGTAGTGTCCATTGGGCGCGAGATACGACGCTATATAGGTGGTGCTGGCGTTCACCCATACAGGCGAGGCGAAGTAGCCTTGTTGCCATCCGGACGCGGTTTCGCTGGGGAATGTGGCTGTGCCTAGCAACACTCCTGTGTTTGACCAGAGGTGTCCAACATGCGTGCCTAGATTGGTGCTGGCCTTATAGAATCGGATTCCTGTCAGATAGGCAGGACTATCGGCTGTGAACAATACACCTACTTCAGTAGAGAAGACATCGCCGCTGTCTATCGTCGCTGGAGTAACGGATGATGGCCAGATTGAGATGCAGTTACATATCTGACCAGTGAAGTTTACCCCAGCCGCACTCCCACCAGATAGATTCACAGATTGCGTGCTAGGCATGAAGATGTAACCCGCTTCATCGGGTGTCACTGTATAGGATCCGCTTAGAAGCCCCGGGAATGAGTAGTTGCCTGAGCCATCGGCCGTGGCAGTTTCGGTAGTTGCGCCAGCCAGATTTACTGTAGCCCCCGCACCTCCACTAATGGAGCCCGAGATCGTTAATGGATTGGCTACGGTTGCTACAAAGTTGACTCCCGTCACTGCTCCAAAGCTCACATTTACGGTCTGACTGGATGGTGAGAATGAAACTCCGGGATTACTTACAGATACGCTGTACGAACCGTTTACTACACCGTCAAAGTTATAGTTTCCTGAGGAGTCTGCAGACAGCGTTAGATTTTCTGGACCACTTAAAACTACGGTGGCTCCTGGGCCTCCGATACCACCTATATTGCCACTGATGCTGTAGGTGTTAGAGGACGAAAAAATTACATCGACCCAGTAATTGGTGGAATTGTAGGTAGCGGTTGGAAAGCCACCTGTTGCGCCATAGAAGTACATTCCATTTCCGCCGTCAACACCATTTTGCAAACCATGCAATGGCGGATCGTCTGCGCCGGATTGCTGAAAATAGAAAGAGTCTGCCGAATAGTGACCAACCGGTGAGAAGTAGGACGCAACATAAACCGTGTTTGCAGTTGCCGCAATCGGTGTGGTGAAGTTGACCTGCTGCCATCCTGAAGCGGTCTCATTCGTGAAGGTTGCGGTACCGAGCAACTGTCCACTATCTGTCCAAATGTGGCCGATATGTGTGCCTGTATTCGTCGTAGCTTTATAGAAGCGAACGCCGAGAATTGAGCCATCGGCATCTGCTCGAAACTTGACGCCGACTTCGACTGCATAGGGATCAGCGCTATCAAGATTCGAGGGTATATTGGAGCCGAAGATAGTGCATGGGCAGACTTGTGGAGATACACCCAGAACCAGTCCAGGACTCGGGGTTTCCAGATTGCCGCTATCATCCACGGCTCGACTTAGAAGAGTATTGGAGCCAGCTACGGTCGGTGTCCAGGCATAACTCCAGCTGGTTCTTCCGGTGGCAGGATGCCAGGTCTGACCGCCATCTCCTGAAAACTCTACTCCTGCTACGACGCCTCCGACATCAGAAGCTGTTCCAGTAACAGTGACGGTGCTTCCAGTATCAATGGTAGCTCCAGCATTCGGACCAGTTATCGTGGAGTGAGGCGCTGTTGTATCTGTAGAGGGGCTGGCTGCAGAGAGACCAGGTTGTATGGTCGCTGGTTGCACACCCATGTCGGCAAACAGGTTTACTGTAGCCTGCTCCATGTTGATATCAGGATTAGGATTTTGCGACGCGAACGGATTATCGTGGTTGTTATTTAGACCATAGGCCCAATCAACTGTGCCTGCGCCGAAAACCAACGCACCGCTCGGCGCACGATACATCATCATGTGATGCGTGGCAGTGCCTGCACCGTAAGTTCCGCCATAGTCCAGCAGCAGGTCTGTCGTAAGCGCGTAAGCAGAGGTCGATAGATGGAAGGCGCCAGGCGGCCTAGCTCCGTTATCTGCATCTACATCCCATTCGTAGCCCAGGGAGCCCGGTACCAGCGTATAAGTCTTGCCAGCAGCAAGACTCGCAACCGCGGTGTTCCGCCAGAAACGCATCTGTCCATCGGCTTGCGGAACTAATATCGAAAGATTGCCGGAGTTATCTACATTGGGCCCGTTAACCATGAAAAGTGTTCCGGTTAAGGCATTTTCAGGCAAGCCTCCATCCGCAGGCGGGCTGAAGGTTGGATCGCGCCAGGTGCCGGTCCAGGTTGGTGGGTCTTCAGGATCGAGCTTTGCAAACGCAAGCGTCTCCTTGTAGCAGGCAAGAGTACGATACGCCGTGTTCGTTCCATCAATGCTGTTTTCCCAGCGAGTCTTCCAGAAAAATTCGTTACCGCTGAAGAATGCGAGGTTTACTCCGGCATCCCGGGCCGCTTGAATGTTAGTACGCGCCGGTCCCGATACATATTCATCGTGGCCGGAATCCATGTATACCTTGTGATTCAGGATGAGAGATCCATTGCGCGCCGCATCGAGAGCTGTTGAGTAACTAACATCGTAGCCGTTAGCCTCTAGCCACTGGACCATTGCAAACTCAGCTCCGAAGACCCATGTTGCAGATTCAGCTTGAAAACCGCGCGTTAACACTGGGCGGTTATAACTTACCTTGTAAGTACGGAGTGGAAGATTAAACGAGTTATAGCCTGGACCATAAAGGCTGCCATTTCCATAGTAGTTATAGGCTTGCCACGTTGTGTCCGAGGTTTGATACAGGATATTGGACTTACTGGAGTCATTTCTCACGATGAAAACGATGTGGCTGTCTCCACCTGTGTCCGTTCGGATTAAGTGCGCGAAATAGATGCCGGATGTAGCGGTTGCCGGGACTTGCCAGGAAGCAGATACTGCCCAATTGCCGCAGTCGGTCAGTCCTGTAGTCGCATCACTCAGGCATGCAGGCTGAGTCTGAGGCAGCTTTACAGACGGAGTTATCGTCGCGATTTTTCTTGCGCCATTGCCTGCGTAATACCCCATGCGATAGATATTGATTGTGTAAGCGGAGGCTGGCGTGTCGATTTTAAAGTTAATAGTGCCGCCCTGGTTCACACTTATATCGGTGGCAAAACCTTGAATCGTCAGATCGCCTGCATCGCTGGTACTTACATCCCACTCGTCGGAATCGTTTCCGGGAAGGCAATTCTCGGCAACAATCGGATTCGCAGCATTGCTGCATTGGGAAAATGCATGCGCTGAAAAACCAATCAAGGCAATGACAATAAGTCCAATGATTCTCACACTACTGCAATTCCACCGGAGTGGTAGGTTTTTATACATAGAACTCCCGCTTTCTGATCCACCCGTAATTTCAGACAAGAGCCGCGCTCAAATTCACAAGTCTGAATTCGCAGCTACATATCGGAACATTTCGCAGTAGCACGTATGGTGCCGAAAAATCGTGGCCCGGAATGCGAGGTAGATCGTTTTTTTAGCGCACTCAAGGAGTTCCTGGAGTGAGTAGCCCAACAGGCATTGTTCTGTAATTGAAGGAACGGTACTCAACGAAGGGATTGAGGATTGAGGCATCCCGTACTCTTTTCGTTTTGCGCTTAAGTTGGTGAAAACACTTTGGAACGCCAGCAAAACAGGCAGGATTAGACCGCCAGGAACAGCAGGTTCGTAACGACACTCACGTTATCTATAGAAGGTCGCCGCTAGAATTGCGGATCGAAAAGGCCATTCAGCAAAGCGTTGCTATTTCGCGGAGATTCGCAAGTAGAGTCAATGACATAACGCTCAACGGCGCAGATTTAGAGATGGCCTGCCGTCAATTGGAGCAATATGAAGATGGTTTGCAACCTTTGAGCGCAAAGTATGCAAGGTACTGCATATCGACTGCCGGCATTCCATCCCTGTGCGGATTTAACGGCTGCGCCACCGGTTAACGCAAGGAAAGACGAAGCACTCGCATCCAGTTTTCGTAGCCAATCTTTCTCAAAGAGGAGTCATCAAAACCGTATCCCCGAAGGGCAGCGATGAGTTTTGGAAGGCCGCTTGCGTCGGCGATGGCCGCCGGAATCCTTGTACCGTCAAAGTCGGAGCCGATTGCGACACGCTCTATACCGATGCGATTGGCCAGGTAAACGAAGTGCTTTGCAAGCATGTCGAGTGGAGTATCTGCTTCGCGGAGGCCATCGGGCCGTACGTCATTGACACAGAAATTGACACCGACGATTCCGTCCGACTCTCGAATTGCATCGAGCTGCATATCTGTGAGATTTCGGGTCGATGGGCAAATTGTATGGACGCATGAGTGCGTTGCTACGAGAGGCGCTGTAGTTAGCTTCTCTACGTCCCAAAAGCCTTGTTCGTTGAGGTGGGATAGATCAATCATAATACCGCGCCGATTACATTCTCTTACCAGGTCCTTGCCAAGCGATGTTAGTCCGGGGCCTGTGTCTGGCGAGCGCGGCCACGCGAATGTCACGCCATGTCCGAAGATGTTCGGCCGACTCCATACGATGCCCAGGCTGCGCAGGCCCGCATCATATAACTCCTCAAGTTCATGTAAGTCTGGACCAATAGATTCGGCGCCTTCCATGTGAATCACGATTGCGAAAGCATGATCCAGCCGGGCTTTCTCAATCTCATCGACGCTGGTAGCAATGCGAATCTTCCCGCACGCTCGTGCTTCCAGAGCTTTGAATGCAGCGAGCTGTTTGGCAATCTCGCGCTTAGCATGGACAGGATTGATTGCTTCCGGTAATCGGACCTCGTTGCTTGTCCCGGTAACGGTACCGTTGTTCTTAGGCGGTTGCTCGGCACGAACAAACATGGCGAATAGTCCACCAAACATTCCGCCTTCCTGGGCACGTTGCAGATCGAGGTGCCCGGTTGCCGAGCGCTCAAGAAAATCAACCCCATCGTGGGAGTATTCCTTGAAACGCTGTACAGAATCGTTATGTCCGTCAAAAATTTCTATCAATCTTTTTCTCCAGAGGGGAGTTATCCCCTCCAAATGGGAAGAGGATTTTCGGCAGGTATTCGGAGGGTCTGCAATAGTGCGTGGTCGGGGCTGTAGCGGCAGACAGGGTCGATGGCTTCAGCATCGCCGGTGAGCAGGAATGCCTGACAGCGACAGCCGCCGAAGTCCTGTTCCTTGCGGGGGCAGGCGAGGCAGGTTTCCGACATCCAGGCATCGCCTCGAAAGCGCTCAAACGCAGGGGAGTGTTCCCATATCCACGAAAGATCGTGTTGGCGCACGTTATCGAAGTGCAGGCCCGGAATGATAGCGGCGGAGTGACAGGGCAGTGCTTGGCCCACGGGGTCGATAAGCATCATTTGCCGTCCCCAGCCGCCAACGCATGCTTTTGGATAACTGCCGAAGTAATCCGGGAAGACGGCTTCGAGATGGATGCGGCCTTTCAACCGCTGTCTGGCCGCCTCGATGACAGGTAGAGATCGATCGACCTGTTCCTGGGTGGGCATCAACAGAGAGCGATTTTTCAACGCCCAGCCGTAGTACTGAACGTGAGCAATTTCCAGCCGGTCAGGAGCAAGATCTTCGGCCAGCGCGATGAACTCCTCAAGCCGATCCAGATTCATGCGGTGGACTACCAGATTCACCGTAAATGCGAGTGAAAATTTCTTGATCGTGGGAACCAGGGCCAACTTAAGTGCGTGAGCGCGCGCTCCGGCGATGTGATTGGCCGCAGCCTCATCCAGATCCTGAAAGCTGAGTTGCAGGTGCTCCAGGCCGGAATCAACCAACTCGGCGAGACGGTCTTCGGTGAGGCCGACGCCCGAGGTGATCATGTTCACGTAAAGCCCTGCGTCGCGTGCGGTACGGATCAGTTCAGGCAGGTCTTTGCGGGCCAGTGGTTCGCCACCGGTGAGATGCAAATGCAAAATGCCGAGTTGAGCCGCCTGCTGAAAAACTCGCTTCCAGTCATCCGTGGAAAGCTCATCTTCCGCTCGTTGCATCTCCAGTGGATTGGAGCAGTAGAGGCAATGCAAAGGGCAGCGGTGTGTGACCTCGGCTATGAGGGAGAATGGCCTGGGATGTAAGGGTGATTGGCTGTTAGCTGACATTATTCAAACCCGCCCAGACCCGCACCGCACCACACCACGCTGCTCCATACGCTGAAGCAGGCCGAGGACATCCTGCCGCATGTCGTCGCTATCCACGTCGGAGTATTGTTTGAGCAGTTCATCCACGATAGCCGCTACACTGCGCTTCCCGTCCAGATGGAACAGGATGTCGTGCGCAGGGCCTTCCAGATTCAACGCACCCTCAGGGATAAGCAGTACAGCTTCAGTAGGGTGCAGACGGCAGCCAGGTGCGAGTCGTGGAGTGGAGTTCAGGTCCATATCAGCCTCTTTCCACCAATGGGACGAAGCATCCGGGTGGTATGTTTCCGGGTACGACGTATGCGTAGTCGATTGCGTCGAGCTGGGCCCACAATATCGCGCATTTACGCTCAAGAGCCTGGATCACTTTTTCCTGCTCGGCGCGTGTGACGGCATGGGTGGAAACATAATCCAGAGCAAAAGCGGCGTCTTCAGGCGCCTGGGTGAGCCGTCCCTCAAAATAACTCAAGCCGTGAGCGAGATAGGGATAATGCAGGCGAAGCTGGTCCATGCGAAGAGAGATGAGTTTGCGCGAGAAGAGTTCCGTCAGGGAAGAGGCGACGGCAATCAGCAGGGGACTGTCTCGAACCAACGCAAGATAGGCATCCACGGCATAGATCACGCCCGGCAACGCGCCGGTGCAGGGAATTACCTGATCGCGCGAGAGGCCGGTGGCTTCCGCGAGCTGTATCCATTTTTCAATGCCACCATAACCGCTCTGGTCTCCATCGTGATCGAGGATTCGTTTTCTCCATGCGCGCCGGAACGCCGGATCATCGCTCTTGGCGAGCAGGAGCGAATCCTTGATGGGAATGCGGCTCTGGTAGTAGTAGCGATTGAGCGCCCATGCCTGTAACTGGCCGCGGGTAAGCTCGCCTGCATGCATACGCAGATGAAAGGGATGGAGATGATGGTAGCGACTTTCTCCTACAGCCTGGAGGCGACGGTGCAATTCCTCCTTTGAAAGAAGATTGCTGTCTTCGATAGTCGCAGGAGTTCCCACTAGTTGAGTTGCCATCCGTCTTGTCCTATTTGCCAACCGGCATCGATTACGGTTTTGTACTCGGCGCTGCGGGTATCAAGCACCGGGTTTGTGTTATTGATATGGACGAAGGTTTTTCGCGGCGATGTTATCTCGGCCAACAGGGCGATGGTCCCATCCTCTCCACTCATGGGGACATGGCCGATAGATCGTGCCATCGGCGTTCCAGAATGGGTACGGTTGAGTTCGGCATCGCTCCAGAAAGTGCCGTCTACCAGGATCGCATCGCAGGAGTTATACATACTTCGCAGGGTATCTGTGACCTCGGGGACCGAAGGCGTGTAGGCGAGGCGGCGGCCATCTGCTTCCAGCAGAAGACCGAGAGCTGCCTGACCAGGCTCCTTTGCGGCCAGATCCTCAATACCGGACTCATGGATACCGGACTTGCGTGCATAGAACGGAAGAGAACCGGGAATCGGTATCGGAGTGCAGATCACTTTGCCGTCCAAAGTAAATGCTTTTCCTGGATGTATTTCTACCCAGGTCAGCTGGTTCGGGACTCGCTCCAGCATGCGAAAAAAACTGTTCGCTTCGAGCGTGCGACGTATCAACCTGGTCGCGTAAACGGTAAGCGGCTGGAACTCCCGCAGCAGAAGCAGCCCGAGCACCTGATCCAGATCTGCGCTGGTCAGGATGATGCCTTGAATTGGAGTATTGCGCTTGCCGTGCAGGGCGGAGGGCTGCAGTTCCGGGTGCGTCTCAATCTGAAATCTCAGATCCGGCGAAGCATTGATCAGAAACCACTTCTCGCCATCGGAAGAGAATGCTGCCTGGAGTTGCAAACGAGGTCGCACGATCTCCGGGGACTTTCGGCAAAGATCACATAAATTGCAGGCGCAATTCCACTGGGGGAAACCGCCGCCTGCGGCGGTCCCCAGTAGTTTGAAGTTCATAAGGATTTAGATTTCCGCGGGAGCGTAGCAGTTAATCTCACAACCGAGGCTTACTTCTTTGAAATCAGGGCGCGTCCAGACTTTCGTTTTCATGTGTATCTCCCAAAGGATGAATTTTGGATGCAGAAAGCTGAGCGGCCTTTTGCTCATCTTTGCAACGATTGTAATCGATATCCCTCAACTCGCGCCCGGACCACATTGGGAATCGGAGCGTCAAGGGACCCCGATAACCTGCTTCAGCTTGATCTTCACCACGTCGTGGAATTTGTGTTGAGAGGGTCTTTTGCCAGGTGACCGGTCGGTCACCTGGTACGTGGATTTGACCATAAGTATCCGTTGAAAGTATCGAAAGTCATCGATCATTTCTGGCGATGTAAGACTTCATCCAAAGCGTTACTCTGTGATCTGCCTCTAGCAGACCGAGCGACACATGCAGGCTTTCGTACGCGAATTGAGTCCTCAGTTTGAAGCAAATCCAATCGATCAGGACGGAGATCATGACTCAAACGAATTCAACAGATCATGCAATTGCCTCAAATGATACTTCGCAGTTCAAGATCTTTGAGGAACTCTCGAAGTTTGAAGAGAGAAGGCCCTGGTCACAAGGCCATTTTGCGAGGACTCTTTTTAAGCAACCGGACTTCAGACTTGTATTGGTGGCTATGGATAGGGGTTCCAGGTTGCACGAACATCACGCAGATGGTACGGTCTCGGTGCACGTCCTGAAAGGCGTTCTTCGCGTACGAATGAGCGGACAAGCGCGGGATATCGATGCGGGAACCATACTGGCGATTGAATCTTCCATTGCTCACGATGTGGAAGCGCTTGAGGATTCGGCTTTTTTGCTCACGATGTCCTGGCCAAATGCGGAGACCCTGGATCGGCTTCGAAAGGCCGAGTAGAAAGATCAAGGCAATCATGGCGTAGCCGGGATGCCTTTCAATTCAATTTTCTTTGAAGGAATACGTATGAATCTCTACGAGGCGAAATCAATAGTTGGCACTTAACAAGCTTCGACACGAGCGTCATTCAACGCGAGAAAGAGGAGAGATATGGAAAGGCTGAAAGGCAAGCGAGCACTCATCACGGGCGGCACAACCGGAATCGGATTGGCTACTGCGCAGGAGTTTTTGCGTGAGGGGGCGCGCGTGGCAATCACAGGCACGAATCCTGAAACTCTGGTGTCTGCAAGGAGCGCACTCGGCAAGGACGTGCTGGTAATTTCCTCTGATGCCAGCGACGTTGGAGAACAGGCTGAACTTGCGAAGACGATTCACAATGAGTTCGATCAACTTGACGTGCTATTCATAAACGCCGGGATAGTGGATATGCGGCCCCTGGAGCAATGGGACGAGGCGGGATTTGATCGCTCCATCAGCGTGAACTTCAAGGGACCATTCTTTCTTATCCAGGCGCTATTGCCCTGGTTCGCCGATCCGGCTTCGATTGTGCTCAATACCTCAGTAAATGCACATATCGGAATGCCCAACACCAGCATTTACGGAGCAACGAAGGCTGCTCTTCTTTCGCTGGCACGGACACTCTCCGGAGAGCTGATCTCGCGCGGGATTCGATTGAATGCGGTCAGTCCCGGCCCTGTGACCACTCCTTTGTACGGCAAATTAGGACTGACGGAAGACCAGTTGAAATCGGTGGCTGCTTCGATCCAGAGCCAGGTACCAGCAGGTCGATTCGGTAATGCCGCTGAAATCGCGAAAGCCATCGTGTTCTTTGCATCGGATGAAGCAGCATACGCGGTGGGGAGCGAATTACTGATTGATGGAGGAATGGGAAATATCTAAAAACGGCTCGAAGCGGCTTATCGGAGCTTCGTATGCTCTATCGTCAGGTTTAACTCGAATTCATCGCCGATATAAGGTTTACTTATCTATATTCCATATTCTTTATCGTCTGTTCCCGGCCCAATAACGCCTGGGAAGCCTGCCTTTCTTCATTATTGATCCGGCTTTCCAAGCCGGTACAACCCGTAAATCTGGGTGTGTGGGGTAGTCGACGCCTGTCGAGTCCACGAAACTTGAAGATAATTGTGCCACGGGAAGAATCATGGTGTTTTATTAATCCAGGCCAATAGTTCCCAGGCTAATAGTTCCGATAGTTTCAAGATGATGTAGGTGGTCTCGGGGGTCGGGCTCGGGCACTCACATGGCGGGAGCCGTAAGTTTGAGATTCTGCTTATCCAGCATCTTCGAAGCAATTGGCCAGAGAGCTCTGGCAGTGGGTTTGCCGTGCCTATGGATACTTGTGAGCCTTGGGTGCGCTTCTCCTTTGTCAGCTCTCGATCCTGGCCAAGCAATTACGCAGTATGCACACCGGTTCTGGGGAGAAAAGGATGGATATCACGGACTCACTTATGCATTTGCGCAAACACGCGACGGGTTTCTATGGTTGGCAACCGATGCTGGTCTCTACCGATTCGATGGCATTCACTTCGAACATTATGAGCCCCCGGCAGGTCGCAAACTTCCCCACGGCCTTGTAACCAGCTTGCTCGCGCTCCCTGACGGCGGGTTGTGGATTGGCTACCCGACGGGCGCAAGTATTTTGCGGAATGGTCGGATCACGACCTACGGCGAAGCCGAAGGCCTGCCGGGAGGATCGAAACGAAAGATTGTCAGGGACCGCGATGGGACAATTTGGATAACCACGAACGCCGGGTTGCTCCGCTTCGACGGGCACCGATGGGCGGTGATGGGAAAGTCATGGAATTGCCCGCCGGGTAAGGCAAGAGCAGCCTTAGTTGACAGCCGCGGAACCCTTTGGGTCGCTATCGGCAATTCGATCCTGTATCTCAGGCAAGGGGCGCACCGATTCGAGGATACAGGTGAATTTGCCCTTGAAGCGCTATCGATTGCCGAGGCGCCGGACGGAGGGATTTGGATGGCGGACACGCAAATGGCTGTCCGTCCCGTTGGGATGCCAGGAAGCCCAAGACTAGCGACCGCACGGTGTGCAGCGGAAGCCGCTGCCAGGGGCGTACGTGTTCAGGGTCCTTACTGCAACAGCGCCAACCAACTGGAGATTCAGGTTGGTTCTGTGGCAATTTTATTTGACCGAAATGGATCTCTTTGGATTCCGACTCTTGGAGACGGACTACGCCGCTCCCGATCTCCTCTGAGCCTGCATAGCAAACCGATTGCGGAGTTCGGCGACGAGTTGGAGCAATTCACATCGAAGGAGGGTCTAAGTGCAGATTACACTTCCTCAATTTTCGAAGATAGGGAAGGGAATATCTGGGTGGGAACTCGAGATGGATTAGACGAATTCAGCAGTACCACACTCGTGCCAGTGGTTTTTCCGACAAAAGCCGCGGCGATCTCCATCGCTCCCGGTAAAGACGGCTATGTCTGGGCCACTAGCAACTTTGACCAGGCGGCAGAAATCTACGGCGACTCGATGAAAGTCCCGAGCTGGGGACTGCCGGGGGCCGCAACCTATCGGGATTCATTGAACAGAGTTTGGTTTCGCGGTAACACTTTTTTGAAGCGCTTACAGGATGGAAAGTTTGAGAAGGTGATTAAGTTTCCGGCATCTTCAGCAGATTTGACTGCAGGTCGCAAGGTACAAATTGCCGGTGACGACTCCGGCACACTATGGGCAATTGTTGGGGATTTAGGTTTTTTTTCACTTGATGGTGACAAATGGAAGAGTTTGAAGACACCACCAGAGATAGCCAAGCTGATGCCAAGCACCGCGTATACCGATCCCATGGGCCTTATTTGGGTCGGATACGAGGATGGCACAATCGCAACGCTGGAGAATGGAAAACTTACGGCATATCCTGCCAAGGAAACTGGTCTTAGAGTTATAACTTCCTTCTCCAGACATGGATCCCAAATATGGGTCGGGGGTACTAAAGGCGGAATCGCTCTCTTTGATGGCGGTCGGTTTCGGACCATCCGGCCCTGGGACGAGGAGGCGTTTTCGGGCGTCACTGGAGTTGTGGATGCAGGGGGCGACGGTCTTTGGCTCAACGATATTCATGGGGTCATACGTATTCCCGCGGGCGAGGTCCGCAACGTTGTACAGGATTCCTCGTATCGGGTGCATTACGACACGTTCGACTCCTCCGATGGCCTTCCGGGAAAGAGCCCGGATCAGGCACCCTTTCCTACCGCAATCCGAGGGACCGATGGACGACTCTGGTTTGTTGCCAGGCAAGGCGTTGCATGGGTGGACCCTGCGAAGATTCCGAAGAATCTTATTCAGCCGCCTGTCTCGATCACTAAGGTCTTGGCGGATAGTTCATCACTAGCAAATCTGAACAACCTGCGTCTGCCCGCACAGACAGCGACGATTCAGATCAGCTACACGGGCTTGAGTCTCGCTGTGCCGGAGCGCGTACGTTTCAAATATAAGTTGAATAAAGTAGACAAGGATTGGCAGGAGCCGGGCACAAGGCGCGAGGCCTATTATGATCACTTATCGCCAGGTCACTACCATTTTCAAGTGATCGCCTGCAATAACGACGGCTTATGGAACGAACAAGGAGACACGCTCGATTTCATCCTGCTGCCAGCCTGGTATCAAACGCTCTGGTTCTACGTACTCGAAGGTCTTATCGGGATTGGGATACTCTGGGCGATCTATTGGCTACGGTTACGGCAGATTGCACACGCTATCTCTGCTCGCTTCGATGAGCGGTTAGCGGAGCGTACTCGTATCGCAGGGGATCTTCATGATACTCTGCTGCAAAACTTTCAAGCTGTCCTGCTCAACTTTCATACCGTAGGTTATCTTTTACCTGACCGTCCGGCTGAAGCTGAAGATACACTCAAGTCTGCGCTCGGGGATGCCCATGACGCAATTACGGAAGCTCGAAACGCAGTCCAGGGCCTTCGAATATCCTCTGAGCCTGCGATTGATCTCGACCGGGCACTCTTACGCGTTCCGCAGGAATTGTGCCTACAGCATGTCGCCGACTTTCGAGTTACGGTAGATGGAATACCGCGACGACTTAGTCCTGCTATGCGCGACGAAATCTACTTGATCGCGCGGGAAGCCATAGCTAATTCATTCCGCCATACGGAAGCCTCTCTTATCGAAGTCGCAATCGTATATTCACCGCACGAGCTTTGTGTGCGCATGCGCGACAACGGTGGAGGCATAGATCCTCAGTATCTTCAATCTGGTCGTGAAGGCCACTGGGGGATCTTGGGGATGCGCGAACGTGCCAAGCGAATTGGTGCGCGGCTTACTTTTCATAACGATGTGGGCAGCGGGTTGGAGATAGAGCTACTCATTCCTGGCAGACTGGTGTTTGATGGCCGCGGGAGTCGTGCTAAGGAGTCTTTGATCAGGAATAACCAGTAAGATATCCCACGGCCGGAGCGACTTAATGGCTGGTGCGGGCTTTTGCTATAGAGAACATTTTCGATGAGGTGGGCTGCTGTTATACCCGTGACCTCTTTAGCGGCTGCTCATCGAGTCTCTGCTGTGTACTATTCCTCGTCGTTTCCAGGCAAGATAACCCGGCGATGACCGAACAGAATCGCATCGAGCGAATATGCTCCTGGGCCAATTATCGCCAGGGATGCAGTGACCAGGATTAAGGCGCCCAGGCGTACAGCCGCCATACCAGTGAGATTGACGAGGCCAGTTACTTCGACAATGCAGCAGGCAGCATACAGATATGGAGTGAGGGCTCCGCACAGTATGAGGAGGGCGAGAAAGCTCAAGGCTAAAGTGCCCCATGCAGAAGCCAACAAGCGTTCGAGCGGCAGAACATCCACCAGGAACAATGCGCCCACGCCGATCCGAAGAACCGCCAGAGAAAAGCCAACAGACCCGGTCGGGAACATTGAAAACGCTCTAAACATAGGAAAGAAGTTAGTCGATTTTCGGGAAAGCAACAAACGTCCAAATAGCGGCTATCATTCAATACTTTCGAGGGATGTATTGCAAGCCTAAGAGCAGCAGAATGAAGTCGTGCAGGGAAATGAGGCATGGTAGGAGTCTTAGCGAGTTCCGTGCCTTTTGTCTTCTAAGTAGACCGATTGACGCCCTATCGGACAATGTTGCAAATGCAGTTTGGACTTATCATGAGCGAGTCGGCCACACTGGCAACTTTACTCTCGAATCAACGAGTCAATAAGTTGGTCGATCCAGCTTTTCCTCAAGATTATTGGAGGAGCTACTGGTTTGGAGTGTTCTTTTTTATCCTGGGGCTGTTGGCAATATTTTACCTTGTCTTTGCCGCAATTCGCCTGGATCAAGCGAGGATACGGCGTCGATTACTTAAGGCGAGCGGGGCGAGGGAAGAAAGAGCTTTCGAAACGAGTGACATGCTTGTGCAGGGACTTCAGGCTATTGCCTGGTCAATTGAGAGTGCGACCTCACGTGTCGAAGGAATCGAACCGATGCGAGAGATTCTTGCTGACTCGTTGAAGCAGTCTGATGCTCTCATCGAAGAAGCTCAACGGAATATGATTGCTCTCGGCCTCCCTGGGCTTGATGACAATCTTCCCGGCGCGGTTGCAGTAGCAGGAAGGACGTTGAAAGATGGTGGGAAATCGAAATATAGTGTGATCGTCCACGGAGACATGCGCCACTTGCGGCCGATGGTTCGGGATGACGTTTACGGAATAGCTCGGGAGGCGCTTAGTAATGCCTTTCGCCACGCAGGAGCAAATGAGATTGAAGCTGAATTCTTCTATGAGCGCAATGAGATGCGGGTCTATGTTCGCGACGATGGCTGTGGGATTTCCTCAACTGCGCTATGGGGTCCGAACTGCCAGCGGCATAGAGGAATCCTGGAAATGCGGCGAAAGGCAAGGAGATCCGGAGCCGCGCTAGAAATTCGAAGCGGGCGGAATGCGGGTGCTGAAATAGAAATCAGGCTTCCATCCGCATTGGCTTATGAGGTTGATTAATCTGGGGCGAAATGCGTAGACTCAACGCGATTCGCCTGGCGGAAGGAGCGATGCAATGAACTCTTCAAATGTGATTCGGGTACTTACGGTCGACGACCATCCTTTGCTAAGAGGTGGAATAACGAATGCCGTCAACGCTCAATATGGAATGAGCGTTGTTGCAGAGGCTGCCGATGGAGAGCAGGCTATCGTCATGCATCGAAAGCATCGACCCGACATCACGCTGATGGATCTCCGGCTGCCAAAGACGAATGGAATTGATGCGATTTCGGCGATTCGAAGTGAGTGTTCAAACGCTCGTATTATTATCCTCACGACTTATGCGGGAGATGTGCAGGCGTTGCGTGCTATGAAGGCTGGCGCCCAAGGCTATCTACTGAAGAGTATGTTGGGGACGGAGCTGATCGATACCATCCGGCTTGTACATGCAGGGCATCGTCGAATTCCGCCTGAGATTGCTTCAGAGATGGCGCTTCATGCATCGGACGATGCTCTTTCAGAACGTGAGGTCGATGTTCTGCGAAGTGTGGCTGCCGGCAATTCGAACAAGACTGTGGCTGACGAGCTTTTCCTGTCAGAACACACAGTGAAGGGACATGTTAGGAACATATTATCCAAGCTCGGAGCCAATGACCGCACGGGTGCAGTGATGATTGCACTGAAACGCGGCATTCTCGAATTGTGATGAAATCAGGCTATTGATTGTGTTGTTCGTCTGCTGTAGACGCGTCAATCCTGTGGTGACGATTCGCGCAGCTTCTTCAAGAAGATCTGTAGCTTTGTCCACTGGTTCAGTGTCGCTTCGCGAAAGACAATTCGTCCTGGAACAGAAACGGTAATTTCAGTGCCGGTTTGAGATGAGCTCGCAATCGTGAGTTTTCCTTTTATATGTGCGACTCGTTCGCGCATTCCCTGCAACCCAAAGTGTCCATCTTTTCCTTTCTCCGCGACCATAGGATCAATGCCGATGCCATCATCGATGATGCTTATCGTTAGATCATGCGTGTACATGAGGCGCACTCTCAGGTGGCTTGCCTTTGAGTGTGCGTAAGCATTGCTGATCGCCTCATAAGCGATGCGGTAAATCTCGTCGCGCACGGCCGGATGTGTTTCTCGCATGTCGCCAGTTACAGCGAAGGTGGACTTTGTGATTCTTTGCATCTTGCATTCTTCTATAGCGCGGCGAAGAGCTTCCGGCAAATCACATTCGTCTGCGGATGCGGCGCGCAATGAATTGAGTGCGGCGCGGCCTTCCTCTGTTGCCTGCCCTAGCCAGCCTGATAACTGTTCCAGATCAAGAGCCCGGTTCATGGCAAGGGTGGTAGAGGGCTTCCGTGCTTCATCAACAGCCAACTTGCTGGCCTGGACTGTCTGCATGAAAGTGTCATGAAGCTCGCGCGCTACGCGGGTACGTTCCATAAGCTGGGTCGCGTACTGGACACGCACTTGTTTTGCGTTTTGCTCTATCCGAATGCGGAAAGCGGAGTAGATGCAAAGGAGTGCGACAAGAGCGACGAGCGGCAGGAACCACCAGGTTTGATAAAAGGCTGGAAGTATGCGCATCGTCAGCGAGGTTGGGCTTTCTGACCAAATGCCATTATTGTCCGTGGCTTCCACCTGGAACGTATAGGCTCCCGGATGGAGATTGAGATACGAAACAAACGTCAACTCATCGGCGTTCTGCCAGTCAGCTCCATTTCCCTGTAGTTTGTACCGATAATGAACTGACTCGGGTTCAGAGAGATTCACGGCATCGTATTCGATCCTCACATTGGATGTCCCTGCCGCTAAAAGCAATGGGCTGCCAACCGTTTGTCGTTTGCCGTCTGCCGTGATGGATCGTATGTTGACCAGCGGTTTGAATGTCGGCTTGACGGCATGGGATGGATCCAACCAGAAGACACCTTTCGTGGTCGAGAACCAGAGGCGCCCGTCGCTGCTTTGGATAGCTGAAGGCAACGGCGCGATCTGGGGCGCATATCCGAACAGCCCATCTTCCCGGCTGAACCGTTGTCCCGTAAGCCGGTGCGTATTATCCGCGATCGATAACTGCAATTCCTTTGCCTGAATATGCACGATTCCAGAGAGCCCATTCAACCACAGATCGCCATTCGGCATTCGGATGATTCCGGATATCCCGCGTAAATTCTCGGGGTTCACCGCATTCAGTCTGTGGAAGCGGCCATGATCGAAATGTACAAGCCCTAACTCACCGCCAACCCAGACATCGCCCTTGCTCACCTGGATAGCAGTGATGATTCCAATATCGAGTCCATCCGAGGGGCCGAAATTATCAGTTTTGCCGTCGCGGAAACGGGCGAGCCTGCTTTTAGTGAACCCGAACCAGATGTAGCCGTCGTCGTCTGTGTATTCAATGACCGGAACGCGCGAAGGAAGTCCTGAACTCTCGTCGATTCGAGTCCATGAGTCGTTGGATAGGCGATACAGGCCGCCTTGGTTAAACGTTACCCAGAGATTTCCCTGACGATCTGCCGTCATCTCTTCAACGTACGTGTTGATTGGTCTCAGCCTTGACGGTCTAAACGTCTGAACGAGTTTTCCGTCTCGCAAGTGCCAAAGGCTGGAGTTTCCAAACCAGGTGCTACCGTCAGGAGCTTTGTAAATACATTGAATTGCGTCGCCGAAGCCTCGGACCAGTTCCAGGCCGCTTCTCTTGGTTTGATAAATCGGCGCTAAGCCCTGCGGTGTGGATACTGCAACATAGATAGCCCCTTTAACAGAAGGAGCAATGGCTGGAAAGATCGCCTGGGATTTCAGCCGAAGCTGCCTCAGGGGAGTGTAGGAAAATCGGTGTAAACCGTCTGTATCCGCCATCCATATATGGCCTTCGTGATCGACCAATATGGAACGTGGCATGACTCGTCCGAAAGTCTGGATAGGCCTGAACTGTCTTACGTCTGGCTCTGCATTACTGCCCTCGTCGATTGAGAGGCGCATAGTTTTGTTCATGTTAAAGACCCACATGGTTCCGGTCTTGTCGATGAAACTCACTGTGGACATCGCTTGCAATCCCCTGTTGAATAAAGGGGAAGCTTTGGGTTGATCGGGCACAAGAGAGTTCGGAGCAACTGCATGAGTCCAAACTGTCCCATCTGGTCTTAGCGGAAGCTTTATGCTCGGATTCACATTGGGTCCCGGCAATATTTTGAAGCGAGTTGAATCAGGTTCAAGGTAAAAAAGGTTGAAACGGCTACAGGCCCAGAGTCTTCCTTCTTTATCAAAGGCTAAAGAAGACACAGTCCCTGGTGGAGGCTCCCATTTAGATCCGAGCAGTTGCCACGCTCCATCCACAAATCTCGCGACACCGCTCGTGGTAGCAGCCCAGAGATTGCCTTTCGGGTTCTCGGCGAACCCTATAACCATTCCCACGCGAACGGCACTCTCGTTGACGAAGTTTTGTATCTGTCCGTTCTGGACAAAACTTAACCCGCCAAACGTGTACGAGATCCAGAGCCCCCCTGATCGTGGAGCAAAAATCGTTAGAATTCCGGTAGATGGCAGTTCCTGGCCAGTAGCGGTTTTGAACCGCTGAAAGCGAATTCCATCAAAGTTATAGAGGCCTTGCTCCGTTGCGAGCCACAGCAGTCCATCGCTCGTTTGGGCGAGACCAGAGTTGCTTTGGGGCGCACCCTGAGCGGCGCCCCAAAAGGAATGAGAAAATTGATCCGGATTTAGACCCTCATCCGCACTTTGCGTCGGCTGAGCAGGCGGAGTAGTGGCGCTTACATGAGATCCAAAGCACATGCTGCATCCGAGGGCGAAGAAGAGCATAACGCGGGCCGAGGCTCGAATTCTGCTAATAACGCATGTCTCCTTACTTGCCATTCCGTTCGCCTTGCTTGAATGAGAACAATAACTAAATGAGTGAATCCTATCAAAGGCTCTCGCTATTCCATCCGAAAGAATTGCCCCGGCTGTTCATTTGCATCAGGCTTACGCGGCTCGCGTAGTGGGATTGTCGTAAGTCCGCAGCATTCTCGTCTTTCTGAGCAGATCTCAGATGTACCTTCGCCTGGTGTGTGTTGTTGGTGATAGCAGGCGAGATGCGCGGGCTCGGTGAAGGGTCGAGAGTTGACGGTCAGTACAGCTCGAAAGAGTGGGTATGGTTCCATCCGATCAGCGCTTTTGCTGATGCCGGTTTGCCCATACTGTCGTTGCAGAGGCTAAGGAAACGACATGCGGCGCAGACTCTGGAATAAGCTCATCCTGCTTAGCCCTGCTCTTCTCGGCGGAGCAGCGGCGCTTGCCCAGTACAACGCGCCTGCCACGCCGGCGCCATACAATCCGATTGCTGTGGCCGAAGTAACCGGGGCACCGCGCTCAGCCGTTCAAGCCGGGCAGAATAGTTATCAAAGCCTTTCGCAGAATCCATATCTCGGAGGAGTTGCTGCGGGAAAACTCAGCACAACGCCAGTGCCGCTTTCTCTGGAAGGTGCCGTTGCTCTTGGGCTTAAGCAAAATCTTGGAGGAGTGCTGGCCACCGATGTTGTCAGCGACGTACGAGGACAGCGATGGCAGGCTCTGAGTGAGTTGCTTCCCAATGTAGTTACCGATACGGGGTTTGGAGTGCACCAGGTAAATGTGAAGGCAGCCTTTGGCCTGACCATTCCTGGACAGCCTCAGATCATTGGCCCATTTGGCTATTTCGACGCGCGGGCTTATCTCACGCAATCCGTTTTTGATTGGTCATCGATTGAGCGGGCGCGATCTTCACAGGCACAGTTGAAGTCGGCAGAGTTCAGTGCCAAAGATGCTCGCGAGCTTGTGGTGCTGGTGATTGTCTCCAACTATTTATTGGTCATAGCGGACCAATCGGAGGTTGATTCAGTGACATCGCAACGAGATACAGCCAAGGCTCTTTTCCAACAGACATCCGACCAGAAGACTGCGGGCCTTGCCGCGGCCGTCGACGTTCTACGCTCGCACGTTCAACTGCAATCGCGCGAGCAGAAACTGATTGTCGCTAAAAATAATCTGGCAAAAGAAAAGCTGGTGTTGGCCAGAGCTATCGGGCTTCCTCTGGGGCAACAGTTCGAGATAACCACTCACGTTCCGTATCAAGAATTGACGCCCACGGGTCTCGATGAGGAGATTCAAAATGCCTACAGGGTTCGTCCCGATTTTCAGAGTCAGGCCAATCGGGTCCGGTCCGCTGAGCTTGCTAGAAAGGCCGCTTCTGCCGAGCGGTATCCATCGATCGGAGCAGAGACTGACTACGGTCTCTCTGGAGTCAACCCGGGATCTTCGCACGGTACTGTGGATGCGGCCGCGACGCTTCGCATTCCTATCTTTCAGGGTGGGAGAGTTCACGGAGATGTCCTCCGGGCCGAGGCCTCGCTAACAGGGGAAAGGCAGCGGCTGGAAGATTTGCGAGCCAGGATTGATCAGGAGGTTCGCGATGCTTATCTCGATCTGGAGGCGGCTGCACAGGAAGTTTCTGTAGAGAAAAGCGCGGTAACGCTGGCCACTCAAAACCTTGAACAATCTCGCGATCGATTCCTTTCGGGAGTTACGGACAACATTGAAATCGTTCAGGCGCAGGATGCGCTGGCAACTGCGAATGATGCCTACATTGCCAGCCTGTATAGCCACAACCTCGCCAAGATATCTCTGGCAAGAGCGACAGGCGTAGCGGAATCACATTTTGCTGCATATGTGGAGGGAAAATGAGTATGGCTGAGCAAAATCCGGCAACGGATCCACCACAGGCAATTCCGCCAAACGCACAAGTGAATACGAGTGACGCATCTGATTCATCCACTTCAACTTTTCCGAGGAAACGGTCCTACAAGCGTTGGATATTTCTTGCCACGTTCGTTATTGTGGCCGTCGCTTGCGTATTTCTCTGGCACTATTTTTCAGGTTTCGAATCTACTGACGACGCGCAGGTGGACGTCCACCTTTACCCTGTCAGCGCTCGCATTTCCGGATATATCCAGAAGGTCAACGTTGAGGATAACCAATGGGTCGATGCCGGTTTTACACTCGTCGAAATCGACACAAAAGATTATGAAGTGGCATTGGCAAGAGCCCAGGCAACGCTCGACACTTCAGAGGCTTCCGCGAAAAGCTCCAATATCGATGTGCCCATATCATCGGCTGATACTTCAAGCCAATTGAAAGCCACGGCCTCGGATATCAAAAATGCAGAGGCGTCTATCCAGGCAGCAGAGAAGCGAGTCGTCGCCGCGCATGCCCTCATTCTTGAAGCGCAGGCGGAAAACGTAAAGGCTCAGGATGACGTCACACGCTATCGCTTGTTGCTGGCAAAAGAGGAAGTGCCGAAGCAAATCTACGATCATGCCTATGCGACGGCAGCGACAGATGTGGCCGCCATAGCGGCGGCAGAGGCAGACGAGGCCGCAGCTCAACAAGCGGTTCTCGAAGCGCACAGCCGTCTCACTGAGGCTGAGGCACACTACGAAGATGCCCAGGCTGGACCTCAGCGCGTTGCCTCAACGCGCGATAAAGCGCTCTCGGCAGTGGGGGACGTAGGCCAGAAAAGAGCTGCGGTCGAACAGGCGCAGTTGAACCTGGGATACACCAGGATATTTGCGCCTGTCGCCGGAGAAGTCACGAAGAAGGTGGTCGTTGGGTTGAATGTTGATCCCGGTGAGCAGCTACTCACGGTGGTTCCGCTGGATCAGGTGTGGATCACTGCGAATTTCAAAGAGACCCAACTCAAGCACATACGCGTCGGCCAGAAGGCAGAGCTTGATCTTGACTCGAACGGCCGCACATACCACGGCCATGTGGACAGCATCGAGGGAGCAACGGGGCCAACCTTCAGTCTACTGCCACCAGAAAATGCAACTGGAAACTATGTGAAGATCGTTCAGCGCGTTCCCGTAAAGATTGTTATCGATCCAGGCGAAAATCGCGACCACCAGCTTCGACCGGGTATGAATGTCGAAGCGAAAGTGTACTTGCGATGAGTGCCACATCGCTGGCTCTTCCGTCAGGACAGGCCATATGGCGGCCTAAGATCAATCCCTGGGCGATTGCCGCGACTGTTTCGATGGCGGCGTTCATCGAGGTGCTGGATACAAGCGTTGCCAACGTTGCGTTGCCTTACATCGCGGGAGACCTGGGAGCCAGCTACGATGACAGCACCTGGGTGCTCACCTCGTATCTCGCTGCGAACGCGATCATCCTGCCTATCAGCGGCTGGCTTGCGGAGATGATCGGCCGCAAACGCTATTTCATGATTTCGCTGGCTATCTTCACCGTGAGTTCACTGCTTTGCGGCTTAGCGCCCAGCCTGCCGGTATTGCTGCTGTTTCGAGCTGTGCAAGGCATCGGCGGCGGTGGGCTGCAACCCATGGCACAAGCCATTCTCAATGATTCATTTCCTCCAGAGCAGCGCGGGTCCGCATTTGCTGTCTATGGCATTACTGCGGTTCTCGCTCCTACAGTCGGACCGATGCTGGGAGGCTGGATTACGGATAACTATTCCTGGCGCTGGATATTTTTCATCACCCTCCCGGTGGTCCTTCTCGCTCTCTATTTGACTCACACACTGGTCGAAGATCCGCCATTTCTTCATCGCTTGAAGAGTGGGGGCATCCGGGTAGACTACATCGGAATATCTTTCCTGGCGCTTGGTGTGGGTTCGCTGCAGATAGTTCTGGACAAAGGTCAGGAAGACGATTGGTTCGGCTCGCCGTTCATCACGACGTTGGCGATAACTGCGACGGTTTGCCTCATCTCCCTGGTCATCTGGGAATGGTTCCGCAAGGAGCCGATTATCGATGTCCGCATGTTCAAGAGCTTCAACTTCGCGGCAGCTAACTTAATGATGTTCATGATGGGCTTCATGCTGTTCAGCACTCTGGTCCTGATTCCAGAGTTTCTGCAATCGCTCATGGGTTACACAGCCGAACTTGCGGGCCTCGTCTTGTCCGGCGGTGGAGTTATCCTGCTCGTGATGATGCCCGTTGTCGGGCGGCTCACATCCAAGATTCAAGCCAGATGGTTGATCGCGACGGGATGGCTGTGTCTTGCTATTGGACTGTTCTATTGCGCGAACCAGATTGATTTGTTCATCAGCTTCAAGTTCGCGATGTGGCTGCGCGTTGCACAAGTTATAGGGATTGGGTTCCTATTCGTTCCTATCACCGCAGCGGGTTATATCGGAGTTCCACCTGAGAAGGGTAATAGCGTCTCGGGCATCATCAATTTCATGCGCAATATCGGGGGCAGTATCGGGACCTCCGTTGTGACCACGATGATCGTGCGACGGGCTCAATATCACCAGCAAATCCTAGTCGGACACATTACTCCAGATTCCCCTGCTTATCGTTCGTCACTCCATGCACTGGGCTCAAAAATCGCGCACTCCGGGCTTCGTGCCGGGGATGCGCGCGACCAGGCAATCGCCAGATTGTACGAATCGGTGCATCGACAGGGCGGCGCACTGTCCTACATGGACATCTTTTGGGTGTTGGGTGTGCTCTGCTCCATCATGTTTATTCTTGCGTTTTTCTTGAAGAAGAATGATCCAGGAGCAGGCGGAGATATAGCAGTCGGCTGAGGACAAACACAATGGTTCATGCCATCACAATTGAGCGCGAATTCGGCTGCGGAGCGTCCGAGATTGCCAGTTCGGTCGCCAGTCGCCTTGGATGGAGTCTGTGGGACGAACGGTTGACACAGGAGATCGCGCGACTGACTGAAAGTACGCCGGAGGCCGTCGAGCGGAGAGAGTGGCGAACGGATCCTCTCGTATACAGGCTTTTCCAGGACTTTCTTCGAGGCGGGTTTGAGGGTGGCTTGCAGCCAACTCAACGATTGCACCTGCTCGATGCGCGCCGCATCGCTGCTGTATCAGAAACAACGGTCAACACGGCCCATTCCAGCGGTCCGTCGGTAATTGTCGGTAGAGGTTCGCAATATTTTCTGCGCAATCGAAAGGATGTATTTCATGTGTTTCTTTATGCATCGAGGGATTATAAGATTCGCAGGATGATCGCTCGTGGCGTAACTCAGGACAAGGCCATCGAACAGATCGACACCACGGACAAGGCGCGAGCTGCATTCGTCCGTCAATATCTCGGATTGAAATGGCCGGAACCCCACCTCTACGATGTCATGTTCAATACTGAGATGGGCGAGTCTTGTACGGCCACTATGCTAGTTGAGTGTATTCAACAGTTCGAGCGCGCTGCTCCGCGGAAATCTTAACATCGGAGGTTTTGTCATGAAGGCTATTCAACTTCACACATTTGAAGGCGTATCCGCATTGATAGAATTGGACGTTCCTCGACCTATCCCCGCAAATAACGAGGTTTTAGTTCGCGTACATGGCGTAGGTGTTACGCCGTCTGAGATGCAGTGGTATACAACATCCCACACGAAGAGCGGTGCGAGAAGGGAACACGCTATTCCGGGTCATGAGTTTTCGGGTGTAATTACCGACGTCGGCGCGGCCGTAGTGGGGATCTCAATAGGAGACGAGATCTATGGGATGAATGATTGGTTTGCGGATGGGGGCGCGGCGGAATACTGTCTCACCGAACCGGCAAACATTGCGCCCAAGCCGCGAACTCTCACGCACGCTATGGCAGCATCTGTCCCGATAAGTGCTCTTACTGCATGGCAGGCGCTTTTCGATCATGCAAAGCTGAAGTCCGGCGAGAAGATCCTGGTGCTTGGCGGAACTGGAGGCGTAGGGCTTTTCGGTGTCCAACTGGCCCATGCTCGCGGAGCTGTTGTTTCCTCAACAGTCTCATCTCTCAACCTTCAATTTGTACGTCAACTCGGTGCCGATGAGGCGCTTGACTACAGTGCGTCTCCGTTTGAAGGAAGGTCTCAGGAATTCGACGTCATCTTCGACACGGTGGGCGGAGAGACACTGGCGAAATCATGGTCATTGCTTAAGGACTCCGGACGTATGGTCACGATTGCAACGGAGAGCGAAGGAACGGGAGATCTGCGGACTAAGAACGCGTTCTTCATCGTCGAAACAAAAAGCGATCAACTCGTGGAAATTGCGCGACTACTGGACTCGGGTAGCCTCATGGCCATGGTCAATGCTGTAGTACCGTTCGAAGAGGGACCGGCTGCCTTCGACGGACAAATTACGGAGAAGCGTGGGATTGGGAAGGTTGTTGTATCTGTGTTGCCGGATTGATATTGCTTCTCGATTAAATAGTCGATGATTTCTTCATGTATGGATGCGGCTTTAGCAAGAGAAGGAGCCGCATCCAATGGCGAGGTTAAATCAGCGTAGTGAAGAAGCCTGCTCTTGCGATTGCGGTGAAATTTCAGAAAACCATTCCAGACGTCGCGGTATGAAGTTCAAGATCTTCCGAGCTTTAGCATTGGAAGCGCCTCGCAACTTCGTACCGTAGTAGACCGCATCCTCTCCGGCCACCTTAGTTGCTTCTTCCACACTGAACTGAGGAGGCGGTGGAGCTCCTACGCTTCGTGCGAATGCAGGCAGCCAATCGCGCACGCTGGAGGGATCGTCGTCAACGATGTTATAGACTCCGGCCGGACTCGTCATGGCGGCGACGGTGGCGGTTGCCGCATCGTGAATATGTATAAATGACCAGACTCCGTCGCCCTCGCCGATTATAGGTAGTTCCTGGCGCCTGGCGTGATCGGCCGCCGCACCGTCGGGTGAGTACCAGGTGTTCGGGCCATAAAAAATGCCATAACGAAGCGCAACCCCTTCTATGTTCCCCGATCGCGCGAGTCGTTCTTCTACTTCAAAGTACACTCTGGCTGCCCCTGCGATCCCGGGGCTTGCGTCCAACGTCAGATCAGCAGCCTCATCCGCCAAGCCACCGGACGTCTGGAGAAAGTAGCCACTGGATTGTTGAATGTATCGCCGAACGCCAGCGGTCATAGCTGCCTGGTGAAGAATAGTTCCACCTTCCAGTCGAAGTTTACGATCGCCTTCGAATGCGCTCCCGTAGTCTGCCGGATCCTTTGGCAGGGAAGTTAACTCGTCGATGACGACTTCAGGCTGCGCGATTTTTATCGCATCTGCAACAGCCTTTGCATCGAATGCATCGACGATGGCGACCTTGGCGCCAAGTTTGGATAGTTTGATTGCCTGATCTTGCGATCGGGTCATTCCTGTTACTTCATGACCACTTCCTATCAACTCTGTAATGAGTGGAACTCCGATTGCGCCACTCGCGCCCGCTACAAAAACCTTCATGATGACCTCCTGTTTCAGGGTTGATACGGCGTTCGATAGATGGTTCGATTGGCGATAAGAGGATGCGTATTATTGAGCTTCATGGTGCTCTGGCATGAGTTGGTTGCTTCACGGGCATCTCGTCTGCTCCCCGGTCCGTTTCGGTTGCATTCCACCTTCAGTCGAGATGGGTTCGCGCTAAACTTTTTCGATCCGATGACTCGCGCGTTCTGCAGACATTTGCAAGAAGAAAGGCTGCCGCTGAGGCTGTAAATACTGAGTAGTTGAGAGGCGCCTTGATTCCCAAAGAGAATGACATCGCCAGTGCGAAAGCACCCAGAAGAAGCCCGCTAAGTATCGCCGCCCATCGGGTATAAAACCCAAGAACAAGAGCGATACCGAGAAGGATTTCGGCGATAGTCGCAATCCACGCCGTTGGAGCTATGAGCAGCTTCGGAAGGAAACCGTTCACCGATCCACAGTAGACTACAAAGTGCGCAAAGTCTCCCCAGGATACCTGCCTCGCCCCGTATGAACCCCAACCTCCAAAGCGATCGACTACAGCCGAGAGAAATCCTGTTCCCAAAGCCAGGCGTACTGCCAGTATCGTGAGCTTGTCAGTCTGAGCCCAATCGGTAATCTTCTGAATGGTCATGCATCCACGCTCATTTCTAACGTAAGGTATGCCGTTTCAGCAACAGTTACAAGCCTCGAAGGATTCATTATCGACGATACTTTCGACGGGTAATAGAGCGATCTGTGCATGGTGAGACAGGCAGACGCTTTGTGATGAGGGCTGTGCAGCTCGTCGGCCTTAAATGCTTTTGAAGATGTCGAGCGCCAACGCTGCTGCTCTGTGGCAGACAGAGCGATGATATACATGGTTCCAGAGCAAGTTCAAGACGCACTACACGAAGCGCGGCATACGTGTGCTGGTCAAGGCAAGTCGTCTGCGCGCACGATATAGCCTGGATTTCACAGCAGCTTCGGAGAGATCAAGCGTGCGTGCAACCTCTCTCAACGATCCATCCTGCCTCAAGTGCTCCTCGACGACCACGCGTAGTCGAGGGCCAAGCCTTTCAATCGCCTTCGTAAGCCTGAGATGTTCCTGTTTATTGCGATAACTCTGTTCTGGAGTAGGCGAGGTATCTTTGAAGTCGAAGGGAATCTCTTCTTCCTGAGAGTCATACGGAAGGTCGAGGATAAAGGCAGCACGGACGCGGCGCTTGCGTAAGACCATAAGAGCGGAGTTGATGGCGATTCTGGTCAGCCACGAGTAAAAATTGGCTCTACCTTCAAATCCCTTTATTGCCAGATACGCTCTCAAGAATGCATCTTGCATCGCATCTTCCGCGTCTTCTTTATTCTGAGTGATGGAGAGAATTGTCCTGTAGATTCGCCGTTCGTACAGACTGTGGAGTTCTGAAAAAGCAACGGCCGATCCAGATTGAGCTGCACATACCAAACTTGAGCTTAGTTGCACCTGGTTGGAATGCGATTCCTCACATGCGAAGGCGGTATGAGTCATGGTTATCCTCTCCGTGAGTGTCGCATCGAAGGGTTTCCAGGAATAGCCCTATTCGAGTGGTATTCAGCTCCCTCTATCTGCTTAGTGCGCCATCGTCCTATAGCATTGCGAAGAAGATTAAGGCTGCATCGATACGCCATATCGAACATTCAATGTTGTTGCAGGCGAAGGGTATTTTGCTCGTAGCAATCGAGCTGTGCAGTGCGGGCCGATTGCTAAAAGGTTTACTGCCCTGGGATGACAATCGGTGTGCCCTTGTCCTTCACGCAAAATACGAGAGTAAGGGCGCCACTCTGACGTCCTGAGCCGCTAACGATGTTGCGCTCAAGCATAGACAAAAAACAAAATTTTCACGGTGTCCTTTTGAGTATTGCTGGTGAATGGATGTCAACGTTGAAGATTTCGTTTCGCTTAAATCCATGACATGCCCTTTCGATGGTCAGGACAACAAGATTTCGCTAAGAGGGGCGTTTTGGAGCTGGAAGACTGATAGCTCTTTACGCATGGTCGCGATTATGTGCCTGCCCATAATCAACCTGCGTGACCGCTCGAATGGACTACGGATAATCAGATCGTTCGGCGCTTCTTCTTCATGGTTCTCCCCTCCACAATGAGGCTAGATTCAAGTCGACGAAGGTCACGGCTGGAATCGTGCTTGATTTGGAGGATTCCAGCGTATGGCTAACACGCAGCATTCCATCGCGGTCTTGTTCGCACCGGATGTTGTTCATGGACCGACGAGCATATTCTCTCCAGCGGGAACTCCAGCGCACTCGATCTTCGGCCTATCAATGCTCGTGCTTGGTGTTGCACTCTGCGTGTTTGTGATCGTAGGAGGTCTACTTGCCTATGCGATCATCCGCTATCGTCACCGGCGGCATGACGTGAAAGCTGGAGAGGAGCCAGCTCAAATCTATGGCAGCAACCAGATTGAGCTTTCGTGGACGGTGATACCGGTCCTCATTGTGGCGATGCTTGTCTTATCGAGTGCAAGGGTAATTTATTCCACGCAGCAAGCCGCGAAACCCACTGCCGCATTAGATGTCATCGTAATTGGACATCAATTCTGGTGGGAATACCGCTATCCCAAACTCGGCATTGTGACTGCCAACGAGTTACATGTTCCTGTGAGTGATCCCAGGCATCCTACACCCACTTATCTGACCTTATCATCGGCAGATACAGATCACAGTTTCTGGATACCACGACTGGCCGGTAAGACGGATCTCATTCCCAACCGCGTCAACATTATGTGGATTGATCCTCCTACTGCAGGCTTGTACCTGGGGCAGTGTGCGCAGTTCTGTGGTGCGCAACACGCGAAGATGCTTCTCCGTGTGTACGCAGATTCGCCCGAGGAATTTTCTAACTGGGTTAAACGCCAGCGCGATCCCGTTAAGGAAGATCCCAATACAGTCGAAGGCGAAGCCGTGTTTCAACACAACGCATGCATAAGTTGCCATACAGTAGCGGGCACGGTGGCGACGGGTAGGTTTGGCCCCGACCTCACCCATGTCGCAAGCCGCGACACAATCGGCTCGGGAGCGGTTCTGAATACACCTGCCAACCTGAGGCTGTTCGTCGATAACCCCGCGCATTTCAAGCCGGGGGCACTTATGCCTCCGATGCACCTGAACGAACACGACCTTGATGCCGTGACTGCGTACCTCTTAACGCTCAAGTAATAAATCGAAAGGAAGTGAATCCAATGTCAACACATACCTCGATGGATGGAACGCTCGTGGAGGCTGAAGAGATCGCGCTTCGCAATTCGGCGCTCCAGGTGCTGCACAATTGGGTGACCACAGTCGATCACAAAAAAATCGGTCTGATGTACATTGGCAGCTCGCTCCTATTTCTTGTGATCGCTGGCATTGAAGCCCTTGTGATGCGCATCCAGCTAGCGATTCCCAACAACACCTTCGTTTCGCCTCAAGCATTCAATCGCCTTTTTACAATGCATGGCACGACGATGGTCTTCTTCGTCGGTATGTCGATCTTGTTTGGATTCGGCAACTATCTCATCCCGCTTATGATTGGCGCTCGCGATATGGCCTTTCCGAGGCTCAATGCCTTCAGCTTCTGGTGTACTTTCTTTGGCGGAGTTCTGCTTTACTTTAGTTATGTCGGTGGGAATGGATTGTCGGGCGCAGGTAGTGCTCCCGATGTTGGCTGGTGGGCTTATGCTCCGCTAACCGCTCGCCCTTTTTCGCCCGGTCATAGTACCGATTATTGGACGCTTGCCGTCTTGCTGAGCGGCGTCAGCAGCATCGGGTCTGCAGTCAATATCGTGACGACGGTTGTCTCCATGCGTTGCCCTGGAATGACATTGGGGCGCATGCCGCTGCTTGTCTGGCTGTACACCGTGATGTCCATGATGGCCTTTGTTACTGTCAGTCCATTAACAGCGGCGCAGATCATGCTCATGCTGGATCGTTACGTGGGATCGCACTTCTTCGACACTCAAGCAGGAGGCTCAGCGGTGTTGTGGATGCACTTCTTCTGGATCTTCGGCCATCCGGAAGTGTACATCCTGATCATGCCGGCATTTGCATTTGCAAATGAGATTATCCCGGTGTTTTCGCGTAAAGCTATTTTTGGTTATCCCGCGATGGTTGCGGCTTCTGTCGGAATCGGTTTCGTCAGCCTGAGTGTGTGGGCGCATCATATGTTCACTGTTGGCATGAGCGCTGGCGCCAACACTTTCTTCGTGCTTGCGACCCTCACCGTAGCAATTCCCACCGGGATCAAAATATTCAATTGGCTTGCGACTCTGTGGGGAGGCAAGATTCATTTCACGACGCCGATGCTGTTCGCAATTGGATTTCTGTTTCAATTCCTGCTTGCCGGTTTGACGGGAGTTATGGTGGGTGCCGCTCCATTCGATTGGCAGCTAAGCGGCTCGTATTTTGTTGTTGCTCATTTTCACTATGTTCTTGTGGGTGCCATTCTCTTCATGCTCTTCGCTGCCTTTTATTACTGGTACCCAAAGATGACCGGCCGCATGGCGAATGAGGCTCTTGGCAAGTGGCACTTCTGGCTGTTTCTGATTGGCTTTCATGTCACCTTCGACTTCATGCACATTCCCGGCATACTTGGCATGCCTCGCCGTATTTATACCTATGAAGCCGAACGCGGCTGGATGGTCTGGAACCTGATCGTTTCGAGCGGTGCACTGATCCAGGCTGTCGCGACACTGATTTTTGTATGGAATCTTATCTGGTCTTATTTCAAAGGGCCTTTGGCTGGGCCCGACCCATGGGATGCCTGGACGCTTGAGTGGTCGACCTCTTCGCCGCCGCCTGAATATAACTTTGCCATAACTCCAGTCGTCGAGAGCCGCCGTCCGTTGTGGGATCTCAAACATCCTGAAGATTCCGACAGCTACTACGAATAGAAAGGCGCATACACTCCATGAATGAAGCAGCTTTGTTCACTGGCGATTCAAATGAAGCATGGGAATTGCCATCCCGCGGAATTGTGGGGATGCTTTGTCTCATCGTAGCCGAAGCTACAATTTTCCTGATCTTCGTTGTTGCTTATGTCTACTACCTGGGCAAGAGCCTCGCCGGCTCGACGCCGCATGACGTATTAAGCATTCCAATTTTCACCACGATTTGTTTGCTCTCGAGCAGTATCACCGTTCATCTAGCGGTATCCGCGGTACATCACGGAAGAAGCATGCTCGCGTCGATCTGGCTGGTAGCGACGGTGTTGCTTGGGACCATCTTCATCTCAGGCACAGCGATGGAGTGGTATCACCTCATCTATCGTGATGGCCTTACCATTCAGACCAATCTCTTCGGCACAACTTTTTATTCGCTCGTCGGACTGCATGCGACTCATGTGATCTTTGGGCTTCTCATGCTGTCCTTTGCATTTCTTTTTTCTTTGCGCGGGCATTTGACCACAGAGCAAAGCAATCGCATGGAAGTGCTCGCTCTGTACTGGCATTTCGTCGACGCAGTCTGGGTGGTTGTATTCCTTGTTGTCTATGTATTAGGCCGCTAGGCGGTCTGTGCTCGTAATCGATTGAGACATGAAGGAGATCTATGCAAAATCGCTTTCCGCAATCACAAACAAGAGCCGTATTCCTTCCATCTCCCACGCCGTGGCCAATGGTGCTGGCGCTTGGACTGTCATTGATTCTCACTGGATTAGTGACTCACCTTGTCCTTGGAGTGTTGGGTCTGGCTCTCATGCTGGTGGCAAGTGTTGGATGGTTTTTCCAGGTGCTGCCACATGAATCGCATGAAGTCATCGCTGTGAGCAACGACCAGATTCCAGTTGTGAGTACACGCACCGTGATGGACCGGCCAACGGCAGTCGGAATGCACCGCAGGATAGTGCCCGTAGAAACGTTTCGTTTCTCGACGGGTATACGCGGTGGTATTGCCGGGGGCATTTGGATGACCGTACCTGCCGCCCTGTTCGGCCTTCTGCGATATCACAGCGCCTGGTATGCGGCTAACCTGCTGGCTGCGGGCGGGTTTGTCAGTTGGGCAAATGCAAGCGATGCATTCCTGAGTCAGTTTCATATGCAGGGGTTGCTGGCTGCACTTGCAATTCACAGCCTGGTTTCGCTTGGCGTGGGAATGCTCTACGGTGCGCTGTTACCAATGTTTCCGCGCTATCCAGTCCTTACCGCAGGCTTCATGACGCCCTTGTTGTTTACCGGAATCATGTACTCCGCGCTGGGCATCATCAGTCCCATTTTGAATGAGCGGATCGACTGGTTCTGGTTCGTTCTCTCGCAGCTTACATTTGGCCTGGTCTGCGGCTTTGTGGTGAACTTCCATGCAAAAATTCGTACGCCTCAATTTCGATCGCTGCCGCTTTCTGTTCGCGCAGGAATTCATTCCAATCGTCCCTCTTTATCAGACGAGTCTGCGGAGATAACCGGACAGGAGGAACCGCCTCAATGACGATCTGCTATCTCCGAATCTTTCTGCTTGTATTCGTTATAAGTTGTGCGGGTACAGGCTGCATAAACGCACCAGGGAAACCATCCCTGCACTCCGAAGCGCCCCGTCCCGAACAGGTGCTTGAACCGATGACACTGTACAAACATAACTGCGCGGGCTGTCATGGCGATCAGGGAAGAGGGGGTGTTGCAATCTCTCTCGCAAATCCCATTTACCTTGCGACTGCAGGGATAGACAACATCAGACGGATCACGACGCAGGGCGTGCCTGGAACCATGATGCCCGCATTCGGAAAGGAACAAGGAGGTCTGCTGACGGAGGAGCAGATCAGCATTCTCTCCAAAGGCATGTTGGATGCGTGGGCGCATCCGGATGTGCTGCACGGTTTACTCCCGCTCGCCTATGCGAAAGCCCAGGAAGGCGACGCCGCGCGAGGACAGCTAGCGTTTGCAGTCTCCTGTGCGCGCTGTCACGGAGCAGATGGCAAGGGAACTGACGCCGGCGCATCTTTGCACGGTGCATCGATTGTCGATCCCTCTTATCTCGCGTTGATCAGTGATCAGGGCCTGCGCAGCATTATCATTTCCGGCCAGCCGGAACGTGGAATGCCCGATTGGCGCACCGACATTCAGGGCTCTCCGCTGAGGACAATGACAGGTGAGGAGATTAGCGACATCGTAGCGTGGCTTGCGGCTCATCGCACGCAAACACCTGGCCAGCCGTATGCCGAAGTGAAGTGAACTCCACGAACTCCAAAGGAGAAAACATGAACGATCAAATCGAAAATTCCGGAGAAGAGACAAGCGCGGACCGCGAGTTGGAATCGAAGTCCATTGTCCACTCCCGCAGGGTATTTCTCTTCAAGATCTCAGTTATATTGAACGCCGCGTTAGGAGCAGTCCTCGCGGTTCCTCTCGTCGGATATCTGTTTGGCCCTGCGTCGAAGAGAGACTCCGAAACTGGATCGTGGGTTGACCTTGGATCGCTCGATGGGTTTCCCGTCGGGCAGACTAAATTGGTGAATTTTCAGAGTCCAGTATCTCGACTCGGCGACGGCGACACGGCCAAGGTCTCATGCTGGGTTCGCCGTATTTCGACTCAGAGCGTTCAAGTCTTTGCTGTGAATTGCGCGCATCTCGGCTGTCCGGTACGGTGGTTCTCTCAGTCGCGGCTTTTCCTTTGTCCCTGTCACGGCGGAGCCTACTACGAAGACGGCTCTCGCGCTTCTGGCCCTCCGGAAAGAGGTCTTTTCGAATACAAAGTACGGTTGAACGGTAACTCCCTGGCAATCCACTCAGGCAATATGCCAACGCTGGCAACACAAGCACGCTGCAGTGAGAAGCCTTTGATTCAGATTGAACCAGCCGTAACGACAGAAAGGTCGAACCCATGGCAAGCATAGGATTTGGTTCGAAGGGAATAGCGGGAAGAACCCTGCAATGGTTAGAGCATCGGCTCGGACTCATTCAGCCCCTGGCGCAGGCTGCAACGCATCCAACGCCGGCCAACAACGCAAGCTGGCTCTATGTTTTTGGAAGCGCCGCAACAGTTCTCCTCATTCTGCAAGTCATGACAGGCATCCTGCTGGGCCTGGTGTATAGCCCATCTGCAAATGAAGCGTGGGGCAGTCTTCAACTGCTTAACCACTACGCTCCGCTCGGATGGTATCTGCGCGCACTTCATGGATGGGGATCGAACTTCATGGTCGCCGTTGTCATCATTCATCTGGTGCAAGTGTTTCTCTTCGGAGCGTATAAGTTTCCTCGCGAATTGACGTGGATGGTCGGAGTACTGCTTCTTCTCCTGACGCTTGGAATGGCCTTCACTGGACAGGTTTTGCGATTCGATCAGGATGCATACTGGGGGCTTGGCATCGGTGCTTCGATTGTTAGCCGAGTGCCTTTGGTTGGAGCGCCTTTAGTTCACCTGCTATTAGGAGGACCGATTCTCGGAGCAGCGACTCTCTCGCGCTTCTTCGCTTTACATGTCTTTGTCATTCCGGGCCTTTTGCTGGCGGGTGTGGGTGTGCACGTCTGGATGGTGCTTCGTCATGGGGTGAGTGACTGGCCCATGCCTGGCAGAATCGTCACGAAGGCGACCTATGAGCGCGAATATCATGAACTGACCGACAAGACTGGGATTCCCTTTGTCCCCGATGCTGCCTGGAAAGACGCAGTCTTCGCCATGGCAATCTTGTTCGCCGTCATGGCCTGCGCTTTTTTCTTCGGACCCTTCGGGCCCGGCGGACCACCCGACCCAACGATCATTCAGACTGCACCGAAACCCGACGCTGCTTTTCTCTGGATCTTCTCCGTATTGTCTCTCCTTCCTCCTTCGCTCGAAACACCGGTGATTTTGATTGCGCCCGTGCTCATCATTGCGGCCATGCTACTGCTTCCAGTATTTGCCGCAGAAGGCGAACGGCATTGGGCGCGGCGACCCGTAGCGGTGCTTACGCTGGCCATAGTTGCTATCTCGCTCGGTATCTTCACGCATCTCGGTACTTACACGCCCTGGAGCCCTGTTATGGATGCGTGGGCAAGCGATCCGGTGCCTGTGAAGTACCTTCGCAACCGAACGCCACTGCAATGCCAAGGAGCGCTTGTTCTTCAGTACAAGCAATGCCGAAATTGTCATGCGCTCGATGGTGCGGGAGGTATGCGCGGCCCGGCGTTGGATACGGTTGCTTCGCGCATGACCGAAGACCAGATGATTCGCCAGGTCTTGCAGGGAGGCGGCAATATGCCCGCTTACGGCAATGCACTCAGTCCAGCTGAGACAAAGGCGCTTGTGAGCTTTCTCGTCACCCTGCGTAACAACTACCAGGCGCCAGCGATAGATGCCTCGCGAAGCCTTGGCACTATGGTTGCCGGCAGTTCACGGCCACAACAGGAGCAATCCGGAAGGCTGCCCTAACTATGTCAGACAGTGTAAAAGAAGTCCTGGCAGACTGGGAGTTTCCGATTTGGCTCACCTTATCCATAGCGATTACGGCGATCATTTACCTGCGCGGGTGGATCAAGATTCGAAAAACCAGGCCCTCCCAGTTCACTAGCTTTCAGTTACTCTCATTCCTCGCCGGGCTGGCAATCCTCTGGATGGCAGTCGGATCCCCCATGGACGGTTTCGCCGATGCTCTTCTGAGTGCGCACATGGTCGAACACCTCCTGATCATGTCTGTCGTGCCCCCACTCCTGCTCCTCGGATTGCCTGGAGTACCGCTTCTGCGAGGTCTGCCGCTGATTTTCCTGCAATTGTTTGTCGGGCCCCTGATGCGCCTCTCATGGATGCAAAGGTACGCCAGATGGCTCACGTCTCCAGTTGCGGCGTGGATGGCTATGAACCTGACTTACCTCGTATGGCATACTCCGGCGGCATACGATTTCGCTTTAGAACATGAAGCGTGGCATGCAGTCGAACATCTGTGCTTCTTGTTCACATCGTTGCTTTTTTGGTGGCACATTGTGCAGCCGTGGCCTTCTTCGCCGCGCCTCAAAGGCTGGGGCGTACTGATTTATCTCGTTTCGGCGGACGTGATAAACACACTTCTCTGCGCTTTTCTTGCCTTCTGTGACCGCCCGATCTACGAGTTTTATGTCAGAAATTCAAATCCATTTCACGTTTCGCTCGTGGACGATCAGGTGTTAGGTGCCGCCATCATGTGGGTGATTGGGTCGCTGGCGTTTCTTTTACCGGGCATCGTTTGTACTATGCAACTGCTACGTCCGGTACACCTGACTGAGGTGAGTGTTTCTTTTTCATAGTTAAGTGAATTGATACTAAACTTCGCAGAAACGGAGCTGCTTATGTCAGTCCCGCACTCCTGCAATCCATATGCCTTCACTCCAAAGCTCTAACAATCAATCTGAAGACTCAGTATCGAAAAGTGAAGAACCACGAGTCATGATAGAACGGCGCTAGTTGAAGGCGGCTAGGGTGATCGAGGTGTTTTGGAGAGCACCTTGGGCGTCCTGTTTCGCCGGGTGGCGGATTTCAAGATAGGTCATCAAGATCATGGCCGTCATTGACCTGATAAGCGGCTTGAGGTTCGGATGATAGGGGGAACTGTTCTATCTCAGATCGTGCCGGGGAAAAACGCGGCATGGTGGCGAACGCTCAAGCAACTTGGCGATGTGATCGTTAGCGCCTCCGGTTCACAAGTACTCCATCCCGGTAGCGCAGTTTTGAATCGCCATGCATCCCGGGATGGAGGGGTTTTAGGGACGAATCAGTACCTTCACTACTCCGTCCTTCTTGCCGTAGAAAGTTGCGTATGCCTGATCTACGTTGGATAGGGCGAATTCGTGTGTGAAGTATTCTTTTGGATTGATGATGCCCCGCTTTAGCATCGTCAGCGCCTGCGTAATCGACGGTCTCACGTTGGCTGTACCATTCGTACGAAGATCGATATTGCGCGTGGTGAAATAGATAGGGCTGATGGTGAAGGAGTCGTCGCAGAAGACTCCGATCGCCGAGATGATTCCCCCGCGCCTTACGATATCCAAGCTAATCTGCAGAGCTTCAGGCATACCGACGACTTCGATGACTTTGTCGAATCCACGGCCCTGAGTTTCTGCGAGAGCGCGTTCTTTCCAGTCCTCGTCGTCAATGTTGATCGTGACTGCGCCCTTTGCTTGAGCTACAGCCAAACGATGCGGAACTCGGTCCAGAAGGACAACCTTGCCCGCGCCGCGAAGAAAGGCACAGTCCATTGTCATCAGCCCGGTAGGTCCGCAGCCTACGATCGCGACCGTATCGCCGAGTTGAACATCTGCTTCGGTTACGCCGACGATGGCCGATGGCAGATTGCAGGACAGGGTGAGAGCGGCCTCGGCCGGGATATCTTCGGGAACCTGCATTGCGTTTGCGTCGGCATAAGGAATGAGAATGTACTCAGCCTGGGTTCCGCCAAGGTCTCCTAGCGGAATGCCGAAACCTATGATGGCTCCGTTTGTCGTCTCACAGTGACCTGTCTGGCCTGCTTCGCACATGTAGCAGTAGCCGCAGGATACTGAGTAAGGCGTGGTGATGCGATCACCCGGCTTGAATCTTGTGACCTGTGGACCGACCTCAACAACACGGCCTACGAGTTCATGCCCGGTCGAGGAGTGGCCCTTTTGCATGAGGAAATCGAGAGCGCCGCGATAGAGGTGTAGATCTGATCCGCAGATCGAGGTTGCCTCGACCTGGACAAGTATCTCGTGGCCTAGTGAGATTTCAAGAGGCTTGATCTCCGCACAGCGGATATCGAATGGACCATAATAGACGGCGGATTTCATGTTAGCTTTGTACTCTCCTTGGAGTGGGTTTGTTACCGAAACCTGGGTAGTGAGGCAGCAGCTCTTTCGTCTCCTCTGGCGTCAGGATGGTCATGCCAAACTCCGCGCCTATACGGATCGCTCGCGAGGGATCATCCATCGCATAGGTAGTGGCCGCGCTCGGTAGCTCCAAACTCGTCGCGGGAGTACCCATCGTTTCAAAATAGCTATCGAGACCACCGGGCTGCGTGAGGATAAGCATCCGCAATTCATCCGTCAGCACATACCATGCGTGAGCCTGACCACGAGGGATGAAGAGACACTGGCCTGCACCTACATAAGATTTTTGTCCGGGGGCATACACTTCCACCTCGCCTTCGAGGATGTAGAGCAACTCTTCCTGCTCAAGGTGGATGTGTGGAGGCGGCTCATGACCAGGTTGGGAGCGATACTCAAGCAGGCAAAGTCTACCGCCGCTTTCTTTTGAGGAGACGAGTACGGACATCAGGCTCCCCATGTAGAACAGGGTGTTCTCCAGTTGAGCACCTCTTGCGAATGGAGCGGTAGCCCTTGTAACTTCATCTTCTATTCGATCGTCGTTATACATTTCAGTTTTGCTTGTCGAACTTTCCTGCTCTGAGAGCGGTTGAGGCCGGCATGAGCGGTCTGACTGTTCATGCCGGCTGTTCGTTGCCACGTGCAACATCGCATAACGATGCGCTTAGCTTCGTGCCGCCTTGAAGAAGTCGCGTAAAGCACCAGCAGTGAAGGCGGGGTTCTCATCGCTGATCCAGTGGCCTGCCTTTGGAATGATTGCGCTCGTGAGATTGCTCGCGACATCTTTCCAGGCAGCTTGCGTGAAGGATGCGAGAGATGCTTCGCCTCCCAAGGCGAGAGTCGGCATCTCAAGCGGCTTCTCGTGAAAGACTGCGTTGTCCTTCGAATCCTTCCACACCGTTGCGTAGTGCTCAATGCAGGCGCGTAAGCCGCCGGGCTTGGATAGAGTCTGCGCATAGGCTTCGAAGTGCTCAGGACTCATGTAGCTGTTGCCGGAGTATGCGATGTGATGAAACCACCACGAGAGCATCTGGCGTTCGCGGCCCGAGAAGAGAAACTCCGCGACGGTAGGGATAGTGAATAATCCCAAATGCCAATTCGAATCGATCGTCCATTCGGGATTTGGATTCATGTGCTGTTCGTACCCGAAGCCAGGGAGAGCGTACTCGATGAAAGACAGGCGTTCCACCATCTCGCGGTTGTCGCGGGCGAACGAGGCAACGGTCTGAGCACCTAGATCGAAGCCGACTACGTGGGCACGCTTGATCCCGAGGTGATCCAGAAGAGCCTTCAGATCATTTCCTCGCGTGGTCCCATCGTAGGCCGACGCAGTAATCGTCGACATGCCCATGCCTCGTTGGTCATAAGCGATAACATCGAAGTCTTTTGCCAAGGCTGGTGCGATGTGATGCCACATAAGCGAATGCATGGGACATCCATGCACGAGGACTAGAGGATGGCCGCTACCGGCCCTGCGGTAGAAGAGGCTGACCTCACCCGCGGGAATTCGCCCGCAATCCCAATCTTCGAAACGCATCTTGAATCTCCTTTTCGCCGCTTTATTCAGGCCGACGTTGTTGTGTATCTTTCTCTGTTGTCGCGCTGCGCATCGCGAAGATTACGACACGCAGCGCTTCATCCATAGGATTGCCAAGCTAAGAAACTCTGTTACTGCGCCAGGTGCTCACGAATTCCATCGCTGGCTTGCTGAATTGCAGCCTTTACTTCAGGCACATTCCTGATTCCATTCAGGAGAACGAAGTCATGGATGACACCGTTGTAACGAACAGCAGTAACTTCAACGCCGGCCTCTTTGAGCTTCCGTGCATAGGCCTCTCCTTCATCGCGCAAAGGATCGTTCTCTGCGGTGATCACGAGAGCTGGAGGGAGACCGCTCAGTTGGTCAGTGCTGGCACGGAGCGGTGAAACATAGGGGTTGTCACGCGTCTTCTCGTCAGGAACATAGAGATCCCATCCATACTTCATGAAGTCGCGAGCCAGAAAACGCCCCTGACCAAACTCATGATAGGAATCGGTGTCGACACTGGCATCTGTCGCAGGAATGAGAAGCACTTGATATGCGATCTTCGGTCCCTGGCGATCTTTCGCCATGAGCGTGAGTGCCGCGGACATGTTTCCTCCAACCGAATTCCCAACAACGGCAATACGTCGTCCGTCTGCTCCAAACTCTGAGGCATGGATCGAAGACCACTTCAATGCGGCATACGATTCGTTTAACTGAGTCGGGAATTTAGCTTGGGGAAGCGGAGTGTATTCCACGAAGACTCCGACTTGGCCCGATCCAACGACCAGATCTCGGAGTAGACGCTTGTGGTTGTCAAAATTGCCGACGATCCATACTCCCCCATGAACGAAGAACAGTACACCCGGCTTGGCTACTGTACGCTTCGGAGTCATGATGTAGAGCTTTACGCTTTGACCATCCTGGGTGATGGTCTTCTGGGTTATCGTCACCCCAGACATGTCGACTGGAAACTTATTCTGAAGGGCTGTGATTATGTCTTGCGGTTGCGGCTGAGGCAGAGTCCAGATCGGGGTTGAGTCCTTATTGATCTCTTTGAGAAAGGATCGAACCTGTGGGTCAATGTGGGGATCAATCGAAGGATCTGTGACCTGCGAAGAAGCCGCGGAAGACTGAGCTGCCTGGGAGAAAGCTGGGTTACTCATACAACCGGAGGCGCTGACGATGAAAATAAGTGCGAGAACGATATATTTGCGTGCCATAAACCGAGGCTATCGCCAGCACCGCCCGATGCGCTTTCACAAAGCTCGCGCGCTTACAGGAAACTCTCACATCTTGTTTCTATATTCACTCGGCGCAATGCCATATCGCTGACGAAAGACATGCGAGAGGTGCGCGTGGCTTGCGAACCCACTCTCCTGAGCGATCTCCGCGAGAGATATATTACGTTTCCGCATTAGAGACTTTGCGCGCTCCAGGCGTAACCGCATGATGTATTGATGAGGCGTGTGACCGGTGGCTCCGCGGAACGCGCGGAAGAAATGACTTTGGCTATGTCCAGCCTCTGCAGCCAAAGTTGCGACGTCGAAGTCCGTTGCTGGATTTACTTCAATAGATTCGAGCACCCGTCGTATTGCTTTGGTGTCATATGTTCCACTGCTATCTTTCTTGTCAGAAACAGGCGCTCCACTCAGTAAGGAGAGGCGTACAGCGAGGGCATGGACAAGATGTTCAGAATAGAGTCTGCCGGACAATCCACCCGACCGAGCTTCAGTCTGTAGAAGACCTAACAGTTGACTTAGAGAGGGGTCGAAGAATTCAGGCTGATTGCGCGTGAGAAGCCTGTCCACAATCATAGGACGCCCAGGATATTCGTCTCGAATTTCCTCTTCAATTTGTGAAAGAAACCCACGATTGAGAGCGCAGAGCAAGAAGATGGACTTGCTCAACGGACGAACCTTTGGGACGACTCCGGGTCGGTATAGCGTCAGTGTCCCTGGTTTCTTCCGATAACTCACGAATCTTCTTTGGGGATTTAGATACTCCCCATGCGCGGGTGAGTTACCTTGCCATAACATCAAGACAAACGAATCAATCTCAATTTCAGGTAATTCCCCTGGGTTTGCCACGTGCTTCTCCAGAGCCATGCCAGGTACTATAAAACGCGGACTCGCGAATCTCGTTGCGGAGCTACCGCGTAGAAATCGCTGTATAGTCGATTCCTGCCTATCATTTGACAAACTGTTTCTCCACTCTTCTCGCCACCTAACATAGCCTTATCCAGTGCGGTTTTAGAACCTAAACACTCAGTTGCCAGCGCGAGAATCGTTATGCTTCTGGCCGCGGATATCCGATGGCAGATATCCGAATCGAGATCGGAAGCGCGCGGCGAAACGAGAGGCCGAGTCATATCCCACAGCAGACGCTATCGAGAGCACGGGATTATCCGTGTTCTGCAAGAGGTTCAGAGCGTAGGTCATCCTTATGTCGTGCAGTAACTCCCGAAATGTAAGACCTTCCGCTGCAAGACGTCTGCGTAGAGTTGCTGAACTGGTTCCGACCTGCTTCGCTATCTCCTCTATCGTCCATTCCTGTCCAGGATTGCTTAGCATCTTCATGCGTAGCCGACTGCCGATGGTATCTGTAGTCGGAGAGGAAAAGAACACCCCCAGCTCCTGAAGCCACACGAGTACCTCGCGAAAGCGATGATCTGCTACAGAAGACGGTATTTTTTCTGCATCAAGAAGAGTCTCGAATGCGGCACTGCAGCTGAGTATGAATTCAGGCGACAGACGGGGCAGATATGTGACGCTGGATGGAGGAGAGAGAACGCCCGCTTCCTTCGCGAATGCATTCACAATCTCCGCGCTCCATGAGATCCAGCGTGCAGCGTACTCTCCGCTCGGGCCTGGCATATTTGTTATTTCTACTGTCTGCCCGCAGTTCATCGCGATTGCGTCTCCAGCCCTTGCGATGCAGGAACCATCTTTCCATCTGAGGTGTTTCTGACCTTGGTCGACAAGGACAAGTGCAGGCAGATCAACCGTAACGCGATGCGCAGGGAGCTGCGCTCGCTGGATCACGCCCCCTGCTGCACCTACGCCCTCACGCATGAAGATGGCTCTTACATCCGGTTGCTCACGAAGGTAGTTCGCAGCCACATCGCCTAGTGCTTTCATAGAATCACCTTTGTCGAATGTTCCCTAAAGTAAGAATCTATCTATTAATCAGCGCTTGTCGCGCCCAAATCTGTCAATCTTTGTGCTGAATAGCTCATAGAACCACAAACGCGACCTTGAGTACATCAGTCACAGTTGGCAATACACCGAAGCCGCAAAGTGAGAACGCAGCTGTTACGAAACCCTCAGCGCCCCAGCTACAGAACCTTCGAACGGGTCAGCATTTCCTATAATTGGGCAGAATATAAACTCCACAACCAGCTATAAGCAACGGCTCAGGCGCTAGGAAAGGATCCTCAATACGGCATATCAGGGATGAAACCAGTGACGGCGTGAATAACTATCTATACGATGCAGAAGGACGCATCTGTGCGGTGTCGAGTGCACCGGTGGTTGGTCTGACAACCTATACTGGGTATGTCTACAATGCCGAGGGACAGCGGGTGGGCAAAGGCAGCATTTCGAGCATGAGTTGCGATGTGAGCATGAACGGTTTCCGGCCAATTAGCGACTACGTGATCGGTCCGAGTGGGGAGCAGTTGACAGAACTGGACACCACCAGCGGCAGCATGGCCTGGGCACACACCAATGTCTTCGCGGCAGGCCAGTTGATTGCCACCTATGATCCCGATGAAGTTCACTTCCATCTTTCTGATCCCCTGGGTACACGTCGTGTTCAGACTGACTATGCAGGCGTACTGGAACAAACCTGCTCCAGCCTGCCCTTCGGCGATGGCCTGTCCTGCACTGGCTCTATCCAGGCCCCCACCGAACATCACTTCACCGGCAAAGAACGCGACTCCGAATCAGGTAACGACTACTTCGGTGCCAGGTACGATGGGACGGTTCCTCAGCCCGGACAAATTCTTCTTTCAGAAAGAAATGTTGGAGGACCCGCAGCGGTTCAATCTGTATGCCTATGTCCGCAATAACCCCCTGGCGATGGTTGATCCTAGCGGAGAGGCTATTCAGCTTTCAAATGATGCAGATGAAAGGGCTGCTCAAATGAAAGCGTTGTGCGGTGTTGTCGGGAGCCAGGGGTGTTCATATCTCTACGCGAACGGTGTCACGACTACAGACAAGTCCGGAAACCAGCAAACCAACTATTACGTCGGGATTTTATCGGGTGGTCCATCGGGAAACGGTCCCGCATTCTCCGATCTCAATGGGCCAGCTTCGGCGGTTGCTGGTATCGTGGGCGACTCTAGGGTTGCACAATTGAGCCTCGTTGCTCCTGGAACTGTCGTAGGTAATCCCGGAGATCAAGCCACGATTGGACGAGCTCCTTCCAATACGCCGGGAGCAACGTTCCAGTCTTCCGATGGGCAATGGCACATAGATTTGCTCGACCCAAGGCAATCAAGCCCCGGTGTGATGCCTGGAGCATATATGTCGGATGGGCTGGCGCACTACTTAACAATGGGAGAGGTCACGGGTCACGAGCTTGGACATCTTCAATTTGAATGGTCGGGAAAAATGTCTCAAGCCTTCCAAAACTTGATGAATCTGCAGCAAGGCGGCAGCAATGCTAGTGCGTTGAAGCTAGAGAATCAAGTGCGGCAGTTGAAAGACCCATCTGCTCCCACTCGAACACAGCACTGAGGCAGTCGATCATGAGACCACTAATTACCATGCTCTTTAGTCTCGTACTTCTGATGCTGTCGGGGATGGTCGGCTGCCGTACTCCGGCCACGCCCCGGGAGAAGTTCGACTATTTGTTCGCAGATTACAAACTGCTCCGATCAGGGGCGATTCCGAGCAACACGGACTGGAGAATTAGGGCGGCGAACGGAGATTTTTCTGATATATCAGGTCTCTCGCCCAGTTCGCTGGCGCAGTTTTCCGGGGGTACTGTATATGTTTTTGAAAAACAGTCCTCGTCAAATGAGCAAACGGAAGGTCTGAAAAAGCTACCCTCCCGGCTAAAAACGGTAGGTGCTTCGCTTGGAAAGCACCCAACATCAGACAGGGACCTGCTGTGGACATACTTAGGTGGGCCACTGTTTTCGATAGAGTTCAAACTCGATGGGCACGATGGCGTTATGTTCAACTTCATCCACGCTGATCCCAAAGAGGAGGGTCTAGTAGTCGTCTATCGATAGTAACTAATGGGCGTTGTGCTCTAACCGCAGGCCGACCCTCTGGGGCGGCCTTGCTGCGTCTGTAGGCTTCCTCGCCTTCATGCCGCTAAGAGCAAAAGAGCGCGCTGCCTGCGGCATCGGGATGAGGATGACACACCACCCCGGAACGGTGCTGTAGAGGAACCGAAAGTTACCGAAGGGGAACTTGCTGAAAACAGGCAACTAATGGAAAAACTGGGCTGAAAGCGTTACCCTAGAGTCGAGCGCACGTTGCTGATGGGGAACCCGTTGAGTCTCAATCCCTTAGCCCGCGTCCGGCCCCCTGCTGTCCTTCCCGGCGACGCATGGGCATCGCGCGTCCTCTTCCTAAAATCCCTATCCGGCGGTGCTTGCTGAAGCCGCCCTTACGCACAAAATCAGTCGGCACCAAAGTCAGCGAGGCGGAGTTCGCGCTGCTGGAGGAGCGTGCGCGTGGGGCCGGGTTGCGCCTGGCCGAGTGGGTTCGTGAGGCGTTGCTGTCCGCGCCTGTGGAACCTGGCATGGGTTCGGGCGTGGACCGGAAAACTCCGGGGTCGCTTTGGACAGGTAGCGTATCGAGATAAAGATCAAAAGAAATTCTGGTCTTCGCTGATAATCTATTGTCTCTTTGGTACCGGATTTATCCTGTTCTACCTGTACAAAATCCACGCGTTTTCAAAGTGAGCTGCGCCTGCGCTGCGGTTGTCAGATTGCAGCTGGTGTGGCGACAGCATTGCTAAAGACGAAAATCGATCCCACTTATCCTGTCAACGCGCTGGAGCACAATGTCTCTGGTTCGGTGACTCTCCGCGCGAATATTGGTAAAGATGGTCATATAGCGGCACTCGAGATCATTAGTGGACCTGCCGAACTACATCAAGCCGCACTAAATGCTGTCAGACAATGGACGTATCAGCCCTATCAGTTGAACGGCAGTCCGGTTGAAGTCGAGACCACTATTAGTGTCCCCTTCGAAGTACATCGATAGAGATTCGCTTGAAGCTGTTCCTCACCGTTAACTACGACATAATCGGCGCGAATCCGCCCATTGCGGCTGTACACAACAGGACAGTACCGGGGACCGGAATTGGTTTGGATGAGCTTAGTAAAGCTGACTTTCATAGGGAAAGTCTAGCAAAGTGGTATTTGTCTTGGTATTACGTGTCTCTAAGTTGTTGATTATAAAGGTCGTGGCGGAGAGGGAGGGATTCGAACCCCCGGTACCCTTTCGAGTACGGCTGATTTCGAGTCAGCTGCATTCAACCGGGCTCTGCCACCTCTCCGTCCTGTTGCAAGGCAGATGACTCTATTGAGTTTAACACCGGGACTGCATCCCGGCCAACTCTCTCGAAACCAGCCGCAAATCTACTACTTTTCTGATGAAAATGGCGATGCGGGAAGCCCCTCACGGTTAAACAGATGGCACTCCGGATTGTTCTCCCAGCCATACCGAGCCGCTACAGGTGTTGCTACCGAAGGATTGGTCAATACCACTGTACTGCCCTCAATACGCGCCTCTGCTGCTGCAAAGACTCCATCCGCACCGGCTACCTCAAACCCGGTCAGCGTTCCGCCTTCGGCCTTCAAACCCTCAGCATGATCAAACCATACCCTCAGGTTTTCATTCTCCTGGGTAACTTGGCGAAACGCCGGACCTGAATACTCCAGTGCCGTTTCTCCATAAGTAATTGCCCGCGCAGTCAGGGCCAGGCGATGCCCAACTGTCACCTTATCTGTGGGATGTACATCCGTAGGATTACCCACATCGATCGTTACCGCCATACCTGTGTTGCGCAATTCCAGCGTCCTTCGCTGCGCTTCGCGAATCGGCGCCCACACCTCAAGAGGAGTCGACTTAAAGTTCGCTATCTGCACGTACAGAAAAGGGAAGTCGCCGATCTGCCATTGATTGCGCCAATCTTCAATCAGCGTACGAAACAGCCGCTCATAGAGCGGAGCACGTTCCAGAGCGCTATTGCTTTCTCCCTGGTACCAGATCACTCCGCGGATCGGGAACGCCGTCAGCGGCGCAATCATTCCGTTGTACAGCATGGCTGGTCCCCACATATTAAACAGGGGATGCCATGGAAACTGGGGAGCCGCCTTGCCTGCGGCCTTGGCTGCATCAACCAGTTGCTGGCGATATTTCTCACGCAACAGCGCGGTCGGCTCACGCTCTGCCATGTGGCCTCGTGCCGTAAATACAGGAGCCAATCCAGGGTCCGCGCCCAACGCGGTCAGACTCGTCCATGCATCCGCTACCGTGCCACCCCAGGTTGAATCGATAACGCCCACCGGTACATGTTCGCGTGCCTCGATCTCTCGTGCGAAATACCATGCAACAGCAGAAAAGTTCTTCGCTGTATCAGGAGTAGAAGCAGCCCACGTTCTCCCGTTGCCGGCAGGATCTTCATTCACATCTGTCTGGGGATATTCCGCCGCATTCCTGCTAACAATCATCAGCCTGATCTGCGAATTCTCGGCCTTCGGCAAATCGGTCGCCGCAGTAGCCGCTTTTCGCATCTCAAACTCCATATTCGATTGCCCGCTGGCTACCCAGACGTCGCCCACCAGCACGTCGGATAGTGTTACGGTGTTCGTGCCCTTGACCATCAGTTCAAATGGACCGCCCGCCGCTCCAGGCGAAAGGTAAATGCTCCACTGGCCTAGTTCGTCGGCCTTCGTCGCCCGGGAATCACCCCGAAAACTCACCGAAACAGTTTCACCCGGCTCTGCCCAGCCCCATACATGCACGGGTAGATCACGCTGCACAACCATGTGACTTGCAAGAATTTTTGGAAGCCTGACCTCTGCCTTCATCAGGGAACCGGATACCATCAACGCCAGCACAGAAAGCCTCAGCAGGCCAGAAATTCGTGAAGTCACATCCACCTCATTTGTCTAAGTTGGTTCAATTCATTCGCAAGCATTTACAGTAAAGTAGAAGCTTCGTTTCATCCTGAGAAGTAAAACTAGCACGTCCCCATGTGCAATCGCCAGAGGCGATAGTCACCAGGTTCAAGACTGGGACCAAGGCTTTCTTTAACTGCCGGATCTATGCACTCCTGACGCGCGTTTTTAATTTGGAGTCTCAGACTCATGAAAACTTTTCTTACCGGCGAGTGTTTTTATTCCCAGCAGTTAGTGGGGCGGAGCCGTTCGTAAGGCCTGCACCTGCATCTCAGAGCAACCTATGCCGCCGCAATTTGCATCGGTTTAAGTAGACCCATTGCAAGCCTGGTATTGCGAACCTGGTATTTGCGAGCTTAATACTACGGGACTGTTTCCGCGCCTTTTTTTGAAACGTACCTATAGCTTCGGAGAGAGAATTGCAGCTTTTGTCGCACAAACGATTAACCTTGTTCGGAATTATTGCAGCATGCATATTGCTGGCACCAGGTCGCCTTTTTTCGCAGGCAGCGATTCTCATTGAAGAACCTTACGGAGTCTTCGGGGAGTTGAATCCGACAGGTCATGCTGCCTTCTATTTCGAACATATCTGTGCCGAGACGCCCACCCATCTTCGCCATTGTCTGCCCGGCGAACCAGGCATCGTGCTCAGCAGGTACAAAGGCATTGCCGGATATGATTGGATCGCTATCCCGCTTGTTCCCTATCTGTATGCGGTTGAAGATCCCGCCCTTGTTCCCACTCACGTCGATCAGGATACCGTCGATCGTTTGCGCGATCACTACCGCGAACTTCGTCTCGCCGACCTGGGCGATAATCTGCCCAAGGGTAATTTCATCAATGGCGGTTGGACCGAAATGGTAGGTGTCTCCTACGATCGCCGCATGTACGCCTTTCGTTTTGACACAACGATTGTGCAGGATAATGCACTCATCGCTTATCTAAATGCCTCGCCCAACCACTCGCACTTCAACATTCTCTTTAATAATTGCGCTGACTTTGATCGATTGATTCTCAACTTCTACTTCCCACATAAATTCGGACGCACACTCCTGCCCGATGCGGGCATTACTACGCCCAAACATCTCGCATACAGCCTGCAAAAATATGCTGCCAAACATCCCGAAACGGATCTCGCTGTCTTCGCCATTCCGCAGGTTCCTGGCTATAGGCGCAACAGCAATTCGACGGACGGCGTTGCGGAATCGCTGATCAAAAGAGGCTATTTTCTCCCCATCATCGTTCTCAATCCATATGTAGCAGGCGGCATTCTTGCGGACTACCTTATCCGCGGCCGGTACCCGATTATTCCCAGGGACACCGTGGTTTTACAGCCAACCGATCTACAGCCAATGACCGAGATGCTGGATCCAGTATTGACAGAGTCCATGCCGCAAAACGAGAATCTTCTTAAGCCCCTACCGTCTGCGCAGGCAATAGATGCTCTGAAAAACCCTCTGCCACCTAGTCCTGCGGCGCAGAATTAAATAACACCCACGATCTACACCTGCCCGTTCAGGAGACCAATATCTTTATGAGTGATACCAGGCAACAAAATCTTAAGAATCATGCTGCGTTCGACCCGCTAATTCACATAGTTGCGGCTGTTGCGTTGCTGCTTTTCATCGGTCTGTCCGTTGCCGCCGTAGTGCAGAATATCCACGGCAATTTGATCGTTCCGTTTTCTCTCATAGCGCTCTCAATTCTGTTATTCGTTCTATTGGTCAGAACGCGCTCTTATCCACTCAAGGTGCAGGATCGTATCATTCGCCTGGAAGAAAAGTTACGGCTTACAACAATCCTCTCCGATCCGCTGAAGAAGCGCATTCCAGAGCTGACGGAAGATCAACTTATCGGTCTTCGCTTCGCCTCTGACGATGAACTTCCCGCACTCGTTTTGACCACCCTCGATCACAAATTGACCCGCAAGCAGATCAAAGAACGCATCCAGAGCTGGCGCCCTGACACTTTCCGCGTCTGAAGCTTAAATCTCATACATCGCAAATCAAAACACCCAGACAAGTAAAACTCGTCTGGGTGTTTTCTCGTTCCGAATTCCAATTTCTATTTCTTCAACCACTCTTCGTAAGGCCCCTTGTGGTCTTCAATCAATCCATGTTCAAAGTTCCAAAGCCGAGTCCCAACTTCTTCTAGCAAATCCTGATCATGCGTGACGAGAAAAACTGTTCCCTCATACCGCTGTAGAGCGATATTCAGTGCATTGATCGATTCCAGATCGAGATGGTTTGTAGGTTCGTCGAGAATCAGAATATTCGGCTTCAGCAGCATCAATCGGCAGAACAGCAACCGCGCCGTCTCTCCGCCCGAAAGAGCCTTCGTTGGCTTCAGACCCTCTTCGCCGCTAAACAGCATCTGCCCCAGCAGTCCGCGAATCTCCTCGCGCGTCACCTTCGGATCCCACTGATGCAGCCAGTCGGAAACCGTCATGCCATGCGCGATCACGCCCGAAACGTCCTGCGGAAAATACCCGATCTGTGCCTCGTGGCCCCACTTCACTTCGCCTGCGTCCAATACGAATTCCTTGTCCGCAAACTCAGGAATGCCGGCCAGGATCGACTTCAGCATCGTCGTTTTGCCTACGCCGTTACGACCCATCAGGCAGACTTTTTCGCCCCGCATTACGGCGCCACTGAAGCCCTTGATTACAACTTCAGCGCCATACGATTTAGCGATGCCTTCAAACTCCAGCGTGTGCTTGCCGCTTGGCCTGAGCTGATCAAACTTGATAAAAGGACGCTGAATATTCGATCGTGAAAGCTCCGCCGACTGCAGCCGCTCCACTTCCTTCTTACGGCTGGCTACCTGCGTCGATCGAGTACCTGCGGCAAACCGAGCGATAAAGTCGTTGAGCTGGGCGACCTTCTTCTCCCGCTGCTCATTTTGAGCCTCAAGCTGAGAGCGAATCTGCGTCTTTGCCACCACCATATCGTCGTATCCGCCGGTGTAGGTGATGATCGTCTGATAGTCGATATCCGCAGTGTGCGTCGTAACACCGTTCAGGAAGTGACGATCATGCGAAATCGTAATCACCGTTCCCTGAAATCCCAGCAAAAACTCCCTCAACCAGTGAATAGATTCAAGATCGAGATGGTTCGTGGGCTCGTCCAGCATCAGCGCATCCGGCTTGCCAAACAGTGCCTGCGCCAGCAGTACGCGCACCTTCTGGCCGCCCTGGATCTCGCTCATTTTGCGTTCATGCAGTTCATCGGGAATATCCAGCCCTTGCAGCAGCACGGCAGCATCGCTCTCGGCGGTGTAGCCATCCTCGTCGCCGACCACGCCCTCAAGCTCGCCCAGACGCATGCCATCTTCGTCCGTCAGCTCTGCCTTTTCGTAGATACGGTCCCGCTCTTCCAGAGCAGCCCATAGCGGAGCATTACCCATGATCACCGTGTCGATCACGCGATAAGCGTCAAAGGCAAACTGATCCTGGCGCAGAATGCCGAGCTTGCGTGGCCGAACGACTGAGCCTTTCTGCGGCTCCAGTTCTCCCGTCAAAATCTTCATAAACGTAGATTTACCCGCACCATTCGGTCCGGTAAGTCCATACCGTCGCCCCGGGGTAAAGGTAACGCTCACGTCCTCAAACAGCACCTTGGAGCCATAACGCATCGTCACATTGCTGACACTGATCATCGGTAAAATAAGTCCATTCTGCTTGTCGCGAATACCCACACTGCGGCCATACCTCAGTGGGCAAACTGCGTAAAATTTGTCGCAAGATCGGGGCTGGCACAAAGCTGAACGCCCCAGAGAATTCCGCACTTATAGTTTCTCACATTTCCTGCTGGCTCTATAATCAGTACATGCTGCGCCGCATCACTGCCGCGATCATCCTCTTCGCCCTGGCGATCCTGATCCAGCCCTGTGCCCCGGCAGCCGCTCGTAGCATCCAGGCGCAACATCAATGCTGCGCCCCATCCGCGACCCTCTCCGGGCAGGATTGCTGCAGCAACGCCGCTCCAAACCCGGCGAATGCTCCCGACTCAGATCAACAGGGCCAGCAGGGTCAGCAGTTCGCGCACGCAATCGCTCCCGGCATCGCCATCGCGCCGGTCCTGGCCTCAAATCCCGCGCTCTTCACCGCGGCTACGAGAACCCAGAATCCTCCCGTACGTCCCCCAGCCACCATCCTTAGAACCTGATCCTCCGAACACGCTAGTTGTCCTGGCCATGCCCCGCGCATTGGCCTCCGCGTGTTTCTAAAGCTGTTTTTTAGAACTGCTCACTGAGCAGGAGGATCCCTATGTACCGCCCCTTATTGTCTTTATTCTTTATTGCCCTCATATCTCCATACCTTCACGCACAAATGAACATGTCTCAGGATTCGAAGATGTCCATGCAGATGCCAGGTCAGAACGACAAGAGCATGGATACAAATATGGAAATGAATATGGGTGGCCCCACCGCAACCCTCTCCGAAAACATCCTGCGCCACACCGCCTCCGGCACCGATGTTGAGCCCAACTCGACTACACCGCCCATGTTCATGGAGATGCATCGCAACTGGATGCTCATGCTCCACGGCCAGGCATCGATAGTCGAACAGCAGCAGACAGGCCCACGTGGAAGCGACAAGCTTTTCTCCGTCAACTGGTTGATGCCCATGGCCCAGCGCGACTTCGGCAAGGGAGAACTCACGCTGCGAGCTATGCTGAGTCTCGAACCAGCCACCATCTCCGGTCGCTTCTACCCTGAGCTCTTCCAGCAAGGCGAAACCGCTTTCGGCAAGCCCATTGTCGACGGCCAGCATCCTCACAATCTCTTCATGGAGCTTGCTGCACTCTATGACTACAAACTCAGCTCGCAAACCCTGCTCAATCTCTACCTCGCTCCCGTAGGCGATCCTGCGCTTGGCCCAGTGGCTTTCCCGCACAGAGCCTCCGCCGGAGACAATCCACTTGCCCCACTCGGCCACCACCTCGAAGACTCCACCCATATCGCCTGGGAAGTTGTCACCACCGGCGTCACCATCCACATGCTCCATCTCGAAGGCTCAGCTTTTCATGGTCGCGAACCGGATGAAAACCGCTGGCATATCGAAGTCGGCGGCTTTGATTCCTGGTCAGGCCGTATGACCGTCACTCCTACCCGGGACTGGAGCGCCCAGTATTCAATCGGCCATCTCCACTCTCCCGAACAGCTCCACCCCGAGGAAGACGTTCTTCGCCAGACTGCTTCCATTGCCTATCATCACGCCTGGCAGGCAGCTACCTTCGACGGTCTGGCCCTCTGGGGACGCAATCACACCGTCGGTACACCCACCAACTGGAATGGCTATCTGCTCGAAGGTCAGGCGCTCGTCCAGAACCATCACGCCATCTGGACCCGAATCGAAAATGTAGACCGCACCACGGATCTTCTCGGCGCGTCGGCACCTGCGGAAGAAACAGTGATAGGCCGCGTCCAGGCCTATACCGGCGGCTACGCCTACAGAATCCATCACGGCTCCTGGGGCACAGCCGATCTCGGCGCACAAGGCACCTTCTACGACACTCCCACGGCGCTGCGCCAACTCTACGGAGACCACCCCGTTGGAGTAGCGGCAGTTCTCAAGTTCCAATTAGGCAAATAACCAGATCCAGAAAAAGAAGTCCAGAAATAGGGAATAGGGGGAGCAGGGAAGCCCTGGTTATAAAATTCTGATAAGTAAAGTCTGCGCGGCACCCCTTCAAATGAAGCGGTGCCGCGCACGGATACTGCTAAGCGCCGCCCTCAAAAACATGCGGCACATCGATGCCCAGAGCAGTCGCTAGATCATGCTGATGCTCCTGCTCCTGTGCGATGATCGTGCGCAATTGGTCTGCCAGAGCATAATGCCCAATCGCCTCTGCCTGCTTCACGCGTTGGCGATAGTTCTTGATGGTCTCTGTCTCATTGTCCAGGTCGAATCGCAGCATCTCCTCTGCTTTCTTCGATAACTTCACAGGCTTTGGGGTAGCTGTAGGAGAACCGCCTAGATAATCGATCTGGTCCGCAATGATCAGCGCATGCTGTAACTCTTCATGCGCATGTTTCTTCAACTCTGCGGCGATATTCATCCATTGAGCGCCAGTGAGCACACTGCTGTAGACCGTATAAGCAATAATGGCCTGATATTCGCGGGCCAGATCGCCATTGAGTGCGTCGATAAGCTCTTGTACGGCTTTCTTTGTGCCACTGTTCTCTTTAGTCTTTGCCATGTGTTCAACCCTTTCTCTGTTTGCTAACTATCCAGCCAGCAATCATAGACTTGGATGCAACCGTACGGCTCTGCGTTGGTTGATCTCAAACGCAGAATTAAGGCCGTAATTCCAACCTGGCATTGCCCGCTCCGGCATTGATAGTAACAATCACTTATTTCTGTTGAGACAATACTGTCTCCAGAGATACTGCAAATAGATCGTGACCAAATACGGTGGGATGATGAGTGTCCCAGAACAATGTGTGATCCGGGTCGGCGCATATCACAGTGGTTAAACAGGGATCTGTGATATCCGTAAATCCGTAATGTGTCGGATCTGTCTTTACCGATTCCAACAGGCTGTAAACGTCGAGGCGAAGAATAGATATCCCTTCGAGTGCGTCCTCCAATGCCAGCAAGTCATTTAAGTATTTGTTCGCCGCAACAACCGCTGCATGGTCAAACGTAGCATTTGCTTGTCCCGCTGGCAGTAACCCCACATCAAACAAATTGGGTACGACAAAATGCTTTGCTCCTGCGCGTCTCAGCAGTAATTCACTTTCGGCAAGAGCAGTAGCGACTTTGAATCCAAGCGTGACCGGTGATCCCCCTGTCGCGCCCAGAATGTCATTTCCGCCACCTTCAATAATGTAGAGCGCCTTTGGATCGGCCTTGCCGCCATGCTGGCTCAGGTAGAGCTCCACCTGTTGCGGAACACTGGGAATCGTCCCCCCTGAAATCGATTGTGGAGCAGTAGCAAATGCCCCTCCGAAGGCATAATCCGTACCTCCTGCAAGGGATGGCTTCATCGGCAGACCAAGTCCGCCCGCCACATGTTCGATCCAGATAGGACCATTGGAAAAACGACCGTTATAGTAGGGTGCGGCAGGCTCCGCACCTGCAGTTGCGAGAAAGATATTACCTACATCGCAATAACTATCTCCAAATACATAAATGGCGTCATAAGTTGCGGTTGTTGTTGTAGCCGACATCACACTGGGTGCCAGGCCAATGGAAACGAAAATCGTCAGAATCCACACAGCTTTGCGCATAGGATCTCTCCATCCTCCTTTGCACTGAATCAGCAGGTTTTCAGCGTGCGATGGATCCTAGAGACAAAGCATATTTCTGTCAATGTATTTCTTCGGAAACTATCTCGACCTGAATCGAGATAGCTGGCCAATAAAGCGCAAGTTATATAGTCTCTGCGCAAGTGCAGCTTCTAGTTACGAGCATAAGCGTTGGAATGATATAGATTTAGCCCCAAATCGCAGTAACCAGGCGGTTCGCAATAAACGCCGCTCCGTACGCCAGCGCCAGCATATAGATAAACTGCACCGCCGGCCACTTCCAGCTATTCGTCTCGCGCCTCACAACAGCAATCGTAGAAGTGCATTGCAGCGCAAACGCAAAAAACACCATCAGCGCCACAGCCCCGCCAATCGGCAAGTCATGATGCAATGCCGTCTGCAAACTCAGTGACTGTGTCTCCGGATCAGCTCCATAGAGCGTTCCCATCGTTCCCACCATCACCTCGCGCGCCATCACGCTCGTCAGCAGCCCAATCCCTATCTTCCAATTGAACCCCAGAGGCGCAATCGCTGGTTCAATGAAATGCCCAAGCCGACCAACCACACTCTCGCCGAGCTCCGGAGCATGTCCATGGTGAACCGGCACATTTGCCAGCACCCAAAGCCCCAGCGTCACGCACAAAATCACTGTGCCCGCCTGCTTCAGAAATACACTGCCACGATCCGCAAGGCGCATACCCAACGAGCGCCATGTAGGCATTCGATACTGAGGCAGCTCCAGAATGAACGGTGTTTCACTGGTCTTCAGAATCGAACTCTTCAACAGCCGTGCTGTCACCAGCGCTGCAATAAATCCGATGGCATAGAGGCTCAACATCACAATCGTCTTCAGAGATATCAGGCCGCCCACAAATGCCACATTCGGAATGAACGCCGCAATAAACAACAAGTACACCGGCAACCGCGCCGAACAAGTCATGAATGGTGTAACAAGAATTGTCGCCAGCCGGTCGCGTTTGTTCTCAATCGTCCGCGTAGCCATGATCGCCGGCACCGCGCACGCATAGGCTGAGAGCAACGGAATAAATGCCTTGCCATTCAGCCCAATACTGCGCATCACGCGATCCGCGATAAGTGCAGCTCTGGCCAGGTAGCCAGTGTCTTCCAGAATTCCGATAAACAAAAACAACAGCAAAATCTGCGGCAAAAACACGATCACCGAAGTGACGCCATTCCATGCGCCATCCAACACCAGGGAACGGATCCATCCCGCGGGCAAATATCCCGTCACATATTTGCCAAAATGAGCCAGCACATCCTGTAATCCATTGCTTAGCGGAAGCCCAACAGAAAACACGACCTGGAAGACCGCAAACACCACCACCAGAAACAGCAGAGGCCCCCAGAAAGGATGCAGCAGAACCCCATCCACCTTCTTCGTAGCCTTGGCCGAAAGCGGAGCGCGATATCCCGTCCGTGAGCTTACCTGCGCCGCCCAGCGATGCGTGCTCATCGCGTTGCCCAATACAGGAAGCATCAACTGCTGCTGCTCACTTCCGCTTCGTCCCCTGTTTCCCTGTCGATTCAGAAATAGCTGAACCGCCTCAAGCCCTGTCCCTTTAGCGGCACTCACCAGCGCTACCGGAGTCTGCAACTCCTTCGCCAGCGCCAGGGGATCAGCGATCCCGCCTCGTGCCTCCATCAGGTCGCTCATGTTCAGCAACACCATCGTCGGCAGTCCCAACGCCAGCACAGGTGCTGCCAGCATCAACTGCCGTGTCAGATGAAGAGAATCCAGCACCAATAACACCGCATCCGGCTTTGGAGTCCCGGGCATACGCCCCTGCAATACCTCAACCGAAACTCGCGCATCTTCTGAATAAGCATCCAGCGAATAAATTCCCGGCAGATCAATCAGCGTCAGGTCATCTCGACCGATACCTGCCATGCGCCCCATACGCTGTTCAACGGTCACGCCTGGATAATTCGCCACTTTTTGGCGCAACCCGGTAAGCCGATTGAAGAGCGTAGATTTTCCCGAATTTGGCGGCCCGATCAGAGCAATCGTATGTAAGCCATCTATACCCGTTCGTACCGGTGGTTCAAACGCCTCAGGCGCGCAGCAGCTATCCATTAAAGTGCCTCAACCAATTCCGTTATATGAGATTCAGCCACCGCGATAATGGACGTATTTGCTGGCTTAGGGTCCGAGGAAGGAGACTTCATACGAATCGACCGCGCTGTCTCGCGTCTCAGCGCAATCTCAATGCCATCAACGGAATAAACCGTCGGATCGCCAATCGGCGCGCGATGCAGCACTTTCACCCAGGCATCCGGTACAAAACCCATATACATCAGGTGATTCTGCACGCCCGGCGGCAAATCCATCTCTGCCAGCACTCCGCTTTCGCCTACCTCGAGATCGCTCAGTACACGCACCTGCGGCACTCCCAGCTTTACATCCGTACATCAGAAGGGGAACGATCCCTGACCGAAGTCGGCGAACTGCGACCGGATTGGTCGTACTTAAGTATACGACCGATTCAGTCTGCGTTGCAATGTGTGGGGTTGCGACGTATCTCTATCTGCAATACATCCGACGTTTTGCTCGCCAGGCTCTGGATAAATATCTACGTTGTTGGTCGCTGAAATGAATACTATGCTCTGCCAGCGGTTAAAGTACTCCCTCGAACTTGGAGGCCACCTACAACTTGTTTGTGATCGACGAACGCTCTATTGTCTGAGAAAAATCGTTTGATTCAAGCATTTCTTCTATCGGTGTATTCTTCACAGCGGCTGATTGCGTGGCTTTTCATCGAGAAAAGCCGCACTTTGCGAATCCCGGCCAGTCTACTGCAATAGTCCATTGCAATAGGGGAAATGCTCTAAATTGCATATATGGACATCAAGGCCTTTGAGACGACTCTCGTTCAAAGCGAACCACCCGCATACCTCTCCACTCCTCTCAAGTCCCTCTGGTGGGATGCAAAAGGGAACTGGGCTAAGGCCCACGCTCTGGTCGACGAACTGGAAACATCGGAGGGCATGGCCGTCCACGCCTATCTCCATCGCAAAGAGGGTGAACAGTGGAACGCCGACTACTGGTATAAACGAGCAGGCAAAAACTATTACCGAAGCGCACTCGAAGCAGAATGGGCTGCATTGGTAGCTGGATTATCTCTGGATACCAATGCCTGAGATGTTCGCAACAGTGTTCAACAATGCGTAAGCCGCTAACTTGCTAAAAGCATTACCCCAGTTGAACCAGTTCTCGCGCAACTTCTTTAGGCCCCAGGATCGACATTCGCGGAATCTTCCCGCGCACCATCGCCACCTCATCGCAACGATGCAGGCGAGGGCAGTTCTGGCAATCTTTGAAGACCTTGTCCGGCAGATCGGCCTTGTCTTCCACCACCCGAAATCCATACTTGAAAAAGAAATCGGGAATGCGTGTAAACAGGCAAACCGATTGGATTCCGTGATCTTCGGCCTCGTCGATCAGGGCCTTCAAAACACGCCCACCCGCACCCTTGCCCTTGGCTCCGGGCGACATCACAATCGACCGCACCTCAGCCAGGTGCGGTCCATACAAATGCAGTGCACCGCAGCCCAGGAACACGCCTGTATCGGACTCAGCCACGGTGAAATCGCGAATGTTCTCGCAGATCTCCGCGAACTGCCGCTTCAGCAGCGTTCCATCGCCACTCATACTATTCACCAGCTCGAACACATTTGTTGCGTCGGGAAGGCGCGCCTTACGCACCAACATGAACAGCCTCCCCGGCGAAAGAATCTCGCAACGAATGAATGCGTTTTTCCGCAGCAATCAGCGCCTCATGCACTCTTGCCCGCGCCGTTCCGCCTACAACATCATGGCAGTCCAGCGTAGCTTCAAGCGTAATGGCATCATAAAAGTCAGGACCAAACTCCTCGCCAAATTCGCGAAGCTCTTCGATAGTAAGTCCGCCTAACTCTACCTGCTTGTCGATCGCAAATCGCACCGCGTTCCCAATCTTTTCATGCGCCTTGCGGAACGGAACTCCCTTGTGAACAAGGTAAGTAGCCGCCGCCATCGCATTTAAAAAGCCATCTTCCGCTGCATCCTTCATCCGCTCGTAGCGGAACTCCAGCGCCGCAGTAAACTTTGCCAGCAGCCCAATCATCTGCGCCGTGCCGCGCACTGCAAACGTAGGCTCCTGCGTCTCCTGCATGTCTTTATTGTAAGACAGAGGCAAACCCTTCAACTGCAACGTAACCGCCGCCGCCGCCCCATGAATCCGCCCAACTTTGGCGCGCACAAGCTCAGTCAGATCAGGATTCTTCTTCTGCGGCATCGCACTCGATCCCGTAGAAAAAGCCTCCGGCAACTGCACAAATCCAAACTCTGCAGTGGCAAACAAAGTAATCTCTTCCGCGAACCGACTAGCGTGCAGCCCAACAAAAGTCAGCGCCTGCAGATACTCCAGCACAAAGTCGCGATCGCTCGTAGCATCCATGCTGTTCGCTGTAGGAGCCGTAAATCCAAGCTCCTTCGCCGCAATGCTTCGATCCAACGCGAGCGTAGCCCCGGCAACCGCACCCGAGCCCAACGGACAGTAATTCAATCGCGTCGCACAATCCTGCAACCGCGAAATATCGCGCAGCAACATCTGCGCATACGCCATCAACCAGTGCGCAATAAGCACCGGCTCAGCCCGCTGCAAATGCGTATAGCTGGGCATCACGCGGTCGCCAACAGACTTTGCTTTTTCAACCAACGCCAGTGCCCAATCCGAAAGGGAACTGACCGTGATCTCAATCTGCCTACGAACATACAATCGCAGATTGGTAGCGATCTGTTCATTGCGGCTGCGCCCCGTATGCAGCTTAAGCGCCAGCGGACCAAGCTTCTCCGTCAGAGACAGCTCAACGTAATGATGAATATCCTCCGCACTTGCGTGGTCGCGCACCTGCGCGGCACCAGCCTCAGACGCATGCTCTACAGCAATCGCACCCAGTGCCGAACGCAGTTCCGCCAACTCCGCAGTAGTCACAATCCCCGCAGCGCCCAGCGTCGAAGCATGTGCCTTGCTTGCAGCTACTTCCTCTTGCAGCAGCTGCCAGTCAAACACGATTGACCGTTGCCAGCTTTCAAACTCAGCATCCAGCGGCTCGCGAAAACGCCCCGACCACATCTTCGTAGACTGTTCTTCCTTGGACGTCACTTTGCGGATACCTCCGACGATTCTGTCCCTTTACCACTATTGAGCTGGGGCATTTCGCTGCCTCTGCTGAGCGTGAGAAGACCGGCCCTGGCATAGGTAAGCAGCTTCTCGCGTGTGTCAGCAATGTCGAGGTTGCGCATGGTGAGTTGTCCGATGCGATCACGCGGAGAGAAGGCCGATTCCGTCTTCTCCATGCTGAGACGCTCAGGATGAAAGGTAAGGTTGGGAGACTCGGTATTCAGGATCGAGTAGTCGTTGCCACGGCGCAACTCGACCGTGACCTCACCTGTGATCGGCTTGGCAACCCAGCGCTGGGCGGATTCGCGAAGCATGATCGCCTGGGAGTCAAACCAGCGTCCCTGGTACAAGAGACGGCCCAGCCTGCGGCCATTCTCGCGGTACTGTTCGATGGTGTCCTCGTTATGGATGCCGGTGATCAGGCGCTCATAAGCGATGAAGAGCAGTGCCAGCCCCGGAGCCTCATATATGCCACGTGACTTGGCTTCAATGATGCGGTTCTCGATCTGGTCGGACATACCCAGCCCGTGACGGCCGCCGATGAGATTGGCTTCGAGAAGCAGGGCCACTGGATCGTCGAATTGCTGGCCATTCAGAGCGACAGGGAAGCCCTCTTCAAAGCGAATCGTGACTTCTTCGCGCCGCACCTGTACGTCGTCGCGCCACGACGCCACGCCCATGATGGGAACAACGATCTGGATGGACGAGGAAAGATGCTCCAGGTCTTTCGCTTCATGGGTTGCACCAAGGATGTTGGAGTCCGTGGAATAAGCCTTCTCAGCCGACATCTTATAAGCGAAGCCCGAGCGCTGCATGAACGCGGACATTTCAGCGCGGCCGCCTAATTCATCAATGAAAGTGGCATCAAGCCAGGGCTTGTAGACCTGGAGATTCGGATTGACCAGCAGGCCATAGCGGTAGAACCGCTCAATGTCATTGCCTTTAAAAGTGGAGCCGTCGCCCCAGATGTTGACATCATCTTCCTTCATGGCGCTCACCAGCATAGTGCCGGTGACTGCGCGGCCAAGAGGGGTAGTGTTGAAATAGTGGACCCCAGCCGTAGTGATGTGGAAAGCTCCTGCCTGGAGCGCTCCGATACCCTCACGAACGAGCGGTCCACGGCAGTCGATCAGTCGAGCCTTTTCGGCGCCATACTCAAGAGCAGCGCGCGGAATTGCCTCGTAGTCGGTTTCATCAGGCTGGCCAAGATTGGCTGTGTAGGCATAAGGGAGGGCGCCCTTCTGCTTCATCCAATGGAGCGCAGCGGAAGTGTCGAGCCCACCGGAGAAGGCAATGCCGACCTTCTGGCCGACGGGTAGAGATTCAAGAATTACGGACATGCGTAAAAAACCTCAGAAAGACGAAATAGTTCGAGGAACAGGGTTAATAGGAAAGGCCGCCGAGCAACAACAAGAGCAGCGCCTTCTGAGCATGCATCCGATTCTCCGCCTGGTCGAACACAATCGACTGCGAACTATCCAGCACTGCATCCGTAACCTCGGCATTGCGCCGTGCCGGCAGGCAGTGCATGAACACGGCATGACTGGCAGCCCTCGCCATCAAAGCCTCATTCACCTGGAACGGCCGGAAGATCGGTGCGCGCTTCGTCGACTCATGCTCAAAGCCCATGCTCACGCATACATCCGTGTAAACGGCATCGGCTCCTTCAACGCCTGCCTGCGGATCCTGCGTCAGCTTGATCTCGCAGCCATTCGCCTCTGCTCGCTCACGTGCCAGGGTAACAATCTCGATGTCCGGCGAATATCCACGCGGCGTCGCTACGGTCACATTCGCGCCTAGCTGCGCCCCCGTCAGCATCAGCGAATGACAAACATTATTGCCATCACCAACGTAAGTGAAGTTCAATCCACGCGAATAACCAAAGTGCTCTTCAAGTGTCATGAAGTCAGCCAGAGCCTGACACGGATGCTCAAAGTCCGATAGCGCATTCACCACGGGCACGCGCGAGTTCGCAGCCATCTCGGTGATTGTGTCATGCGCATAAGTTCGTAGCACAATCGCATCCACCCAGCGTTCGACATTCTTAGCCACATCTGCAATCGACTCGCGTTCCCCCAGCGGCGAATTCGTCTGATCGAAGAAGATTGCATTGCCGCCCATCTGGCTGAATCCCGACTCAAAGCTAAGCCGCGTACGCAGGCTCGCTTTTTCAAACATCAGCACCATCTGCTTCGCATCCAGCGCATAGCGATACTCACGCGGATTACGCTTCACATCATGCCCCAGCTTCAAAATGGCGCGAACTTCACCAGCCGATAAATCGCTGATAGAGCAAAGATCCTCGCCCGCAAGCCGAGCCGCCGCAGCAAGTACATCTTCGTCCCGCTGTATAGAAGTAGCCGTAATCTGTCGCTCAACAATTGCTTTACTAGCCATGAACCTGGCCTCCTGCCTGGCTTACGCCGCCCACGGCGTGAGCTGCTTCGTACTCAGTGAATATCTCGTCCAACGCAACAATCGCGTGGTCCACATGTTCCTTTTCAAGAATGTAAGGCGGCAGGAAACGCAACGCAGTTTCGCTCGTGCAATTGATTACGATGTGCCGCTTCAACATCTCTTTCACCACGTATGCGCCCAGGTGAGCAGACTCGACTTCCGCCGCCAGCATCAGGCCTTTGCCCCTGACATCGACAATCAAGTCATGCCGTTTCGCGAGCGCATGCAGCGATTCCCTGAAGTAGTTGCCCACCTCGACGATATGCTCCAGCAAACCCTCGCTCTCAATCGCATCAATCACAGCAATCGACACAGCACAGGCCAGAGGCCCACCACCGAATGTCGTGCCGTGCATCCCCGGATGAATTGCTCGGGCAACTTCCTCCGTGCACAGTACAGCGCCCAACGGAATTCCAGCAGCCAAAGGTTTCGCCAGTGTAGTAATATCCGGCAAAATCCCATAATGCTGGTAACCGCACCACTTGCCCGTGCGCCCCAATCCAGCTTGAATCTCATCCACGACCAACAATGCGCCAGTCGATTGAGTTAACTCACGGGCCGCATTGAAAAACTCCTGTGTGAGCGGACGAATGCCACCCTCACCCTGAATCGACTCAACAAGAACCGCGCAAACCTCGTTTGAAAACTTGGCGCGCAAATCAGAGACATCATTGAATCGCACAAACTCCACACCGGGAACCACCGGGCCAAACGGCTCACGATACTTAGCCTTCGCAGTCGTTGAGACAGACCCAAAAGTCCGTCCATGAAAACTTTGCTCAAGCGCGAGAAATTTCGTTCCGATGTTCCTGCCCTCGGCGCGTAATAAGCCAGCATGAGCCCGCGACAATTTCAGAGCTGCTTCCCACGCCTCTGTCCCCGAATTCGCAAAGAAAACGCGATCCAATCCCATACGATCGACGAGCCGTTGTGCCAGCGCAGCCTGCCCCTCATGGAAAAACAAATTTGAAGTGTGAATCAGCGCACGACTCTGCGTGGCAATCGCCTCTTCAATCGCAGGATGCCGATATCCCAACGCATTTACCCCAATCCCACTCAACAGATCGAGATAGCGATCACCCTTCTCGTCAATCAGGTATACGCTCTCGCCGCGCTCAAATAGCAGCGGGTTCCGTTCATAGGTTGATAGCAACAGGCGCGACTCAGCCGCGCGTACAGCGTCCAGTTTCATCGTCATATCCCTTCTAAGCAACCATTACTTCGGTACCTTGCGCAACCCTTGAAGTGCAAAGATCTGGTAAAACGTTCGCAGCCTCAGCCGGCAAAATCCGCACGCGCTTCACTCCGTGCAACAACGCTTCGCGGCAGGCGCTCAACTTCGGCAACATTCCACCTGAAATCACAGCACTTTTCGCCATCTCCGCGATCTGGTCGATGCTCAACCACCGCATCACTTCACCATTCGCTCCGCGCACTCCTGGAACATCCGTCAAGAAGACTAACGCATCTGCATGACAGGTAGTCGCGCAAGCCGCCGCCATCTCATCGGCATTCACGTTGTAATACTCACCATCGAATCCCAAAGCCATCGAAGAAATCACAGGCACGCCGTTCAACTGCCAGACCGCTTCGATCCATCGCGGATCACTCGCCGCAATTTCCCCAACAAAACCAAGATCAGGAACGGTGCGCTTCTTTCGCGCGCGAAACAAAAGTCCATCGCCACCCGAGAGGCCAACCGCAGGCTGCCCCACGGAACCAAATGCAGCCACCAGCCCCTTATTGACACGGCCCGCAAGAACCATCAACGCCACATCGCGCGTCTCTGCATCCGTCACGCGCAGGCCGTTGATGAATTCACTTTTCTTTCCAAGTTGTGCAAGGGTCTTCGTCAATTGAATGCCGCCGCCATGCACCACGGCCACCTGGTTACCATCTTTCACCAGATCGGCAATCGCTCGTACACATCCAGCCAGCAGTGTTGGAGTTTCCAGGCCCGCTCCACCCAGCTTGATCACATATTTCATTCCAGCCCCTCCGCCTCACCCCAACCTTGCATTACATTCAAATTCTGCACAGCCTGTCCCGCTGCGCCCTTGAGCAAGTTATCCAGGCAACTCACGACAATCGCGCGATGCCCATCCTTAGCAACATTGAATCCAATATCTGCATAATTCGTTCGCACCGAATACTGAATCTGCGGCAGCGTCGTCCCAAACAGCCTCACCATCGGACTGCCTTTATAAAACTCCCGATAGCAAGCCTCTACCGAAGCACTCGTCTGCGCAGTCTTGAATCGCACATAAATCGTAGAAAGAATCCCTCGCGGAATCGGCAGTAAATGCGGCGTGAATGTTATATCCTCCGCGCCGACTCCTAACTGCTCCACTAACTCGCCTGTATGCCGATGCGTAAACAGCCCATAAGCTGACAGGTTATCCGCTGCATACATATAGTGTGTCTTCGCTACCGGAGCCTTACCCGATCCACTAACACCGCTTTTCGCGTCTGCAATAATCCCATGCTCCACATCGACCAGCCCCGCTGCCAACAAAGGCTTCAAGGCCAGGATCACCGAAGTTGCATAGCACCCTGGATTCGCCACCAGGCTTGCGGTGCGAATGCGATCCCGATGTAGCTCGGGCATTCCATACACGGCCTGCGCCTGCATCGTCAGCGCATCCACTGAGCCTTCATCTTCAAATCCATACACGGCACGATTGGAACTCTCTTCCAGCCGCCACGCGCCGCTTAAATCAATCACGCGGAAGCCGCGCTTTCGCGCTGCTGGCACAGACTCGCGAGACATCTCATGCGGAGTAGCGAGAAACACCACATCCACACCCAGATCCTCAAGCAAGTCCCATGAAAATGGCTGCACTCGCAGCGAACCAGTTCCATGGCTATCCACAAGCTGAGGATGAATCTCCCCCAATGGAACACCGCCCCGAGCCTGGTCTCGTTCATCGACGCGCCCTGCAAACACCGGCACATTCCCGGCAAGCCGAGGATGCCGCACCAGCAGCCGCGCCAACTCTGCGCCTGCATAACCCGTAACTCCAACGACGGCCGTTTTTATCGTAGCCTTATTTGATTCGCTCATGATTCCAGCATCTTTCTCAGTTTCGCCTGTACATCTGCGGCCCGTCGTAAATCAGGGCAGATCACCAGCACCGTATCGTCCCCGGCAAGCGTTCCCACGACTTCAGGCCATTGCTCATAATCGAGCGCCGCGGCGACCGGCTGCGCTCCACCCATCACTGTACCAATCACCACCTGATTCATCGCCTGCCTGCTGCGCATGCCAAACGTCTCAATTACATCGACAACGCTTGGCGGACGATGATCGTCATCTTCCGCAACAGCTTCATTTGAATCATGCCCATTGCCGTTTCCGTTCGGTAGACCGTATCCGCCAGCGCCCTTGAATAGCTGTAACTCCTGCAGATCGCGCGAAAGCGTAGCCTGGGTCACTGCAAAGCCACGTCGCCGCAACTTGCGCCGCAACTCGTCCTGGCTTTGGATCAGAGAACTGCCCACCAGTTCCCGTATCGCATTGTGACGTTCCAGCTTCATTTCGCCCCGAATTCTCCAGCATACTTCTTACAGCAAATCGAAAGCGCGGCCCCATGATGAGGACCGCGCTTGCATAAATATACGACAGTTTGTATAAATATGCAAAACGGTTCATCATTTCTTAACAGGCCTTTTGAGCGAACCCTCCCCAGGAATTCCCGTAAAAGTGTCTGCACCGATTTCGCTTTCTCAATTTGTCCCGTCAACGTTGGATTCTGAATTCAAGAGGTCGTATAGTTACATATGGATCGCCTCCGTCTTAATACCGACATTTCTCTCCAGCAGGCCGCTTCCGCGCGGTCGCTCGCGTCCTTCCCAAATCTGCTCGACCCTCGTTTCGACCAGGATTCCTGTGGTGTAGGTTTTGTTGCCAACGTTTCGGGCGAGCCCTCGCACGAAATCCTGCAGCATGCCCTCACCGCGCTCGCCCGCCTCGAACACCGCGGCGCGGTAGCAGCGGACGGCAAATCCAGCGACGGAGTCGGTGTTATGACTGCTATTCCGCGGGATATTCTGCTGCTGCCGCTCGGTATTGAGCTCGACCGCAAAAGGCCCCTCGGCGTCGCAGTCGTCTTCCTGGAGGGCGAATCTCTAGCATCGCGTGATGAGCTTGAAGCGGCCTTTGTCGCTCAGCAGATTGCCGTGCTTGCCTGGCGCCCTGTCCCGATATGTCCGCAGATTCTCGGTTCCATCGCCGCCTCTACGCTGCCCAATATCTGGCACGTCCTTGTCACCTCGGACGAAGATGCCGACCTCACTGATTTCGATCGTCGCCTCTACCTCGCGCGCAAGCAGTTCGAGCGCTCAGCGCTGCCCGGCTACGTTGCATCGATCTCGTCGTCCACTATCATCTATAAGGCTTTATGCGCCGGACGTCTGTTGCCGCAGTTTTATCCGGATCTTGAAAACCCCGAGTTCAAGACGCCCTTCACCGTTTTTCATCAGCGCTACGCCACCAACGTTCTCCCTAGTTGGGACCGTGCCCAGCCATGCCGCACGCTCGCCCACAACGGCGAAATCAACACCATCTGGGGCAATCGCTCCCGTATGGACGCGCGTGCCGCGACCCTTCCGCTCGACCTGCATCCCGTTCTCACCGAAGGCGGTTCCGACTCCACCTCGCTCGATGAAGTCGTCGAACTTCTCTCGCAAAATGGTCGCACCGTCGCCGAATCGCTGCGTATGCTCGTCCCGCCGGCCAACCACGGCAACACCTCTTCCTTTCTCCAGTACAGCGGAGATTGCGTTGAGCCCTGGGACGGCCCCGCTGCCCTGGCCTTTGCCGACGGCCGCCAGGTCGGAGCCATCCTCGACCGCAACGGTCTTCGTCCCTGTCGCTTTGCCATTGATGAAGATGGTCTCGTAGTCGCGGGTTCTGAAGCGGGTCTCGTCGATATGGACCCTGAAAAAATCACCCACTCAGGGCGCCTCGGCCCCGGCCAGATGATTCTCGTCGATCTCGAAACACACGAGTTTCTTGAAAACGAAGAACTGCTCGCCCGTTTCGATAAGAACAGCAACTACAAAGACCTCGTGCAGAGCGATGCGCCCCTAGTCGCCGCAGAAAATCCAAGCGATCTTCTGGATGCCGTCGAACTCAATCACCTTCAACATCGTTTCGGCTACACGCGCGAAGAAGTGCGCATGATGCTCGCGCCTATGGCCGCCGAGGGCAAAGAAGCCATCTGGTCCATGGGAGACGACACTCCTGTCGCTCCGCTGGCCCGTTCGCCTCGCCCTGTATATTCGTTTTTCCGCCAGCGCTTCGCCCAGGTAACCAATCCTCCTATCGATCCGTTGCGCGAAGCAGTCGTTTTGCAAATGCATACTCGCCTGGGCCCCTGGCCGCATATTTTCGAGCCACGCGAGCCACTTCCCGGTCTCTCGCTTTCTTCGCCATTGCTTTCGTTGGCCGAGATGTATGCGCTGAAGCATCAGCAGCATTCTCTCGCGAATGAACTGCCGCTTGAGATCCTCGATTGTGTCTTTTCGCCGGAGGGCACGCTCGAAGCATCATTGGATGCACTCCTCCATCGTGCCGTAGAACTTATCGGCGAAGGCAAGAAAGTTCTTGTCCTCTCTGATCGCGCTGCTTCCGAATCCGCATTGCCCATCCCTATGGCGATGGCTCTTGGCGCCGTTCACATCGGCCTCATTCGCGCTGGTATCCGCACTGAAGTTGGGTTAGCCGTCGAAGCCGGTGATTGCCGCGATATTCATCACGTCGCCCTCCTCCTCGGCATGGGCGCAGGAACTATCTGTCCCTGGCTGGCCCTTGAAACTGCACGAGCCCTGACGCCTGAAAACGGGGAAGCAAACATGCTCCACGCCTTGGAACTCGGCCTCGCCAAGGTCATGTCCAAGATGGGTATCAGCGTCGTCGATAGCTATCGCGGAGCTCATCTCTTCGATGCTCTCGGCCTCTCCGACGAAGTCATCGACAAATGCTTCTTCGGCACTCCATCCCCACTCTCCGGTATAGGTTTTGCCGAAGTAGAAAAATCAGTTCGCCAATCCTGGCGATCGGCAGTGCCTGCTCCGGAACCAGCCAACGCAAGCGACGATGACAACGGCACGCTCGTAACTCCAACCGCCATCGCACCCACCACCAAAGATCTTCCAGACTACGGTTTCGTCCGTTTCCGCAAAGCGGAGGAAGCAGAACCTCACGCCTGGCAACCTCAGACAGTTCGTGCGCTCCAGGCAGCGATGGGTTCAACGAAGCAGGGAGCAGCGCTCGCGCTGACGCCCTGGTCTGCTTTCGCGACGCAGGCTACCGATACCCAGCCCGCAGCCATTCGCGATTTGCTGGAGATTCGTCCCGCCGGTCCCGAGTTCTCGCTGGAAGAAGTCGAAGCTCCCGGCAGCCTTGTCAAGAACTTCATCGCCTCGGCCATGTCCTTTGGTTCGCTCTCACCTGAGGCTCACCAGACCATTACGCAGGCCATGAACCTGCTTGGCGCCCGCTCCAACACCGGCGAAGGCGGCGAAGACCCCGCAGTGTATGCCGACATCGACGGAGCACCATCGCTGCTCAACAACAAGATCAAGCAGGTAGCCAGCGGTCGCTTTGGCGTCACCGCGGAATACCTGATTCACGCCGAAGAAATCGAGATCAAAGTTGCCCAGGGCGCCAAGCCCGGCGAAGGCGGCCAGCTCCCCGGCTACAAGGTCACGGAGCTTATCGCTCGCCTGCGCCACGCGCAGCCCGGCATGCAGCTCATCTCGCCACCGCCGCATCACGACATCTACTCCATCGAAGATCTCGCTCAACTCATCTACGACCTCAAGCGCGTCAATCCCCGCGCTACCATAGGCGTCAAGCTGGTCTCTGAATGGGGAGTCGGAACTGTAGCGGCAGGCGTCGCCAAAGCCTACGCGGACTACATCGTTATCGCCGGACATACTGGAGGTACTGGTGCATCCTCACTCTCAAGCATCAAGTACGCAGGCGATCCCTGGGAACTTGGTCTTGCCGAGGCCCAGCAGGTTCTCATCCACAACGGTCTGCGCGGTCGTGTCCGTCTGCGTACGGATGGCGGTCTGCGCACGGCACGCGACATCCTGATCGCCGCCCTGCTCGGTGCGGATGAGTTCGCATTCGGCACCTCCGTCCTCGTAGCTCTTGGCTGCGATATGGCACGTCAGTGCCATCTCAACACCTGCCCGACTGGCATCGCAACCCAGAAGCCCGAGTTGCGCGCCAAGTTCCGCGGCAAGCCGGAGCACGTCGTTCGCATGTTCGACGAACTCGCCCACGAACTCCAGCAGTTGCTCGCCTCGCTCGGCCTGCCCTCGCTGGCTGCCGCAACCGGTCGTACCGATCTGCTCGAACAGGTTCGTTTTGAAGGCGGACTCAACCTCGCACCCATCCTCGGTGCAGCCACGCTGGCCCAGAGCGGCGCGCCTATCCGCTGGCAGGGCGGGCGCAACGACCGTCCCGAAGAACATCCAGCCATTGATGATGCATGGGTAGAGCCCGCGTTCGCGGCCTACAAATCCAATCAGCCGTTCTCGCTTTCCACGCATATCACCAACGAAAACCGCACATTAGGCGCGCGTCTCGCTGGTGAGATAGCCAAGTTCAAAACCAACAACCCAACGGCTTCCGGCTCAGCTTTGCACTTCGATCTAAAGGGAGTTGCCGGTCAGTCCTTCGGAGCCTTCGCGGTTGCGGGCATGACACTCAAGCTGCAAGGTATCGCCAATGACTTCGTTGGCAAAGGCCTCTGCGGTGGCGAACTCATCCTCAAAGGCGAGGGTCGAGCAGCCCGCGAAAGTACCAGGCACGTAATCCTCGGCAACGTCGCGCTCTATGGTGCCACCTCCGGCGAACTCTATGCCGCAGGCCGCGCAGGCGAACGCTTCGCCGTCCGCAACTCCGGCGCACTCGCAATTGTAGAAGGCTGTGGCGATCACGGCTGCGAATACATGACCGGCGGCCTCGTTGTAATTCTCGGCGACACCGGCATCAACTTCGGAGCAGGAATGACGGGTGGATTGGCGTGGGTTTACGACGACAAAGCTGCATTTATAGAGAAAAACTACTACCATCCCGAGTTTTTGCTTGCGGAGAAATACGATGAGTTGGACTATACTGCGCAGCACTCAATCCGTGAGTTAGTCGAACTGCATTCCACAAAAACGGCCAGTTCCTGCGCCAATGTTTTGCTGACCCAATGGGACAAATTGGCCAAAAACTTGATCCGCCTGACACCGAAAACACAGGTCTGACAGCTTTCAGAATGTTCCACGTAGAGCAATTCTCACGATCGACAATCGTCGAAAATGAGAGATGTTCCACGTGGAACATCTTGTCTTAGAAATTCTATTATTTTCAGTATTTTAGATATTCATATAATCTGCAAATTATAAGAGGAGTTATACATCACGGAAGTAACTTCATCTCGATTTTTAGTTATAAACATAAGTCATACTCATCCTGTGTTTGATATGCCTTCAGAATGATTATCCGCGCGGCGAACTGCCTGAGAAGACTCAGAAGGGAAGGTTCGGGTTTCTTACACAGGAATTCGGCTGATTGTCCCGCAAGTAGGTTCGGGAATTTAGTTCAATCTTATGGATGAATTAACGGTCGCGGCGTTGCTTTGCGTGGAGCATTTCGATTGTTTTATCGACTCGCGCAGTCTTTGTCTCAGGCTTTTTGGCGCTCACGATCCAATCTACATATTCCTTTTTGTGTGAGTAGGCAAGGGAATCGAAGAAGCTGGCTGCTTCCTTGTTTTTCTTCAAGGACTTTTGCAATTCCTCAGGGACATCTACCGTTCGCTCAGCCTTATCAATGGCCATCGTGACCTGAACCAACTCACCTGCTTTGGTATTGGCCGCCGCAAGTAATTCCTTGTTGATATTCATGTAATGCGTACCGTCGCCTACGGGCATGACGGAGTTGCGAAAGCTGATGTCGTTAAGCGTGCCTGTAACCGGGACGCGGGCTTTGCTGCCAAAGACTTTCACCACGTCAAAGGGGATGATCAGGTGAGTCCAGGCACCGTTAGGGCCTTTGGCGACGAGGCGGGTTGTGAACTTTTCCATTGCGGATACTCTCACGAAAATGAGTATCTCTTACTCTTGCAGATTTGAGTAGATGTAAAAAGAGATATGTATATGGATAAATCTCTAACGGTGGAGTGATTACGCTTTTACAAACCGCATCGAAGCCGAGTTCATGCAGTAGCGCAGACCCGTGGGCTGCGGTCCATCGTTGAAGACGTGGCCCAGATGCCCTTCGCATCGTATGCACTTGACCTCTGTGCGCTCCATGCCGAGTGAATCATCCACTACCTCGGTAATATTTTCCTTCGCAATCGGCGCCCAGAAACTTGGCCAGCCTGTGCCGGAATCGAACTTTGTCTGCGAACTAAACAGCGCCGTATTACAACAGACGCAGCGAAAGATGCCTGCATTATGTTCTTTGAGGCTGACGCCTGAGTAGGGCATCTCTGTATCCGCCTGGCGGGCGATGTCATAGGAGTTTCTACCCAATTGCTGGAGCCACTCTTTATCCGTTTTCACAATCTTTGCAACAGTCTCTTTGGAGAGATTCTTGCCGTCATTACTGAAGTTGACGATGGTGACTTCGTCAGGAGTGCCATGAGTCGTATCGCTCGCCTCGACGCCGGAAGTCTTTCGCAGCAAAAGCATAGACACACATGCTGCAAGCGTTGCGCTGGCCACAAAGGCTCGCCGCGTCGTCTTCTTTGCCCGGTCATCCTGAGTGATATCTGAATTGAATATGATGGATCCCTCAACTTTTGACTCGTCATTCCAGACTCGCCATTCATCCGACGCGAATACACGGAAGAAAGTTACAGCCTACAACGAAACGAACGGCCACACTGCCAGTGCGGCCGTTCTCTGCTCGTAGCGCAGGTTGCTATGGTTGTGACTGCTGTGCCCTCCGAAGCAAAACTGGCGGATGCGAATGAAAGCAGTGAAAGCGATGCAAACAGCCAGGCCAAATCAAACTATTTGCTGGTTTTGGGTTCCATGAAAAATTTGCCGATCAGGGTGAAGAGAACCAATACCACGGCACAGAGCGCAAATACTGTACGTACACTGGTGGCCTGAGCTAAAGCGCCGGAGACAAGCAAGCCGAGAATTTGCGCCGAAAAGATAACGGACATCATGGTACTGCCGACGCGGCCCATCAACTCTGGCGGCGTTTCCTGCTGCATAAGAGTCTGTGCAGGAATGATGATTCCAGCTACGGAAAAACCAATGATGAAGTCTCCAAACAAGGTGCTCCATACGGCAGTTACGGCAAAGAGTAAAACTAATCCAGCGGCGATTCCGAGCAGGCCGGAGTAGACGAGAATAGTGTTCTTGATCTTTGTGCCGAAGGTGTTGAGCAGGTTGATGCCGCAAAGAATTCCAGCGCCGATCAGGCCCGATGCCCAGGCGTAGATCGTATTTCCGGCGTGGATTGAATCACGAACATACACGGCGATCAGCGGGCCAAAGCAGCCCATGATGAACATTCCCGCAGCCAGTGCGAGGATGACGAAGAGCAGGCCAGCGTGGTGAAGAATAAACGACAAGCCTTGTTGCATGTCATGCCAGATTTTGGCGACTGCACCTTTGTCCTCAGTAGCCGTGTGCTGATGGACAGCAGGCGAACGCTTGATCGTGACAGATGCGATAAAGCATGCCGAAGCAAAGAAGCTGGCGGCATCGACAATATAGCAGGCACGCCAGCCAAGCATTCCTACAAGGACGCCTGCAGCAGCGGGGCCGATGATACGCATGATGAACATGACCTGCTGCATGAGCGCGTTAGAAGAGCGCAGGCCGTGGAAGGGAACAGCTTCTCGGATCACAACGCCCTGTGCTGGACCGAAGAAGCTGGAGACGACGCTGATGGCTGCGAGAATGACGTAGAAGTGCCAGATCTGCGTGGAGACGAGCAGGAGCAGGCAGAGTAATCCACGTATGACGTCACTGGAGATAAGCGTGCGCTTCAGAGGCCAGCGATCGACAAAAACTCCGGCAAGAATGCCGAGGATGGCGATCGGCACTTGATACGCAATGTTGACGCCGGTGACTTGCTGAGCGGTTGCGTGGAGTTTGTACGTGAGCAGGCCAATGACGGCAAAGAGTGCTACGAAGTCTCCCAGATTAGAGACGATCTGCGCATACCAGAGGCGGCGCATAGTCGTGATGCGCAGAACTTCACGCATCGACAACGCTGCTCGCGGAGTGGCCGCGCCAGGTGCTTCGGATTGTGTAGCAGATGTGCTCATTGCGTTATGGACCTTATCTTAATTGCGATTGCAGGGAATAGAACGAAGAATCATGGGCCAATGGTTCCCGGGTACAACAATTTTGTCATTCGTTCATGCGCATGTTGGTAAAATTTGAACATGTGCGCATCATCACGGGCAGTAGTTATTGGGAGTTCAGTGTCCTGGGCAGACAGGCTGGGAATATGGGCTTCAGGGTTGTGTGTAGTTCATTGCATTTTGACGCCCGTACTGCTTTCATTTTCAGTCGTGCTGGCTCACCTGCTTCCTTCGGAAGAGAGAGTACACAGGACGCTCGCCTTGACGGTAGCCATGCTTGGAGCGATTGCTCTGCTCCGGGGCTTTCGCAAGCATCGCAGAGCGAGAGTGTTGCTGCTCATGGCTGCGGGTCTGGGTTGCATCTTTGCGGCGGCCTGGTGGGGCGATTTGCTGCCATCGCATTGGGCGGAGGTCGCGATTACTTTCCTGGGCAGTTCGCTGATGATTACTGCGCATCGAATGAATCATACGTTCTGTAAGCAATGCGTCTGCGCGGACTGACACCTTATTTCTGCTTCGACATCTTTGAGTGGATAGTACCGTAGAAGCTAACGCTGCGGGAGTGCGATAGCATTCCGCGGGCGCTCCCATGCTCCGCGCTGATACACTTGCACGTTAGCGCCCGTGGATCGGCGCAAAGTGGATAGGCCCGGAGATGTGTTCTATGAACCAGATGAATGTGGATGCGAACGGCAAGTTGGCGGCGACGACCCCACTGGCGCGCGCCGGCAAGTTCAGCAGTGAGGGAAATGCGCTGCAGACGGTGAACGATCTGTTTCTGCGCGTAGCGGGAACGAATCGTTCCCGCATGTTGCTTTGGCAGGACGATGGCGGCGAGTGGCAGGGCATCTCTTCGGGTGAGATTTATCAGCGGGTGCGGGCGCTGGCAAAGACCTTTCTTGAATGGGGAATTGGACGTGGCGACCGCATTGCCATCCTGAGCGAAAATCGCTGGGAATGGGCGATTACAGATTTTGCCACGCTGGCGATTGGCGCCGTAGACGTGCCGATTTATCCCACGCTGACCTCGGAACAGATTGGCGAGCTGCTGCGTGACTCCGCGAGTCGTGTCGTTGTGGTTTCCACGCGTGCGCAGTATGACAAGGTTGCGGCCGCCGTGCTAACGAATGCGGATGGATTGTCGCTTGAGCATGTGGTGATGATGGACTCCGCGAACACTCCGGCGGATGCAGTGAGTTTTGCAGCGCTGATGCGCGCGGCGGAAGGCAAGTCCGGCGGACTGGGTTCCGCTGATACGGACGCGGAGTTTGATGCGCTGGTGCGATCGACCAGGGCTTCAGATCTGGCGACGCTGATCTACACTTCCGGCACGACGGGCGAGCCGAAGGGCGTGATGTTGACGCATGGAAATATCGCTTCAAACACATGCTTTGCGACAAAGGAATTCGGGTTCACTCCGGAAGATGGATGCATCTCGTTTTTGCCGCTATCACACATAACGGCGCGCGCACTGGACTACGCGATGTTTTTCTACGGCGCGCAGATTGCATATTGTCCACAGTTCGATAAGCTGCCCGCGACAATGAAGCAGGTGCGGCCCACGGTGTTTGTGGGAGTGCCTCGGGTGTACGAAAAGATTCGGCAGGGCGTGGAGCAGAAGTCAGCAGCGTCGAAGATGAAGGCTCGCATTCTGGCCTGGGCGGTGGGTGTTGGAGCCAGGCATCAGGGAGACGTGCTTGATGGAAAAACTCCAGGCTCTCTGACATGGAAGATTGCGAACAAGCTGGTCTACAGCAAGATTGGCGAGGCATTTGGCGGACGCGTGCATACGTTTATCTCAGGCGGAGCGCCGTTGGGAATCGATACGGGAAACTGGTTTGCTTCGGTGGGGATTTCAGTGCTTGAGGGCTATGGGTTGACGGAGACCTCGCCGGTGATCGCAATCAATACTCCGGTTTCGCATCGTATGGGTTCCGTCGGCAAGCCGCTACCGAATGTTGAGTGCAAGCTGGCGGCGGATGATGAATTGCTAGTGCGTGGGCCCGGAATCTTTCAGGGCTATTGGCAGAAGCTCGTGGCTACGAATGAGTGCTTCGATACCGAGCAATGGTTTATGACCGGGGATATCGCGAAGATTGATGGCGACGGGTTTCTCTACATTACTGATCGCAAGAAAGAACTGCTGAAGACATCGGGCGGTAAGCTGGTGGCTCCGCAACCAATCGAGAGCAAGCTGAAGACTAACCTGCTGATTGGTCAGGCTGCGCTGGTCGGCGACAGGCACAAGTTTGTATGTGTACTGATTTCACCAAACTTTGCAGCTCTGGAAGCATGGGCGCAGACCGAAGGAATTCCGGCGCAGACACGGCGCGAACTGGTAGCGGATGCGCGTGTAATCGCGCTCTACAAAGACATCGTGGATCGTGTAAATGGGACGTTGGCCAACTTTGAAACGATGAAGCGCTTCCGCGTGGTGGCCGACGAGTGGGCTTTGGATTCGGGAGAGCTTACGCCTTCAATGAAATTGAAGCGGCGAGTGATTACGGAGCGATACGCGGGGTTGATCGCGGACCTTTACGCCGACGAGGCCACCGCACGCGCCTGATCGGTTTGGATACATTGTGGCGGAGCATCCCGCCCTTGAGCCAGAGCTTCTGCAGCGATTGGAAAAAGGGCGCGCCCCAGGCTCCAATCATGAGCAGGGAGCCGAAGAGAATGACTGCATCGATGCTGAGGCGGCCGCCGGTCTTGACCCAGTAAACGTCGGGGTCAAGATTAAGCCAAAGGGCGAACTCGTCCAGGGTGAGCGCTGCGCCGATTCCATAACTGATGGACATGATGCGACTCAGCAATATCGAGATCGGTGAGTGTGCGCGGCCCAGATCGAGCAGCCAGCCGTAGCCAACAAAGAGCAGAATCAGGATGCCCCAAACCAGATGATGAATATGCTTGCCGCCCATCATCACCCATTTGAAGGGACCATCCCCCCGAACGACGAAAGAGACCAGCACACGAACCGAAAGAAAGGTAAAGAAAAAGGCGACCGACGCGAGAAAGACACGACGGCGTGGACGATCAGGAATAGATGTCCGAACCAGATACCCAAGCCGCGTAAGCTGCATAACGACAAGCAGCAGGGCTGCTATCAGCAGAACGAACACCAGCAGGATTACGGTTCCGGTTTGCGGCATATCATTACATTCAACACTATTCCTTTAGAATCAGCAAGTTAAGATTTTCTAAAGGCAGCTTTTTCGCTAACAGTGCCCTAAGTCACAGAATCCTATCGAGCTTGGCGTTGTTGTATGGCCCTCATTTTAGGCGAGGCTCACTCCAAGTGAGCCTCAGGCCCAAGATCGGTGAGAGCAGGCTTCCAGGCAAAGGGCTCATTCTGACTAACGCCAAAGATGAATGTTTGCCCAGGGCTGAATTGTTCGCGCAATTCAAAATTTTCAAACGTTGTTCCGCCTGGAATTTCATTCTTCGATTGCCAGTACGTGTGGCGGCCATTCACCCTTACTCGTAAATTAGGCGCGATGTCTTTTGCGGGGATAGTCCAATACTGTGTGATTCTCGGACCGGCGTAATACCAGTTCGCCTTTGCATCTGGATTCCGTGATTGGGACGGAGTTCGCTCACTGGATGTGCAAAGAGCGATCGGATTACCCTGACTGTCGCGCAGCATCTCCTGCAACGGATAGGTATCCTTCTCCGCAAAATCATAACCCGCGTACGGATCGTACAGTTTCCGGCTGTCGACAACACGATTTTTCAACCATAGCAGTCGCAGCCGCTCGTATGCTCCCATGGTTGCGGTAAACACAACCTCATCGAGTGGCTTGCTGTCGCTGTAGGGGTATGCAGCAAAGCGCACTTCGTCAGGGTGATCGCTTCGGATCGATAGCAGCAGATAAACATGAGCTCCATTTTGCGTGAAGCGCTCAATCTCAACCCGTACTGAGAGAATCTCTACGTCGTGGCCGTCCTCATGTTTTGTCTCTATAGTTCCACTTACGTTTTGGACCTGTTGTGATGCCGCCATATCGGCCGAGCTGCTCGCCGAGACCCACAAGCGCGCCCCATTCATTCCGTGATCCAGTTTGCTCTTTTCAAGCTCGCTGAAACCCATACGGTCTCCTCGCAGCTTCTTGCCTTTTGTTGCTGGCTCAACGGCGACAAAATTCAGTAGGTTCGCCTCGCCGGTGCTGCGGTCGATTGTACCGATGCGGATCAAGCCGCGAGGCCCAGGCATCCCTCCAGGGGAGGGAAGGCCAAAGACAATGCCATCTTTGCGGCCCCAGATCAACGGGTCGCCGGCTTTTGCTGGACGTACCCAGTCCGAACTCTGCGCGAAGATAGAAGGCGCAAAAAGGGCAGTCAAGAGGATGAGTAAATGCAGTCGTAGTTTCATTCGTCTTCCGATTCGAGCTGACAGGATTCCCGTAAGGCGTATACAGGGGCGGTCTCGATGCCCCATCGTACATTAAGTATTGAAACGTTTAAAGCGTGAGAGTAGACTTCTCCAAAGTTTAGATGGACATGGAGAAGGAATGTGTAATTTGAGGATTCTTTGCAGACGTATGTTTACACTCACGACGCTGGTGTTGGGTCTGCTGACCGCGACAGGTATTTCGTCCGCCCAGAGTGGAGCAGATGGAACAGGTGGAATAATGGCCGGGCTGATAACTCCGCATGCATACGTGCAAAAGCGGGTGTCGAGTTATGACCGTACCGGGGCGAATGCCGATGCGATCCACATAGCCGCCGGGGCAACAGCCACTATTCTGGATGAATCTGGACCGGGCATCATTACGCATATCTGGTTCACCATCGCCTCACCTGAAGACCTCCATCTCAAAAAACTTGTACTCCGCATGTATTGGGACGATGAATCCTCCCCAAGCGTGGAAGCTCCTATCGGAGATTTTTTCGGCCTTGGTCTAGGCCAGTATTTTCTCTATGAGTCCGCGCCCTTGTCCGTCGCACCCGACAAGGCCTTGAACGCTTTCTTCCAGATGCCTTTCCGGAAGAAAGCCCGTATCACGGTAACGAATCAAGGGCAGGAGGATGTTGACTCCTTTTACTACAACATCGACTATCGCGCTTACTCTCAACCATTGCCGTCTGACACCCTGTATTTTCATGCAGAGTACCGACAGGCTACTCCGGCAAAAGGTTGGACAACGGACTGGAAGAGTAATGGCGATCCCCTCGTCAACGACAAGAAAAACCTCAATGGCGATGGCAACTACGTCTGGATGGAAGCGACAGGCCGCGGTCACTTTGTAGGCGTGACGATGTCCGTGCTGCAGAATCAGGATGGTTGGTGGGGCGAAGGCGATGATATGTTCTTCGTCGATGGAGAAAAGACGCCGTCTATCAATGGAACAGGTACAGAAGACTACTTTCTGGGAGCCTGGGACTTTGGCAGCCATCCATTTTCGTATGCGAGTTTCGGCGCGCCCGTCAAAGGGGAAGAGTTAGCTGGTAGTCGCTCATCAGTGTACAGATTCCATCTGGACTCACCCATTCCATTCACCAGGTCATTCAAAGCGACCATTGAACACGGCCATGCAAATGCCCGCTCAGACAATATGTTTTCAGTAGCGTACTGGTATCAAACGGAGCCCCATGCAGCGTTTCCCCCATTGCCCTCAGTGGAAGAGAGAATACCTCGAATCTATCCAGTCGGCGGCCCAGGCAATGCCGGAAAGAACCCGTAGCCATGCGCGCGCAGGCCAATCAAGCAACCTATGCTTGATTGGCTTGTTGGGAGGGTCATTTGATCGATTTAACCTATTTTGATCATTTTTATGATTTCCTCTTGCTTTTTTAAACGTTTAATAATAAAACGTCTGTAACGGTAAATCGGCATTCTAATCGCTTCAAACGGCACGGTCTTACGGTAGACGTTTTTGTATCGCAATGAAATCGCCGTTGGTAATTTCCTTTGCAGGAGTAAATCCCGCGTGAGGGAAGCACAGTACGTTTCAACTTTAATTGTCTTGGATATCTGAACTATGCCCACGATCGTAGACGTAGCGAAACGCGCTGGTGTATCGATCGCCACGGTGTCGAATGTTATTCGAAGTACAGCACGGGTAAGTACTACACTCCGTGAACGAGTAGAAGCTGCAATCGAAGAACTGCAATATCATCCCAATGAAATCGCACGAAGCCTTAAGGTCAGGCAAACATGCATGATTGCGATGGTGCAGCCAGACATCACAAACCCGTTTTTCCCGGAGATCATCCGAGGAGCGGAGGACAAAGCATTTGAATGTGGTTATCTGCTGCTGACCGCCAATACCGACGAGCAAATCGCCAGGGAGCAAGAGGTCTTCTCTACGCTGCGCTCCAGGCGCGTGGATGGGATTCTACTGGCGCCAGCATCAGGTACAAATTCGGTTCACATTCAGAGTGCTATTGAGGCAGGAATAGCCGTTGTCTGCGTAGACCGCGCGGTTCCTTCGGTTAAGACCGACGCGGTATTGCTGAACAATGCACGAGGCAGCTTCGAATGCCTGCAGCACATGATTCAAGCAGGGTACAAAAGCATTGCGATTATCACAGGTGATTTGAAGTTACAAACAGCCAAAGAGCGGCTCCAGGGTTATAAGCGTGCTTTGCGAGCAGCGGGTCTTGAAATTCGAGACGATTTGATTGTCGAAGGAGATTTTCGCCAGGAATCGGGCTATCGGTTAGCGAAGGAGTTGCTGCAGAGGACTACTCGCCCTTCCGCCATCTTTGTATGCAATGGAGTCATGACTCTGGGCGTCTTGAAAGCTTTTGAAGAGCTCCGTGTACGTTGCCCCGCCGATATTGGCTTGGCAACGTTTGATGACTTTATGGAAGAGATGGCCTTTCATCCACATTTGACAACCGTCGTTCAGCCAAGTTATGAGATAGGTAAACGCGCGGCAACCATGCTTATCGACAGAGTTGAGGGGAAACTGACGGGTGAGCCTTTGACCGTGCGTATCTCACCAGCCCTGATCCAACGAGAGACAACCAAGCGCCCATAGATCAGGTTGTGAGCGCCAGGAAAGTGTTTTTTACGATCCTGAAAAGTTGGGTTTTTAAACGTTTCAAAAATGTTGTAGTATTTTTGCGTCGCTGGTAAGTAAGAGCGTCGTTCGAACGCACATACCCGTGAGCACATCAAATTTCAACACTGTATTGCCAGGAGAGCCAGCTATGCGATTCAAGTCCGCCCTATTCGCGCTATTAATCGCGAGTATATTCTGTTGCCAATTACCACTGCTTGCCCAAGTCAACGGGTCCATCACCGGAACTGTACGAGATAGTTCGGATGCAGTGGTGCCCAGAGCCAAAGTAGTCGTCTCCAACAGTGAACACGGTATCCGCCGCGAAACCATAACCAATGCAGCAGGCGATTACCTGGTGCAGGCACTTGGTGAAGGCACTTACGTCGTGACCGTCACTGCTCCCAACTTTGAAAAATATGTGGCCTCGAACATTGTGATTCGTGTCGGACAGAACGCACGTATCGATGCCAAATTAGTAGTAGGTAGTCAGACCGAAGAAGTGTCGGTGGAGGGATCCTCCGCGGGCACCATTGAGACCCAGAGTTCTGAACTCTCGACAACAATCACAGCAAAACAAATTACACAATTGGAATTGAATGGACGGTCGTTTGTTCAATTGGTTGAGCTTTCCCCGGGCGTCAGTAATCAGACTGGCCAATCCGAAGGACAAACTGGGCCCGGTGGCAGTGTCTCTTACTCAATCAATGGTGGACGTACTGAGTACAACAACTGGGAAGTTGATGGCGGCGATGTCATGGACTCAGGCAGCATGTCTAACCTCAATGTCTTCCCGAATGTGGATGCTCTGGATCAGGTACAAGTCTTTACCTCCAGCTATGACGCCCAATATGGCCGTAGCGGTTCAGGCGCTATCGAGGCGGTTACAAAATCAGGTACGAATCACTTGCATGGCGAAGTGTTTGAATTCCTTCGCAACCAATTCTTCAATGCGGCTAATTACTTCAATCCTGCTGGCGAGCCTATTCAAGCCTATAAAAAGCACGATTTCGGTGGTACGATCGGTGGCCCAGTCTACATCCCTCATGTCTACAACGGACATGATAAAACTTTCTTCTTCTATTCGGAAGAGCTTCGCAGGGAGAACGTCCCGGGTTTTTACAACACTCCTATTCCGACCGCAGCGGAAAGGGCAGGCGATTACAACGGTACGCTTTGTCCTACCGCAGGAACACCATTCATTAGAACTCCGACGCTCTATCCCGACTGCCCTGCATACTCCACAGACCCAGCAACGGGCAACCTTGTAGGTTTTCCTGGCAATAATGTGGCTCCTTACATCGATACAACCAATGCAAATATCTTCCTGAATCTCATTCCGCTGCCGAACACGACGTTTAATGGGTTGCCATACTTCCAGATGGCAGCCGGCGCACCCTACACTTCCCATGAAGAGCTTTTCAAGATTGATCATCAGATCAATTCAAAGCTGCATGCCTCCTTCCGCTATATTCATGATTCGACAGATCAGGTTTACTTAACATCGACTCCATGGGCTATATCGAACCTGCCTGGCATTCCAGGGCATGAGCTTGGACCAGGCATATCGATGGTGTTCAATCTGAACTGGACCCCCTCTAATACGTTGACCAATGAGTTCATGGTTGGCTATGGAGCTAACCATCTCTCTATCACCAACACCACAAATGCTGGTAACCTTCCTCCTGGCCTGACCATGACCGGCCTTTTCAATAACAACTTCGGGGGCAAGATTCCGTCCTTCAGTATTGGCGGCGGAGAAAGCTTCGGATCTCTGGTTCAGGATGCAGGACCGGTCCCGTTCTACAACTCAAACCCGACCTATACTTATAGGGACACCGTAACCAAGCTACTTCACAGCCACAACCTCAAATTCGGCTTCTACTTCACCGCAAATCAGAAGAACGAAGACGCAGAACTCAACACGCAGGGCATCTTAAGCTTCAATGGAAATGGTGGAAGTTTCTATACCGCACCCCAAACGAATGGTGGTCCTCCTAGTACAGGCAATTCCTTCGCGGATTTCCTGGTCGGCGATATCGCAAATTACACACAATCGAATCAAGAACCGAAGTACCACTTCAAGTTCAAAATCTTCGAACCTTTCATTCAGGATGACTGGCACGTCAACAAGAAGCTGACGCTCAATCTTGGTTTGCGCATGAGTCTGTTTGGTTTGTATACGGAGAAGAACAATCTTGCTTATAACTTTGACCCTTCAGCCTTCAACCCAGCCAATATGCCGACCGTAGATCCGGACAATGGCAATCTCGATTTCGGTCCAGGACAAAGCATCAATAATCTCAGCGGTATAGTTCAGTGCGGCGTCGGTACTGTGCCCAAGGGTTGCATGAAAGGTCACTTATTCAACCCTGCGCCACGCGTCGGCTTTGCCTATGATCCCTTTGGCAATGGCAAGACGGCGATTCGCGCCGCCTATGGCATTTTCTACGAGCACACCAACGGCAACGAAGCCAATGCGGAATCGCTTGAAAATCAGCCACCGCTCGTTCAAACCCCGATCCAGTTCTACATTCAGGGTTATAAAAATATCGGTGGTGGTGGCGAGTACTTCCCGCTAGAGGTAAATTCCATCCCCACAGATAAAGTCCGATGGCCGTACATGCAGCAATATCATCTCGACATCCAACGGGAAATATTGAAAGACACTATTGTGACTGTTTCCTATGTGGGCAGCAAGGGAACACATCTCACACTTCAAAATGATCTCAACCAACTTCATGATCTTAACCAGGCTACAAACCCCTATCCCGCAGGTATTCCAATCACTAACCAAGATTGCGGAATGGCAGCCAATGGTGGTCCGGTTTATAACTCGGCAGGAAACCTTGTTGCAGGCGATGCACTCCTCCACTTAAATGTAGCCTGCGGCAATGTAAATGTAGATCAGTACCGGCAGAATTTCCCTGGTTGGGATACCATCACAGGAATTGGTCAGGGGGCCAGTTCTAATTACAATGCGCTCCAGGTTTCTGGACGTCGCACTGCAGCAAATCTGGAGTTGACCTTGGCCTATACTTATAGCCACGCCATCGACAACGCTTCTGACCGGTACGATGGGAACTTTGTGGATACCTATAACCTCAAAGCTAATCGTGCTAGTTCTAACCTTGATCAACGGCAGATTCTTAATTTCAGCTACATCTACACTCTGCCATTGCTGCAACAGTACAATCGGGCGACCAGACTTATCCTTGGCGGTTGGCAATGGTCTGGTATCACTTCGTTTCAGACAGGAAAGCCTTTTAGCATTGTGAACGGGTATTACTACGATAATGCTGGCGTAGCCAATGGAAATGGGACAGGATCTTATGTCGATTTTGCTCCTGGTGTAAGTAAACATCATGTCACTGGACCGAAAAGACAGGCGGGTGTTTATGGCCCATTGCTCTTTAACCCTGCTGCCTACAACGAACCCACAGGGTTGACATTCGGAAACTCAGGACGTAACTCACTCTTCGGACCAAAGACTACCAACTTTGACATGGGTGTTTTCAAGCATTTTGCCATTGGGAAAAAGGTGACAACCGAGTTTCGCGCAGAAGCATTCAACGTTTTCAATCATGCGCAATTCACCGGCGTAAATAACTCACCAGGCTGCTTTGGCCAAAACGGCAACAACGCCAATAGCGCAGGCAATACTGAATGCGTGAATGGAGAACCTGACCAAGGTATTGTTGCCTCTAACTTCCTTCACCCAAGCGCAGCATATGCTCCCCGCATCCTTCAGTTTGCTTTGAAGGTGATTTTCTAAATCTCACGCTGAATCCAACTCCCCACGCTGCCATATCGCTAATCGCATATGATAGCGTGGGGAATTTTGCTGACGGGAATAGATCGAGAAAAGCAGGAGTTAACTTGCAAAGAAGAGGGTTTCTCAAAGCTGGCGGCGCGGCTGGTTTAGTCACATTGGTCGGGCATCGTCTGGGCATGGCGGCTCCAGCCTCTGACTCGCATATTGAAGTGCTTATCGAAGAGCCGGTAGCTACAATCTCTCCTAATATCTACGGTCACTTCATCGAACATATCGGCGGAGTCATCTACGACGGAGTGTGGGTAGGGAAAAACTCCACCATCCCTAACATTCAAGGCGTTCGCAAATCGCTCGTCGACAAACTTCATGAAATTCATGCGCCTATGGTCCGCTGGCCAGGAGGCTGTTTCGCCGACAGCTATGATTGGCGAGACGGTGTCGGTTCGGACCGGCCTAATCGCACTAACTTCTGGGTTGATGAATTTGAACCTTCGCGACTGACCAGCAACGCTGTTCAAATCTACGATAGCAACGCCTTCGGAACGGATGAGTTCCTTCGATTCTGCAAGCTGGCAAATACGCAGCCATATTTGGCAGCCAACGTCCGCAGCCTGTCTGCGCTTGAATTTGATCGCTGGGTTGAATACTGCAATTCGCCTGCAGGAAGCACGACCCTTGCGGATCACAGAGCGAAGAATGGCTCTGTAGAGCCTTACAATGTGAAGCTCTGGGGAATTGGGAATGAGAGTTGGGGCTGCGGAGGCAACTTTACTCCGCAGGATTACGCCTCGGAGTTCCGTCGTTACACAGCCTGGGTGCCTCAGTACGGGCTTCCACTTGAATACATCGCATCTGGCCCATCGGGCAACGATCTGGTCTGGACAAGAGGCTTTTTTGAGAAGGCATTTTCCATGGGCGACCACAAGATTGCAGGTTGGTCGATCCACTACTATGCCTGGAATCTCAGCCGCGGAAAATCGACAGATTGGGTTGAGGCGAAGGGCGACTCTTTGCATTTCGATATCGCCGATTGGTATGAAGTGTTCAAACAAGGCTACATGATTGAAAAGATCATCCAGGATCAATGGGCCGCCATCGGGGAATATGATGAAGAACACAAAATCAAGTTGGTCATCGACGAATATGGTCCCTGGTATAAGAAGGGAACTGAGGTATCTCAGGATTCCATCCTAAGTCAGCAAGTTACAATTCGCGACGCTCTGTTTACGGCCTTCACCCTCGATATCTTCAACCGCCATGCGGATAAGGTCTCAACGGCCGCATGCGCACAGCTAATCAACTGCATCAACGCACTTTTCCTTGCTCATGAAGATAAGTTCGTTGTTACCCCAAACTTTCATGTATTCGATATGTACTCGGCTCACCAGGGAGGCCAGTCCCTGCGTACCGAATTCTCATCACCGTCTGCAAAGTACACGAGCGATGGCCAGCCATCGACCTTTTGGGGATTGAATGGATCGGCTTCGTTGAAAGGCAAATCTCTGACATTGACAGTGGTCAATGCCGATGCATCGTCCTCGCGCGAAACTGAAATCGTGCTTCGAGGAGCCAACGTGTCTTCGGTCGCGGGCAGAGTACTTTCCGCAACCGATATTCACGCACACAATTCATTTGAACAATCGATGGTCGCCGGACCTGTTGCGACGTCTGTTAAACAGAGTGGCGATACGCTGCACTTTACATTTCCGCCAGCCTCAGTAACCGCTCTTACTATTAGTCTCGCCTGATATCTATCGTTTGATTTAAGAAAGAGTGGCTGGGCAATCATTCAAACCAGCCACTCTGCGTGCCACATTAATCGAGGTAAGAGCTCCAGCATCGTTCTATAGATCCGCACCTCATCGATCGGCAATTTAGAGCAGCGCGGCTGCCTGCGAATCACCCTCATTGTTCTCAAGCCATCCACGAGATATAACTATGCTGACTTTCCGCCTGTAGAGATCAATTGCGGCTCTTTGCTGCTTGTTCTGAACATTCCGGGCTTTTCTTTCGTAATTATTTCAAGCTGGATTAATAATTATCCGGTTACAGCGTCATCTCTATGAACAGTCAAAAAGGTGAACAAATGGCCGTCGGCAGCGCAATCATGCCGTTAACAGAAAACCGGGAACAGCTCTCGGAGTTATTTCGAGAACATCACCGGCGCGTTCTCACGGCTGCCTATCGAATCACGGGCAGTATGGCCGACGCGGAGGATGTAGCTCAGGTCGTGTTCCTGCGCATGATTGGCGGTAACGGACCACCTGTTGCGAATGCGGGCAGTTATCTTTATCGAGCGGCTATCAACGGGGCGCTGGATCTGCTCCGTCGGCGAAAGACAGCGGCAGCGGAACCGCTGGAAGAAGCAGCAGGAATAGCCACTGCAGGTCGTGGCAGTTCGCCCGAAGCTGAAGCATCAAGCAGGGAACTCGGCGATTGGCTCAGGCTGGCAATTGGCGAGTTGTCTCCCAAGGCAGCCGAAATGTTCACCTTGAGATATGTAGAAGAGTTGGGCAATCGTGAGATCGCACAGCTGATGGGAACCTCGCAGGCAGTAGTCGCTGTGACGCTTCATCAAACCCGATCCAGATTGAAGAAACGACTCATGCAATTGGAACAGGAGAGACTATGAATCACGATGAGATGCTGCTGAGAACTGCCGTACGTACACTGCAAGCCGACGCGCCCGAGGATGCAATGATATCCGCTTCCGCAAAGCGAGTGGCGGAGCGCCTGGGTATCGAAGCAGGAAGCGAATTTGCCATGGACGCCATCGAGAACTGCGATGACGTGCAGCATCTGCTTGCCTCTTATCGCGCAGGAACTCTATCTAACGCGCGCTCTGTTTTGATTGATGCACATTTGCGCGACTGTGGGGCCTGCTTCCGTCGTTTCCGAAGCGAGTCAGGAACGGGAGCAGTCGATTGGTCTATTCCCGCAGCCGCTCGTTCTTCTGTTTGGCGTCCTCGCAAACTTGGTCGCGCATTCGGTTGGGCATTGGCTCCCACGCTGGCGCTTCTAGCCGCATCCTTCTTTGTCTACAAAGCATACTGGCAGGTTCCACCGGGAGTTCGCGCCGAAGTACTGTCGACCGATGGTTCCGTCTATCGCATCTCAGACTCGGGCGATGGTCGCCTTACACCCGGCGATAGACTTGGCGAAGGGGAACACCTGCGCACCAGCAGTGGAGCGCATGCCGTTCTTCGTCTCACCGATGGATCAACGGTCGAGATCAACGAACGAAGTGCTCTGGGAGTCGGCGCGAGAGGGCATAACATGACCGTCTCGCTCGATAGTGGAGCAGTCATCGTACAAGCATCCAAGCGTGATTCCGGCCATTTATATGTGAAGACTCCAGACTGCCGCGTGGCTGTTACAGGTACTGTATTCTCTGTTGATTCCGGTATTAAAGGCTCGCGAGTTGCAGTATTGCAAGGAGCCGTTCACGTTAACCATGCGGGACTGGATACGCTGGTGCATGCCGGCGATCAAATGACAACAAGCGATAGTCTGAACACTGCTCCTGTAGCGCAGCAAATCGCCTGGAGTCATGATCGTGATAAGTATCTCCCGCTGCTTGCGCAATTCTCCGCACTGCAACGCCAGATTGAACAGATCCCGTTTCCTCAATCCAGATACAGCAGTGACTTGCTGACACGTGTTCCCGCGGATACATTGCTGTACGTCAGCATTCCCAACCTGGGTGATTTTATGAACCAGGCAAATAAGATCTTCCACGATCAATTGCAGCAAAGTCCCGCACTTCAACAGTGGTGGGGTCACGCGAATAATCACAATACTGCTGATCTCGACGCGCTTGTCGACAAGCTCTATCAGATGAGCCAATATCTCGGCGATGAGATCGTCGTAGTTGGAGTGATGCAGGCCGATACACCGAGTTTCGCTATAGTTGCCGATCTTCACCGGAGCGGTTTAGATGATTTTCTGCGAAATCAGTTTTCTGCCTCGGCATCGAACCCTGGCCTAGTCGTACTTGACGAAGCTTCTCTGGCGGCTACTCCTGTCTCATCGAAGACATCGTTAGGAAAGACGCAGGTTGGCGAGTACGCTCTCATCCGACAGCACGAGGCGATCTTCTCAAATAGCATCGCAACATTGAAGCAGATGAATGCGCAATTGAATGCAGGGGCAAGCGGCTTTGCGACAGGTGAATTTGGACAGCAGATCACAGCCGCCTACACTCGCGGTGCAGGAGTCATCCTGGCCGCGGATCTGCATCAGATGATAGGCGACAAACTTACGGTGCTGTCTACTCACGCAAATGGTCCAGCGATTGCCAGCAAGAGTGGAATTGAGGATGTGCGATATCTGATTGCAGAGCATCGCGAAACAAATGGCCTGCCTGAAAACCACTTGAATTTACAGTTCTCCGGAGCACGTCAGCGTGTGGCCTCATGGCTCGCTGCACCAGCTCCCATTGGTTCGCTTGACTTTGTAACACCGAATGCAGCGATTGCAGTAGCCTTGCTTTCAAAGGACCCCAAGGCCATTGCAGATGACATCATGACCATGACTGAATCCGAGGAGGGAGGGCAGAGCAAAGATTGGAATGAGGCTGAGGCCAAACTTCAAATCAACTTCCGCGATGATTTGGCCGCGAACCTCGGCGGTGATTTCCTCCTGTCGCTTGATGGACCAGTTTTGCCAACTCCCTCGTGGAAGGCTGTCATCGAAGTTCATGACTCAGCAAAGTTGGAGAAAACGCTTGAGCAATTAACTCAAGCTATTCGCAACCAGGCTCAGGGTAAAAATGCCCATGCCATTACCATTGAATCCAGTCAGATCGACGCACAACGTTTCTACTCCGTGCATGATCTGACATCCGGCAGCACCATCGCGCAATATACCTTTACGGATGGTTACATGATCGTTGCGCCAAATCGCGCATTGCTTATAGAGGCAATACGCACGCATACAACTGGAAATTCGCTGGCTCGCTCGACAGCGTTCAAGGCTTTGCTTCCAAAAGACGACAACGAGAATTACTCAGCAGTTGCCTATCAGAACCTGAGCCCGGTATTGACGCCTCTTCTCTCTCAAGTGAGTGGCGAATCAGCAGAAGCAATCCAGAAGCTGGCTGCAGATGCTCGCCCTACTGCAATCTGCGCCTGGGGCAAAGACAGCGGCATCGAAGCGGCCAGCGATAGTCATCTCTTTGGGTTTGATTTTCTGACACTCGAAGCTTTAATCAATCCAGGGAAAAACAAGCTTGGGAACAAGCACGCTGATCTTAGCGTAAGAGAGTGATATGGGCATCATTGATCTCGATGGGTTAGAGGTTCGTCTCGGGAACCGCACCGTGTTGAACGGGCTGACAGGGGAGTTGCAGGGGCGCGCCATAGGTCTGCTTGGCCCCAATGGCGCTGGAAAATCCACGTTGATCAACACGCTGCTCGGCTTTTATCGTCCATCGAAAGGCGCTGCCCGTGTCTTTGGTTTAGACGCACATCGAGACCGGGCGCAGATACGTGGAGGAATCGGCTATATGCCTGAGAATGATTCCTTCATCGGCAACATGAGCGGCGTTCGATTCGTTCGCTACATGGCTGAGCTCGCGGGTTTGCCTGCTGGCGAGGCGCTGGAGCGTGCACACGAAGCACTCTTCTATGTAGGCCTGGGCGAGGTTCGCTATCGCAAAGTGAACTCTTATTCGCTCGGGATGAAGCAACTCATCAAACTTGCACAGGCGCTTGCGCATGGCCCCAGGCTGCTTATCTTGGATGAGCCAACCAACGGCCTCGATCCCATGGCCCGGCAGCGCATGATTCAACTCATCCAGGAGATTCGCAAAGAAGGAAGCGTTCGCCTGCTCATCTCATCTCATCTGTTGCGAGATATTGATGAGACCTGTGATGAGGTTCTCATTCTCAAGAGTGGTCGCGTTGCCGCTCTCTGCAATATAGAAGAAGAGCGCCGCTCTAACCGCAGCTTCATGGAGCTTGAAACAGTTGGTGCAACCGAGCAATTCTCTGTGAGTATTCGCGGTCTCGGTTGCGAATGCGCCTCCTTTCCCGGAGGCCGTATTAAGCTCGTCATTCCCGATCAGGTTGAGGTTCGAGATCTATACGTCATTGCATCCGAACAAGGAGTGCAGATTCGTCGTATGAACCAGCGGCGCGACTCCCTTGAAGATATCTTTCTCAGAGCGATGGACAACGAGTCAGGGCGGCCTACACATGTCAGTCTATAAACTGAATTACCGCGCATATACGGGCAAAGTTACCCCAATGTGGGCACGTATCCTCGTGCTTGTGCGCTATGGTTATGCAGAAGCCTGGTCATCCAAAATCACGGTGGGGATAGCTATACTAAGCCTGTTGCCATGCATCGTTTTTTTGTTTGGAATCTATATTTCAAACAACCCGATGGCGAGATTGATGTTAGGCAATCAATCTCCGCGCGGATTAACGATCGATGCAGAATTTTTCCTTATCGTGCTGCAAATAGAATCCTGGTTTGCGCTGGTGATGACCGCCTGGGTAGCACCGCGGCTCATAACATTTGACCTTGCAGATAACGCACTGCCTATCCTGCTCAGTCATCCAATATCGCGATTCGGCTATGTCTTCGGTAAATTCATCTCATTGTTTGTCATACTCTCCATGACCACCTGGATTCCTGGCCTTATGCTCTTTGCATATCAAGGCTATTCCTCGCCTCTACCCTGGGCTCTCGCAAATCTCCGCATCGCAGTCGGTCTCTGGGCAGGCGCCGTGATCTGGACTGCGTTCCTTTCTATTCTCGGTCTGGCACTATCCTCATGGGTTAAGTGGAGAGCCGTTGCAACCGGCATCATCTTTGCAGCGGTCTTTGTACCGGCAGGTGTAGGAGCCATCGTAAGCGCGGTGCTACGGACGAGATGGGGCTTTCTGCTTAACATCCCCTTCATGATGTCCGTACTTTGGCAACGGCTATTGGGAGCGCCGGAATTCGCCAAACAAAAAATATCGTTGCCAACAACAGCAATCGCCATCATGCTCATGCTGATTTGTCTCATCTGCGTAGCCATGCTGAACGCGCGTATCCGAGCTCGTGAAGTGGTGAGAGGATGAGTGCGATGACCGACAGAATTATTTTCAACGATGTATCGAAATTCTACGGCGATGTTCTCGGCGTCAATCGAATCTCGCTTTCCATCCCGCCAGGAATCACAACTCTCGTAGGCCCCAACGGTTCAGGGAAGACAACGCTGATGAACCTCATGACAGGACTGGTCCAGCCATCCAACGGACACATCTCCGTTATGGGTCTTTCTCCCGGCAATGCAACTGAGTTCTTTCGTAACGTTGGCTATTGCACACAGTTCGACTACTTCCCACGCGGAATCACCGGATGGGAGTTCGTCTTTGACAGCCTGATGCTTCACGGTATGGACAAGATGGATGCCTTCCGCCTCACCATGGAAGCTCTCGAACGCGTGCAGCTCGGCGATGCTGCAGGGCGAAGAATTGCAGGCTACAGCAAAGGTATGCGGCAGAAGATTCGCCTCGCTCAGGCCATAGCCCATCATCCGCGAGTACTTGTCCTGGATGAACCACTCAATGGACTCGATCCGATGGCTCGCGCCGAATCGATAGCGCTTTTTGAAGAGCTAGGCAGACAAGGCATGCATCTGTTGATCTCCAGTCATATTCTCGATGAAGTCGATCGAATCTCTGACCGCGTCGTTCTCATTACCGGCGGATATCTTATCGCTGAAGGCAATATTCATCAGGTTAGGCAGGAAGTACGCGAGAAGCCCATGCAGGTTCTTATTCGCTGCAATCACCCCGAGCTATTGGCGTCGAAGATGTTCGCCATCAATCATTGCGTTGAAGCCAGATTGCATGCAGATGGAGCAGGCGTATTTCTTCGCACCGGAGATATCGATCAGTTCTATTCCATGCTCAACGGAATCGCAGCGGAAGGACTCGTGAAAATCGACGCAGTCGCTCCAGCCGATGACGATGCCAATGCCATCTATCAATATCTGATCGGCTCAGATGGGAGTGCATCATGACGCCACAAACAACAGCCAGCTTTCGAGAACAACTTGCGCAACAGCCGTGGGGACTATGGTGGTTACAAGGCCGACGACTGACCTCTATCGAAGTAAGAAGAAATCTTTTTTCATGGAAGGCAAGCTGGATTTACTTCCTTGCTTTCATTCCCACCTTTATCATCCTGATTCATTTGGTTGCAGACAAGCATCTTCAGTACATGTTGAGTGAGGATACGAACATACTCGCCGGCATCGTGCAGTTCTACTACATTCGCCTCGGAGTCTTTTTCGGCTGCCTCGGCATCTTTTCACGGCTGATTCGCGGAGAGATGATCGAACGCAGCCTCCACTTCTATCTCCTGGCTCCGGTGCGACGAGAAATCCTTCTCTTATCCAAATTTGTAGCCGGATCGATTAGCGCGTTGCTCCTGTTCGGTACTGCAATCACTCTTGATTTCTCTTTGATGTATGCGGGCTTCGGCGCTGCCGGCCGCGATTACATCTTCAACGGCCCAGGCCTCGGACAGTTCGAGGCGTATCTCGCAATTATCGTCCTCGCCTGCCTCGGATATGGCGCGGTATTCCTTCTCCTAAGCATGATGTTCAGAAATCCCACTCCCGCTGCGATGCTCGTTCTCGGTTGGGAAGCAATCAATCCCATCCTGCCATCGCTGCTTCAAAAAATAAGCGTCGCATCCTACCTCCGTCACCTGATGCCGGTGAGCGTCGCCGCAAACGGAATCTTTGCTCTTCTAACTGTTCAGACCGAACCCGTATCCGCCTGGGCTGCAGTTTTGGGCCTGCTCCTGTTAATCGCGGCAGTGCTGCTCTATTCTTGCTATCGCATCCGAACTCTCGAGATTCGCTACACCACCGAATAGCCAGGTAGCGCTTGAGCACACGCTTCGTTCTTTTGAAGGCGCCCAAGCCACTCTGTTGGGAGGGAGCCGACGCCTGCAGGCTCTCCGTTCACAGGGGAGTTTCTGTTACACTTGCCAATGTAGATTGAATTGTTGGAGAGATGGCCGAGTGGCTGAAGGCGCACGCTTGGAAAGCGTGTTTACCGCAAGGTAACGTGGGTTCGAATCCCACTCTCTCCGCCAGCGCTATTCTTAAATAGCTCAAATTAAGTAGTTGCTCGATTTAAAAGGCATTTACCTACCGCCTGATTAATCCCCTCAGTCCATACACTCCACCTAATCCTCGCAATTCCCCACCGTTAGCCATCGACAAAATAGATCTGAAGATACAGACAGAATAGGGTTCCTCATCGTAGTTAGCTCTGGAGGGCTAATACCGACGAACCTGGCTTCATTTTGCTTATGCCGCCGAAATACTGTACGCTTTTGAGTAGCACACTGGGCAGCAAAGCTGCTTAATCTTGTGTAACCCTTTAATTGTCATCTGTTTATATGATAATTAAAGAGAATTATTGAGTTGAATGTCGATCCAGATACAGGCCGTTGCTACCATTGTCCTCATGTGCGTGAGCATGTGTATGTGTCGTGTGCCCGTGCCGGTGGTTCTGGATAAGCGAATGCGATAGACGCAGACACTTTTCAGCAAAAGCGGCCCGGGTCCTGTCGAGGATTCGGGCCGCTTTATTTTTGCACTTGTTTGAAGATCAGAAAATTAAAACCAGAGGAGATTGTCATGTCGGAATCTGAAGTACCGAAGTATCAGTTAGCTACGCTTGCTGTTCATGCTGGACAGGTGCCTGATCCCGCTACCGGGTCGCGGGCTGTGCCGATTTATCAGACGACTTCTTATGTCTTCAACGATGCAGACCACGCAGGCCGACTGTTTGGGCTGAAGGAGTTTGGAAATATCTACACGCGGATCATGAATCCGACGACGGATGTGTTTGAGAAGCGGGTGGCCGCGCTTGAGGGTGGTGTGGCCGGATTGGCTACAGCGAGCGGGCAGGCAGCAGAGACGCTGGTGCTGACTACCTTGGCGTCAGCCGGGGACGAGATTATTTCGACTACTTCGCTGTACGGCGGGACTTATAACTTGTTTCATTACACGCTGCCGCGGCTGGGAATTACCGTGCGGTTTGTGGATGCGGATGACTTCGACGGGTTGAAGGCTGCTATTAATTCCAAGACGCGAGCGATCTATACGGAAAGTCTGGGAAATCCCAAGCTGGATGTAGTCGACCTGGAGGCGCTGGCCAGCATTGCGCATGAGAACGGACTGCCGCTGGTGGTGGACAATACAACGCCTTCGCCTGCACTGATCAGGCCGATAGAGTGGGGCGCGGACATTGTCGTGAATTCCGCCACGAAGTTTCTGGGCGGTCATGGAACCACGATTGGCGGCGTAATTGTGGATGCCGGTCGTTTTGACTGGGCCGCTTCTGGAAGGTTTAGCGAATTTACTGAGCCTGATCCTTCCTATCATGGGCTTTCTTACACCGAGGCTTTTGGACCGCTGGCGTTTATTTTGAAGGCGCGGGTGCAGGGACTGCGGGATACAGGCGCGGCGCTTTCGCCATTCAATGCGTTTTTGCTGTTGCAGGGAATTGAAACGCTGCACCTGCGACTGGAGCGGCACTCTACCAATGCGCTGGCTGTAGCCAGCCATCTGGAGGCGCATCCGGCGGTAGCCTGGGTGAATTATCCGGGGCTGGAGAGCAGCAAGTTCTATACGCGTGCGCAGAAGTATCTGCCTGCCGGACAGGGCGCGCTGGTGACGTTTGGTTTGAAGGGCGGCTTTGACGCCGGAAAGACGCTGATTAATTCGCTGAAGCTCTTTTCGCTCTTGGCGAATATCGGCGATGTAAAGTCGCTGGTGATTCACCCGGCATCGACCACGCATCAGCAGTTGACGGTAGAAGAGCAGGGGACGACAGGCGTGAGCCCGGACCTGGTGCGGTTGTCGGTGGGGATCGAGGATATTCGCGATATTCTCGCTGACCTCGACCGGGCGATTGCCACTGCCACGGCCGCCGGGGACAAGAGCGGGGTGCTTGTCGCACAATGAGCTTGATGACCGAGCCAGAGATCGTGCGCAAATCAGAATTGCGGGAGAAGCGAGAAGTCCGGATTCCAGTGCCGACCTACGAGGGCGATTTTGTTCTCGAAGAGCATCTGCTGCTGGAGTGCGGGCGCACGCTGGTAAATCCGACGCTGCATTATGCCGTCTATGGGCGGCTGAATACGGCGTCGGGCGGTTCCAGCGAGAGTAATGCGGTGCTGGTTTGCCACGCTTTGTCCGGCTCGGCTCTGGTCGGCGGCTGGTGGCCGGAGCTGTTTGCGGATGGCGGCATCGTCGATCTCGCTGAGGATTGCGTGATCTGCGTAAATATCTTTGGCTCCTGCTATGGCTCGACGGGGCCGGGGTCTGTCGATCCGGAAACAGGGCAGGTTTACGGGCCACATTTTCCGCTGGTTTCCATTCGGGATAATGTGCGGGCCCAGGCGCGTTTGCTGGATTCGCTGGGGATTGCCCAGCTAAAGCTGGCGATTGGCGGATCGATCGGCGGCATGCAGGCGCTGGAGTGGTCGATTCTTTATCCGCAACGGGTGAGGCGAGCCGTGGTGATCGGGGTGGCTCCGCTCAACGCGATGGGGCTGGCGCTGAACCATTTGCAGCGGCAGGCGATTCAGAACGATCCGGATTGGCAGGGTGGGAATTATCTGCCGCGAAAGCAGCCTTTAAAGGGGTTGGCCCAGGCGCGGGAGATTGCAACATTGAGCTACAAATCTTCGGAGCTGTTTACGGAGCGATTCGGGCGCAATCCCAACCGAAACGGGGAAGACCCGTGGGCTCTGGACGATAACGGCGGTGGATTAGGCAATTTGCACGGGGGGCGGTTTGATGTTGCGGGGTACTTGGATCATCAGGGCAAGATCTTTCTGAGTCGGTTCGACGCCAATGCTTACCTGGCGATTTTGCGGACTATGGATATCTGGGATCCGGTGAATTCATCGCATGGGCATCGTGATCCGCTGGACATCTACGGGCGTATTACGGCGCATCTTACTTTTGTAGGCATCAGTTCGGACTGGTTGTTTCCTTCGCGGGAGGTGCGGGAACTGGCGCTGGCGGTACAGGCCTGCGGGGTTCGCGCCGAGTACCGGGAGATGACTACCGCGCATGGACATGATGCGTTTTTGGCAGAGCAGGCGGAACTGGTTCGCCTATTGCAATGGGAAGAATGATTCACCGCTTGTCACTTGGCGTTTGTGTTTCTATAATCCCCTCAACACCGCAAGGAAGGCAGAACGTGAAAATTCACGCTCTGTTCATCGGCTACCGGGGCAGCCCGGCTGTTTCTTTTTCTTGTAGGTGCATGATTTGTTTGCGATTTTCTTGATCTCCCAGGAGCATTGAATGAAGAAGTATTACCTCGCGTCCGTGTTCGCGTCTGTTTTGTTTGCAGGGATCAGCCTTGCCACAGCGCCTACTCTTCTGGCTCAGGCGGCACCCGCGTCCTCTGACCAGATCACAATTAAAGATCCTGCCGAGTTCAGCGCATATCAGAATGCGATTACGCAAACCGATCCAGCGGCCAAAGCTGCTGCCAGCGAAACCTTTCTTTCAACCTACCCCCAGAGCGTGGTGAAGAAGTCGGTTCTGGATGGGCTGATCGACGCTTACATGGGCGCCAAGGATCTGGTCAAAGCCGCCGACGCCGCCAAGCGTATGTTACAGCTCGATCCCAACAATCTGCGTGCGATGTACCTGATTGTCGCGATCGATAAGCAACTGGCAAGCCAGGCAGCGGCATCCGATCCGGCCAAGCAGGCACAGTTGCTGGATGATGCGGCAGCGATGTCTCAGAAGGGCCTGGCCGCTACCAAGCCGGCTGATGTAAAGGACGAGGACTTCAAGAAGCAGAAGGAAGCGACTGATCCTGTCTTCGACTCAGCGATTGCGTACGACGATATTTTCTCGAAGAAGGACTTCAAGGCCGCGATTGAGCAGCTCCGTGCGGAACTAGAGGCCACTCCGGTAGAGCAGACAAAGGTCGTTCCGGCGTTGAACGATACGCTGACCCTGGGCGATGCGTACACGCAGTTGACCCCTCCAGATATGGTGAATGCGGTTTGGTTCCTGGCGCGCGCTCAGGCGTTTGCTCCTGACAACTTCAAGCCGGTGATCGATAAGAAGGCCAAGTACTGGTACAAGCGCTACCACGGCAGCGTGGATGGCTATGACGCCATCCTGGCGCAGGCCGCTACTTCGCTGTTCCCGCCTGCGGATTTCAAGATCAAGCCTGCCGATACACCGGCGGATATTGCCAACAACGTTGTCGCCACGACTTCAGACCTCTCTACGCTTGCACTGGGTGACAAGGAATTCATCCTGGCCAATGCTTCAAAGGAGAATGCTGACAAGGTCTGGGACACGATCAAGGACAAGACCAGCGAGATTCCGGGTACTGTCATTGCCGCGACCGCGAGCCAGCTTCAGATTGCTGTAACGGACGACGCCAAGCAGGACAAGAAGGCTGACTTCACGGTAAACATGAAGACTCCGCTTGCAGACAAGGCAATTCCCGCTGTGGGTTCGGATGTGAAGGGGCTGATCGGCACCTTTGATTCGTATACACAGAGCCCGGCTCAGATCATCCTCAAGGATGGCGAGATCCAGGTCGAGAAGAAGCCAGTTCACAAGCCCGCCGCAGGACACCGCAAACCGACGGCTTAGTTCGAAAATTGGACCAGGGTTAATCAAACCCAGTGAATCAAGAGGGCATCCTGATCAGGATGCCTTCTGTGTTTGCCTGATGCCCTGATCCTAACCATTGTTTTTGCCCTAGCCTTTGTTTTTGCCGTTGCCTTTGTTTTTGCTCTTGCTTTTGCGGTTGCCTTTCTAGTTGTCATTCCCGCAGGGAATCTGCTTCTGCCCTTGGCTTTTGCCGTTGCTGTTGCCCTTGCCCTTCTGTCTGTCATTCCCAAAGGCAATCTGCTTCACCGAACAACAACCACGCAACCCGTCCCAATATCAAAGAACAACTCCGGCAGCGGTAAAGGCCGCCGATGATAATCTGGAGCAGATATGAAGTCTTCCGCTTTGCTGATTGCGCTGCCTGTCGTAATGCTGGCCCTGGCTGGTTCGAGCTGCTATGCACAGAGTTCCGGTACTGCTTCCAATACCGACGCTGTTTCAGCGGAGAATATGCACGGCTTTCGCGTAAAGGAGATTCATCCTCCCTCGACGCCTACGCCGTTTCCGCTGGGCGTTCCATCGCGGACGCTGCAGGCGCTGGAGTTTCGATCGCCAGAAGCGATGACGGCAGCAGATCGCGCAGTAGTCGACGCGGACGAGGCAGAGATTACACGGCGCGCCGATTTGCAGGGCCTTGGGGTGGGTAAAGAGAGCCCCGTAGGGGGCAAGTGGGGATATGAGCAGGCTGTGTGTCCTGCGCTGCCGCAGCATGTGCTGCTGGAGTACAGCCGGGATAATGGCCGTGGCGACGTCACGCTGTTTGGAGTAGCTCTGCCACGAGGCGAAGGGCATGTAAGGGTGATTCCAGTCCGGCGGCGGAGTTATTCGCTGTTTACTCCGGCGTCGTCGAATGCGCTGACTATCAATGACTTTAACCACATTGTGAAGGAAGAACCAGCGGGGCTTGATCCGGACTGGTTCACGCTCGGTCTGTGCTATTCGGCGTTGGCAGGCGGGCATGTGCGGGCTGCGTTGCAGGTGTCTAATCCCACGGAAGAGCATTATCCGTTGCAGTTTCCTGCACAGTTGATGGTTTCAGGGCATGGCGGGGCTGAGGTGCATTTTGCCGACACTACTCCAGAAGTACGAAAGATGGATTGGGTTCTCAACTTTGCGCAGGATGGACGGCTCTTGAAGGTGAAGCATAAGGACTCGCACGAACTGAAGGAAGTACTGGCTAAGGGGCAGCAGGTCGACGCGCAGGGAGTCCCGGCCAAGGGACAGATCGTCGATGTAAATAAAGCGGGGAATTAGAGCATTTCTCCTATCGATGTAGCCTTCGAGACAACTGATTGCGTGGTTTTTCACCCGGAAAAAGCCACGCCTCGCAAGTCCTGACATGTGCATGTTAATTAGGAGAAATGTTCTAGGATCTTATATATCAAGTGCAGATATCTAGTGCAGGTAATAGAGCAGGGAACTGTCAGCAAAGGGCGTCAGCGAAAAGGTTAGAGCAAAGAGCAGTAGAGCGATCAGGCCCAGCGCCTTTCGCCCGCGATTCAATGTCGGCTCAGCCTCAACACGTGGATGGCGCATGGCGGGAATGAGTAGTATGAGCCCCCAGGCAATCCAGCCAATCCAGAAGAAGACGCCGCAAATGATCAGCACGGGCGGAAGCAGCAGTGTGCTGATGCGGTGAAGTCTGGGTGAGATGGCGTAGAGGATGTGCCCGCCGTCGAGTTGGCCGCCTGGGATGAGATTCAGGGACGTGATGAAGAGTCCGATCCAGCCGGCGATCAGGACGGGATGCCGGGTTATGTGCAGAAAACTGTTTCCAACGGGAACCAGGTGCGGGGCAATTCGATTGAGGAGCCAATAGACCCAATCAAGGGTAAGAGGCCTGCCAAACTGGATCAGCGCCGGCGTAGCGTCCCGCGGCGCCGGATGCGAGAGACAAAACCCTATGGCGATGACGATCAGAGAAGCTACATAGCCCCCTAGGGGTCCATAGACCCCCACATCCATAAGCGCCCGCCGACCGGGGATGCGGCTGCGAATTTGAATGACGGCTCCGGCGGTACCACTCAATGTAGGAGCAGGCAGAACCCAGGGCAAGGTAGCGCGAATGCCGTGGACGCGGCAAGCTATGTAGTGGCCGAACTCGTGGGTGAGCAGGATAAAAAGCAAAGTGAGCGAGAAAGACCATCCGAGGCGGAAGTTGGCGGGATGTTGCAGAAGCCAGGGCCAGGGCCACAGATCGGTTTCCGTGACCACGGAGGGTTGGTTATTGACAAAGTTTTGCATGAAGCGGGCGCCGATGGCCGTGGTGGTAACGATGCTGATGCAGAGCAGAAGCAGGGGCAGCGCGTATTCGCGTAGGGGATGGCCGAGATGTTTGCGTAGAGTCACAACGACGGGTGTTGGGTAGGTTTGGATGCCGGGCAGGCGAAGCTGTTACATCTGTTCAAGGAAGTTCAATGCAGGATGGAGGATGGGGTTGTGTAAACCTTGAATGGCACAGGATGCGAGGTGTTCACTGGTACGCGAACTGGACTGGGCACATGTATGCCGCTGTTGGATGGGCTGAGCCCATCTTTACGACTGAGCCGGCGTTCCCGAGGCCGTTCCGGAGTCCAGGACATGAAGTTCCTTGCCCGGCTTGAAACGTACGGCTTTGCCTGGTGCGATGCTGACTTCGGTGCCGGTGCGAGGATTGCGTCCGATGCCGGTCTTGCGCGGTCGCACGCTGAAGACGCCAAAGCCGCGTAGTTCGATGCGATCACCCGCAGCCAAGGCCTGCTTGAGGCCCTCAAAAACGGTGTCGACAGCCGCTTCGGCCTTGGCCCGCGGCAAACCGGTTCGCTCAATTACATGATGGACAATGTCCTGCTTAATCAATGTCGTCGCCCCTTGATCGAATGGATTTCTGCTGGAATCTTATACTGCCCACTGGCGAGATGCTATTGCGAGTTGGCCCCGTTGTCAATCTTTGCTTACTCCAATACGATAGGCAGATCGGGCATCACTCAATAGTAGCGCCAAGGCCGGGGAGCTTGAGCCCTGTCAAGGCCGGAGGAAAATCGCAGTATGTCGATCCAAAGTGATCGCTGGATCCGTCAGCAGGCATTAGAGCACGGCATGATTGAACCTTTCAGTGAAAAACAGGTGCGCGAGGGAGTTATCTCTTACGGCCTTTCCTCGTATGGGTACGATCTTCGCGTTTCGGATGAGTTCAAGATTTTTACCAATGTGAATAGCGCGATTATCGATCCTAAGCATTTCGATGAGCGTTCGTTCGTGAGCGTACAGGCGGATTCGGTGATTGTTCCTCCGAACTCATTTGCTCTGGCGCGCTCGGTGGAATATTTCCGGATTCCTCGGGACGTGATCAGCGTGTGCGTGGGGAAGTCGACGTATGCCCGTTGCGGCATCATCGTGAACGTGACTCCGTTCGAGCCTGAATGGGAGGGGTATGTGACATTAGAAATTTCGAATACGACACCTCTGCCTGCTCGCGTGTATGCAAATGAAGGGTTGTGCCAGATACTGTTTTTCCGTGGCAGCGAACCATGTGAGGTAAGCTATGCGGATCGCAAGGGCAAGTATCAAGGGCAGCAGGGAATCGTTTTACCTCGACTTTAAAGTTCGAAAATAGAACAGAGCCAATTTGGCACGGCAAGAGATTTTTCATTATGAAAATCTCTTGCTCATATCTCTTGTAATTGATACATTCGACACAAATCTTTACCAACAACTTTGCTGATTTATGACCAAGGGGGTATACCGGTCTTGCAGACTGGCCTGCCGTCTGTGCGGTTCTGTGTGCGTAGTTAAAACAAAAAATAGGCGGGCCGGGATGATTGCAAGTTCAGTTGTTCCCGCGACGCGGCTGGGGATTTGTACTACCGAGCCAATTCGTCTTGCGGGATTGTGCAGCGTATTTGAGGGGCATTCGATAATTCAGGCTGAATTTGGGGATTTGAGGATTTTGTTGGCCGATCCCTCAATGCAATATGTTGTGTTGGATTTATGTGGGAGTGTGGGGTGGTTGGAGATCGTTGCCATGGTGCGTCGAGCAAGGCCGGACATTCGTCAGATTGTTCTGGGCCCTGTGGTCAGTGATGAACTGATTGTGCGCGCTATCCATGCAGGGACGCGAGCCTATCTGAATGCAAATGCCGGTCCGCTTGCAGTGCGACAGGCGGTGGAAGCGGTATTGCAGGGGACGATCTGGGCTCCGCGACGACTGCTTTCTCTCCTGATTGACCGACTGCTTCAGGACGTGCAGCCGAGTGTCCCAATGACACCGCCAACACTGAGCCCGCGTGAGCAGCAGGTGTTGAGTTTGATCATGATTGCGCGTTCCAATCGAGAGATCGCGCAGGAGCTGGGAATCGAAGAAAGAACAGTGAAGGCTTATGTGGCCAGCCTGTTGCGAAAGACAGGCATGGATAACCGCGTATCTCTTTCTGTACAGGCAACTCAGATTTCACTTCGCGAGAGTCGAAGGTTGTCTTTTTAGGGTATCTCTATGCTTGATGAAGCATTGAGGTATCAAAAGAAACGTTCTGTGAGTGCAATAGACAAAATACTTAAGGCCGATCCCGCAAGGATAGAGGCTTCAATACGGCCGTTTCAGATGATTTCTTAGAAGATGTTTGGATATTTCATGTACTAATGGCAGGCGGATCAGCTTGCTTTGCCTGCACGTAATTACCATTTAGCTGGTTATCTAATTTTGCGTAGGAATCAAGATAGCTACCTCTTTGCCCTATGCTTGTTTTTCCATGCAGCACTATCTTTCCAGGAAGAGCTATTCTTGTAACTCATAACAGGACTTATATGTCAGGTAACTTATATATATGCATATAAGTTACCGTGGTAGGTTACTTACATACAATGCCCGTTCGTCATATTGCCGCCTGTTTCGAAATGACACATGATAGCTAAAGTAACAACGCAGATCTGGGGAAAGGACTTCCCTGGAATCATGGAATACATGGCGCCAGGGAAGTCCTCTTTTTTTAGGGCATGTTTTTATGAACCACCACTACTCTTTATTAGTTAGTTCAAAGTTGCATATTTATAGTCCGGGACATGCTTTAGCATCGTCCAACCTTTTACTGAAATTGAGCGTCTTAATTGTAGACATGTTTTTATCATGATCTGCGCAGTACGCCTGCGACTTTGCGTTTCGTTTTGAGGCGCGGGGTGAGGTGCTGGTTGTTTAGCCAGCACTCAAGTTTCCGTGTTAGGTGCGAGGGCACCGGACCGGATAGAGTTCTAAATGGAGTGCCGTTTGAACTCCAATAACGAGGGAGATAAAAATGAAAAAACTCATTACCCCAATTCTCAGTATTTGCATGGGCATTCTTATTCCCACTGCGTCCTTTGCCGCATCGTCGCATGATGATTTGCAGGACCGTGTGGATGCGGCCAAGATTGTACTCGACCAGATTCTGGGTACGCCTGACAACTCGATTCCGTTGAACATTCTTGAGCAGGCGACGTGTGTTGCTGTGATCCCAAGCTTGAAGAAGGGCGCTTTTCTGATTGGCGCTGAGTATGGACGCGGTGTTGTTACCTGCCGCACAGGACATGGTTGGAGCGCACCGGCGTTCATTACGCTGGCGGGCGGATCCTTTGGGTTCCAGATTGGTGGACAGGCGACGGACCTGGTGCTGGTGGCGGTGAATGATCACGGATTCCAGGATCTGTTGAAGAGCAAGTTCAAGCTGGGTGGCGATGCTGCTGCTTCTGCTGGTCCAGTTGGCCGTAACTCCCAGGCGGCTACGGACTGGAAGATGAATGCGGAACTCCTGACGTATTCGCGCAGCAAGGGGCTGTTTGCCGGTATCGATCTGAACGGTGCTTCGGTTACACAAAGCATGGATGATACGACGGCTTACTACGGTGCTTCGCATGGTTTCCGCAGCATTTTGAAGGGTGATGTGCCAGTGCCTGAGGGTGCGGTTCCTTTTGTTCGTACTGTGGCCAAGGCGTTTATCCAGGCAAAGACGAACAACTAACGTACAGGGAATAGAAATAGGAATAGGGCTTCTTCTTTTGGGATTGCGGTTTTGTTGCAATTCTTGATTGAGGGGGTCCTATTCTTTTTTGCTTTTGGTGTGGGATGAGGGTAAAGGCAGAGGATGAAGCAGATTCCCTGCGGGAATGACAGACAGAAAGGCAACTGCAGAGGCAAGGACAAGGGCAACTACAGAGACAAGGGCAAACGCAACTGCGACGGCTAGTGCGACAACGAAGGGTGATGATCTGATTTTAGGTTTAGTCTCTTGCTTTTGTTCGTTGCTTTTTAGGCGTTTACACTAGATTGGAATTGCTTGTATTCGCGGAATGCAAAATAGTCTTGAATTCATGCTGGTTTGGTGTGTTGCGCGTGGTCTTGGATGGCTGCCGCGTACGGTTGCGCGAGCGATTGGAGCGGTGCTGGGCCGGGTTGCCTATCTGATGCTGGGACGGTTGCGCAGGACAGGGTTGCGTAATCTGCAGTTGGCTATGCCACAGATGCCGCAGACGGAACGCGAGGAGATTTTGCGCCGGATGTATCGCAACCTGGGCTGGCAGCTCGCGGAGTTCTGCAGGATGGAGCGCTATACACGAGCGAACACTGCTGACTTGATTCACTACGAGGGATTGGAGAATTTTCTCAGCGCTGAGGCGGCTGGCAATGGTGTGCTGGTGTTGACGGGGCATCTGGGGGCCTGGGAGCTTTCCAGTTTTTATCATTCGTTGATGGGGCATCCGATGGGGATGGTGATTCGGCGATTGGATAACCGAGCGCTGGATGGGTTCGTCAATGGCATTCGCTGCATGCATGGGAATCGGGTGCTGCATAAGGATGACTTTGCACGCGGATTGTTGACGGCGATGCGGCAGGGCGAGACGGTAGGAATTTTGATGGACACGAACATGACTCCGCCGCAGGGGGTGTTTGTCGATTATTTTGGAACAGCGGCGTGCACGGCTTCAGGATTGGCGCGCGTGGCGTTGAAGACGGGAGCGGCGGTGGTGCCGGGCTTTCTATTGTGGAAGGCTGCGGAGCGGCGGTATGTTTTGCATTTTGGGGAGCGGGTCGAGTTCGAGGCGACGGATGATCCGGAAGCGGATATTCTTGCTCTCACGCAGAAATGCACTTCGGTGATTGAGGCCTGGGTGCGGCGGTATCCGGATCAGTGGTTGTGGATACATCGCCGGTGGAAGACGCGGCCTGCTGGGGAAGCGCCGATTTATTCCTGATGGGCTTTGCCTGATTATCGCTATCGTTATCGTTTGCTGGGCCTACCCATTTTCAATAGCTATGGCTACAAATCTGTAGGAGACTTCATTGACTATCGGCGAACTGATCGAGAGGCTTGGCGGTGAGTTGTTGCAGGGGAATGCTGCGACGAGGCTTCTGGGCGTGCAAGAGGTTGCTGCGGCGCGGGCCGGTGATCTTGTTTTTGGTGAGGATGCTGCGGCTGTTGCGAGGGCTGTCGGGAGCGCTGCGAGTGCGGCTGTTGTTCCGATGGGAAGTGTGGTTGCTGACGGCGCTATTGCGGTAATTGCGACGAAGCAGCCGAGGCTTTGGTTTGCGAAGGCTGCGCGATTGCTGCTGGTGCCGGAGGCGGCCAGTGGCGTGCATCCTGCGGCTGTGGTCTCGCCGGATGCGGTGCTGGGAGATGGAATTTCGATTGGGGCTGGAGCGGTGGTCGGCCTGCGGGTTTCGATTGGAGCGCGGTCGCGGGTTGAGGCTGGAGCGGTGATTGGCGATGGCGTAACGATTGGCTCGGATTGCCGGATCTATCCTCGCGCTGTGCTCTATGCGCGGACGGTGGTTGGGGATCGAGTGATCGTTCATGCGGGTGCGGTGTTGGGAGCGGATGGGTTTGGGTATGTTCGCGATCGCGGGACTGGGGCTTATACGCAGTTTCCGCAGCAGGGCGGGTTGGTGATCGAGGACGATGTGGAGATTGGGGCTAACACTACGATCGATCGCGGGGCGCTGGCTGAGACGCGGATTCGGCGCGGGGTGAAGCTGGATAATCTTGTTCACATTGGACATAACTGCGATATCGGTGAGGATGTGGTGATTGCTTCGCAGACGGGGATCTCGGGGTCTTCGACGGTGGGCAAAGGCGCGATTCTGGCGGGGCAGGTGGGGATTGGGGATCATGCGCATGTTGGCGCTGGGGTGATTCTTGGCGGACAGGCCGGGGTGCTTTCGGGGAAGACGCTGGAGACGACGGGGACGGTGCTTTGGGGTACTCCGGCGAAGCCGCTACGGGAGTATTTGCGGGAGCTGGCTACGCTGGGGCGATTGGCGCGAAGGAAGCGGGAGTAAGTAGAATTCGTGGGAGTGCGGCTGGCGGTGATTGGAGCTTCGGTTGACAAATAGAAGGCTTCGCTGCTGGAGTGGTTGGGCGCGTCCGGATAACGGGTTCGTAGTTTGCTGGGTCAGGGTCTATAAATGGATGCGTTGATTGTAGGGCGTGCGATCAGCTTGATGTGGTCGCTTCCTTCTCTTCTCTCAAGATCCGGATTCAATGTGGATGCAATTACGACGAGCAGCCTGCTGCGCGTCAGTAAGTTTGTGCGGAAGGTCGACCGAGCGGGCAGCTATGACGAAATGGTGCGGCTGGCGTACGCACGTATTTGCAATCGCGCCATTCCTTACGATTGGGTGATTGCATGTGACGATGATACTGTCCGCGATCTGAGCAGAATGGATTGGCCGGAGGGATTCGAGCCGAGGTATCTGCCGCGAACAGAGGTTGGGCAACTTTCGCATATCTATTCGAAGATTGGATTGTCGCAGGTTCTGTCGGCCGGAGGTGTGAAGACACCGCTATTTCGCGTGGCGACAAACTGCCAGGACGCTGTCGCTGCGGCCAATGAGCTTGGCTATCCGGTGCTGATTAAAGCGGACTCTGGGAATGGCGGGAACTGTGTGTGGGAGTGCAAGAACGACCGTGACGTGCGAAAGCTGGAGGATGTGTTCAAGGCTGAACCGATGCTGGTGCAGCGCAGGATCGAGGGGCGTGAGCTGGATCTTTCCGCAATCTATTTTGAGCAGAAGCTGGTGCATTTTGCTTACTCCGTGATCGAGTGGAGTCTTCCGCAATTTGCTCCATCGGTTATACGCACGTATTACCCGCTGCCGCTTGTGGCTGAAGAGATATTTGAAGAAGTGTCTACGCTTGGGCGAGTGCTGAATGCGAATGGATTTGTCACGATTGGATGTATAGAGGCGGCCGATGGCTCGGGACGATATTACTTCGAAGCCGATATGCGGACCAATGTGTGGATCGACTTTTCATCGTTCTATGGGGAGGATGAAAAGTCGAGGATTCGTGCGTGGTTCTCAAACGGAGCGTATCTGTGCAAGGAAAATATCAGGGGGGATGCTGGTTGTCTGCCGGTTACGATTCCATATTTTCAACGGATTGCGTTATGGGAGTTGATGGTGAATCGATATCACGTCTGGAAGTACATTCCGTGGACGGATACAAAGATGATTTTGACTCTGCTGTGCGCTCATGCCGTGATGCCCGTGGCCAGGACGATGATGCCGTCGCGGCTGCGGCAGATGGTGAAGCGGAGGATGCTGGCTGTAGGAGTACCGTTTCCGTAGCGGACAAATCCTGAAACGGATGCGAGTTTCCGTGCTAACAGCGGAGGATCTTTTCGCTGATTATGCCTTTGGTAGCGTTGCGGGTGTCGATCACTAACTTCGATTGGTCGACTATTTCTTTGTAGTTGTAGGTGGTGTGGTCGGTGACTATAACTACGGCGTCGTAGCTGCCGATGTTATCCAACGAAGTGTTGGACATGTTGAGGGCGTAGTGGCGGCCGTGGCCTACGGTGGGGAAGTAAGGATCGTTGTAGGCGACTTTGGCGCCGCGAGCGCGAAGGAGTTCGAGGATGGTCAGGGACGGAGATTCGCGAAGATCGTCTACATCGCGTTTGTACGCCAATCCCAGGACCAGAATCTTTGAGCCTTTGATGGATTTGGAGTGTTCATTGAGACCGGCGGCGATCTGGTCGAGAACGAAGTAGGGCATGGCGGTGTTGACTTCGCCGGCCAGCTCGATGAAGCGGGTGTGGAAGTCGAACTGCTTGGCTTTCCATGAGAGATAGAACGGGTCGATTGGGATGCAGTGACCACCGAGACCTGGGCCGGGATAGAAGGCCTGGAAGCCGAAGGGTTTGGTCTTGGCGGCGTCGATGACTTCGTGAATGTCGATGTCCATCTTCATGCAGAGCTGCTTGAGTTCGTTGACCAGTGCGATATTGACGCAGCGATAGATATTTTCGAGGAGCTTGGTCATCTCGGCTACAGAGGGCGAGCTGACCGGGACTACTTTGCGGAAGATCGCACCGTACATAGCTGCAGCCAGTTCTGAAGCTGCGGGGCCGCAACCGCCTACTACTTTAGGGATGTCGTGGCGAGCTACGGTGTCGTTGCCTGGGTCTTCGCGCTCGGGGCTGAAGGCTACGTGGATGCCGAGATCCTCTGCGTTGCGAGCGACTTTGAGATTGCGGCGATTGCCGCTTTCGAGGCGCGGGACTACGAGCTCTTCGGTGGTGCCGGGGTAGGTGGTGCTTTCGAGCACGATGAGCTGGCCCTCTTTGACATAGGGCGCGATGGACTCGACGGTGCCGGTGACGTAGCTGAGGTCGGGCTCGTGATATTCGTTCAACGGGGTTGGAACGCAGATGATGACGGCGTCCATTTCAGCGACATCGGCATAGTTAGTCGTCGCACAGAAGCCGGCTTTCTGGGCTTGCTGGATGGACTCAGGCGTGATGCGGACGATGTAGGAGCCGCCATTGTTCAAGGTGGCGACTTTGGCGGCCTCGATATCGAAGCCGGTGACGCGGAAGCCTTCGGCGCTGAAGAGCAGGGTAAGGGGCAGTCCAACGTAGCCCATGCCAACGATGCCGATTCTGGCTTCGCGGGTTTCCATCTTGCGTTTTAACTCTTCTAAACGGCCGGTCAATACGGTAGTCATATCTCTTTGATTGTAATTGCTGGCGCGGATGACGGCATGGTTAGCGCCAAAGAGAAGAGATCAGGCCTCCGGCAGCGATGAAGGAGCCACCGACGGGATAGAATTGCTCCGCGAATACTTCAGGGCTCCAGTGTGAGCCCAGATACATGGGAGTTAACAGAGATGAAGATTGGGATCGGGATTATTGCTGCTATGCGCCTGTCATTGAGGCGGATTCTTTGCCTTTTGGTTGTTGCGACTGCGATTGCGCGATGTGGGTTTGCTCAGCAGTCGGGGCAGATTCCTGCGCATGGCAAGATGGTCAAGCTGTTTGATGGGAAGGATCTGTCGGGCTTTGACGTACTGCTGAAATCGAAGGGATTGAATCACGATACGGATCATGTCTTTCAGGTTGAGAAGGGTGTGATTCATGTATCGGGCGATGATTTTGGCGGCATTGTGACGCAGAAGGAATATGAGAATTACTACCTGCGCGCTGAATTTAAGTGGGGCGAAAAGACTTATCAGGATCGTGTGGGAAAGGCTCGGGATTGCGGGATTCTTTACAACGTTACCGGGCCGGTTGCGGTGGGAACGGATGTGTGGCCGCGCTCGTTTGAGTTTCAGATTGTTGAGGGAGGGACGGGGGATATCTGGCTGGTGAAAGGTGCGAGTCTCAAGGTCAAGGGGCAGGTTGTGTCCAGTGACGAGAATGCCGACGGACACCAGTATGTGAAGTCACCTCGTTTTGGCGAAGGACCGTGGGTGAATGTGGCGGGTTATCGCGACCCGGCAGGCGAGGTTGAGAAGCCGCATGGGGAGTGGAATCTGCTGGAGCTGGTGGTGGATCATGACCACGTTCGATATTTTGTGAACGGCAAGCTGGTGAATGAGGCTACGGATCTGAACGCGACGAAGGGGAAGATACTTTTCCAAACCGAGGGAGCTGAGACTTTTTATCGTCATTTGGAGATTGCGCCGCTTAAGTACAGGCTTTTGCCGATGTGTTCCTGAGTGGACTTGCTGCCAGATTGTATGCTGAGAGTTTGAGCGTTGAGGAGAGTGCGTTGGCGAAGTATCTAGTTACAGGTGCAGCGGGGTTTATTGGCAGGTCGATTGCGGCTGCGTTGATTGCACGTGGGGATTCTGTTCGCGGGGTGGACAACTTTGCTACCGGCAAGCGGGCGAACCTGATTGGCCTTGAGGCGATGGAGTTTGTCGAGGGCGATCTCGCTGATCTGGATGTGGCGAAGGCGGTTTGTACCGGGGTAGAGGTTGTGTTTCATGAGGCGGCGCTGCCGTCGGTGCCGCGGTCGGTGGCTGATCCGATTGCTTCGAATATCGCGTGTGTCGATGCTACGGTGAATCTGCTTTGGGCGGCCAAAGAAGCGGCAGTGCGACGCGTGGTGTATGCGGCTTCTTCTTCGGCATATGGCGATACTCCAACGCTGCCGAAGCATGAGGGAATGTTGCCGAATCCGATCTCTCCGTATGCTGTGGCGAAGCTGACGGGGGAGTATTACATGCGTTCGTTTGCGCGGGTGTATGGGCTGGAGACGGTGGCGCTGCGGTACTTCAATGTGTTTGGGCCTTACCAGGATCCTACTTCGCAGTATTCAGGGGTGCTGGCGGTGTTTTGCCGGAAGATGCTGGCGGGCGAAGTGCCGACGATTTATGGCGATGGCGAGACGAGCAGGGACTTTACGTTTATCGCGAATACGGTTGAGGGAAATCTGCTGGCTGCTGCTGCAGATGCGGACAAAGTTTCGGGGCGCGTGATGAACGTGGCTACTGGGTTTCGCATCACGCTGAATGAAGTTGTCGAGGTGTTGCGCGAGTTGACTGGATATGCGGGCGAGATCAATTACGCTTCTGAGCGGGCGGGAGATATCAAGCATTCGCTGGCGGATATTTCGCTGGCGAAGGAGTTGCTGGGGTATGCGCCGCTGGTGGATTTTCGCGAGGGATTGAGGCGAACTTTGGAGTGGTATCGCGAGGCTGGGGTTTAGGGTGGGGTTTGTCGATCAGAAAGATATAACAGTTGCCGTTTCCATTCAGTCGCCACTAACGAAATACCATCATTTCTTGGAAATGGCAGGTTTCACAGCAAGTTTTGAGACTGACTGAATGCAAACCATCTGCATTGCGCCTTTTCGTTCTGGAGTGAAGGGACACACCTCGAAATCGCCGAAGACTTCTTCATCACCTTGGATGACTTTCCGCATATTGTTGGGGTAGATTGGATCATCTGCGTCGTCCGCAATCGGTCCCGCCGTAACTCCTAGCATTCGTTTCGTGCCGATTGGCCATATCCTTAACGCTGGCGTTCCTGGTCCGAAGGTGGCCCGACCATGTACGATGAAGCACGCTTTGACTACCTTAGGATTGTCCTTGCACACGCGACTTTGGCCGAACAAAGGCGCAACGACCAAGAGAGCCACTGCAAATACTTTAATGTGCATGTACATTGCTACTCCAAATTAACTCTGAATTATATCGGAACGCAGTGCTTGACTTGATCAGGTTGTCAAAATCGTAGGCTAATGGAACTTCTTACTTTGAAGCCTCGTAGCTCTCCACATGATCAGAGTGGCTTTCCTCCTGATATTGGGTGCTTCGTTTGTGTTCCATCCTGCGTGGGGACAGGGTCGACTCGTCATTTCAAATATCACTGTCATTGATGGAACTGACCATCCTCCGCGTGTACATTCCACGGTTGTCGTGCAGGGGAAGAAGATTGTCAGTATCTCTGGAGAGGGTGCTAAGCCGTTGGAAGGAGCAACGGTCGTTGATGGTACCGGGAAGTTTTTGATTCCGGGGCTCTGGAACAATGATTTACATGGTCCAGCATATGGCGAGGCGAAGCCGCAGCTTTCCGGGCTGGTTGCTTATGGAATTACTACGGTGCGAGACATGGGTGCTTCTTTAGAGGATATCCTGCGTCTTCGAGAGGCGACTGCTTCAGGAGCATTGGTTGGGCCGCGTTTGTTCATTGCAGGCCCACTTATGGAAGGGCCGGTCCCGATACAGATGTCTCTCATTGTGGATCTCTTCAGCGAAGGCCAGGCCAGAGATGAAGTCAGAACTCTCAAACTCCACAATGTCGACTATGTTGAGGTGGATACAACTCTCACTCCCGAGCTCTACTGGGCAATTGCAGATGAGGCGAAGCGCGAGGGGCTGCCGCTGGTGGGCCACATACCGGCCAAGATCGCAGCCGGAGATATCGTGAATGCTAATCAGAAAAATGTGGAGCACCTGGGCGGCCGTTTCTTCAATGTTCTCGTCGCTTGTTCCAGCGATGAGGCTTACTTCAACCAGGTTATAGCCAAAACATACGACGAACTGCTGATTGCGGTGAAGGAGAACCGGCAGATAAACGAACCTCAGTTCCGCGCTGATTTCGATGATCGGCTTCTCAGGACCTTCGACGACAGCAAGGCGCAGCGACTCTATCGGCTTTACGCACAAAAAGGTGTGGTGCAGACGCCTACTCTCTATGTTCTGAACACACTCTGGCAAAGCAATAAAGATAGTGACAAGTTGAACGATGAGGACATGGATGCGGGGAAGAAGATTTTTGCTAAAGACCTTGAGGTGGTTGGCAAGATGAAGCGTGCCGGGGTTACTATTCTCGCCGGAACGGATGGTCCATATTCCCAGGGCGGCGACGCTCTTCACAGCGAATTGGAGCTACTGGTTCAAGCAGGCTTGTCACCGCTTCAGGCTCTTCAGGCAGCTTCTCGCGACGCAGCCCAGGCTATGGGCGTATCGAACGAGGTGGGCACGATCGAAGCCGGGAAAGTTGCAGATATGGTGATGCTGGAAGCGGATCCCATCAAGAGCATATCCAATACTCGCAGAATCGCAGGCGTAATTCTTCAAGGGCATATGTTTACCAAGGAAGAGCTTTCGGCAATGGCGGCACGTTAGATTCATTCTTTGTACTTCGTTATGGCTCTTGACGGAACCGGTGGAATGCTTGAGACTTCTCCTAACATCCACTTGCAACTCTTGTACTAACTTTTCCCAATCTGCGCAGAGACCCTGCTGGAAGATTCTTCCGGCCTTGAGGCTATTTTTGCGTGGTGGATTCGCCTGAATCCGAAGTTGAACGAAAGCTGACACCGGTCGCTGATGAGGCGCGCGCGGGGTCGTCTATATATTCCATTCACAAACTCATGGATATGGCTACGCGACGGCGCTGGTTTTTGCTGAGTACGATCGGCGGATTACTGCTGCTTTGTGGACTGTATTGCATTGTTGCGCCGAATCAATATGAGGCTTCTTCGACGGTGGCGCTGCGGATACAGCCGGTTTCTGCGCTGTCTATCGATGGTGCGGAGACGGTTGCTCCGGCTTCGATCCTGAGCACTCCGATGCAACTGGAGACGCTGGTGAACGTGCTTCGCAGCGAGCAGTTGGAGTGGCGGGTGATTACGGAGTTGAAGCTGTATGAGAAGCCAGCATTCAGCAGGAACTTTGGGCAGAGGTTTTCGGGGTTTCGTGCGGCGGCTGCTTCGCCGGAGGCACAGGAGTATTTGCTGAGTACATTTGGCAAGCGGCTGCATGTGCGTACGCTGCCGCGGACTTTGCTGGTTGAGATCAGTTATCGAAGCAAGGATCCGGCGATGTCGGCTGCTGTGGTGAATACGCTGGTACGGAGCTACATGGAACTGGAGAGCAAAGCACATGTAGACGCCACGGATAAGGCTTCTGGGTGGCTTGAGGGGCAGCTAACGATACTGACGGCGCAGGTGAAGCGCAATGAGACGCATCTTGCTGAATTTGAGCGGCAGCATGAGTTTATGAGCGCGGAGCAGGCTGTTCCCGGAGGTGCTTCGGTGGAGAGTCTGCATGAGTCTGCGACGTTGCAGGTGGATGAGGTCGGGCGCTTGCTGGCGACGGCGAGTGGGGATCGCATTCTGCGCGAGGCTCTCTACCGTGAGGCACAACTGGGTAATCCAGAGCAGGTGCTGGCTGCGAATCCCGAGGTGCAGGCGGAGATGGGTGCGAGTGGAGCAACGATGGCGCAACAGTTGCGCATGCGAGCGAGTGAATTGGATGTAGAACTGGCGCAGTTGAGGGTGGAGCATGGGCCGAAGTTTCCGCGTGTGGTGGAGCTTGAACGCGCTATGCAGGATATCGATGGGCAACTGAAGGAGCAGGACGCGAATCTACTGGAAGCGTTTCGGCGAACGTGGAAGACGGCGCAGAATCGTGAGCAGTTGTTGCAGGGGCAACTGGATGCGCGCACGGCGGATGGGATTAGACAGAATAGCGCGATGATTGAGTACGCGGCGCTGCATGAACAGGTGGTGGCAGGGCGCGAGCTTTGTTCGCGGTTGCAGAGAAGGATTGACGAGGCGGGACTTTCGGCGGGAGTGCGTGCGTCGAGCATCGTTGTGGTGGATTATGCGCGGCAGCCGTTCAAGTCCGTGGCTCCGAATGCGGCACTATATCTGGCGATTACTTTTGTGACAGGGTTATGGCTGGCGATGGGAGGCGCGTTGTTGCTGGATGGTTTGGATGCATTGCGGCAGACGCGTGTGAGGCGGTTGGCAGCGCTGTTGGTCGCGCTGGCGATGTCGGGGTTGAGTGGCTATGGGCAGGCTCCTACGCCGAATACCTCAGGGTTGCCGAGTGGGGTGGTTCGGCTGCCGAAGGATGAACCGCTGAGTCGTGCGCCTGATCCTAAGCAGGCTCCTGCAGTATGGAATGCGGTTGCGCCGAGTGGAACTGCGTTGGAGACGGATACGGTACCTCGACCCGGCGGGGTGGCGATGGTATTGCCGATTGGTGCGGGGGATTTTCTGGATGTGAGTGAGTTTCATACGCCGGAGTTTCATACGTCGGTTCGCGTGGCGGCAGATGGAACGGTGCTGCTACCGCTGGTGGGTGCGGTAAAGGTTTTGGGGCTGGGCGAGCGGCAGGCATCGGCGGTGATCGAGAAGGCGTTTGTGGATGAGGGAATGCTGCTGCATCCGCAGGTGTCGGTGATGGTGACAAGTGCGGTGGGGCAGGATGTGAGCGTGCTGGGCGAGGTAGCCCGGCCAGGGGTGTATGCGTACACGGTGCATCACCGGCTGCTGGATTTGATTTCAGCGGCTTCGGGGCTTTCAACGAATGCGGGGCGACTGGTGAGTGTCTATCATCGCGACGATCCGCATACGGCTCATGCGATTGTTTTGGACCCGAGTGGTGTTGATAGCAAAATGGAGCACAACCCGGAACTGGCTCCGGGAGACACTTTGCAGGTGAGCCGCGCGGGACTGGCGTATGTGATTGGCGATGTGGTGCGGCCGGGTGGCTTTGCGGTGGATCCAGTGCAGGGATTGACGATTGTGCAGGCGCTGTCGCTGGCCTGGGGAGCTACTCCCAACGCGGCTGCTACTAAGGCGATTTTGATTCGCGATCAGGCGGGTGGACGCACGTTAACGACTCTGAATCTACGGCGAATGATTCGTGGGCAGGATCCGGATCAGGCGGTGCGGGATCGAGACATTTTATTCGTGCCGGATAGCGTGGCGAAGAACCTGATGAACAAGAGCCTGGAGTCGGCGATCCAGTCGGCGATTGGGGTTTCGATTTATGCAGGGCTGGTTTATTCGCAGAGGTTTTAGGTGCAGGTAATTGGGATCATGATCTCGGGAATAGATCGTTGGTGATAGGGGGACTGTGACGCGGCTGATGAACGTACTGCTGATGTTATTTGCGTTTGCTGTACCCTGGGAGTATTCGCTGAATCTTGGCGAGCCCTTTGGCAATGTGGCGCGGATTGCGGGCGTGTTGTTGCTGGTGGCGGGGATTCCTGCGGTGCTGATGAGGCGCGGTATTCGGATGCCGGGGATGTTGCAGTGGCTGGTGTTGGCGCTCTATCTGTATTTTGCTTGCAGTTACTTTTGGACGATCGATTCGGATGTCACTACCGATAAGATTCGCGCTTATTTTCAGGTAATGATGGTGACCTGGATCGTTTGGGAGTTTTGTGAGACGCAGGGCGATCTGCGGAATATGATGCGAGCACTGGTGGCAGGGTGCTGGCTGCTGGTGGTGCTGACGGTACTTGATTTCAGTGCTGCGAGTGCGTCAGCGGCGGAGCAGATTCGCTTTGTAGCCGAGGGGCAGGATCCGAATGATGTGGCGCGGTTTCTGGATCTGGGTTTTCCGTTTGCGGCACTGCTGTTTGCGATTGAAAAGGCATGGCCGATTCGTTTGCTGGCGCTGGGGTATTTGCCTGCGGGGTTGCTGGCTGTATTGCTGACAGCATCGCGAGGTGGGTTTTCGGCAGCTCTGGTTTCGTTGTTAGGGACGGCGATTTTGCTGGTGGTGTGGAGGCCGCGAGCGGCATCGGTGATCCTCATAGGGGTGGCAATTACGGCACTGGTGCTGTGGATGTTTGTGCCTGCGGGCTCGCTGGACCGGTTGGCGACGATTCCGGAGCAACTGGGGTCGTCGGATTTGAACGATCGCTACAACATCTGGATTGCGGGCTGGCGTGCGTTTACACAAAGGCCGTGGATGGGGTATGGGGCCGGAAATTACACGGCTGCTGCGCGGTTGGCTACCGGAGATACGGCGCACAACACGGTGATGGCCGTGCTGGTCACGGGCGGGCTGTTTGCGTTGACTCTCTGCGGCGCAATTGTGGCTGGCGTCGCGTGGTCGATTGCGCGAACTTCGGGGTTGTTGCGGATTGCTCTGGCTACGGTGCTGGCGGTGTGGATCATTACTTCGATGGTGGGGTCTGTGGAGGAGAATCGCATTACGTGGCTGGTGTTTGGAATGATGGCGCTGGCGGGCCGATTGGCCTGTGAGGCAACAAAGTCCAAAGCAACGTGCCCCCTATATGCGGACAAAAGTACGCGGCAGGTTTCACTTGCTGGGATCTTTCACGGCCGTCCCGTCGGTGCAGGTGGTCCAATAGACTAGCGAAAGTATGGAGTTTACGCCTTTGCAGCCTGCAATTCTGGATATCGATTCTCAGCCGCTGAAGAGTGGCGGGGTAAATCGTGTTCCGGACGGCGGTCCGAGTGTCAATCGGCGTATTTTTCGTGCGGCGGTAATTGTTACGCTGGCGGGCATTCTGGTGAAGCTGGTTGCTACGTTCAAGGAGTTCGCGATTGCGGACATATTTGGGCGCAGCGATGCGATGGATGCGTTCCTGATCGCGTTTCTGATTCCGGGGCTGCTGGTGAATTTGTTTTCGGAATCGATGAACCAGGCGCTGGTTCCGACCCTGGTTAAGGTGCGGGAGTTCGACGGGCATCCGCGGGCGCAGGAGTTATTGTCGAGCGCGATGCTTTGGACTTGTATGTTGTTGACCGGCGGATCGCTGGTAATGGCAGCCGCGGCACACTTCTTTTTTCCTTTGCTGGCCGCGCATTTTCCTGCGGCAAAGCTGTTGCTGACGGAGGAACTGTTTTACGGGCTGCTGCCGGTGGTAGTAATTGCGGGTATCGCCTCCAACTGCTCGGCGGTGCTTAATACTTTTGACAGGTTTGCGTGGCCGGCGCTGGCTCCGATGGCTACTCCGCTGGCGGTTGTGATTGGGGCGTGGTTGCTTGTTCCGCGATTTGGCATCTGGTCCCTGGTGTATGGGAATGTTGTCGGGGCGCTGATTCATGCGGTGATTATGGTGTGGATGATGCACGCGCATGGCTATCGTTTTGCGCTGCGCTGGCATGGCTTCAACCCGGCGATTCGCGAGGTCGCGGGGCAGTACGGACCAATTCTGCTGAGTGGACTCGTGGCGTCGAGTGGATTGCTCGTCGATCAGGGGATGGCAGCAACGCTGCCTTCGGGGAGCGTGTCCACACTGGTATATGCCAATCGTTTTGTGAGCGTGGTTGTGAACCTGCTGGCGGGTGCGGTGGCGACTGCGGTCACGCCTTACTTTTCTCAGATGGTGGCGCGACGGGAATGGGCTGCGTGCCGTCATACGCTGAACACGTATGTACGCTTGACGGCGTTGATTTCGGTTCCGGTGGCGATGACGATGATCTTCGGTTCGCACCTGCTGATTCGGCTTACGTTTCAGCATGGGGCGTTTGGTCCGCAGGATACGGCGGCGGTGGCTCCGGTGCAGGCGATGTATGCGATTCAATTGCCGTTTTTTATTGTGAGCCGCGTGTTCTATCGCTACCTGGTGGCGATTCGAAGGACTTCGCTGATTTTGTACTGCGGGATGATCAACCTGGTGTTGGACGTGATTCTGAATATTGTTTGCATGCGATGGATGGGCGTGGCGGGGATTGCGCTGGCGACATCGCTGTGGACGATCAGCACGTTTGCTTTTCTGTGCTACTGGGCATATCGGTTGCTGCCTCCGCCGGAGAAGCTGGATGCGGCATGAAGAGTGATTCGGAGACCCGCTATTTGCTGCGATTCGATGATCTTTGCCCAACGATGGATCGCGGGAAGTGGCAGCGGTATGTGTCGATGCTTGAACGGTATGAAATTCAGCCGATACTGGCGGTGATTCCAGAGAATGCAGACCCGGCGTTTGAAGTTGAGGCGGCTGATCCGAGGTTTTGGGCGCAAATGCGCGAATTGGAGATGACCGGGGCGACGATTGGTCTGCATGGCTATAGGCACGTTTGTCGGGCGAGGGGACGAGGCCTGATTCCGTTGCATCGATTGACGGAGTTTGCGGGTGCCGCGGAAGAGGATCAGCGGCGATGGATTCGCGATGGGTTGGAGGTTTTGCGGAGGCATGGACTGAGTCCGCGAATCTGGGTGGCTCCCCGACATGGTTTTGATCGCACTACGCTTGGGGTTTTAAAGGATGCGGGGATTGATGTGATTTCGGATGGCTTTGCTGTGGGGCCGTTTGGATGGTATGGGATGGTGTGGTTTCCGCAGCAGCTTTGGGGGCCTCGCGAGAAGACTTCGGGTGTATGGACAATTTGTGTTCATGCGCAGACGGCCAGCGATGCGACTGTTGCTGAGTTGGAGATGTTTCTGGAGAGGTATGCTTCGCGGTTTACTTCAGTGGAGCGTGTGTTGGCTGAGGGTTCGGTGCGGCCTCGTTCGCCGGGGGATAGGCTGTTTCATTTTCGGATGATGCTGCGGATTCGGTTGGTTGGAATCAAGCGACGGCTGCTGCTTCGAATGGGTAAGGCATAGGCAATGCCATCCAAACGGGGATTTGTGGATGCCTGGATCGGAGGCAATCTAGTGCCAGCGGGTTGGATGAGGATGTTTTGTCAGTAGGCCGATGTAGAGGGTTTCCCATTGTTGCGCGATTTTCGTTAGTTCGAAATTTGCTTCTACAAACCTGCGGCCTAAGTTGCCCATCCTGTTGCGATCTTCGCTTGTCATGGTCATGATCTGGGCCATGGCTGAAGAGAGGGCAGCTACGTTGGCTACGGGAACGATGAGGCCGGTCTGGTTGACGAGCATGGCTTCGCGGGTGCCTGGACCGTCTGTGGCTACGATGGGCAGGCTTGCGGCTGAGGCTTCGAGGATGCCCATGGGCAGGCCCTCCCATCGAGAGGATAGGACGAAACCGTCTGAGTTCCTGAGCAGGCCCGGCACGTCTGGTTGAAAGCCTGCGAAGTGGACTCGGGAATCAATTTTCAATTCGTAGGCCAACTGCTTCAAGGCTGCTTCTTCGGGGCCGGTACCGGCGATGAGGAGTGTTGCGTTGCCGGGGAGTCTGGCGAAGGCATAGAACAGGGTTGGATAGTCCTTTACAGCGGCCAGGCGGCCAACGGCTAGCCATTTGAAACATTGGAAGGATAGTTCTCTCGTTGTTGCGGGAGCATGCGTGGCAGGGAGCACAACTCCGTTTGGGAGCACGGTTAGCTTGATTTTGCGAGCCATTCTGGCGGCGAGTGTGGCGTCGGCGACTGGGTTGCTAACGCAGGTGGTGTGGGTGCTGAGCCATTCGCTGAGACGGTAGCTGAGGCGCCTGGCGATGCCTCCGGTGTTGCTGGTGTGGATGGTATCTATCAGCACGGGCACGGGTGCGAGCAGGCGAATCCATCGAGCAAACCATGTGGCGTGGGGCAGATGAGCGTGGACTATCTGTGGCTTGTGGCAGCGATGCCATGCAAGGTATCGCTGCCAGCCGCGTGAGTCGATCCAGGCTTTGCGCATTTCGAGAGAGAGGTGTTCTACGCCTGCGTTGACAAGTATTTCGCGGGTTTGCTGGTTGGACGGTGAGGTCGGTCCGGAGAGGCTGATGATGGTTACTTGCCAGCCGCGTGTGGATAGTTCGCAGGCGAGAAGAAGAAGCTGGCGCTCTGCGCCGCCGATCTGATCGATGGTGGGAATGAGCATGGCGACGTGCTTCATGCGTGGGCCTCATGGGCTATCGAGAGCAGGAATGCTTCCCAGGTACTGATCGCGTTGGTGAGTTCGAAGGGCGCGAGGAAGGCGTGGGTGAAGCGTGCTGGCTGTTGCGGATAGTCAGCGGTTGCTTCAAGCGCCGTGAGAATTGATTGCGCCAGGGCTGGGGCCGTAATTTCGTGGGAGAGCCACGTGCCGGGAGCGTTGGCGAGGAGTTCGCGGACGCCTTCACAGCAGGGGGTTGAGACGAGAGGAAGTCCTGCTGCAGCGGCTTCGAGCAGTGCGTTGGGCATGCCTTCATAGCGGGACGGCAGGACGAAGAGGGTGGTCTGGTTGTAGTAGTTCGCGGGGATGTCGTGGCCGGCGAAGTGGACTGCGTTTGTGAGGGCGAGTTTCTCGCTGAGCGTGGTGAGCGAGTCGCGGAGAGGACCGATGCCGAGGATGGTTAGTTTGGCCTGCGGATAGATTTGCCTGACTGTGGGCAGTGCGTACAGTAGGAGGTCGATGCCTTTCTCCGGGGCGAGCCTGCCGATGCTGAGCAGATGTGGGCCGGTGTGAGAGCTTTCGGTTTGTGATGTTGCGGTTTGGATCGCTTCCGTGTCGATGGGATTGGGAAGTACTTCGATGCTAGTTGGCGGCAGTGAGAAGTTGATTGCGAGATCATTTGCCATCGCTGCGGATTGGCAGATTATGCGGTTGGCGCGGGGGTAGAGGTGGCGATATATCCAGCGTGCGGAACGCATTTTTGCTGAGGCTGAGGCGGTGGTGTTCTGGCGGACCAGGAGCTTTGTTTTGGCGGGCAGCAACGGCTTGAGCAGCAGCAGCAGAGCGTTGAGATGGACCATGCCGGATAGCACTATGGCTGGTCGCAGATTCCAGATGAGCTTTACGATTTGCAGCCATGAGGATCGCACGCGGGTAGCGTGAAGCCGATGGATGCTGACCCATTCGGGTGGCGGTTCTGCACCTGGTGCGTCGTCGGTGATGAGGGCTAGATGAATCTCGAAACGATCTGGGTTGAGATGACGCGCGAGTTGGGCCGTGACGCGCTCGGCGCCGCCTCCGCCGAGGTGGGGAATGATGAGGAGCAACTTCAAGGATCGCGTCAATTCAAACTTTGAGATGGATTTGCTGCAAGATTACTCGCATTGGCGAGAGATAGCTAGACGTGGCAGTTCCATTACGATACGATCATCCCAATAACTTCCTCACGATTGACTTATTCCAAGCTTTTCGTAATTTTGCTGGTCTTTCCTCGTCCTGCCGCGTTTTGAATAAGGTATTCGACAGATGGCAGAAATCGGCGATGAAGATACTCTTGCGTGCAGGATTGTGCAGCCTCGCGAGCAAAGCTATAGCGATCTGATAACGGACCAGACTGATTCGGCGCGGCCTGCGATGCCGCTGCTGCGCATGGTGGTGGGCGTCACCAGTGCGCAGACTTGCCTGGTGTTGACCGGGAGGCTTGGTGCGCTACGGCGTGCAGGGCTGGAGGTCACGTTGGTTTCTTCGCCAGGAGAGCTGTTGGATCGCACAGCGGAGAGCGAGGGAGTGGCTGCGCATTCGATTCAAACGCAGCGAGGAATTGCGCCTATTTCGGACCTCTTATCTTTTTTTCGTGTGCTGATTTTTCTCGCGCGGGTCAAGCCGCTGATTACGGATTTCAGCACGCCAAAGATGGGGTTGCTGGGGAATGTGGCTGCATGGATGCTGCGGGTTCCGCATCGGGTGTATACGCTGCGCGGGCTCAAGCTGGAGTCGTCGCGGGGATGGAAGCGCAGTGTGCTGCTACGGTCGGAACGGCTCGCGGCCTGGTGTGCGCATGTGGTTTTGTGCAATAGCGAAAGCCTGCTTTCGGAGGCTCAACTGCTGGGAGTCGCGCCGAAGCGAAAGTTGCATGTGCTGGGCAACGGTAGCAGCAATGGTGTGGATACCGATCGATTTTCCCCGGGTGTCAGTTCGATTCGTGGTGAGTTGGGGATCGCAAAGCGAGACGTGGTTTTGGGATTTGTGGGACGGTTGACTCGGGATAAGGGCGTTCCGGAGTTGCTGATTGCTTTTGATGCGGTGTTAGGCCGGGAGCCTGATTGCTGGTTGTTGCTGGTGGGTTGGTTCGATGCGGCTGAGGATGCTTTGGAGGAGCGATGGCGGGAGCGGATTGCCGGGCATCCACGCATACTGCACGTCGGATTTGTCGCGGATACGGCGTCGTACTATCGCGCGATGGATATGCTGATTTTACCGACGCATCGCGAGGGGTTTCCAAATGTTGTGCTGGAGGCGGCGGCTAGCGGGTTACCGGTCATTTCGACAGAGTGCACAGGCGCGCGGGATGCGGTGTTGCCGCAGGTGACAGGGTTGCTGGTACCTCCACGGGATGTGAGAGCGATTGGCGATGCAATTCTGGCGCTTGTACAGGATTCGGAGATGCGACTGAGGATGGGAGCTGCAGGAAGGAATTGGGTTATGCGGGGGTTTTCACGAGACAGGGTTTTGGAGCTTGCGGTGCGGTTTTATCAAGAGCTGCTTTAATGTCCAGCGTTCCTCCGATGCGGGGAACGCCGAACCTATTTCGACTGGCTTAGCGAACCCACTGGACGGTTGCTGGGTCTGGTGCTGAATCAGGAGCAGAGAGTGGCTGGGAAGCGGTGACACCTGCGTTCATAAAGCTGTGTGCACCTGCCTGTGCCGCTCCGAGGATGCGGGAGGGAGCAATGCCTAGAACCAGTGTCGCGATGACGGACAGCGCCAGGGCTGCGGTAACGGCAATGCCCATGCGCGGCGCGGGTTGCGGCTGGGCGTTGGCAGCGGGTTTTTGCGAGACGCTGAGAGCCAGCTTGAGGTAATAGGCAGCGGCGAGGCCGGAGTTGAGCAGGCCGATGAGGACCAGCCACGCTGCTCCGCCTTGCATGGCGGTGTTGAAGGCGTAGAACTTGGCGAAGAAGCCGCCGGTGAAGGGGATTCCGATGAGGGAGATGAGGAAGAAGAGCAGCGTGCCACCAAGGATGGGTGAGCGGTAGATGAGGCCGCGGAAATCCTGAATGAGCGGGAGGTGTTCTTCGTAGCCACTGACCACGGTGACGACGGCGAAGATGCCGACGTTCATGGCGGCGTAGGAGGCGATGTAGAAGCTGGCGGGCGCGATGCCTGCGATGCCAAGTCCGGCGAAGGCTGCGAGCAGGTAGCCTGCGTGCGCGATCGAGGAATAGGCCAGCATGCGCTTCACGTTGTCCTGCCGGAGAGCGGCGAGATTGCCGACGGTCATGGAGAGGACAGCGATGATCCAGAGCAGAGGCGTCCACATGGGCTTGAGGGTTGGGAAACCACCGTAGAGGACGCGGATGAGGAGCGCGAAGGCAGCGGCCTTGGGTGCGGTGGACATGAGGGCGACTACAGGCGAGGGTGAGCCTTCATAGACGTCGGGTGTCCAAACGTGGAAGGGAGCGGCAGAGACTTTAAAGAGAATGCCGACCAGCAGAAGCGCGAGAGCCAGGACGACCAGCGAGTGCGATTGTGCGGTTGGGATGAGGGCGGCAATCTCGTTGATCTGGGTGGTGCCGGTGGCTCCGTAAATCATGGCTACGCCGTAGAGCAGGAAGCCGGTGGCGAAGGAGCCCAGGAGAAAGTACTTGATGGCAGCTTCTGGGCCTTTACCGGTATGTTTGCGGTATCCGGCGAGGATGTAGGTAGAGATCGAGGAGATTTCCAGGGCGATGAAGACTACGAGGAGTTCAACGGCCGAGGTAAGCAGGCACATGCCGACTGCGCCGAAGGTGATCAGGGCGTAGTATTCGCCAGCGTGGTGCTGGTTGGCAGGGAGCGAGTCGAGCGAAAGCAGGATGGTCGCTATAACGATACCGCAGACGAGGACGTGGAAGAAAACGCTGAAGCTGTCGGTCTGAACGGTTTTGTAGAATGCGTAGCCGGCGGGCAGTGAGAGCTGCCAGAGGCTGGCCCAGAGAGCGGCAGTGACTCCAAAGGCGGATACCCAGCCGAGGACACGGCGGCTGGCAGCTTTGGGCATGGCGGCATCGACCATCATGACCAGGACACCGGTCAGGGTGAGGACTACCTCAGGCAGGATGCGGAAGATATCGGGAACGGTGTTCATTGCTGGACTCCTGCTGTCGCCCGATCATCCTTGATGCTTAATGTGAGCATATGTTTTGGGTCTAACTTCACTTGAGGTTGCTCGTAAGCCGATCTGCTGGACAGAGGCTTAATTGCTGTTTCAATTCCGTTGAGCCAGAGATTTGGCACGACGCCCATAATGAGCATGAGGATCGCGAGGGGCCAGAGGATGAGCTTTTCGCGCGCGTAAAGATCGATTCCCGAGTTGGCATTCACGGCTTCTGATGTTGGGCCGTAGAAGACCTTCTGGATCAGGGTGAGCATGTAGGCGGCGCTCAGGATGACTCCGATAGTTGCAGTTACTGCCCAGCCTTTGTTCACTCCGGTGAAAGTACTGGAGAGGACGAGGAATTCGCCGATGAAGCCGTTCAAGATGGGCAGGCCGATAAGAGCCAGGCTGACGATAACGAAGAGCGTTACAAGGGACGGAGTCTTTCTGGCGAGGCCCCCGTACTGGGCTATCTGGCTGGTGCCGAAGCGATCGTAAAGGACGCCGAAGAGCACGAAGAGCGCGCCGCCGATTATGCCTTCGTTGACCGTCTGGAAGACTGCGCCGTCGACGCCTGCGAGGGTGAATCCGTAGATGCCGAGGGTGCAGAAGCTGAGGCTGCTGATGGTGCCGTAGGCAAGCAGCTTCCAGAAGTCTTTTTGCACAAGGGCTACGAGTGCGCCGTAAAGAATGCCGATTGCGCCGAGAGCGATGAGCCAGGGAGCAGCTTCGCGGGCCTGGACAGGGAAGAGACCGATGTGGAAGCGGATGAGCGAGTAGAGGCCAAGCTTACCGGCAACAACCATGCCCATGGCCACTGGCGCTTCAGAGAAGGTGTCGGGGAGCCAGCCGTGCAAGCCGAGGACCGGGACTTTGACGGCAAAGGCTATCAGGAAGGCAAAGGCTGCCCAGCAGAGCGGTCCGGCGGGGAACTGGCCGGAAGCGATTGCGGCTTGGAGAACCGCAAAATCGAAGCTGTTGGTGCGTCCATATAGCCAGAGAATTGCTACCAGCAGCGGCGCTGATGGAATGAAGGTGTAGAGGAAGAAGCGGAGAGCTGCTTTCGATCCGCCGTTCTCGGTGATGTTGCGGCCATACATGGCGATGAGGATGGCCATGGGAACGAGCGAGAGTTCCCAGAAACCGTAGTAGAGCATCAGGTCGAGTGAGACGAAGACGCCGACCATCGCGGTCTGCTGAAGGAGAAAGAGGGAGTAGAAGACTTTACTGCGGGTCTGGATGGTCTTCCAACTGGCGAGGACACCGACAGGCGCCAGCAGCCCGGTGAGGACGATGAGCCAGAGGGATAGGCCGTCTACACCTACGTGGTAGTTGATGGCGGGATTGCTGATCCAGGCGATGTTCTGGACGAACTGAAAGCCGCCTTCGCTTACGACATAGTGTGCTGGCAAATGCAGCGTGAAGACAAAGGTGACCAGAGAGGTGATGAGCGCAATGGACGCGGAGATCTTGCCCTTGTCGGGGAGGATGAGTATCAGCAACGCTCCGACGAGCGGGGCCAGCAGGATGAGCGAAATGATTGTCGTGTTCAAACTATCCATGATCTATCGCCCCATCCAGTTGAGATGAATCCCGGTTCCGCTGGCTCCCATGGCGTAGGAGGCAGCTAAGAGAAGCAATACGGCAGCTCCGGCGGCAAGCCATCCAGCATAAGAACGGAGGTTGCCGGATTGCCAGCGTCGGACGAATTCGCCGAGGAGTGTGGCTATTCCGGCGAGAAGCCATGCCGAGCCGCGAATGATGACACCTTCGCCGATCCAGCCGAGGATGTACTGTGAGCCGAGGACGAGAGGCTTGACAACGGTGTATCCGTAGAGCTCGTCGATGGCGTATTTCTTTTCGAGCAGCGTATAAATGCCGGGAACGGCAGCAGCGAACTGCGCAGGCTTGTCGCTCTTGCGGCGGTACAAGAGATGCGCTACGTACCAGCCGATGAGGGCAGTTGCAACGGCGACGACGCTGAGTCCGATGTCGAGAGCCTTGCCACCGGATTCGAGGGCAGGGTCAAGGACAGGGCCTACTACTGGGGCGAGGAAGCTGCCGAGGCGCTCAATGCCGATCCACCCGCCGACGACCGAGAGCAGAGCGAGGATGACCAGCGGCCCGAGCATGATCCAGGGGCTTTCGTGAGCGTGTGGTGTATGTGCATCATGACCGTGCGCGACGGAAGTCTTTGCCTCGCCGAAGAAGGTCATGTACCAGAGGCGGAACATGTAGAAGCTGGTCAGGAGCGCCGTGACCAGGCCGACGAAGTAGAGTGCTTTGCCGAGCGTACCGTGCTGGAAGGCTTCGTAGAGGATTGCGTCTTTGGAGAAGAATCCAGCGAAGGGGAAGATGCCGGCGATGGCGATTACGCCTGCGGTCATGGTCCAGAAGGTAACGGGGAGTTGCTTGCGGAGGCCGCCCATCTTGCGCATGTCTTGTTCGCCGCCGAGGCCGTGGATAACGGAGCCTGCGGCGAGGAAGAGCAGGGCCTTGAAGAAGGCATGCGTCATGAGATGGAAAACAGCGGCTGAATACGCGGCTACTCCGCAGCCGAGGAACATGTAGCCGAGCTGCGAGATGGTGGAGTAGGCGAGTACGCGCTTGATGTCGGTCTGAACGAGGGCGATGGTGGCGGCGAAGAACGCTGTTGCCGCGCCGATGATGGCGATCGTTGCAAGTGCAAAGGGTGAGCGATCGAAGATGCTGTGCGTGCGGGCGATCATGTAGACGCCAGCGGTGACCATGGTGGCGGCGTGGATGAGCGCGGAGACAGGAGTTGGGCCTTCCATCGCGTCGGGAAGCCAGATATAGAGGGGAATCTGAGCGGACTTGCCGGTGGCTCCGACGAGCAGGCAGAGGGCGATGGCGGTATAGATGCCGCCCTGGACGCCGGGATGCGCTGCGAGGTTGACGCCGATATTGCCAAAGCTCAGGCTGCCAAATTGGAAGAGCAGCAGGAACATGCCGAGAAGAAAGCCAACGTCGCCGATTCTGTTGACGACGAATGCCTTTTTGCCAGCGTTAGCAGCGGATTTGCGGTCGTAGTAGAAACCGATGAGCAGATAGGAGGCTAGACCGACGCCTTCCCAGCCGACGAACATGAGCAGATAGTTCTCTGCGAGGACCAGGATGGTCATGAAGAAGAGGAAGAGATTGAGGTAGCTGAAGTAGCGCCAATATCCTTCTTCGTGGCCCATGTAGCCGACGGAGTAGAGGTGGATGAGGAAGCCAACGCCGGTGATGATCAGCAGCATGATCATCGAGAGCTGATCAAGGGCGAAGCTGAAGTCGACGTGGAGCAGTCCTGCGTTGATCCAGCTTCCGGCGAAGTTCTCGACGTAGGGAAGAGCAATCAAGCCGTTGCCGGGCCACGCCATCAACACAGCGCGGAGGACGACTACGAAAGCAGCCAGAGGCGCGACAAGCGCGATGGTCGACACGAGCGCCTTGGGCAGGTGACGGCCGAGGATTCCGTTGAGCAGGAATCCGACGAAGGGCAGTATCGGGATCAACCAGAGATAGAGATGTATGTTCATAGTTTCATCAGGTCGATCTGGTCGACATTCAAGGTGGCGCGAGCGCGGAAAATTGCAATGATGATGGCGAGGCCTACTGCTGCTTCCGCTGCGGCGACCATCATGACGAAGAAGACGAAGATCTGTCCTTTGACCTGGTGCCACTCATGGGCAAAGGTGACAAAGGAGAGGTTCACCGCATTGAGCATGAGCTCGATGGACATGAAGACGGTGATGAGGCTGCGCTTAATGAGAAAGCCGATCACTCCGAGAGTGAAGAGCAGTGCGCTGAGGATCAGATACCAGGAGCTTGGGATTGCATCCATCATTGACCGCCATCCTTTCGTGCCAGGGCGACTGCGCCCAGAATGGCAATGAGTATCAGGACTGAGGTGAGTTCGAAGGGAAGCAGCAGGTCGGTGAAGAGTACCTTACTGAGTTCCTGCGTGGTGGTGATCTTGTCGCTGAGATTCACGACGCCGAGATGCTTTTCAGCCTGCAGAATCACGGTCGAGATGACACCGAGGACGACGACGACGGCAGGGAAGCCGATGGCCTTGGCGACCTTGCTGCCGTGAGTTTTCTCTTCAACGCCGACATTGAGCAACATGACTACGAAGGTGAAGAGCACCATGATGGCTCCGGCGTAGACGATGATCTGCGCGGCGGCGAGGAATTCCGCGCCGAGGAGCAGATACAGGACGGCCAACGAGCTCATCACAACGATCAGCGAGAGTGCGCTGTTGATCGGATGAGTCTGCAGGAGCAGGTTGATTGCGCCTGCCAGGCAGAATGCCGCGAAGATGAGGAAGAGCACCAGGTGCATCGAGCTATCAGTCCTTTAACAAATCATGCTGTTACTGCCGCATGGTTCAGGTGTGATTCGCTAAGGTTGGGTGGACAGAGTTGTCCGGCCAAACCCGATTGTAACTTATAGAAACGCAAGCCAGAGGCTGGTTCCCAGGATGTTCAAGATTGCTGCGGGCAGAAGGAATTTCCAACCGAAGCTCATGAGCTGGTCATAACGGAAGCGTGGCAGCGTGCCGCGCACCCAGATGTACAGAAAGAGGAAGCTGAAGACCTTGGCGACAAACCAGAGAATCGGAGTGATCGCCTGAAGGAGAATGTTGTGCGGTTCGGGGATGAGGCTGCCGAAGGGGCTGGTCCATCCACCGAGAAAGAGCAGTGTGGCGACACAGCCGACCATGATCATGTTGCCGTACTCGGCCATGAAGAACATGGCGAATTTCATGGAGCTGTATTCGGTGTGGTAGCCGCCGGTGAGTTCGGTCTCCGCTTCTGGAAGATCGAAGGGCGCGCGGTTGGTTTCGGCGTACGCAGCCATGAGATAGATGAAGAAGGCAAAGATCTGCCCGCCGCCGAGGATGTTCCAACTGAGGATGCCGTGGGTTCCCTGAACATTGACGATATCGGCGAGGGAGAGCGACTGCGAACGAAGTACAACGCCGACAAGCGAGAGGCCGAGGGAGAGTTCGTAGCTGATCATCTGTGCCGAGGCGCGAAGAGCTCCGAGCAAGGAGTACTTGTTATTCGAAGACCAGCCGGAGAGCGCGATTCCGTAGACGCCGATCGATGTGACGCCGAGGATGACGAGGAGGCCGATGTTGAGGTCGGCTATCTGGAAGAGCTTGATGCCATGGAAGGTCAGCGGCGCGCCGAAAGGCACGACGGCAATCGACATGAGCGAGCAGCCAAGGGCGATAAGCGGAGCCAGAAGAAACAGTGGCTTATAGACGTTAGCGGGGATGATGTCTTCTTTGAGGAAGAGCTTAAGACCGTCGACGAGTGGCTGCATCATGCCGAAGGGGCCGACGCGGCTGGGTCCCCAGCGATTCTGGATACGTCCTACGAGTTTGCGCTCCAGCAGCACCGTGTAGGCGACCGATGTCAAAAGGACGACGGTTACCACGATGACTTTCACGATGCTTACCAACAAAAACAGCCAGATGTTCAAGATCTGAACCTCAGGGGATCTAGCCCCATGGATAGTGTTGCCGTTATGTACGGGCTCACGCCCATACCGTTCAAAGCGCTTAGTCTGCTGCGGTTTCTGTGACCACAGGATGTTCGAACTGGTGCTGATACTGATTCAATTCCTGCAGGGCCACGGTGTGCGCACCGAGGATGCCGGAGGTGAAGAGGCCGTCATGCGACGGAAGGATCAGGTCGCGGGCTGAAGCGATGCTGCTGACTGGAACAAAGCCCGGTTCGCTGGCGACGTCGTTGCCGCCGAAGAGATTGAGCCTGTCCAGTTTATAGGCTGGAATGAGGCGCTCGATCTCGTCAAGGACGGCGAGTGGGTCGAATGGGCTGAGGCGCGGTTCGAGATGATTCGCGGTAAGCCAGACGGCGTGACGGTCGGCTTCGCCGGATTGCGCTCCGCGGGACTGGCCCATGTCTGCGCTGACACCGTTCGTCTTGCCGAAGGGAACGAGTTTCTTGACGTCGATGCCCATGCCGCCGGCGATGCGGACGATGATTTCAAAGTCGGGCTTAACACCGGCTTTGTCCGCAGCCTTTTTGGCGAGTTGGACATCGCCGTAGCTATTGGTGACGGTACCTGTCTTTTCGTAGAGGCTGGCTGAGGGAAGAACAACGTCGGCCAGTGCTGCGGTTTCGGTGAGGAAAATGTCCTGCACGACTACGAAGGTGCTCTTCAGGGCAGCGGGATTTACGCCGAAGGTGGCTACGGGATTGGAGCCGACTACATAGAGCGCTCCGAGTTCACCGTTGCCCGCTGCGTCGAAGATCTCGACTGCGTTCTTGCCTGGAGCGGTTGGAAGACCGATGTACTCTTCGGTAAAGGCTGCGGGTGAGGCGACGGGGACATAGCCGGGAAGCAAGTTAGGGAGCAGGCCCATGTCGGCTGCGCCGCGCGAGTTGGCGTAGTCGCCGAGGTAGGCAAATTTGACGCCTGCCTTCTTGAGACCCCATTTCACGAGGGATTCGATGGCCTGGCCGCGATATTCTTCGCCGAAGATTACGATGAGCGATTCTTCTGCTTCAATAGCTTCGCGGAAGGACTTGGCTTCGGAGGTTGCCTCGATGGCAGAGTCGCTGCCGTTGAGAAATTCGGTGAAGGCTTCATAGCCGTTGGACTCAAGGCCTACGGGGAGTTGCAGGGATTTGATTGCCTGCCGCTCAAGCTTGATGGGGCTGTCGGTGGTGATGTAAAGACGAGACTGATTGAGACGGAAGTTGGTGCGCAGGTTCCAGGCGAGGAGGGGATGCTCTTCGGTGGGGTTGCCGCCGATGAGCAGGACGGCTTTCGCGGTCTGTGTATCTCGCAGGCTGGCTGTGCGACCTGTCGTACCAGCCAGGGCGTGGGCGAAGCCTGCGTAATCCGTGGTGCGCTCGTGGTCAATATTATTGGTGTTGAGCGCGGTGCGAGCGAACTTTTGCAGGAGGTAGTTCTCTTCGTTCGTGGTGGTGTTGGAGCCGATCACACCGATGGAAGAGCTGCTCGCCTTATCGCTATTGCGGTCGCGGACTTCTTTGAACTTGCTGGCGACGAGGCGGATGGCCTGCTCCCATGTTGCGGGTTCAAGCTTGCCTGCGGCGTTGCGGATAAGAGGCTTGGTCAGGCGATCAGCGGACTCGACAAAGTCGAAGCCGAAACGACCTTTAGCGCAGAGGAAATCACCGTTGATGCCAGACTTGTCACGATTGTCGGCCCGGACGATTTCCGCACCGTCGTTGACCTGGCGAATGCCGAGTGTGGTCTTGCAGCCGTCTCCGCAATGAGTGCAGACGGTGGCTACGTGGTTCATCTCCCACGGACGGGTCTTGTAACGATAGGTGCCGCTGGTGAGCGCGCCTACGGGGCATGCATCGATGCACATGCCGCATTGTTCGCAGTCGAGATGATCGCCACCGTTAGGAGCGATGATGGCGGAGGCACCGCGGTTCTGAATGCCGAGAGCCCAGACATCCATGCCTTCACCGCACATGCGAACGCAGCGATAGCAGAGGATGCAACGGGGGCGATCGAAGTAGACAGCGGGGGACCACTTCTGTTCTTCGCGATGCTGCTTGGCCTCAACATAGAGGCTTTCACCGGCACCGTACTTGAAGGTCATATCCTGCAGTTCGCACTCACCGCCAGCGTCGCAGACGGGGCAGTCGAGGGGATGGTTGCCGAGGAGCAGTTCGATGGTGGCTTTGCGAGCCTGGGTGATCTCGGGCGATTCGGTGATGAAGCTCTGACCTTCGCCTACCTGGACGGTGCAGGCGGTCTGGAGCTTAGGCACTTTTTCCTGGCGTACTACGCACATGCGGCATGCTGCCTGCAGGCTGAGGCCGGGATAGTAGCAGAAGGCCGGGATTTCGATGCCCGCTTTGCGGCAGGCCTCGATGAGCAGAGTGCCTGCGGGGGCGGTGAGCTTTTTGCCGTCTACTGTGAAAGTTACGTCTGCCATTGATTTTCCTTATGCTGCCTGATGTGCGCCGCTGGGCTGCAGTATGGCTTTTCTGGTCGGTACTTAGTTTCCAGCCATCTGTTCCAGTATTCGTCTGACTACTCTGGCTTCATCGTGATCCTTACGATTGAATCACTGATCACGGGGAATTAAATTTTGCTGCCGTGCTTCTCTACGGAAGCTTGTTTAAACCAGCGCTACTTCTACGTGTTTGGCGTATGGGCACGATTTGCCGTTGATGTGATCTTCGAATTCCTTGCGGAATTTTTTAACGAAGCCGATGGTGGGCATGGCTGCTGCGTCGCCGAGCGGGCAGAAGGTGCGCCCCATCATGTTTTCGGCTAGGTACTGAATGTTGTCGATGTCCTGAATGGTGCCGAAACCAGCGTGGAAGCGAGTGAGCGACTTCTTGAGCCAGTCCGTTCCTTCGCGGCAGGGAATACACCAGCCGCAGCTTTCGTGAGCGTAAAAGCTGATAGTGCGCAGGGCAAACTCGACGATGCAGGTCTGATCATCGATAACAACTACGCCGCCCGAACCCAGCATGGAGCCGGCTTTGCCTACCTGGTCGAAGTCCATGCCGAGGTTTTCGATTTCTTCCGGCAGGAGAACTGGAGTCGAGGAGCCGCCTGGAACTACAGCCTTGAGCTTGCGGCCACCGCGAATGCCACCGGCTACTTCATAGATCATTTTCTTGAGGTTGTAGCCCATGGGCAACTCATAGATGCCGGGGCGTTCGACGTGACCGCTGATTCCGAAGAGGCGCGTTCCGCCGTTACGCTCTGAGCCTACGGCTGCATAAGCTGCGCCGCCCATCGCAAGAATGTGTGGAACTGCGGCGATGGTCTCTGCGTTATTGATGACCGTGGGGCCACCGTAGAGGCCGACGACGGCGGGGAATGGCGGCTTGATGCGTGGCACGCCGCGCTTGCCTTCGAGCGACTCCATGAGGGCAGACTCTTCGCCTACTTCATAGGCTCCGGCGCCGCTCTGAACGATGACCTGAAATTCGGTTTCGCTGCCAAAAATATTGGTGCCGAGGAAGCCTCTGGCATATGCATCGGCCACAGCTTTTTCGACGATCTGGATGAGATAGCGATACTCGCCGCGCAGGTAGATAAAGCCGGTCTTGGCGCCGATGGCGAGGCCAGCGATGATGGTGCCTTCGATAATAGCGTGCGGATCGTGCAGGAAGATGAGGTGATCTTTGCAGGTGCCAGGTTCGGACTCATCTCCGTTGACGAGAACATACTTGGGCTTGGCAGACTGCTTGGGCACGAAAGACCACTTGAGACCGGTGGGGAAGCCTGCTCCGCCGCGACCACGCAGGCCGGAGGCCTTCATCTCGTTGATGATCCATTCGGGGCCTTGCGCGAGAGCTTTCTTCACAGACTCGTAGCCACCGAGTTCGATAAAGCGGTCGATGTCTGTTGCTCCCATGCCAAAACGGCGGGAGATGATTTTGACTTCGTCGGGATGCGAGACAAGCCTAGGCATTGGTCGTAGCTCCCTTTGCTTTTGCACGGTAGGTTGCGAGCACTGCGTCTACCTTGTCGTTGGTGAGTTCATCGTGAAAATCGTAGTTGACCTGGATGGCGGGCGCCCAGCAGCAGGCTCCGATGCACTCGACTTCTTCGAGTGAAAAAACGCCGTCGGCGGTGACACCTTTGTGGCCGATGCCGAGAGTGCCTTGCAGATGGTCGAACAGGTCGTATGCTCCGCGCAACATGCAACTGATGTTGGTGCAGACCTGCACGTTGTATTTGCCTACGGGCTTGAAACGCAGCATCGAGTAGTACGTTGCCACGTTGCGCACATCCAATGGAGTGATCGAAAGACGATCGGCGATCTCGGCAATGACGGCATCAGAGACGTAGCCGATTTCATCCTGTGCGTAGAGCAACATAGGAACGAGTGCGGATCGTTTGACGGGATACTTCAGTACCAGCGCGTCAAATTTGGCCGCGAGTTGCGGGGAGAATATGGACATCGTTTCTGTACTCATTGCATCAGCTCCCGTGCCCAGGCTTCGGCTTGCATATCCATCTCTTCTTCTCCGGCTACGGACTTCAGTTTGCCGTCTTCCGTTAAGTTCATCGTTCCGGTGGTGCCGTTTTCGCTTGTCCAGATGACTTCAGAGGCTTGTCTATCGAGACGTAACCAGCGAAGTCCTGCGCGTACTGTGATTGTGCCTTCGCCTAACTCTACCGTGGCCTGCTCTTTGCGGTTGAGGCCATGGGCTGCGGTGTAGCTGCGGAGCAGGGAAGCGAGCGATACCCAGAACTCGCGCCAGAGGACTTCTTCCTGATAGACCGGCTCCGCATTTCGAAGTTCGATTGGATTTGCGGCGCTCATTTGATTTCCCTCTGGGACTAAAGCTCTCAGAATCTTTTTGTTGACTTCTTGTTTATGCACGGGCTGAAGCCCGTACCCTATTAAAGCCCCTGTGATCTCTCGGGCTGATTCACGAGCCTAAAGGCTCCTGTTCCCTTCGGGGTGGCAACTCTTTCCGGTGAAGCAAAAAGCTAGCGGTCGATTTCGCCGAGAACTACGTCGATGGAACCGATAACTGCTACTACGTCTGCCAGCATGCGGCCCTGGCACATGGTTTCGAGTGCCTGCAGGGATGCGAAGCTGGGGTTACGCATGTGTACGCGGTAGGGCTTGGCGGTGCCGTCGGAGACGACGTAGTAGCCCATCTGTCCACGTGAGGATTCAATGCCTTGATAGACCTCGCCTGCGGGTACTGCGAAGCCTTCGGTGACAATCTTGAAGTGATGGATGAGCGACTCCATCTGGGTCTTCATCTTTTCGCGATCGGGCAATACGATCTTGGGTGCGTCGGCTTTGACGGGACCCTGGGGCATTCCGTCGAGAGCCTGTTGAATGATCTTGACGGACTCGCGCATCTCTTCGAGACGAACGAGGTAGCGACCCCACACATCGCAGCGATCCGAGGTGGGAACCTTGAACTGGAATTTTTCGTAGCTGGAGTAGGGCATGTCGCGGCGGAGATCGAAGTCAACTCCAGAAGCGCGCATGGGTGGTCCAGTTACGCCGAGCGCAATGGCGTCTGCCGCGGAAAGGTGGCCTACATTTTGCAGACGATTGACGAAGATCGGATTGCCGGTGAGCAGGTTCGAGTATTCGTCGATCTTTTCCGGGAAGGTCTTGATGAAGCTCTGCACGCGGTCGAAGAAATCGAGAGGCGGCTCCATCGCAAGACCACCGATGCGGAAGTAGCTGGTCATCATGCGCTGGCCGGCTACATGCTCAAAGATGCGGAGGATGTCTTCGCGTTCGCGGAAGGTGTAGAGGAAGACTGTGAGTGCGCCAATGTCCATGGCGTGGGTGCCGAGCCAGACGAGATGAGAATTGAGGCGGGTGAGTTCGGAGAGAAGAACACGAATCCACTGGGCCTTGTCTGGGATGGGCAGCTCGATGAGCTTTTCGACGGCCAAACAATAACAGAGATTGTTGTGCATCGGGCTGAGGTAGTCGATGCGATCGGTGAGGGGAACTACCTGCTGATAGAACTTGGCTTCGCAGGTTTTTTCGATACCGGTGTGCAGATAGCCGATCTCGGGGTAGAGCTTGGTGACGATCTCGCCGTCAATTTCCAGCACGAGGCGAAGGACGCCGTGGGTGGACGGGTGCTGCGGGCCCATGTTGAGAACCATGGTCTGGTCGTTGGAACCCTCGGCGATGGCGGCTTCGAGAATCGGCGTTGCCGTCAATTGTGCCATGAAAGCTTTTCTCCCCTGCGTGTTGCCGGTATTGCTGCTGGATGATCTTCAATAAAGAGCTAACAGTTAAGAATACAACGCAGGACTCGTCCAGGCGCTGATGATTTTACCGATAGCCTTCGACGGGATAGTCCTTACGCAGTGGATGACCTTCCCATTCCTCGGGCATCATGATGCGGCGCAGATTGGGATGGCCATCAAAGCGAATGCCGAAGAGGTCGAAGACTTCGCGTTCGTAGTAGTTGGCCGAGGGCCAGACAGAGGTAATGGTATCGAGCGAGGGACGTTTGTCATCGACCATGACTCGCAGGCGGATGCGCTCTTTGTGGGAGTGCGAAACGATGTGATAGCTGACCTGGAAACGCGGTGAGGCGGGCAGCCAGTCGACAGCGGTCACATCTTCGAGGAAGTTGTAACCCGCTTTCTGGACGGCGAAGCCTGCGCCTACGATTTCTTCGCGAGCAATGGTGAGGGTGAGTTCATTACGGTCCCAGCAAGCTTCAGCTAATGCTTCTGGTTTCCAGTTGATGATGGCGACGACTGCGGGATGATCCGCCTTTTCGCGCAGCACGGATTCTTTATCTGGCAGAGTGGTACTCATTACAAATCACCTTTGTCGTTGGACCAATCGAGAATGCCTTTTTTCACGATATAGAAGATGCCTACGCCGACGAAGCCCAGATATACGAGGATCTCTTCAAAACCGAAGAAGCGGCTGCCCGTGATGTTGTAGAGCTGGCGGTAGATGACTGCCCAGGGCATCATGAAGACGACTTCAACATCGAACAGGATGAAAAGCATGGCGACCATGTAGAAGCGCACGCTGAAGCGTCCGCGGGCGTCGCCAACGGCTTCAATGCCGCACTCGTAGGTGGCAAGCTTGGTCTTCGTATTGCGATGACGACCGATGAAGTATGAGCCGACAGCCATGCCGAGACCGAGGCCAAAGGCAACGAGTATCTGCATCAGAAGCGGAATGTATTGCCAGAAATAAGGAACTGTCATGCACTCTCTCGCCGATGGCTTTACCGGAGGTGACCGGACGGGAACACGGAACCCGATAACCATCTTTTGCGTTACCGCTAGCTTTGAGATTAGGTTTTCGCCCGCGCTGCGTCAAGCCGCGAATGAAGGAGAGAGAGGCGCTGTCCCGAGGTATGGAACTCCGGACGCGGAAAGTTTGATTGCGGACAAGTCCAATTCTTAAAAGAGTTTGAGTCTATTGGCGCACCAGAGAGCGTGCCAGGCAGCGTAAAAGCTGGTCTCTGGGCGAGGTTTGGAGAGATCACTTGCGTCTACGTTTTTGGAGATTGGACCGAGCGAATATCCTGGTTACCTATAGCTCTACCTTATGCAGCCGATGATGGAAATCAGGGGTGATGCATGGAAGGCGGCAAGGACGAGAGTACTGTTTCCCGATTTTCGGATACTTTCCCTGAGACGTTGGAGGTCGTTCGACGCAGACAGATAAGCCCGCAGCAGGGGCGGGCGATTGAGATGTTGGCGCATGCGATCGAGTATCTTGGCGATGAATTTGCCTTGGAGTGTTTGCAGAGTGGCTTGCAGGAGCTTTCCTGTATACCTCCGCAGATTGTCGCGATTCGAATGCTGATGGACAGGAATCGAGAGGTGTATTTCGCTTGTCCCGAAGTTCCTACGCTGATGGAGCGGCTGCGGTCCTGGTTACCACTCTTGAAGGCAGACACGCAGGATTAAAATCTGTAGGACGGGTAAGCGATAGCAATCGACGGTTAATCCAGTGCGAGCAGGGTGAAGAGCAGCAACCAGGCCAAGCCCATGGCATGCCAGTACCAGGTCACACTATCGACGGCGATCTGGCGGTATTCGACCTTACGCAGGAAGCCGAGAGCGCTGAGACATCCGACCAGCGCCAGCAGGCCGAGGACAAGGTGGGCGGCATGAACTCCGGTAATCAGGTAGAAAAAGTAACTGGCGGGCGTTGACCAGCGATCAAAGGCAAACCCCTGCACGGTGAGCTGAGTCCAGGCCATCCACTGCCCGGCGATGAAGAGGCCGCCGAGAATCAGCGTACCTCCCAGCCAGGGCAAGGTGCGGTACAGTGCTGGACGTCCCAGACCTAGCCATTCTTCGACGACGTCAAACTCGCGGAAGATGTTGCGGCGTGCGATCTCCATGGTGAGGCTGCTCAGCAGCAGGACTGCGGTATTGAGAAAGAGAATGGGCGGAATCTGGACGGGGTGCCAGTCGCCGATGAATTCCCGTGTGCGCGCGTCGAAGTGTCCTGTGCCCTGATGAGCGAAGAACATGACGGAGAGCGCGAGGAAGAACATCATGTCTCCGGCGAGCCCGAAGAAGATGATCATGCGAAAACGCTTGAGGAGTTCACGAGGGCCGCTGCGCCCGGAATGATGCCACTCGTCGTCATCTCCGCTGCCACCACCGCCGGTGGGCCGCCGGTCAACGGGCGGTTTGCCACCAATGCCGGGGTCTTTTCGTTCGGTTTCAACTGGATAGCGCGTGAAGGTCGTGGGCATGACAGCGAACCTCTTTTGCTGGTTACATGGTACTCCCGATGGAACTGAGATTACATGTCATTCACAGAGGATGCATAGGAATTACGAGAAGTTGTTTTTCTTGTAGAAAAATGGAATCAGGGCAAGGCTGCTGGCTGTTTGGTCGCGAGTAGAGCAGAAGCGCGATGCTTCTCGACTTCGGCGACGAATACGCGGTGAACGCGCCGATCTGTCGATAACTCAGGATGGAAAGTGGCGGCCATTGTCTTACCTTCACGAACCAGAACGGGAGAGCCGGCGCGTTCGGCAAGAACTTCTACATTTTGGCCTACCGAGAGAATACGGGGAGCGCGGATGAAGACGGTTTCGAGCGCGCCGCCGGGCAGCGTGGTATCCAGTTCGAGAATGGCGGAGTCGATCTGGCGGCCGTACGCGTTGCGTTCGACAGCGATATCGAGGACGGCGAGGCTGGCCTGATGCGGATTGCGGACGTCTTTGGCGAGCAGGATGGCTCCGGCGCAGGTCCCGAAGACGGGTTTTTGCTGGGCAAATTCCTGGAGGGCGGCGAAAAATCCGTCGCGCTCCAGGAATTTGAGCATGGTGCTGGACTCGCCACCGGGCAGGATAAGGCCGTCGAGGTCGGAGAGTTCGCCCGGAGTTTTAACGAGCGAGGCTCGTGCGCCGGATTCTTCGAGGGCGGCTGCGTGGCGTTCGTAGTCGCCCTGAATGGCCAGGACGCCGATGTGCGGGTAATTGTTTTCTGATGATTGTTTCTTCACGCTTTATCTCGGGTGTCGTAGTGAAACGGGTTATAGGTTTGTAAAGTAAAGACGTCGGAGTCTGTTGTGAATCCTTCGAAATCTTTCGTGTTACGGGTCGCGACGATCAAGCGTCGCTCGCAGGCGGTAGCTGCGATCAAGGCATCTTCCCATGGATGCTTGGGCTTGTCTCTGGTTATCGTCGCCCATTTACGAAAGATAGCGCCGTCCGCGGGAATCACTTCATAGATTGCGGCGAGACGGTTGACCCATTGGTGTATTTCTTGAGCTTTGCCCACGTCTTTTTTGTACAGGCTTTCCAATCCGCGCTGTAATTCTCCCATCGTAACTGCTGATAAAAAAAGCTGTTCCGGCGGTACAGTACGAATCCAGGCAAGGACCCCTCCGTGAGGACGGGGCTTTCGCGTTTCAGAAATGATGTTTGTATCGAGTAGATACATCGTTTACTCAAACTCAATAACGGGTCGTTCGCCGGATTGACCACGGGGTTGCACGATGTCTTCAAAATGAGGCCCGTTCGCATCGAGCAGAATATCCTTCAACGATGGACGCGCCGATGCTTTGAGGCGGTTCCATTCGGCAATCGGAACTACAACGGCAGCCTCTACACCACGACGGGAGACTACCTGCGGTCCTTCGTTCATCGCTGCATCGAGCAGTTCGCTAAAGCGGGCTTTCGCGTCATAAACAGGCCAGATCATTGCGTGCTCCCAGATAGTCATCTATCTGGTCATAGTATAGCACTTTTGAATCTTGAACCTTTCAAGCTTTGCGGCCGTCATTGGTGTGCAGACTCTCTGTTTTTAACCCCTAATTGAAGGAATGCTGAAATGAAGACATGCGTTCGAATTGCGATATTCGCATTATTTACAGGATGCACAGGCGTAACCATGCCAGCTCAGAATGCGACTCAGCGGCCAAAAGCCCCCTCCTTCGACGTGGCTTCTATCCGAGAAAACAAGAACAACGATGGCCGTTGGAAGATGGAGTTCACGCAGGATGGCCTCACTGCGATGGGCGTTTCGCTGCGCTATGTGGTCAAGGAAGCTTATGGAGTTTACGATGACAAGCGCTGGTTAGGCGGCCCGGAATGGATGGATTCTGTGAAGTTCAATATCGAGGCGAAGTTTGATGGAACTGAGTACAACAAACTCACGCTCGATCAACGCCGGGCAATGCTGCAGGCGTTGCTTGCGGACCGATTCAAGCTGGTTGTTCACCATGAGATGAAAGAGTTTCCGCTCTATGCGCTGGTTGTGACGAAGAATGGCCCCACACTGCATGAAAGGAAAGCGGGGGAGCTTGGTCATTATGGCGTTGCCGATATGTCATGCCTGTATAAACGCAGCGGCAGAGACAATTTCGAGGTGGAAGGATGCAGCATGGCTGATCTGGCATCCAGTCTGACGACAGGCTTTGCCCATGATCTGGGGCGCACGGTGATAGATAAGACAGGTCTTACGGGCCGATATGATTTCGCGCTGCGCTGGGCGACTGAATCGGCTTCCGTCTCGACAGAGCCTGTGGCGCCTGAGGGTGCAGGTCCGTCTATTTTCAAGGCCCTTCCGGAGCAACTTGGTTTGAGGCTTGAGCCAACGAAAGGGCCGCTCGATGTAATTGTCATCGACCGTGCCGAGATGCCTTCCGAGAACTAAAGCATTGTGTTTGACAATGGGGCTAATCTTTATCCGGTTTGAGGCCGATCGCTTGCTGCACTGGCCGGATTTCGGGGCTGGACATGAAGGTTTTCCAGATGAGGCCGGTGCGCCCGTTCTCGATCATCACGGTCTGCGGCGCCTGGTTCAGGCCCATGGTGATGGTGGAGTACCAATCCTGCTGCTCGTTGAAGGAGTCGCGGAAACCGTAGATGGACCAGACCTGGGCGCCGAGATCGCGATACCAGTGCTTGAGAGCGGCCATTGAGGCTTCTGGAGTGTAGGCGTATGCGGCCATCGCCCCGGTTGGAGCAATGGTGCCGTCGTCTTCGGCGAAGGGCTTGTACTCGTGATAGCGATCATCCGGGCCGTCTGCGACAGTGAGTCCCCAACTGTCTGCACCATAGCCTTTAAAGTGGCCAGGGTTCGCTTTGGAATAGGCCTGGCTCATGAGCGATTCGTTGCGATTGTTGCGGAAGTAGTTGGTGAACTTGTCTCGTACTCCGCGAGGGTCGTAGCCAAGGAACGAGTATTGGGTGAAGAAGAGTGGGCCGGGTGAGTCTTTTATGTAGCCCTGCTCAAGCGGAATGCCGAAGTAGGTGTGCTTGATGCCGTAGTTCACCCCATCGACAGCGAGGCCGGGGTTGGCTGGGCCTGCGCCTTCATGGGTGTATCCCGTGGCGTAAAGGCTTGCCGGGACGGCATGCGTAGGCGATGCGATGGCGAGCAGGTAAGTGATCATGGTTTCATTCCAGCCCTCAAGGCGAAAAGCTATGTGGAATGCGTAATACGGCGACCAGTGCCAGTAGAGCGCGTCATGTTTGGCAGTGGCGTTGAACCAGTCCCACTCGACGCCACGCCAGAGAGTGTTGATCCTGTCGCGGAGTTCGCGTTCGGAGGGATCGTCCCTGCTGAAGTATTGACGAGCGGTGAGCAGGCCCTGCATGAGGAACGAGGTTTCAACGAGATCCGCGCCGTCGTCGTAGATGCCGAAGAGTGCGACAGTGTGGCCCGTCTTGCCGCTTATAAAGTGCGGCCATACCCCGTGAAAGCGATCTGCGTGCTCAAGAAAGCGGGTGATGCGGAGCATCCGCTCGACGCCTTGCTGGCGGGTGATAAAGTTGCGATCGACTCCGACTACAGTGGCCATGATGCCGAAGCCGCTGGCTCCTGTGGCGATGAGATCATCCTGGCCGGGCTGCGATTCGCGAGCCATGCCGGAGATCGGTTCTGCGGCCTCCCAGTAGTAGCGGAAGTTCGCTTCCTGCACCATGGTAAGGAGTTCGTCGTCGGTCATTGGATGGGTCTTGGCGGTGACGGCGGCGGTCTTGGCGGACTCGGCGAGGGATGACGTACGCGCGGTGATCTGGTAGCTGGCGGTGGCGTTGGGGTCGCCGATGTAGTCGGCGTAGCGGTCTACTCCGTAACGCTGGATGCCGATGGCTTTGTAGGGTGCGCCGTTGAGCGAGCGATAGATGACATACTGCGCGATGGTTGGATCGGCTGCGCCTTTCCAACGGAGATCTACGTGGCGTTCGTAGCCGCGGGCTTCGAGCTGCGTGGGAACTGCCGGGGCGCGATCTGTAGCGTGGTCACTCTCGATGCGAATGTCGTCGATGTACAGAGTGTGCATCTTGTTGTCTGCTGCGGCTTGCGAGAGGACGATGGAGTTCAGGCGATTGGGTGCGAAGGCGCGAACGTTGTTGTTCTTGAAGAGGCTGAGCGGGATTTTGATGCGGGTCCAGTGATCAGCTTTGAGTGCGCCGGAAAACTTTGCCAGTAGCAGGGGATCTGTGCGGCCTTCATCGAGGTCGGTGAAGGCGATCTGTGGCAGGTCTGCGGAAGCGATGGCTTCTTTGCTCCAGAGCCAGAGATAGAGCGTTTGACCGGCCCAGTCGATCTGGCGATTGCGCCATTGGGAGACGCTCAGTTGCGCATCCCATCCGCCGTTGGTGGCGGATTGCCAGGTAAGTTCGAGGGCGTTGGGACCGCTGATGTATTCGGAGGTCTCTACTGGTAATTTGCCATCGATCAACTTGAGCGTGCTGGGGGTGGAGACTTTGCCGTGACTATAAAAATAGGCGTTTGGGGAGAGGCTGTTGTCGAAGAAGACTTCCTGGGAGTAGTGCTGGTCGGCGTGCGCTGATTGAGCGGCAGCGACACAGATGGTAGCTAGTATCAGCGTCGCAGTATTGCGTATAACGTTGCCCAGGCGGGGAAGAGACATCTCATACTCCTGGGTATGATTGTAAGTCGTCGCGCTAGGCGTTGGATTGGGCTATATTTATGCGCCGAAAAACGATGGGCATCCGGCTTCGCGCTGCATGCGGATTTGCAATAGCAGATTCCCTGCGGGGAATGACAGAAAGAAAGGCAACGGCAAATACAAATTAAGAAGCCGGAGGTGCGTTGGCATCTCCGGCCTGTTTGCGGTTTGGCTTTTGCGCCTGATGGGCGCGTTTGCCTGGACGGCAGGTCCTACCAGCCGCGGGTTTGGAGGAGGTGTTGCTCTTCGATTGCGGCGGCGGCCAGGCCCTTCATGGTGCCGGTGACTTGTTCGCTTACTTCGGCGAGGACCTTTGGGTCGTTGAAGTGGGTGGTGGCCAGGACGATTGCCTTGGCGCGGGATACCGCTTCTTCGCGTTCCTTCTGGTTGTGTTCGACGTCGAGCGGGGTGGCGCGTTCTTTCATGAAGATGCCGGAGCCAACGAAGACTGTCTCTGCACCGAGCTGCATCATGAGGGCTGCGTCTGCGGGGGTGGCGATGCCGCCGGCGGAGAAATTGGGAACGGGCAGTTTGCCGGTCTTGGCGACGAGGCGGATGAGTTCGTAGGGCGCGCCGTGCTCTTTGGCTGCGTGGTAGAGCTCTTCTTCGCGGAGGACGGTGATCTGGCGCAGTTCGCGGGTGATCTGGCGCATGTGCTGCACGGCGTGAACTACGTCTCCGGTTCCTGCTTCGCCCTTGGTGCGGATCATGGCTGCGCCTTCGGCGATGCGGCGGAGTGCTTCACCGAGGTTGCGGGCGCCGCATACGAACGGCGTGGTGAAGGCATGCTTGTCGATGTGGTGTGCTTCGTCGGCGGGGGTGAGGACTTCGCTCTCGTCGATGAAGTCAACGCCGAGGGCCTGGAGGATCTGGGCTTCAGCGAAGTGGCCGATGCGGGCCTTGGCCATGACCGGGACGGAGACGGCGGCAATGATTTCCTTGATGAGTTTGGGGTTGGCCATGCGGGCTACACCGCCCTCGGCGCGGATCATGGCAGGTACGCGCTCCAGCGCCATGACGGCGACTGCGCCGGATTCTTCGGCGATGCGTGCCTGTTCTACGTTCATGACGTCCATGATGACGCCGCCTTTGAGCATTTCGGCCAGGCCTACCTTGAGGCGCAGGCTCGTGCTGGTAAAGCTCTCGTTTTGATTTGCTTCAGCCATTGTGTTTCCTCACTTCCATACGAAAATACCGTTGGCGCCCCGGTTCCTCATGGATCAGGTGCTCACGTTTTCAATCTTTTGTTTTCAACTTTCAAGTGTAGCAGCGATGTGGGTGTCCGGTGGATGTGGCGGCAGAATCCTACAGCAGCCATAAAACAAATGTGTGGCGAGAGTGGGACGCTCGATTTTATTTGTTTTTTGAGGTCGTACAGGGATGCGCATAAGCTGCTCATATTGTTAGATTTATGCTTACCGTAAAAGGAGAATAACGAATCCCGGTTGTTGCTGGGGAATGAATTTGGCTGGTTGGGATTTGATGGGGGCAAACGGAAGCGCTTTTGGGTTGTAGGATTAGAAGCGGTCTGCTGATTTTGGGGACCTCTTTTTGTAGAGAAAGTGTGAGGTGGAATGGACGAAGGGCGTTGGGTACTGCTGATTGCCAGCGAGGTTGGTGGCACGGATTCGGTTTCAGACCGGGCAATGGAACGGCTGGTGGATGCAATCAGGAAAGAGGGTTACGAGGTGGTTCGTACCTCTACGCCAGAAGACGGTTTGTCGCTGGTGAAATCCGACCCATCGCATTCGGCTATTCTGCTGGACTGGGATCTGGAGGGCGAGAACCAGTTTGACGAGAGAGCCGCGCTGCGAATTATTCGCGCGGTGCGCCGTCGCAATAAGAAGGTGCCAATCTTCCTGATCGCAGACCGTACGCTGGTCAGTGAGCTTCCGCTTGAAGTGGTGCGACAGGTCCATGAGTACATTCATCTCTTTGGCGATACGCCGGCGTTTATTGCGAGCCGCGTGGACTTTGCCGTAGAGCGCTACAACGAGCAGTTGCTGCCGCCATATTTTCGCGAGCTGAAGAAGTACAACGACCAGGGCGCTTATAGCTGGGATGCTCCGGGGCATATGGGCGGAGTGGCGTTTTTGAAGCATCCGGTAGGCATGGAATTTCACAAGTTTTTTGGTGAAAACATCATGCGCTCCGATCTGGGTATCTCTACTTCGCCGCTGGGTTCATGGCTGGATCATATCGGGCCTCCAGGTGAGTCGGAGCGGAATGCTGCGCGTATTTTCGGCGCGGACTGGACGTTCTATGTGCTGGGCGGATCTTCAACTTCAAACCAGATTGTCGGGCATGGGGTTATCGGGCAGGATGACATTGTTATCGTCGATGCCAATTGCCATAAGTCGATTTGTCACTCGTTGACGGTGACAGGTGCGCGGCCCGTTTATCTGACGCCGACACGCAACGGTTACGGGATGATCGGGCTGGTCCCGTTGAAGCGGTTCAGTCCTGAAGCGATTAAAGAACTGATTGCGAAGAGTCCGTTCAGCGCGGGGGCTAGCTCGCAGGAGCCGGTTCATGCGGTGGTTACGAATTCGACTTATGACGGGCTTTGCTACGACGTGAATCGCGTGGTGACGGAGCTGGCGCAGTCCGTGCCGCGCATTCACTTTGATGAAGCGTGGTATGCGTATGCGAAGTTTCATCCGATCTATCGCGGGCGCTTTGCGATGGATGTTTCGGATGACATGCCGAATCGTCCGGCGCTGTTCGCGGTGCAGTCTACGCATAAGATGCTGGCGGCGTTTTCTATGGCGTCGATGGTGCATATCAAACTGAGCCCTCGTGCTCCGCTGGAGTTTGATCAGTTCAATGAAGCGTTCATGATGCATGGAACGACTTCGCCGTTCTATCCGCTGATTGCTTCGCTGGATGTTGCTGCGGCGATGATGGATGAGCCTGCAGGGCCGACGCTGATGATGGAAACGATCTTCGATGCGATCAGTTTCCGCAAGGCAATGTCTTCGATTGCGCATCGGTTGCGCGCGCTGGAGAATGGCGACGGCTGGTTCTTCCGGCTCTTTCAACCTGACAGGGTGGAAGACCCGATTGAACGCCTGACGTATCTTTTCGAGGATGCGCCGGATGAGTTGCTGGCGATGAATTCCAGTTGCTGGACACTGAAGCCAGGTGAGGATTGGCACGGCTATCAGGACGAGGATGTTGCCGACGAATACTGCATGTTGGACCCGACGAAGGTCACCATTCTGATGCCGGGCGTGAATGCGCAGGGCGTGGTGGCGGAGTGGGGAATTCCAGCGGCGATTCTGACGGAGTTTCTCGATGCGCGGCGCGTGGAGATTGCGCGTACTGGCGACTACACGGTCCTGGTGCTGTTCTCGGTGGGAACGAGCAAGGGCAAGTGGGGAAGCCTGCTGGAGAATCTTTTCGAGTTCAAGCGGCTTTATGATTCGGAAGCTACTCTGAGCGAGGCTTTGCCTGATCTGGTAACGAAATATCCGCAACGATACCGAAATGTTTCACTCAAGGAATTGAGTGACGAGATGCACGCGGCCATGGTTGAGTTGCGGCTGAGTGCTCTTGAAGGCGAGGCCTGCGAGTTGGATACGCAGGAGGTGTTGACGCCTTCGCAGACGTATCAGAAGCTGCTTCGGAACGGCACGGAAAAGGTGAAGTTCACGGAGATGGCCGGGCGCATTGCGGGCGTGATGCTGGTGCCTTATCCACCGGGAATTCCGGTTTGCATGCCGGGTGAGCGGTTGGGTGGGCCGGATAGTCCGGTGGTCAAGCTGATCCTGGCGCTGGAGGAGTTTGGCAAACGGTTCCCGGGCTTTGAGCGCGAGGTGCATGGCATCGAGGTGGACGCGGCCGGCGACTACTGGATGCGCGGCGTGATCGAGGCGACAGGGAAGCGAAGCAACGGAAAGAATCGTCCGCCTAGTTCTGCACCGCCGGTAAAACGCAAACGCAGGAATGTGAAAGCTGCGGCGCTACGGCCTGAGACCGGGTTGGGCGAACAGCGGTAATTTATTTAGAACAAGATGCCGTGGATGCTCGTGTAGATTAGCGAGCGTTCACGGTTCATGTTTCTATTGTTAGATGGAAAAATTTTATTGAGGTTGAGGCAGGGATAGGGCTAACTAAACCAGACGTCAAAAATCGTATGCTACGCGCTTGGGATGCTGAAGAGACAGCTTCCACTTGTCAGAAATGCCGATTTTTGTGGACAAATGAAGCCGAGCATCACCTTGCTCAACTATCGCTACAATCATGAAACATGATCAGTGGATGGCTACTGGCACTTTGTATCGCTCTTCTCTCGGTATGGTTGTTGTTCCTCTGCCTGGCATTTGCAAAGCTCACAAGGAGGATGACGCCCACAAAAGAATGGAGATATTATGTAACCTCTTTGGCACTTGCGTGCGCCATGGCAGCGGTCGCCTCCCTGCTGGCTCTCCACCTCTCATGGGTATCCCCCGACGTATCACAGAGACTCGGCACAAATGGCATAAGGGTCTTTGGATTACTGCTTTTTTGGCCGACGATCCTAGGTCTTGTCGTCAGCGGGTTTGGAGTGGGGCCAATCCGCATTCTTAGCATCGTGACATGCCTCGTAGCAGGCTTGTGGTACTTCACATTGGTCACGACAGCTGCGATCTCGATGGGAGCATCCACAGTACGTCACCCATCCCGCTTCCTGATACCTAAGGGGTATGTAGGGTGGATCACTATCAAGCATGGTCGGGAAGGTGCTCCCTCCGCATTTTCAAATGGGAAGTACGTGTACCAGATCCCCGTTTCCGGGATCTTTGAGACGTCTTCAGCTGTTGAAGATGGCTGGGCTCATGACGAATACTTTTACTACACCAAGAATGGTCCGCTCGAAGAAGTTCCTAGCACTGGTTGGGGTCAGGGTGGTTTGATCTGGGGAGAAACGGTCGGAGTAACAACACCGGGTGAGTCTAGACCAAAACAAATGAGTGAGAAGTTCTACGTCGGTACTGAGGAGCAATTTCGTGCCAACGAAAGCCATGCAATTAGCGTGTCACAGTGATAACTGGCGTTCAGCGGTGGCGTTTATTTGTCCATGTAACGGGTTTCTCGTTCTAGTGAATGTATTGCGATTAATTATTTATGAAGCGGTCAGTACTGGTTCCGGTCTATGGGAGTTTGCCGATTGCAGGATAGGTAGAACCAGCTGCAGAATCTGCGGGACTGTCTCTTCTGGAGTGCTGTGGCCGGGGGTGTAGAACCATTCTTTGGCTGCTCCGTAGATGGCCCAGCTTGCGGCGGCAGCGACCATTTCCGGGGACAGGGAAGCTGGGTTGTCAGCCGACAGGTCAGCTTGCTTTTTAACTCCAACGGAGAGCACGCGGCGGATGGCGGTGGTAATCGCAGCGTCCATGAGCGGCTCGAATGCGCTTTGCCGGCTGCACGCTCCTCCGTGATGGGTCTGCGCCAGGTAGTCACATGCGGCGAGGATGATGGCGCTGGCGGCGGTGGGGCAGGTTCCGTCGTAGATGACATTGCGCTCGTGCAGCAGCAGGTGAAAACCGCCTGCGACCATGGCGTCCAGCAGGGCGAATTTGTCGGTGTAGTGATCGTAGAAGGTGGCGCGATTCACAGTTGCGACATCGGTGATGTCCTGCACGGAGATTTCTTCGAAACTCTTCGATTGCATCAGCGTTTGCAGCGCGCCCTGTAGAAGCTGGCGGGTGCGCCGGATACGTGGGTCACGAACTTCGCAATCGGAAATTGGCATCTGTTTTGGTTCAACTTTCAAACTCGGCTCTTTCCAAGGTAGCAAATTCGGAAAAACTTTATTCAAAAAGAATCTCTTGCACAACATCTGTCGTCTACTATGGGAGACAGATATTGTTTAAGCGACAAACGTCGCCTAAGGAGAATTTACATGCCTACATTGCTTCACCTCGATTCGAGCCCACTTCCTACCTCTATCAGCCGTGAGTTGGCTGCTGAATTTTCCAAGACCTGGAATCACAAGCATCCCGACGGAAAGGTAATTTATCGCGATCTTGCTACCAATCCGGCCAAGCCAGTGGATACGACGTGGATTTATTCTGCCTACACTCCTGAGGATGCACGTTCGGCGGAGCAGAAGTCAGCGCTGGCTCACTCTGACGAACTGATTGCCGAGCTGGAACAGGCGGACGAGTACGTGATTGGCGTAGCTATGCACAATTTCTCGATTCCTTCCGTTCTCAAGCTCTGGGTGGACCAGATTGCCCGCAATGGACGGACTTTCTCTTATGGTTCTGCTGGTCCTGAGGGTCTTTTGAAGGGCAAGAAAGCGACGCTGATTGTGGCGAGCGGCGGCGTCTATGAGCCGGGAACGCCGATGGGTGCTTATAATTTCAGCGATCCTTATTTGAGGACTATACTTGGCTTCCTGGGCGTGACGGATGTCCATGTCATTTCAGCCGGTGGAGCGGCACAGGTGATGACCGGTGCTGTGGATCGTGGAACGTTCCTCAAGCCGAGCCTGGACGTTGTTCGCAACGCTGTTGCATAAATTGAACCAAGCATCATCCATTCGCAGTACGCATTAAGGAGACAACAATGAAGATCGCTGTCCTGATCGCGCGTATTTTGCTTGGCCTGGAGTTTCTTATCTTTGGGCTAAACGGATTCTTCCATTTCCTGCCTATGCCTCCCACACCCGGGGCGGCTGGGGAGTATCTGGGCGTACTGTTTACTGCGCATATGCTGGTGCTGCCGTTTCTGCTACAGACCGTGGGCGGCTTGCTGCTGTTGGTGAATCGCTTTGTGCCACTGGCGCTGATACTGCTGGGACCAGTCCTCGTTAAAATCCTGGAGTTTCATATCCTGCTGGCACCTGCGGGACTACCGATGGCTTTGATCACTCTGCTGCTTTGGCTGGTGATTTTCTTCGGAGTGAGACGCGCGTTTTCAGGTGTTTTTGCAGCAAAAACAGAGGTGTAACCGATCTGCAACCGGGCGTGGCTTTCGTCTACGCCTGGTTGCAGATTTCGAGAATCTGCTGGCCGTACTTTTCGACTTTGGCCGGGCCCATGCCTGAGATTTCCTGCAGCTGATTTGGGGTTGCCGGACGAGCATGGGCTATGGCTTGAAGAGTGCGATCGTGCAGCACGACGAATGGCGGCATACCCAGCTTTTTGGCGATTGTTGTGCGCCAGCCTTTAAGCGCCTGCTCCAGTTGCTGGGCCTCGGCGCTAAGTTCGATGAGTTGTTGTGGTCTGGTTGATTTAGATGGCGATTTCGTCGCTGTTTTCGTTACAGAAAGTTTACGGCTGGTAGCCGGGCGTTCGATCGTGGCGCCGGGTAGCTGAATCTCAAGCTGTGCACCGGGTTCAAGCTGATCGCCTTCGGCGGTGAGGCTTGCTTTGCGATAGAGAATTGTTTCGCCATCTTTGATCCACTCGGCGTCTTCTACGACGACGAAGCCGGATTTGGACAATGCGCCCAGGAAGCCATCCAACTCTTTTCGAGTGAGATCGCCGGGCAGCTCCTTTAATAACTTGCCGAGAGACTTGCCGCTGTTGCCGCGCAGAGCATCGAGGATTGCTTCCAGGGACTTTTCTTCCTGGCGAGATGCCGGGCGGTATTGTTGCGCGGAGCTATCGCTCGGGTTGCAGAAGTCGCAGATGCCGCAGCGAGTCTTGCCGTCTTCGACATCGCCGAAGTGCTGGACGAGTGCGGCCATGCGGCATTGGTGGCCGTCCACGTATTTCTGAACGAGGCCCATCTGGTTGCGCCGGTAGTCCGATTGGCGGGTATAGGGCTCGGACCACTTGTTTTTACCGCGTGTAGCGTTGTTGTTGTAGTCGACGTCGGCGCCGCCGTGAATGAAGAGTTTTTCAATGGCTTTGGAGAAGGTTTCATCGTCCATCTGAAGCTGAGCGCGGATGTCGTCGAGAGACGTTGGCTCATCGCTCAGGGCTTTGTAGACTTGCTGGAGCGTGTCGATGGGAGGATAGTCGCGCTTGAGGAAAAAGTCATGCGTGCGCTGGTCTGCGTAGGAGTGCATGAGGATGGTTTTGCTGGCGCGGCCATCGCGACCGGCGCGGCCGATCTCCTGATAGTAGCCTTCGAGCGTTGCCGGAAGTGCAACGTGGATGAGGGTACGTACGTCGGCTTTATCGATGCCCATACCGAAGGCGATGGTGGCTACTACGCAATCCAACTTGCCGCTCTGGAAGTTTTGCTGCACGTTCTCGCGAATCTCTGCCGGCAGGCCGGCGTGGTACGCGGACGCGGTACAGACCTGCGAGAGCTGCGAGGCTAATTCTTCGGCGCGTTTGCGGGCTGGGGCATAGATGATTGCGGGACGGCGCGCGGGGTCTTTGAGTAGTTCGCAGACGAGGTCGGCACGCATGGGCATCGGGACTTCGACTACTTCGATGGCGAGGTTGCTGCGGCGGAAGCCGTGGATGAACTTTTTCGCTTTGGCGAGGCCGAGCTGGGCTACGATGTCGCGCTGGACTGCCGGTGTTGCTGTTGCCGTGAGCGCGATTACCGGAGCAGGGCGCAGCGCGGGAAGGTACTGGCCGAGCATGCGATAGTCGGGGCGGAAGTCGTGTCCCCATTGTGAGATGCAGTGGGCTTCATCGATGGCAATGAGGGCGGGTTTGCGCTTGGCGAGCATTTCAGGAAAGCCGGGAACGCGCAGGCGTTCGGGGGCGATGAAGAGGAATTGCAGCGTGCCGTTGAGGTAATCGACGCAGGCCTGGCGGCTGACGGAGCGGTCGAGACCGGAGTGAATGCGGGCTACTGCAAATCCGAGCGAGGTGAGTTTGGCGCACTGATCTTCAATGAGTGCGATGAGTGGGCTGATGACGAGAGCTGTGCCGCCGCGGGCAATGGCTGGGAGTTGGTAGCAGAGGGATTTTCCTGCTCCTGTGGGCATGACGAGCAGTACATCCTCGCCGTCCACGGTGGCGCGGCAGACTGCTTCCTGATTGGCGCGAAAGGTCGGGAAGCCGAAGAACTTATGGAGCAACTCCGCAAGCGAGAGAGATTCATTCGGTATGGGATCAACAATCGCGAGGGAGGCCACAGTCTCCAGTGTAAGCGACCTGCGGGTCTACCAGAAGCTCCAATGGCCGCCTATGAGTACCCAGGCAGCTAATAGCAGATTGCTGGTGGCATGCGCAGCGATGGCGTCGCCGATTTTGCCGCTCCTTTTGAGAATCAATGCATAGACCAGACCGGCGATGATTCCGACGACCCAGTGCTGGCCGTGCATGAGCCCAAAGGCGGCAGAGGAGATTGCGATAGCGAGATAGGTGAGTCGGCGGAAGAGAACTGTGTCGAAGTCGCGATTGATGAGGCGGCGAGTGAGGTAGCCGCGGAAGGCGAGTTCTTCGGCAATGGGTACGGTGATGACGGCTGCTGTGACACGAAATATCAGCCAGGTATAGCGAGCAATGGGCGAGAGTGAGGCCAGAGCGGTGCCGAGATTGCCAGCCGCGTTGTCGGTACCGGTTTGCTTGCTCCAAAAGGTGGATGCGATCCAGATCAGGAAGACGATTGTGCCTCCCAGGGGTGCGGTCCAACTGAAGCGCCAATTCAGGTTTTTATATTCAGCGCGGTAATGCCAGATGGAGAATGCGGCGGCGACGAAGCGCAGGGGGTAGAGCCATTCAAAGTGGCCAGAGGCGGCGCGAGAAATGAAGGTCGCAGCGAGAATCGCGAGGAAGGGAACGAGGTATGCGGCTGTAGCTGGAGATTCCCCGGATTCTTCAAGGGAGAGTGTTGAGACGACTGCTCCGCCGTGCGCGCTGGAAGTAACGGGATCTTTGCGGACCCAAGAGAGTTTGCGCATGGCCATGGAGAAGGCGAGAGCTACGGCGGTGAATGCAATCCAACCGGCCTGGGAATGGAAGCCAACCATGGCGATTTCGCTGGAGAATGCGTTACCGATGAGGACAAGTGCGCTGATACGAACAACATTCAGTATCCAGACGCTTATGAGGGCACAGGGAATGAGCACGAGTGCCTGGGGAAAGCGGCTTTCCTTGCGAAAGTACCAGAGCCATAGCGTGGTGAAGACGAGAACCAGTGCGAGGCCTTCGAGACCGGAGCAGGCCTCAGCGACGATGACGACAAAGTTCGGGGTGCCGATGGTGAAGGATGCGGGATCGACGGTGACTCCGGGCAGAACTGCCTGCAATACGAGGCGGACTGAGTCGAAGGTGATGCCTTGCAGGATGCGTCCAGGCGCAGAGCTTGAGCCATTCCAGATGGATTGGAATGGGCTACGCAGATACAGAGCGGTAGCGCCCGCGAGCAGGGAATAGAGCCAGAGGAAATGAGTGGTGCGGAGGGTGCGAATCCAGGCCGAGATGGGTACGCAGGCCACGGCAAGCAGGGCTATGGCAGCGACTATGGCAATACGCAACTCTACGATGAGATGACTGCCATGAGCGACAGCGATGCTTCCGATAAAGACACCGACCATCAGCAGGGCGTGGACGATAAAGGGCAGCCAGCCAAAAGGGAGGCTTTCGCGATCTGTTTTGAGGCGGGAGTAGCCGAGTCCGATGAAGACGGCGAAGGCGACGATGCCGACAGGAGCGGCAGGGCCTACGAGTGCCTGATGATGCGGAATGCTGGCGACCACAATGCAGTCGATCGCCAGCACCGCAGCAAACAGAAAGAACCGTGCAAGTAAATGGTTCAGAAAAGATGGAACGTTGAAAAACGACCTTGCCTGGGAGGGGTTGCTCCCAGTGCAAGCGTGGTTGGAGTGGGGAATCAAGAGCCTACTGCTTGCGACGCTTCATGCGAAGAACCGTGAGTGCCCCACCCAGCAGCGTGAGTCCGCTGATGGCCATGCCAGGGTCAACTTCCGGTGCAGTGCTGCCAATCGGGTGTGGGTGCGACTTGGCAGGAGATGCATTGAGTCCGTTTGCATGGGCCAACGTGCTGGTACCTGCAACCAAAGCCAAAGCGAGAATCGAATACTTCAGAGTTTTCATCATTGTGTCCTTTCGGGCAGTTGTGGACAGTGGCCGGGATTACGGAATCGAATGTACCGATGCCCGACTCATTTGCCAGGCATTTCGATCCTTCGTCTTCGATCTTGCTGATTCCGCAATCGAGGTTCCAGGACTCTGTGCGTTACGTTGCTCGAGCGAAGAAGTTCTTGAATCGCCCGATTATGGAGCTACAAGCGAGGGATGAATGGCTGAGGCTAAACCCAATCCCCGGATGTAGCTGGCAGCAATGCTTGATACATCTCTTGCCTCACCATGAGTGTGAATGAGGAATGACAATACTGAAATAGCTATTCAGCGTCAGCGACTTGCAGCAAAGGTAATGCATTACTGCTCAATTTAGGTAATAGTGTCGCAAGGTACCAAGGCGTATCCGACGGCTGTAATGTCTTGTAACGTTCATAGAATGAACATCCTATCTGCTTATGGCGATAAACAATCCTGTGGCATGGGCGAGGATTGTTCCGCCTGCATTGAGGATCTGGGCGGTAGTCCAATGCTTGCGTCCTTCGCTGCGAGTGACGCGACCCTCTATTTGAATCAATCCGTTCGAGGCTACCGGGCGGAGGTATTCGACCTGCATTTGGCGAGTCATGGCCGTGACACCACGGGCACGATTGGCTTTGCTCATGGCTTCGTCAAGGAGGGTTGCTATGATACCTCCGTGGAGGTAACCAGGCGGTCCTTCATAAGAGTCGGAGATTGATGTGGAGCAGATTACGGTCTCATCCGGCAGTGTAGAAAATTTCAGTTGCAAACCTACCGAGTTGCCGGGGCCGCAACCGAAGCAGTGGTTTTGGGCTCCGTGAAAGAGCGGTTCGATATTCTGTTGCTCTGGATTTTGTTCGCTTGACCATGTTGTTTCCGTGCTTGTCGTTTCCGTGATGGCTGTTTCTGTAATGGTCGTTTCCGTGATTTCAGAACCTGCTTGCATCGGGCCGTTTTCGGGGGTAGGCAATGGCATAATTTCAGCTTACGATATGGTTTCTAAAATACCTGCTTCGGATGGCGAGGCAGGACATCCCATGTATGGCATTCCGCATTTTCTATCCATAGTCAAAAGAGTCAAAAACTTAAAGGAGAGTTCCATGAATCGCAGGACAGCAATCAAGCAAATGGGCGGGTTGGCCAGCGCGGTATTACTGACCGAATCCCTGGTGGGATCAGCACAGACGGGCGCAGCTAAACCTCAGACGGCTCCAACAGCTCCAGCGCCAACCGGGCCATTCACCTTACCGCCGCTGCCTTATGCGTATGACGCTCTGGAGCCATACTTCGATGCCGAGACGATGCATCTGCACCATGACAAACATCACCAGTCTTATGTAGACAAGTTGAATGCAGCGGTCGCCGGACATCCCGATGTTGCGAGCAAGTCTGTGAATGAGCTGGTGGCGGATCTGGGTTCGGTGCCGGAGGATATTCGGAAGGCGGTGCGCAACCAGGGCGGCGGACATGCGAATCACTCTTTCTGGTGGACATCGTTGGGCAAGGGCGGAAGCGGGCCGACCGGCGAGTTTGCAAAAGCGATCGATGCCAAGTTTGGAAGCTTCTCGGGATTTCAGGACAAACTGTCGGCTGAGGCTGCCGGAGTTTTTGGCAGCGGCTGGGCATGGCTGGTGATATTGCAGGATGGATCGCTGGAGATTGAGAGCACTCCGAACCAGGACAGCCCGCTTACACTTGGGTACAAGCCAGTGCTGGGCATCGATGTGTGGGAGCATGCCTACTATCTGAAGTACAAGAACAAACGGCCTGATTATGTGAAGGCTTATTTCTCAGCGGTGAACTGGGATGCGGCCAGCGCAAGGTATACCGATGGGAAGAAGGCTGTCTGATCTTGGGATTACAAAAGGGAACTGATCGTACTCGATTGCGGGCCGGGGCGGCGTTGGTTTTCGCTGCTCTGGCTCCGGTGGGGTTAGTCCTGTTTGGAATAGGTGCTTCAGGGTGCCATCATCAGGAACTCACTCCGCAGCAGGCTGAGGGGCAAAATCTGTACATGACGCGCTGCGCACATTGTCATGAGGACAATGACCTGATGCTGAAGCCGCCTCCGCCGAACATTCATGGAGCCATGCGGAAGAACCATCTGCCTAGCGGTGCGCCGGCGACGGATGCAGAGATACAACGGCTGGTGCTTGCGGGGAAGAACAAGATGCCGAGCTTTGCCGGGCGGTTTAACCAGGAACAGATGGCGGCGCTCCAGGCTTATCTGCATACCGACATGCCGTTGACTCAACCTGAATAGTGAACTTAAGCGGCTGGTTTGAGCAGTTCTAAAGCAGAAGCGAATGGGGAGCGAATCGGGCGTTATACTTGAATTACTATGGCGTCTGAAAAAACCTTCTACATTGAGACCTTTGGCTGCCAGATGAATGCCCATGACTCGGAAAAAGTCATCGGCACTCTGGAACAGCAGGGCTATACGCAGGTTCAGGTAGAGGAAGCAGCAGACCTGTTGCTGTACAACACCTGCTCGATTCGCGACAAAGCGGAGCAGAAGGTCTTCAACCGGCTGAACGATTACAAGAAGCTGCACAAGCAAGGCAAGCGTTTTGCGGTGATCGGCTGCGTGGCACAGCAGGAGGGCGAGAAGATTTTTGAGCGCGCTCCGTATGTTTCGCTGGTGGCCGGGTCGGCCTCGTATCGAAAGCTGCCGGAGATGCTGGCTCGGCTCGAAGCGGGAGAGACACGTATCACTGGCCTCGATGACCGGCAGACGGACGAGACTTTTGAGACGGAGTTTACCTCACGCACCAATCCTTACCGGGCGTACATCACGATCATTGAGGGCTGCGACAAGTTCTGCGCTTACTGTGTTGTTCCTTACACGCGCGGCAAGGAGCGGAGTCGAGGGTCGGACTCTGTGATGGAAGAGGCGCGACGCATCCTCGACCTGGGATACACCGAGATTCAACTGCTGGGGCAGAACGTTAATAGTTACCGCGATCCTACTGGAAAGAGGACATTTGCGGAACTACTGGGTGCGCTCGGTGAGCTGACTGGGGTTCGACGTGTGCGGTTTACCACGAGCCATCCTCGGGATTTCACCAGGGATATTGTGGATGTCATTGATGCGGTTCCGACGCTTTGCGATCACGTACATCTGCCGGTGCAATCGGGTTCGTCGCGGATTTTGCGAATGATGAATCGGGAGTATACGCGGGACTGGTACCTGGAACGGATCTCGTGGATCAAGGCCGCCAAGCGGCAGATTGCACTGTCCACGGACATCATTGTCGGCTTTCCTGCGGAGACGCCTGCGGACTTTGAAGAGACGGTTGATCTCCTGAACGAAGTTCAATACGATGCTGTCTTTGGATTCAAGTACTCACCACGGCCGAACACGCCGGCGCTGGTGATGATCGATTCCATTCCGGATGCGGAGAAGTCAACGCGGCTTCAGGTGTTGCTGGATCGCCAGCGCGAGATTCAAAGAACGAATTATGACAAGCATTTAGGTCAGGTTATGGAAGTAATGGTTGAGGGCAGCAATCCTTCCCGGGGACAGATTACCGGACGTAGTTCACAGAACAAACCGGTCAATTTTACCTGGAATCAACTGATCAATCCTGCGCCGGGAACTTATCATCAAGTACGGATTACGAAGACTTTTCCTAACAGCCTGGTAGGGGAAGCCGTTTAAGGAAAGGCTGCGAGAGGGGATTGGCATGGATATCGAAATGCGTATTCGCGGTCTGATGATGGACCCAAACACCAACATGCCTATCATTGTCCTGAAGGACGTGGGTTCCGACATGGTGCTGCCTATATGGGTTGGGATCTACGAGGCGAATGCGATCGCTCTTGAAATTGAGAAGCAATCCGCGTCGCGGCCAATGACTCACGACTTAACTAAAAACCTTATTGATTACATGAATGGAAGGCTGGATCGTATTGTTATTACAGAACTTAAAGACGATACTTTTTACGCAGTTCTATGGCTCACGCATCAAGGTGAGGCCATGACGGTAGACGCTCGCCCCTCGGATGCGATCGCACTGGCATTGCGCGCGGATTGCCCGATTTATGTGGCGGAGCCAGTGTTGGCGTTGGCCAAGCTGAATACATCCGGGCCATCGGATGGACCTAGCGCGGAGCAATTGAAGAAGTGGCTTGAAGGGTTGAACGACGACGACCTCGGCCGATACAAGATGTAGTTCTATTCACGATTAGCGCTCTTCCATAAGAAAGATCGGATGTTGCAATGCTGATTCCATCGAAAGGTGGAATTGCATGCCATCCCTTATGTCCAAGACACTTGTCTGACCTCACCGATAAGGTTCTCCTGTACCGAAAACAATAATCAGGAGAACTGGATGTCATTGAAGAGGCTTGTAGTTAGGTCAGGAATAGTGGTTTTGGCTGTCGCCGCGTTAGGGGTAGCAGTTCCCCAGGTATTAGAGGCTCAGGGATGTGTTGTAGCTCATTCCGTAGGTGGAGTGGGAGGTCCAGACAATGATGGAGGTTATCTTGCGCCAGGTCATTGGCAGCTTAATTTTGATTACAGGCATTTGTATTCCTTTCGCCATTATGTAGGGTCGGTTGAGCAGGTTTATAGGACGCAGGGACATTCCAATGTGCGCAATCGGATCAACTTGCTGGATGCAGGGTTGACGTACCAGATCACGCCACGATTCAGCGTAGAAGGGAATATTCCAGTAGAGTTTGCCAGCCGCCGGTATTTCATCGCGGCAGGTAGTCTCGGCGGAGGAGCACCCGGAGTCGATCTCATTGGAGATTACGGGGTATCTGGAGTTGGCGACGTGAGTTTCCAGGGGCAGGGCTGGGTCTGGAATCCGAAGAACAATCCAAGCCATAACATCCAGGTTGGATTGGGTGTGCAGATGCCGACAGGACGAGACAATATCCAGAACAATTTTGTGGCTATTCCGGGAACGCCATCGGCGAATTCGACGGCTGATTACTCCATCCAGCCGGGAATTGGCGTGTGGGCTATTCCGGTGACAGTGCAGTCGTTTCAGGCGCTTTCCCATTCGACACAGGCCTATTTCAATGGGAGCTACCTGGTGACTCCATCTGAGACGAATGGCGTTGCAAACGTTTCACCGCTTGGAACCCCGGAACCGGCGCAGGAAGCCAAAGTTTCGGCAGCGGATGAATACCTGCTACAGCTTGGTGTGGCCTACATGGTCGCCAAAGTGCCGGGCCTGACAGTGACCGGCGGACTGCGCAAAGAGGGCGTTCCGGCACATGACCTGATTGGTGGAGATGAGGGTTTCCGGCGGCCGGGATATGCGGTTTCGCTTGAGCCTGGAGTCATCTACAGCATGAAGGGCGGCCATGACCTCATCACGGCCAACATCGACCGGGCTGTTTACCGAAACCGAATTGCCAGCGTTCCGGACATGCAGTTGGGTACACATGGAGACGCGGCGTTTGCGGATTGGCTGTGGCTGGCCAGCTTCCAGCATCGCTTCTAGTATTTGCCGAAACTATATGTGGAGGATGGCCCTGTCGCTGGGTACAGGGCCACCGCCCATTTGCTGATTACATATCGAAGGAGAGTATTTTGAAGCGACTTTCATGGATGGCAGCCGTCATGCTGCTGGCTAGTTTTGTGGTTCTGAATGTGGGAGTTCTAAATGCGGGATCGGAAAAACCAGCTTCGTTGTCCCTGAGAAATTTACAGGGAAAAGACATGCGCCTGTCCGATCTGCGGGGAAAGATCGTCGTGCTGAATTTTTGGGCTACTTGGTGCGGGCCGTGCGACGCGGAGATGCCTATGCTCGTCAAGGCTGCGGATAAATACAAGGATGACAATGTTGCGTTTTTGGGCGTCTCGGTCGATGCCGCCGATACACAAAAAAAGATTCCTGGGTATCTGGAGAAGCGCGGGATTTCTTATCCTATTTGGGTCGGAGCGACAGATGAGGATCTAAAGCGGCTCAAGCTGGGAGAAGCTGTTCCGGCAACAGTATTTTTGGATACGGATGGTATGGTCCGCGCTCGAATACTCGGGCAGATGAGGCCTGGAGAAATTGAAGAACGAGTGGAGTGGTTACTAGGCAAAAAGCAGAGTAGCGAACCTCTGGCGCTAGTTAAACATTTGGATGAAAAATAAGAATTCAAGCCATAGTAGCCAAGATGGTTAGCTAATTTAATCTAATTGTTACAGAATATCTGTTATCAGACATGATGATTCTTTTCCTGATACTGCATAAAAGCGTCTATAAAGACCTTTTACACCGCATCTCGTCTCGTTGGTTTTGGGTCCGTTGTCAGCACTCATCACACCTCAATTTCCATGCGATGGTGCTGATTGGCGGCCGGATTCATCTTACAGATTCCTTGCCGCCGCAGTTCTTCAAAATGTATAGCTGAACGCTAGCCGGCTAGCATTCAGTCAATAGTGGGCGACGATAGGCTGGCCGCTTCACGCACGAATTTCCCTCGCTGCGCGATGCCCCGATTCGATAGCTCCCTGCATCCATCCATTCCAGCGGGACGTATGCTCGCCCGCAAAAAGAATTCGCCCTTCCCTGCGCGCGTTCACAGGAATAGAGCTGAGTTCGCCAGGGCCGAAAGCCGAAAGACCGCCTAGCTGCCAAGGATCCTGAGCCCAACTCTTTGATCGAGCTGCTTCAAAGTGTTCGACCGCACCGGGAAACACGATTTCTGCATCAGCGAGTGTTTGTTTTATACGGCTTTCTACATCCATTTCGTCCAGCTTCGCTGCTTTCGACCCGATTACATAGGACAGCAGGAGACCTCGCTTTTCGGGCGTATCCGGTCCCAGTGCCCAGAAACGCTCAGACAGCAGATCGGTATTGGCGAATCCGCTCTGGCCGCTCGCCTTCCAAAATTGGCTCTGCATTTGAAGGAATATCTTATCTACCGGGAAGTATTTCAGTTCCTGGATAACGCGTTGCTTGTCAGCGGAAAGGCGCGCCTCAGAGAACAGATTCCTGGCTACCGAGAACGGAAGCGCGGACACAACATAGTCACCGCGAACGGTCTCGTGGCCTTCGGCATTTTGAATAACTGCCCATGCACCGCCGTCATCCTGCCCGATGCTTACGACTCGGCATCCATACCGGACTGCTCCGCCGAGCCGGCTGGCGAGCGCTCCTGGAAGTTGATCGTTACCGCCGGAGATATGGAAATACTGGCGGGATACCTGCTCGTTGAAATTAACCAGCATAAGCAACCCGGCACTCGCAGCGGTGTCCCCACCCACGGTCATGAGTTCAATGCCGTCGGGGGAAAGACCTTGCTTGGTCAGATATTCGCGAAGCGTGGAGTCATCCTGCTCCAAAATAGATTTGGGAACATTGAGCGAATTCTCACTGCCCTTCGCGCGTTGCACTGGACCGCCCATGTAGCGTTCCGCCATACCCTTGCGGCCCAGGCGGCGTTCCTCCGGGCTCAGATTCAGTGGCCAGTCCGGTTCGGAATCGTGACGAAGAACGTAATTTTTCCCGCGCAGATGAATTACGTCTGCGAGATCACCGCCGTGGAAAGGTTCGAGTTTGAGACCAAATTCTTGTATATAAGAAAGCGTAAGATGATGCGTGTCCGGGATTCGTGTCGCCCCGGTTTCAGCGGTAAGCTCTGGATATAATCCTTCTCGCAGCGTTTGAACTCTGCCGCCTGCACGTCCCTGCCCTTCGAGAACAACAACATCGAAACCATATTTCTTCAACTCGTAAGCGCAAGAAAGGCCCGCCAGCCCTCCGCCCACGATAACTACTTTTCGTCGAGAGGTAGCCAAAGGGGCAAAGGCGGCATTGGCTGACGGGGTTAAAGCTGCGGCAGCCAATGCTGCGAGGAAAGCACGTCGGTTCATAATGTTCCTTATCAAATGGCACTAACTATTGGATTTATTACTTCTTAGCCGCAGCTACAGTTTCAGTATGAACTTCAGCAAGTCACTCCTTGCCATGCTTTACCCATACTGAAGATGCAAACAGTTCTTCCGATATTTGTTGTTCCTTAGAGTGTGACGACAGCCGCCTGAATGCCCTTATAGCTTGTGGTGGGTTCGGATAATCTCCGCGGCACGCTCGCCAATGATGATGCATGGAGCCATCGTGTTACCAGTAGTGATCCTTGGCATAATGGAGCCGTCAACGATGCGAAGATTTTCTATTCCGTACACTTTTAAATTGCCATCCACAACAGACATTGTATCGCGGCCCATCTTTGCCGTGCATGTCTCATGCCAATAGGTTGAGGCTCCATTGCGTGCGTATTCTTCAAGATCCGCGCCTTTCAAGTTACCCGGCATAACCTCGTGCTTGGCGAACGGTTTGAGTGCTGCAGAATTTCCTATTTCCCGCGACAGTTCTATACAGGCAATCGCGGCTTTTAGATCGTCCGGATGGGATAGGAAATTGGTGTCAATTTGTAGAGGATCGTCTGGATTGGGACCGGTGAGACTGATACTTCCACGGCTCTTCGGTCTTTCAAGACCTCCGAATAATATCCAGCCGTTGGTGGGCGCGTGAAATCTCGCAATGTTCTCAGGTGTAGATTTGAAGAACTCGCCCAGAATGATCTGCATGTCAGGAGCCTCAAGCTTCGGATCGCTCTTCCAGAAAACCATGGCTTCGGCCAAGTTATTGCGTGGCGATAATGGCTCGGGTGCCTCCCAAACTGAATCGAATCCAACATGGTCCTGAAAGTTCTGACCGACGCCTGGCAGATGCTGCACTACTGGAATTCCGAATCGCTTTAATTCAGCCTCGTCACCTATACCAGATTGCATCAATACCTTCGGAGTATTGATCGCGCCCAGTGAAAGAATGACATCCGACGTCGCTAAAATGCATTGCGTCTTACCTTCAAAGACAATCTCTACACCAGCAGCTCGCTTACCATCGAAGATCAGTTTAGTTACCAGTGCGTGAGACAGAATCGTTAGATTAGGCCGGTCAATATTAGGAAAGACATAAGAGCGGAATACAGATTGCCGCTTTCCATCGCGTACACGGATATCCACGATAGAAGCCCCGCCAGCACCCTCCATCATTCGGCCATTCTGATTCTCATAGACAGGAATTCCGAGTGATCGGCATCCCTCAAGCATCGCTCCCGCCATAGGATTGGGGTCAGGCGCAGGTTCAACAAAGAGCGGACCACCTACACCGCGATACTTCGGATCTGGCTCCCCATGCCAATCTTCGATGCGGCGATAGATGTTTAAAACCGATTGGTAATTCCATGCAGGATCTCCGGCTTCAGAGGCAAAGAAATCCCAATCGGTCTGGTGCCCTCGGGCCCAGATCATGGTATTAATCGTCGAGCCGCCGCCCAACGCCTTACCCATCGATAGAGGCACGGAACGACCATTCAGGTTGGGATCAGGCTGCGATGTGAATCCCCAGTCTCGTTCGCTCCCAATGTTCATGGGCCACGCTGCTGCCTCGGTAACGAACGGATCAGTATCGTCGCCGCCTGCTTCCAGTAGCAGTACTTTCACAGCAGAGTTTTCAGAGAGACGACTTGCAATCACGGATCCAGAAGAACCAGATCCACAAACAATAAAGTCGTAATGCGTGGCTACAACAGAGCCGGGAGTATTGGAACTCATGGTGCTTTGTCCTTGTGTGTTGTTGATGGGCGCAGGTAGGCAGGCTCGCATTCGGCTCCATCGATACCGAATGCGAACAACATGAAGTGTCGCGTCTTAACGGAGAATAATTTTTTATTCCCCGTCACTCCATCTCATGTTTTTGAACACTGCATGGATGATGGCGAGCTTGCGCCATCATCCATGCAGGGGATGCATTTGGGTTAGCTGGCGAGAAACTTGAGTACCTCTGCGCCGAACTCGACAGAATATTGGAAAAGAAATCCGTGTGCGGCATCCGGATAGATTGCAACCTTCGCGTTCGGGATCAAGCCGCCCATCAGGTGGGTCAGCTTGGCGGGGATCATCAGGTCACTCTCGCCATTTGCTACCAGGGTCGGTTGAGCGATGGATTCAAGTCGAGCCAGTTTTGCATGGTCGGAAATACCCCACTCAACTACAGCGTCGTACTGTCTGCTGAATGCCTCAATGGTGCACATGGGGCCGCGATCTTCCGTTCGCGCCATAAAGCGGCCGAGGAACTCCATGCCCTTTGCCTGGCTCGTAGGCGTATGTGCAAAGAAAGCAAAGAGAAGTTCTTCTCCCCCGATATCCGGCTTACGAACGGCGTCGGCAATTTCCTTTTGCCAACCATGCATTGAGGGTCCGCCCTGAGGCCCGGTACCAGCCAGGATCAGCTTTCGAACCTGAAGAGGCCGTAACAATGCTAGCTCCTGTGCGACAAAGCCTCCCAACGAAAAGCCCAGAACATCAACCTGCTCGAGTTTCAGACTATCGAGGAACGCGATTGCATCATGCGCCATCTCCAGAACGGTTGTTGGCACCGTACCTTCGGAGAGCCCAACTCCGGTGTTGTCAAAAAGAATGACTTCACGTTCGGCTGAGATCGTGTCCGTAAGCAGCGGGTCCCAATTGTCGAGTCCACCACGGAAATGTTGAAGGAAGAGTAGAGGAGTACCGCCGGTTTTTCCAAAACGACGATACGCGTACTTGACACCGTTTGAAGCTGTCACAAATAAGTTGGGTGCCACATGATGAGCTGATTGAACTGCCATAAAATAAATCTCCAATTTTGGATATATCTGAAACCCAGGAAGGGTGACATGATTTTCATAAAAGTCGAGCAAGTCGAGGGCAGGACAGGATGCAGTCGTTCACTTGAAACTGGCCCTTGATGCCGCTTCGAAAATACATCCGCCATGTTCACAGTTCTTATGCTGTGTAATCCAAGGCTAGTCTTGGATGGAGATAGCAGTCTTGGCTAAAACTGATGTAATGTGGCTATTTCTGATGGATTATCGAGGCAATAGCGTTCGACGCGGCCCTTCAATCTTCCGTCGCTTCAATCTGAGGTTAGCTGGCTATCGAAAAGGCCGACGCCGGAGCCAAGGAATGGCGGGAGTAGGCTTCGCACTTCTTGGTCTGAACTCGTTTCTCCATTGCCGGAATTGTATTGTCTGCTACTCCCAAGAGTGTTTCTCCGTCGCCATATCCCGGGACTCATCCCCTGAATTCGTTTGAAGGAGCGGTTGAATGCAGATTGATCTGCAAATCCAGACCGAGCGGCGATGTCGGCCAGGGGCAATCGCGAGTTCATCATAAAATCTTTGGCCTTCTCTATACGGCGTTCAGTCAGCCATGTATAAGGCGGCCTGCGAAAGGTCTTTTTGAAAGCCCGCGCAAAGTGACCTAAGGACAAGTCACAGGCCTCAGCAACTTGCTGCAGAGCAATGTTGCCGTCGAGATGGGCATCCAACAACGCTGTAGCTCTTCGCATCTGCCAAGGTGAAAGCCCACCTCGAACTTTTGGAGTCGACCTTGTCATACCGCCATACGAATAAGCAAAATGACAGTTCAAGGCATACAAAACATGATCCACGAAAATCTTCGAAGCGTGATGGGGTTGCTCCAGTGAAGAGAGAAGAGTCTGCCCAAGGTGGTAAACTACAGGATCAACTACCCCGTGCGGCCAGACCAACTGCTCTACTCGTGGCGCCTGATGGGCATCCGTAGTTTCATCCAGATCTGTTTGAGTGACATACAGCACCAACGCATCGAAGGGATTTGGGAGCAGGACCGCCGGCTCCTCTTGTAAATTGATGACACTTACGCCACCTACAGGGTAAGAACCACTCGATACCTTCTTGTTGCTGAGGAATTGTTCGATAAAAGGTATGGCTTTGAGTTGCAACGCAATAATGTAGCCACGCTCACCGACGACAGGACGTGCAACTTCAAGGAGGCCTTGACTGCTCTGAAGTCTACCGAACGAGAAAGAGGCAGCTTCCGATAGCCTTACCTCCGCCGTCGGCGAATCTTTGAGATACATGGCCTCCGCGAGTTGATTCCAGACGGTGGGGACTTCCCTGGATTGATCCATGCGCGCCCGACTCCTAACTATTTTTTTGCGACCTTGGGCTCTACTTTAGAAGGGTCGGATTTTATCTATTTATTCGATTCGGTCTGTGGCGAAACAGGTGCATCTTTGTGGCAAGGAGAGTGTTGAATGGGGTGTACCGAAGGTCGGGAGACTACGCAAGTGTTTATGGCTTACAGAACCAAGTTTAAACAGAATCGTTGCTGTACCTTCTGAGATTAGTCTTTGATAAAGTGACAATCTTGGCAAAACTGACATGATTTGGCCCTTTCTGATGGATTGTCATGCCAATAGCGAGCGGCGCGGTCCTTATTAAAAGAGTCCACCTTGCACGACGAATCGAGATGGTTCGCTAACAGTTTTAGGAGGTGGCAACTGTTGCTTTTGTCTGCCTTTCGATGGGCAAGAAAACCCGCAAAACTCTAGCACACAGCTTCAGGCTTATTTCCCAATAACTATTCTAAAATCAATCACATAGATCTGCGCAATGCCTCCAGAAACACCTGGAATCGGCATGATCGATAATTGTTGAATTATTACAATTGAATTGAATTCGATCATAACGATTGATTGCCACGAACCTTTGCATCGAGGTTGGCATCTAGAACAATATGAGTGATTTTATTAAGACGTTTAAATTGGGCGGCGATCTTGAGATTAACCGTCTTGGGTTTGGTGCCATGCGCATTGTCGGCGACGGAATTTGGGGTGAGCCGAAGGATGCTGAAAATTCGAAGCAGGTGTTGAAGCGTGCGGTTGAGTTGGGCGTTAACTTTATCGATACGGCAGATTCCTACGGTCCGGCAGTAAGTGAACGGTTGATTGGCGAAGCGCTGGCGCCGTACGCTAAAGGCGTTGTGGTGGCAACGAAGGCTGGGCTGACACGCCAGGGACCGAATGCATGGGCTCCCGTTGGGCGTGCTGAGTATCTGATTCAGCAGGCCGAGTTGAGCTTGCGCATTCTCAAGCTTGAGACGATCGATCTTTGGCAGTTGCATCGAATCGATCCAAAGACCCCAGTTGAGGAGTCTCTCGGGGCAGCAAAAAAGCTGCAGAAGGAAGGCAAGATCCGGCACATTGGATTGAGCGAGGTCAAGGTTTCGGAGATTGAGCAGGCACGCAAGGTTGTCGAGATTGTGAGCGTCCAGAATAAGTACAACCTGAGCGACCGCGAACATGAGGATGTTCTGGAGTATTGCGAGAAGCATGGCATCGCGTTCATCCCGTGGTTCCCTGTCGCGGCCGGCAAGCTGGCACAGCCTGGTGGAGTGTTGGACGAAGCAGCCAAGAAGCATGGGGCCACGTTAAGCCAGCTTTCGATTGCCTGGCTTTTGCAACATTCGCCTGTAATTCTTCCTATCCCAGGCACCTCTTCCGTGAAGCATCTGGAGGAGAATGTGAAGTCCGTGGATGTGAAGTTGAACGATTCGGAGTGGGCCGAGATCGAGGCTGCTGCGAAGAGCTAACAAATCTTTGGGGGTTGCAATGCAACGGAGTCGCTGATAGCGGCTCCGTTTTTGCATGCCATCTTCCTGACGGAGTAGAGTTCTCTTTTAAGACTAAAGGTGGGAATATGGCGCTTAAATTTACGACTTCATACTTGGAAGACTCCATTGGACTCTTTTACCACTATAAAAAGCTGACTGACGATGCGATGGCGCAACTGACGGACGAGCAGCTTTACATTACGCTCGATCCCGAGATGAATTCGATTGCAATTGTGGTCAAGCACATGTCCGGCAATATGCAATCGCGCTGGAGTGATCTGCTTGCAACTGATGGGGAGAAGCCGTGGCGCAATCGGGATGCTGAGTTCTGCGAACCGCCGGGAAATCGCGATTCCCTTCTGGAATGTTGGGAAGTGGGCTGGGCTACGTTATTTGGAGCGCTCAAAGAACTAACGGAAGCTGATCTTGTGCAGCAGGTTATGATTCGCGGCGAGGCCCATTCTGTGATGCAGGCCATCAATCGGCAGATGGCTCACTACAGTTATCACTGCGGACAGATTGTTTTTCTGGCGAAACATCTTCAGCATGCGAGTTGGCAGACGCTGAGCGTTCCCCGTGGACAGTCAGAAGTGTTCAATCAAAAGGTTGCTCGAGGCGAAGTCAGCCAACGTTAAGTTTGCAACGAAGCCTGCGCACACAGCTTTTCAGAATCCCGGTGCCAGCGGAGCAGCAGAATGCTCGAGATGACGATCAGAGCTAGCGTGAGACCGATCCACATGCCGTAGATGCCCCACTTGAGCACGAAGCAAAGAATGAGCCCGAGCGGCAGGCCGAGGATCCAGTATCCGATGAAGTTGGCGATCATTGGAGCACTGGTTTCGCCGAGGCCGCGAAGTGCTCCGGTGCAGACGGTTTGAACGCCATCGAAGATCTGGAAGGCGGCAGCGATCCAAAGCAGGCTTGGGCCAACGGCGAGAACTGCGGGGTCGTGCGTGTACAGTTCGATCAATGGCCTGGGGATGATGAAGAAGACGATTCCGGCGATGATCATGAAGCTGGTGCCGAGGCCGAGCGCAAGCCAACCGGCTCGACGGGCACGGGCTTTGTCTCCGGCTCCTACGGCATGGCCAACGCTGACGGCTGCGGCTGCGGAGACTCCGAGTGGCACCATGTAGGTGACGCTGGCGTAGTTGATGGCGATCTGATGTGTGGCCAGTGCGATGGGCGAGAGCCATCCGGCGGAGAGCGTTGCGGCGTTCCATGCGCCGACTTCGAGCGTGATCTGCCCGGCGGCCGGTAGCCCGAGACGGATGAGTTCCTTGATGCGATCGAGCTGCGGTCCAGCCCAATGCTTGAAGAGCGGATGGCCGCGCTTGCGTTCGTAGCGCCAGGCGAAGCCTAGCATCGAGACGGCCATCAGGATGCGGGCGATCACAGTAGAGAGAGCTGAACCGCGAACCCCCATGGCGGGTAGGCCGAAGTGTCCGTAGATGAGCACCCAGTTCCCTCCCCAGTTGATGAGGTTTGCTGCCACGTAGGTGAGCGTAATGACTTTGACCTGGCCGACGCCTTGCAGGTAACGACGTGATGCACCGTAGATGAGGAGCGGCAGGATGCTCCAATTGAGTATGCGAAGGTAGGCGGCTGCAGGCGTTGCTACTTCCGCTGTGATGCCGACGCGGCCGAAGCCGAAGCTTGCCGCGGCTACGAGAATCATGAGAACTGGCGTGATGGCGATGGCCAGATAGATGCCTTGCGCAAGCCAGCGATGACAATCGTCGTAGTCCTTGCGGCCGTAAGCCTGCGCAACTACTGTATCCAGACCGAGCAACAGACCGATGCCGAAGAGCGATGGAGTGTAGAAGAGCGCGTTGCCGAGTGCCACAGCGCCGATGGAGACTGGACCGAGTCTACCGACCATGATCGTATCGACGACGCCCTGTGCCATCCAGCCTAGTTCGCTTAGAACGACGGGAACGGCGAGGCGCACGAGTGCTGCGAGTTCACCCTTCCAATGTGCGCGTGGCATCTCGTTCATCCTGTCAGTTTAAAGGGTTTGATGGGATAGAGGAAGGAGCTTAGCGACGATAACGCATCTGTCACAAATCATGAGAGACTTGCCTGCATGATGGCTCTAAGCAGAACAAGATCGATGCAAATGGAAATCACAGTGCATTCGCGAGGCTATTATGTTGGTCTCGTGGTGATGGGACTGTTTTATGTTGTATCGGGATTGAATCACTTTCGCAATCTGCAGGCTTATCTGCCGATCATGCCTCCATATATTCCGTGGCCTGGAATGATGATTTATATCAGCGGTGCGGCGGAGATTCTTGGAGGCATTGGCGTGTTGATGCCGGATGGGCTTGTCTTTCCGAGAACGCGCGCTTTTGCTGCATGGGGTATCGTGGCGCTGTTGATCGCGGTGTCTCCGGTACACATCAACATGTGCATACATCCGGAGAACTTTCCGCAGATTCCGCTGTGGGTAATCTGGGTGCGATTGCCGCTACAGTTGCCTCTTATTGCATGGGCATTGAATTATACGCGCCGCTAATTTAGCGCAGATCTGTAATGGGTGCTGGGTCCATGTCGGAATAGACTTGGTTTTCGCCACCCATGCCCCAGCAGAACTTGTAATTGCGCGTGCCAACGCCTGCATGAATAGACCAGCCCGGTGAGACTACGACTTGCTTATTCGCGATAACGAGATGACGCGTCTCCTGCGGCGGACCAATGAGATGAATGATGCGATCCGATGCTGGTATGTCGAAGTAGAGATAGACCTCTGAGCGGCGCATGTGGGTATGTGGAGGCATGGTGTTCCATACGCTGCCTGACTCAAGTTCGGTTACACCCATGACGAGTTGGCAACTGCGTGTTCCTTCAAGATGAATGAGTCTGGAAATATGGCGAAGGTTTGCTGTCTCCTGCGATCCGAGTGTCGTTGCGATCTGTTCTGCTTTGCGAATGAGGGTAGTTGGATATGTCGCGTGAGCAGGATAGCTGAGCAGATAAAACTCTGCTGGCGTAGAGGCTTCGGTGCTACGAAAGGTTATGGATGCATTGCCTCTGCTGATATAGAGAGCATCCAGCTTGTCGAGAGTAAATGCTTCGCCATCGACTTCGATTGTGCCTGGGCCTCCGATGTTGAGAACGCCTAGTTCCCTTCTTTCAAGGAAAGATGTCGCGCGCAGTTCATTGGGACAGGGAAGTGTGAGCGCTCCGGTTGCTGGAACTGCGGAGCCAATGACAGTGCGGTCGAGATCGACATAGATCAGTTCCACTGCGTCTTTGGTGAACAGCGATTCGATGAGGAAGGAGCTACGCAATTCCTCTGTATTCATGCGTGTGTAGCGGACTGAGTCTGGCATTTCGAGAAACTTCATAGTGCTCCTACGGATGCTTCTTGTCTTTGGTCCAGCGAATTACAACTGGATGCTGTAGCTGCGTGAGTGTCTGTTGCAGATAGATGTTCCATGCTTGCTGTGTCGGCATGTCGGCCTTGGACCAGCCAGATCCTGCGAGATAGCTCAATGTTTCGCCGGAGTGCAGATGCATGGAGATCAGCGCGTTGCCGCTCAACTGCGATGCGGTGGTGTGCTGCCCTGGAATCACAACGAGACCAGTCGCAATTCTATCTGCGGTGGGGTCTTGTGGTGTGTCCCACACGGACAAAATATTTCCGTCGGCAAGTTGCTCAAACGCTGCCCCGGCATGGACAGCCAATCCGCCTGCTGCGTCAATGTCAGACACACCATTGAAGGTGAATGTGGAGTCGATTTTATTGAGATGTGTGCCAGCATCGAGAGTGATGCGCTTGGTTTCGGTGACCTCAACTCCGTTTGCTATCCAGGGAGCATACGTCAGCTCAAATGCAAAGCGTACCGGCCCGCTGGATAGCATGCGTAAGTGCGTGTAGTTATTCGATACCCATAGCTTACCATCGCTCAAAATGCCAGTGCCGCCACATCCACGGGACGGGCCGACGAGATACGAATCCAATCCGACACCATCGTCTTTGTGATAGGAGAGAGACGGATTATGCGTGCGTGAGCCCTCGGCATCGCGCTTATAAAAACTATCGATAACGAGATTAGGAACACGCTTTGACCAAACATCTATGCCGGACGTGATCTCGCCTGTTGCTTCAAGTGCGGGGCCGTAGACGCGATAGGTTGTGTATTGATTTTCCCATGCGAAATCATCTTTGCGTTCGAGCGCTTCGCGTCCATAGACAAGAGGGTTGGCTGACGGCTCATGGTCGGCTGGGACAAAGTCCAGCGTCAGCGTTTCGCCCTTTGAAAGCTGAACTGCGATGAGTAGTGTCTCTGGTTTGACTCCATCGGCATTGGGGTAAATCTGAGTTGGCAGCCTCTCGTGAGTGCGAGCGTTCTCGGCGATCATGTGCTCTATGTTTGGGACTCGTTTACGAACATCGGCAAGCGGAAGTTGGATCACCTCTGTCGTTCGTGTTTCATGCAGCAGATTGGTGAGAACGAGTTGCTGGGCATACGACGCATTCACGCCTGCAAGCATAGAGATAGTCATCATGGAAGCTGCTATGCATGAGCGCATGCTTGAAATTGACATGGGGATTTTCCATCCTTACTTCGGCGAAAGTTCGTAGACTTCGGAGCCTGCAAGCAGAAATGCGCCTACTCCAAATACATAGCTTGAGCTAGCGGTAAAATCACCGGGAGCAGCGCCGATAGGTTGGATGCAACCTAGCCTTCCATCCTGATATACGTGTGCAAGAAGGCCAGCCCACGCCTTTTCTACTACAGGAAGATAGCGCTTTCTATCGAGGATTCCTGTACGCACACCATACGCCAGAGCATACGTGTAAAACGCTGAACCCGAGAGCTCGGGAAGTTGATACGCGTCTGCATCAAGCAGGCCAGGACGCCAGAGTCCATCTTTGCCTTGAAGTGCTGCGATGGATGCAGCCATTTCTTGTAGCTGGATCACATATTGTTGTCGCGATGGATAGTCTTTGGGCATTGCTTCAAGTACGCGAACCAGGCCGGCCATTACCCATCCATTGCCGCGCGACCAGAAGACTTTTGTTCCGTTCTTCTCTTTCTTATCGAGGAACGTTGCATCGCGAGAGTAGAGATGTTCTTGCGGGTCGTAGAGGAGCTTCGAGGTGATCCACCACTCGCGATCCATGAAGTCGATGTACTTCTTATCGCCAGTTGTTTTCGATAGATTCGCGAGTACAGGGGGAGCCATGAACAACGCATCGCACCACCACCACAAGGGTTGCTGCGGGTCGTCCACGTGCAGGATGAGTGCATCCATGGTTGCGCGTGTTGGCGCGATCATAGCTGGATCATGGTGCTTTTCATATAACGCGAGATACGTTTGCCCAACCGCATGATCGTCGGCATGTTCTGAACGTGAACCTAATTTCCAATCGAATTGCTTGCTCATGGTTATCATTGCGTGCTGATATGCATTGCCATGAACTGTAGGTGGAACAGCTACAAAACCAGCGTACAGCGCGGCGAAAGTCCAATCCTGACTATAGTGATCCTGGACACGACTAAGTTGCCAGTCAGCTACTTTGCGAAGTGCGTGGGCTACATCCTTCTTCTTCAACGCAGGGGATAGATCGTGGGCCAATGGCCCTGCGATTGACTCTGAGGGCGAGTCGCCGAGGCCGGGCAGCACATCTCGTTGCATTGCAAAAGCTGTGCCAGAGCCAATCGCCATGCTTGCCGTCAATAGAAATATCAGCAGACTATAAGGCTTGATTTTGCGATGAAGATGGGCAATGGGCCCAGTTAAGTAACCATGAAATAGAACTGTCATTTAGTTGCGCCTTCGATTGGTAATACCTGAAAGGTGTGAGGTTTTGGTTGCGCGAGCTCGTAGATCATTTTCTGTTGTACCTGCTCGAAGTCGATCAGATCTCTCACGCCTTGCTCTTCTGAAATGCCGGTCTTCATCTGACTCACGAGCATTCTCGAGCGAACATAATGAGTACTGTCGCGATCGCGGATAGTCCACCCAACAGCGTTGGACTGCCCTCGCATTGGCGTATCGAGGTCGGCGAGGTTGATTCCCTTTTCAAACTCCTGAGCCGTGATCTTTGCGGTTGGCTTACCGTCGATCATCAGTTGATAAAGACCGGCCTTCAGTTTATGTATCTGGAGAGGCTGTTGATTCAACTGCTCTTCAATATCAATCAGTTGGCGGAGAAAATGTTGGGCAGGATTTGTGTCGTCCAGAGGAAGTGGAAGCGCGTCGTCGAGCGCTGTCCAAGTAAGGCCCAAGTCACTCTTATGAAGATCTGCGATGTGAGTATTGGTTTGCTCGATGATGGTTGCTTTATCCGCATCGATAATAAGCGACGAAACTATTGAAGGTGCGTTCCAGCCTTTGAGTACTGGGAGAGCCATGAACCAATGCGCTAGTTGCTCCGGATGAATTTTGTCGGGGAGCAACAGTTCGATCGCGAGCGGATTTATTGCAGTGCCGCGCTTGAGCGCCTTTACAAATGGAGCGTTGAGGTCAATATAGGTGGCGTGGTATTTCGCGGCTAGTCCTTTATCTAATTCAGAGAATCGTACGAGCGTTGGATTGTAGCCACCAAGGATCTTTGTTCGTCGGGTTATTTCGTCATACGGGGATGGTCCAAACAGAGAGATGCGCGTAGTGGGCAGTGTCTGCTGGATAGAGGTGAGGATGTGCTCGTAGCCCTTTGTATAGTCGTTTTCAATTGAAGCGTTCAATGGCTGATAACCGCCATCGTTCATACCGAGCATGATGGTGACTACGGTTGGCTTGTGCGGGAAGACATCGCGGGCCAGGCGCTCATCAACAGGGCCGCCCCCGCCGCCGGTTACACGGTCACCACCGTATCCGGCATTGAAGAATTGAACCTGCATGTGGGGAAAGCGAGTGGCCGTATAGAACTCAATCCAGTAGGTGTAATAGCGCTGCTCGGTGATGCTGTCACCGTAGAAGACAACGGTGTCGCCATCATGCAGGTAGAAAGGCTTTGCATTTATCTTGGCAGACGGAGCCTGAGCTGGAGTAATGATGCACGACACAAAAAACAAAACGGTCAGTATACCGCTGGTATGCAGCTTAGAAGGCATAGTCGGTTCTCTCAAATCTTTTTCTCAACGAGAATACACGGAGAAGTTGGTGAGTGTCTGCTATCAAAGATCAAGAAGCTCTGAGGAAGAGGTTGCATTCGCCGGTGCCGACAAGACCCATGAGGTAGGGTGCGACGAAGGCGATCTTTGCATCTGTGCGAGGCAGATGTGCCGTGAGGTTTTCTGCTCTACAGCAGAAACGGGTAGCTTAAGCTGATGGGGGTTGCAAGTTCGCTCATGATCTGCGCAAATGGCTGGCTGGCGGGCGGACGCACGAAAACAGCCTACATAGAGGCGGGTTTGCTCGATCCTGCAGACCATACTAGGTCGTTGAGAACTTAGTATTCTCTCGCCACCTCGCAAAGTCAAATCTTCTGCTGTATTCTCTTGAAATCTTCTTTTTATCAGCGGAAATGCACAATGGTGATAGCTTACCATCCAGAGCCTTCCCAACCAATACCGGAGTACTCTAGCTTGAAGGGTGATTATGGAAAGCTTGATCCTGAATCCCGCTGATGCTGATACCGGCATAGAGATCATCGACCTGCTCACGGATCCTGCCTTCAACTCCAGGCGGCTTCACCTGCACGACACGATGATCCAGATGGAAGCTCTCCAGCGTCTGGCCAACGCCTTCGTAGAAAGCCCCGATACTATCCTCCAAGAACTGGTAAACGCAGCTGTCGATCTCTGTGGAGCTGACAGCGCCGGCATCAGCATCGAGCAGGAAGATAAGACAGACGAAAAATACTACCTCTGGGTCGCCACCGCCGGCAGTTACTCCAATTTTTTGAACGCTACACTCCCCCGCTACCCCAGCGCTTGCGGCGTCTGCATCGAACGCGGCACACCACAGCTCTTCCGCGTAACCCAGCGCTTCTTCGACATCATGAAAGTCGAGGCCCCAGCCGTCACCGACGGAATCCTCCTTCCCTGGCAGGTTGAAGAGACCCGCGGCACCATCTGGATCGTGTCGCATCAAAAGTCAGTAGCCTTTGACGGCGACGATCTGCGCCTCATGCAAACTCTTGCTAACTTCGCCGCCATGGGCGTTCGTCAGCAACGCCAGCAAAAAATTCTCGTGGAGCAAGCCAAAGCCACCGCCGCAGCAGCACTCGCAAACGAGCTCGCCCACAACATCAACAACCCGCTGCAAAGCGTGACCAACCTGCTCTATCTGGCTCGCGAAGACAAAGACCATCGAGAGGCATCCAGCCTGGCCCACGAATTAACCGAGCCAGTCCAGCGTCTCTCTTCTCTCGTCCAGGAAATTCTCGCCCTGCCAATAGGCAAGCTCCGCTCTGAATAAGCCCACCTGCTTCAGCCACAGACATACATAGCCCATCCGAAGTATCCTGACTTCGCACGCCAAATAGCGCCTAATAACCGCGCCCAACAACTGTGAGAGCGAGTCAGTAAATGCCGCCATTCCAATCCCCGATTACCCGCCGCCAGGCCTGCAAACTCCTTGCAACGGTAGCCATTCCCTCCGCTTCTACCTGGGCTCTCCCAATCCCCAAAGAGGATGCCTACAAATTAGTCGCCGCTAACGATCGCCAGCGAATCCTCAAAGCGGCCGCCAACTATCTCCCCCTGCAGCCCCAGACGATAACGGCATTCCCTTCCCTCAAAATCCCCGGCGGCCCGCACGATTTCTTCTCTCAGGCCGACTACTTCTGGCCCGATCCTCAAAATCCCAGCGGCCCATATATCAATCGCGACGGCCAAAGTAATCCTGAAAACTTCAATGACCATCGCAAGGCCATGATCGCGCTCTCCATTCAGATGCCGGCCCTCACCGCTGCCTGGCTCCTTACACGCGATCGCAACTATGGCCAACAAGCCTGCAATCACCTACGCGCCTGGTTTATCAACCCTGCCACCCGCATGAACCCCAACCTTGAATACTCCCAGGGAGTTCACGGAGTCTCCACGGGTCGCTCCTGGGGCATCATCGACACACTGCACTTAGTCGAAGTAGCCCGTGCCGCCAGCATCGTCAGCCCACACTTCCTCAACCCCGCGGAACAGACCGCGCTCAAGGATTGGTTCCGCAGCTACCTGCAATGGCTCAAGACCAGCGACAAAGGCCAGCACGAACGCGACGCCCAAAACAACCATGCCACCTGCTGGGCTCTCCAGGCATCGGAGTTCGCCCGTCTCATCGACGACACGACCACCCGCAGCGAAATCCACCGGCAGTACACCGAAATACTTCTGCCCGATCAACTTGGCCTCGACGGGTCATTTCCCAAAGAACTGGCTCGCACCAAGCCCTATAGTTACTCCATCTTTAACTTCGATGTTATGGCCACACTCTGCCAGTCGCTTAAGTCTGTCGAGCCGGAGTTACTAACATTCCAACTCCCCGACGGCCGCGGAATCTGCAAAGCCGCCCACTTTATCTATCCCTATCTAAAAGACAAAACCACATGGCCATACGTAAAAGACGTAGAACATTTTGAAGCATTGCCCGTCCGCTCTCCCGGTCTGCTCTTCACCGGCCTGGCTTGCCACCAGCAACCTAACATAGCCCTATGGAAAACCCTCAACCCCGACCCCACCGACCACGAAGTCATCCGGAACAACCCAATTCGCCAACCCCTGCTCTGGATATGACACATGCTCCAAATCACGACCAAAGAGGAAAAGTAACCCTGAGATATTTCGGCCCCTCGTCAAAGCCCTATACACATCCCCACTCCCCCTGATAAAAGAACACCATGATCAGGCCCTGTTTCCTTGTAGTAGATCGCGAAACCTCCAGCGGCATCTCGACCCGCAAACTGATCCTTGAAACCGCAAAGTTTAACGTCATCACCGCCTATAGCAGCTACGAGGCAATCGAAACCCTCAAAAAGTTTCCCGCGATTGAAGGCGTAGTCGCCGACTCCGGAATGATCGATATGCCCTGCGAAGAACTGATATCCGCCCTCAAGGCGCTGCGCCCCGATATCCCTACCGTCGTCATCTGCACACCAAGAGGCGGCATCTGTAAAACAGCCGATCATTCGCTGGAGTCCTTTGACCCAAGGCTGCTTCTCGCCCTGCTGCAAAAACTTCATCCGGTAGCCACTGCCGAAATCGAAAAGCGGAACGAGGACTTGGAAGACGGCTACTTCAAAGCTCGATAGCCGCATCCGATTACTGCGTTGCGCTATTCCTCGCGTATTCATGTTCAAACTTCAGCCGCTCCGCTACATCGGGCCGCCAGGTGCGTACTCCCCGCAACGCTCCTGGTGACCAGACTTACTTCCTGCCCTGCAAATCATCCTCCCAAAGCCTATAATCAGGACTGGACTCATGCGCCTGCCCCCGCGGGGAACGCACAGGCAACGTCGCCAAACTATCACCCCAGGGTGCTCCCCTTTGAATGATTCGATCTCGATCCGCGGCGCGCGGACGCACAATCTAAAGAACATAAGCTGCGATATCCCCCACGGCCAGCTCACTGTCGTCTCCGGAGTTTCCGGATCGGGCAAGAGTTCGCTTGCGTTCGACACCATCTACGCCGAAGGCCAACGCCGCTACGTGGAATCGCTCTCCGCATATGCTCGCCAATTTCTGGAACGTATTGAAAAGCCGGACGTTGACCTCATCGACGGCCTAGCCCCAGCCATCGCCATCAAGCAGAAAAACACGACGAGAAACCCGCGTTCGACAGTCGCCACGGCCACTGAAATCTACGACTACATGCGCCTGCTTTACGCGCGATGTGGGACAGTCCATTGCATTTACTGCGACGGACTGGTTGGCCGCGACTCGGTAGACGAAATTGCAGAATCCGTACTGGCTCTCGGCGAAGGGACGCGGTTGCATGCAATTTTTCCTGTCCGAGCTGTAGTCGCAGAAGCTCCGCAAGAGGCCGCAAAGCCAGCCAAACGCGGACGAAAGCCCGCAGCGAAACCGGACGTCGATCCGGAATCACCGCTGACCGAATCTCTGAAAGCGCGCCTTGTTGAACTTCGCGCCAACGGCTTCAATCGCCTTTATCAGCATGAGCGCATCTTTGAGTTTTCCAGCCCCGAGTCTCTGCTCGACCTGGATTTTTCACTGCCGGTTTTTGTTCTTATTGACCGAATTGTCGTCTCAGACGAGGCTCGCGGTCGAATAGTTGACGCTGTCGAAATCGCTTATCGCGAATCTGCCGAGGTGATCTTCGAAGAGGTTCCGCGCAATGACGAAATTACGGAGCGTCCGCGCCACCGTTATTCGTCCGCCTACGAATGCCGTAGCTGCCACCGTCCCGCCAAAGAGCCGGAGCCGAGACTGTTCTCGTTCAATAATCCCTTCGGCGCCTGCCCACGTTGCCAAGGTTTTGGAAACACCATAGATTTCGACATCAACCTCGTGATTCCAGACAAGTCGTTAACGCTCACCGACGGAGCAATCGACCCCTGGAACCGCCTGAAATACCGCACCTGGTTCACAGATCTGAAGCGCCACGCAAAAGCCCTGGGCGTGCCCCTGGACGTTCCGTGGCAGGATCTTACTGCTGAGCAGCACGAGACTTTGCTGTACGGCGACAAAGGTAAATCCGGGACATCCTTCGTCGGCATCTACGGATTCTTTGCCGAGATGGAGCGCAAGAAGTACAAACTGCATGTCCGCGTAATGCTCTCGAAATATCGCGGCTACGCAGTTTGCCCCGAATGCCGCGGACAGCGCCTGCGCGCGGAGGCTCGTTCCGTTCGCATCAATAACCAGAATATCTGCGAAGTCGCCGCACTCACAATTTCCGGCGCAAAGGCCTTTTTCAGCGCCCTGATCCTTAGCCCAATGCAGCACGAGATTGCCGGGCCAATCCTCGACGAAGTACGCGAGCGCATCAGCTTCCTCGATGCCGTCGGACTCGATTATCTGACGCTGGATCGCCTCGCCAGCACGCTTTCCGGCGGAGAAGCGCAGCGCATTCAACTGGCAACTTCGCTTGGATCACGCCTCGTCGGCGCGCTTTATGTTCTCGACGAACCATCTATCGGCCTGCACACACGCGATACGGATCGCCTGATCAACATCCTCAAAAACCTGCGCGATCTCGGCAATACAATCCTCGTCGTGGAGCACGATCCAGACGTGTTGCGGGCAGCCGATCATCTGCTTGATCTAGGCCCCGGCGCGGGTGAATTTGGCGGCAAGCTGCTAGCCGAAGGGACCGTTGAGGAAATCCTGGCTAATCCCAATTCCCTCACAGGCCGCTACCTTTCCGGCCAGTTGGCGATTCCCGTTCCCACGCGCCGTCGTGAACCAGGGCGCGAAAAACTGGTACTGCGCGGAGCGCGCGCAAATAACCTCAAGAACGTCGACGTCGAAATACCACTCGGCATGCTAGTCGCAATTACCGGCGTATCCGGATCGGGAAAATCTTCGCTTGTCCATCAGGTACTCTATCGCGCAGTGGCCCGTGCTCTTGGACAATCCGAAGGAGCAGATCCCACCGGTCTCTTCCGCGATCTGACTGGCACAGAGCGATTGAATGATGTGATTCTGGTCGATCAAAATCCGATTGGCCGGACGCCGCGCTCAAATCCAGTGACATACATCAAGGCATTTGATCTTATCCGGGAATTGTTTGCCGCGCAGCCGGATTCAAAGAAGCTTTCGCTTACACCGGGACACTTTTCTTTCAATATCCCGGGCGGCCGCTGCAAGACCTGCGAAGGCGACGGAACAGTCACTGTAGAAATGCAGTTCCTTGCCGACGTTGAACTGCCTTGCGAAGACTGCAACGGTACACGCTTTCAGCCAAGAATTCTCGGTGTTCAATACAAGGGCAAGAATATTCATGAAGTCTTGAATCTGACAGTGAAAGAAGCATTACGATTCTTTGTCGGCCTGCCTCGGTTGCTGGACAAGCTGGCGGTGCTCGATGAGGTTGGGCTGGGCTATCTTCGATTGGGGCAATCTGCAACGACACTCTCCGGCGGCGAGGCACAGAGGGTCAAGCTGGCGGCGCATCTTTCCCAGGTGCGTTCTGCGAATGCAAACATCCGCACGGCAGGGCTCAGCCGCGTGCTCTATATTCTCGATGAGCCGACGACAGGTTTGCACTTCGACGATGTATCGAAATTGCTTACTGCATTTCGTAAGCTGATCGATGGCGGTGGTTCGCTGGTGGTGATCGAACACAATCTGGATGTCATCAAATCTGCCGACTGGGTGATTGATATGGGACCAGAGGGCGGTTCCGGGGGAGGTCAGGTTGTTGCTGTAGGAACGCCTGAAGAGATTGCCGCGAATCCCAACTCGCATACCGGGCAGTGGCTGGCGAAAGTTTTATAGGCCTTCTGAACAGGCGAAACAAGAGCCTTGAATTACAAATGCTGGATGCGCCGGAGATAGCTCTCTACCGCATCCAGCATTTGAATTATTGCGAGTGATTCAGCTTACGGATTGCTTGGAGTATTTGGTGCTCCAGCGGCGGGTATGGATGGCAGGAGCAGGATGTTTTTGACATCTAGCGTGCCATTGCCGATGACTTCGCTGTAGGCCTGGCCAGGGGTCACAGTGAAGAAGTTGTTACTTCCCGAGATGTTGCGATGGTAGAACTGAAACGCAGCAGGCGCCTTCGCTCCGCCAAGTAGGTTTTGTACCGCTGCCAATCCATAGATCTCCGGGTTGACGTTGCCGAGGCGCCCGTTGTTTATCTCAACAGCAAGGGCCAGAGCGCCTGCAAATTCAGGAGCTGCAGCACTCGTGCCAATGACGAGATCAAGCTCGCCTCCGATCCAGATGAGGGCTGAGCTACGCGGCAGAGCGGTGCAGTCCTGAGCGGCAAGATCAGCATCTCCGGGGCAGCCACCCATCATGAGAGCAAGATCAGGCGTTGTACGATACTGTTTGCTGCCGGTCGGCACCAGTTTCTGATACCAGGGTTTTGGGAAGACAGAACTGATACCACCACCGGAGCCCCAGGTGTTATTGCCCACACTGACGATGGTTGTTGGGCCAATCTGATATTCCGCTGGAACTACCGGATCGAAGTCTGCGTTCTCCGATTTGTAGGTCGCGTCGTCGGCTCCCGGAGCAGCGCTCGTGGAGAGGTTAGTGCCACCTACCGCGGTGACATCCGGATCTGCTGCCGGTGTTTCCACGCCAGCTACAAACGAAGTGCCGTTCGACGGATTATTGAGGAACTCAGGTGAGAGGCAGGGTACACCGCCATTGTCACCTGTGCTGGCGATAAAGGTGATGCCCTGGGCGTTCCCTTGATCGAATAGAGAGTGATAAACCTGGAGAATGTTGGTGAAGTCGACGCCACCGTTATAGGCTGCAGTGTAATACCGTTCGCATCCACCGAAGGATGAACTCACGATATCAACGACATTGTCCTCATCGACAGTGGCGTAACCGTCAAGTATCGAATCATCGCTGAGGTCGGGAATGTTGTAGAGCGTTTCCGTAGCTCCAGGAGCTGTTCCCAGGGACATCTGGGTATCGAGCGAGGCTTCGAGAGCGTCATCCGATGCTGGATTGAATGGGCCGCTGCCACCGTCTACTGGAACAACCGTCAGGGTAGGAACCGGCAACTTAGTGTTCGCCGAATATGCCTGAACGAGATTTATACCGCCGCCCAGATTGAGCGTCGAGTTAAAGGTAGCTGCCAGATCGCTGGGGCTGATGACCGACGAAATGACAATGCCAATGTGGGTGCCAACTCCAGCCAGCGGAGCTCGATGACCGGTGCGCGCCAAGGTGGTTTCGGCCTGGAATGAGGGTAGTCGATAGGCCTCATTCAGATCGTTTGGATAGAAGAAACTATCGTTGCTGGTGAGCCTGAAGAGTGGATCTAAGTATGCAAGAGACTTGGCCATCCTTCTTGAGTGCGTACGGGCCTCAAGACGAGAACTGAATGCGGGAATGACCGCGCCGAGAGAAGCCAGGGTTGAAGGCAATGTAAGATGGCGTTCCACGGCGGTTAGTTTGACACCGCCTCGCGCTGTTTGAACGCGCTGCAAATGCGTGGAGAACGTTCTTTGCACAGCCGATACGGAACCCTCAACTTCGAGGCTTTGAGTTTTTTCGCCTATGACTTTGAACCCTGCGGATTGCAATGCAGCCTTCGCTTGCGCAATGGTAGACGCGCTAGGGCCAAATTGAGTTTTGAACTGGGCGGGCGTGAGCCAGTGGTGATACTGGGGCGAACTCGTATCGGTCAGATTCTGTAAGAGCTGCTGAAGCGTCTCCTGATGCGTCAATGGCAGAAATACAGTGAAGTGCGTGATTGCGTTCTGATCCGCTACTCCGAGAGTTTGAACATGTAAGGTTGTAGATACATGGCTAGTTTGCGCAAGGCCTGTTGTTGTAAATACCCCTAGGATCAAGGCAGTAGCTGCTAGCAGAAAAACTTTCATAGGTAGTCCTCTCGTTGTTTTTGAGTTCTCTTTTTGGGGAGCTAATGCTGGCACCGTTTCTTGTGTCTACTGTGCATATGCTTTTGTGTTGGGACTCACTATAACGTTACAGGGCGGATTAGAACAGACAAACTTACACAAAATCAGGATGCGTCGGGATTGTCTGCTTTTGTCCTGGTAACACTTACCATTTCAAGTTACCGTTCAGATCGCACTTCTATCTTTAGGCCGTCTAAATCTATGCATTCCTATGTGCGGGATGGCCCGGTAAACTGGATATGAGGTATTTCGTGTTTCGTTCTTTATTGTTTGTGATATCGATTTTATTTTTGAGTTGGGGCTTGCCCGTTGTTGCGCAGGAATCATCCTCTACTCAGGGGATTCAGGCTCCAAAGGAAATTGCCGTGCCTGAGAGTGCGAATGTTGAATCGCCCGAGATAGCCAAGGCTGAGGCCGCGTTACTCAAGAATGATTGGAAGACTGCCGAACCTATTCTTGACTCCTGGCTTGCGACGCATCCGGTAGACGCTCGTGCGCTCTTTGATGCCGGGTATCTGGCCGATGCGCAGGGGCGCAATGAGGATGCGATGGCTTTTTATACCAAGGCGGTTTCGGCAAATCCAAAGAGCTTCGAGGCACAGATTTCGCTTGGTCTGCTGCTCGCGCGTATGGGTAAATCAGCAGATTCGCGCCCGGTGCTGGTAGTTGCCACGACGCTCGATCCGGGCGATGCTGGAGTTGCCGCCAAGGCTAAGGCATGGCGTGCACTGGCACAGATTGATCGGGTAGGAGTGGATGGCAAAGCCGATCCAGCGCAGGCCTCAGCGGATTTGATCGAGGCATTGAAGCTCACTCCCGAAACGACAGAGGACACACTGTTTGCGGCCAGTCTTGCCGAGGCTGCTGGTGACTCAGTCTCGGCCGAGGCTGCATATCGGCGGTTGCTGAAAAAAGATCCCGATTCAGAGCAGGCGTCTACAGGACTGGCTCATGTACTGATTGCGCAGAAGAAGTATCCCGAGGCTGAGGATCTGGTGAAGGAGGCGCTTAAAAAACATCCGGAGGACCCAGCATTGACTGCCCAGCTTGCGGCTGTGCTTGTGGCTCAGGATAAAGCCGAGGCGCTTCCGCTACTACAGGAGTTCCATCAAAAGCATCCGGATGACGCAGCTCTGACACGAATGCTGGCGCAGGTGAACGCGGATGCAGGAGACTATGAAGCATCCGATGAACTGTACGTCAAAATGCTCGCCGCCGATCCCAAGGATGCCGATCTGTTGGCTGGACATGGACAAAACCTAATCCGGCTGCATCGTTATGCCGAGGCTATGAAAGCTTTTGAGCAGGCGACCTCGATCGATGAAACGAATGGTGAGGCCTGGAATGGGCTGGCCTTTGCCTCCTTTGAGATGCATCAGCCTACGATCACGCTGCACGCTCTTTCCGTACGGTCAAAATATTTGCCTGAAACGGCAACAATCTACTTCCTATGGGCGACTGCATACGATACGCTTCACGACAAGAAGCAGGCCTCTGCCTACTATCACCAATTCCTGGACACAGCCAATGGTAAGTTCCCGGATCAGGAATGGCAGGCGAAGCAAAGACTGGCGGTGCTCGAAAAGGGGCGATAGGCCAGCCGTAGATGTGGAAACCAATGCAGTGGGGGCATCCTATGCGTACCATGGTTCCTGTCGCAGTGCTCGCTCTAGTCGTCACCTTCAATTGTCCCCGCTCATCCGGGGCGCCAGTCGATTCTAAACAGCCGGATGCGCAGAGCATCGCAGCACTGGAGGCGAAAGCCAACCTTGCTTCGCCTCGTGAACAGTGTTATCTCTACGCCGAACTGGTTCACGAAATGATTGAATACTCTTCGGCTCAGTACGCGTCCGGAGAAATAGATAAAGCTGCCTACACTTTAAAACGCGTCACACTCTTCTCACAAAAGATTCACCTGGCCATGTCGAATGACGAAAAGCGACTGAAGAATGCGCAAATCCTGTTGCGACATACAGCCTTTCGCCTGAATGAATTACTGCATACGAGTTCGATGGAAGATCGGCCGCTTGTGCAGCAGGCACTCGCGCAGGTAAACCAGGTTCAAACAGAAACGATGATGCAGGTTTTTCGCAAGTAAAGGAACGATGCGCGGGCGACCGCACGATTGCTATATGACGCGAATACACGTTGCTGGTCTTTTGTATCTCATTCTGCTCGGTGCGCCAATCGCAACCCTGCCTGCGTTTGCGCAACATCCGCGGCGTGAGACGTTGACAGAAGCGGAGATCGAGCAGGTGCGCGAAAGCTCGGTTTTCCCTGACCAGCGCATCCGGCTTTATACCAAGTTCGTGGATGAACATGCCGCCAGGATCAAGGATCTTACGAGCAGACCGAAGTCTGGTCAGCGCGTGATCAAACTTGATAATGCGATACAAGATCTGACCTCGTTGATGGATGAATTGGGCAGTAATCTTGATATGTACTCCGATCGGCATTCGGATATCCGCAAGGCATTGAAATCACTGACGGAGGCAACACCACGCTGGATTGCTATTCTGCGTGCTCTTCCCGGCGAATCGGGCTTTGATCTGGCGCGTAAAGAGGCAATCGAGAGTAGTGAAGAACTGTCGGATCAGACGACGCGCCTGCTGAGGGAACAGGAAGATTATTTTGCCACACACAAAGACGAAAAGGGCCAGGAGCGCGAGGATTCAGCTGCAGAGGCAACGCAAAAGCCTCGTTGAATTTTCTAGCAGAAAAATCGCATCAAGCCTGTCGGTTTGAGGTCTGCGACGAGTAACTGACGATCGTCCCCCAGGTTGTTGCATAACGCTTCTGCAGCGAGATAGCCGCTGCGAGCTGCGCTCTCCATTGTTGAGGGCCATCCGGTCGCAATCCAGTCCCCGGCGAGAAAGCAGTTAGGCCAGGGAGAAACAGCACTTGGACGCACAGCGTCTATTCCGGGCGGAACACCGAAGGTGGCACGGACTTCCTTGATCAGCGCGGACTTTACTATCTTCGCCTTCTTTACTTCAGGGAAAAATTCGGCGAGTTGTTCTATCGCGCGCGCCAATGCCTGCTCTCGGCTAAGCGCCGCAAACTCACGTGAGACGCTGACTACGAGTTCGATGTAACTGGCATTTGAGTTTCGCTGCGGCTGCCAGCGAGACTTGTGATACATCCAGTGAATATCTCGATCGAGGAGCACTGCATGAGGCAGTTCTGTTATCTCGCGGTCAAACCATAGATGAACGCTGCAGATAGGCCAATGCTCCAGCTTTTTGAGTTCTTCTGCAAGCTGGATTGCGTCTTCGTTCGCGGGCATCTTTGGCAGCAGTTTCGCGGTCGCTTCAAAGGGCAACGCGAGGATGAGGCTTTCAGAGACGTAGGGCTTGCCCGCAGCGGTCACGGTCCATAGCTGAGCCTCTTCGTCCCACTCGGCGGCATCGACGTTGGCGTTGTAGATGATTTCGCTGTGACGAGCTTTGAGGTAATCCTCTGCGCCGCGATACAAGTCGCTTAATGGTACGGTGCTCATGCCCATGCTGCCTGCGTTGGCCGAGTTGAGAAACAGTTCGCGAATAACTTTTGCAGCATAAGGCATCGCTATCTGATCAAGATCGGCGTTCAAAGCACTGGCTATTACCAGCCACCAGAAACGATTCATTGCGCCACGCGTCTGCCTATGGGACTTCAGCCAGCTTGCAAGATCTTCATCAGGGTCTTGTTTTTTCTTCAACATTACGCTAACAAGGGCAAAGATGATTGAGAACTTGTCAGCCAATGAAAAGCAATTTGATTTGAGGATGCCGGGAAGGCCGTGCATTGGCGCTGGAAGGCTGGATGGTGCCAGCACAGAACGTCGTCCACCGGGCTCGATCAAAGTCATCTTACTGTCCCAGAAAATCTTATCCGCTACTCCGATACGTTGGTATAAATCGATGAGATTTGTACAGCAACCGAAGAGTACATGCTGACAGTTATCAATGACCTCGCCAGTACCCGGATGCAGATAGGAAGACGCACGTCCTCCTGGATAGCTGCGGCGTTCCAACACTTGGACGCGAAAGCCGGCGTCGGCTAGAGCACAAGCCGCAGTGAGGCCTGCCACTCCGCCGCCGACGATGGTCACGACGTGTTGCGTCTTGCGGATTCCGGGGGTCGAAGAGATAGAGGCGGCTGTCATATTCGCTATTGAGAGAATATCCGGCGGGAGAGCCGCATTGCTCCCATGCGCGTTATGCCGACAAATAAGATGCTTAACTTTTTGACGGTCGGAACACTTGCGCGTTTTGAGAAGACGTCATAATCCGCACTCACAATACGCTTCAACAGCGAATGATAGATCGATACCAAGACCCACAGGGCTGGGCGGCTTTCCGGATCTATCAGCGGCAAGAGCTGCTGCGCCGAGGCATAGTATGCCTCGGCGCGATCCGCTATCGACTTCAGTAATGCGCGTTCCTTCGGCGTGATATCGCGGCCATTGCGATGTAGCAGCTGATCGAGTGAAACGCCATGCGCGGCCAGGTCTTCGAGCGGCAGGTATACACGATTGCGTTCTGCATCCTCGGCCACATCACGCAGGATATTGGTGAGTTGAAAAGCTATGCCCGTTTCTTCCGCAAGCTTCTCTGCATATGGCTCTGAGTAGCCGAAGATGCGGATGCAGACGAGTCCAACAACGGAGGCTACAAGATAGCAATAACGATATAGATCAGCGAATGTTGCGTAGGTGTCGGGCTGATTGGAAGGACGCGCATCGAGGTCCATCGTAGTGCCCGCGACCAGTTCGTCGAGCAGGCTATAAGGAATGTTGAAGCTTGACGCAGCATCTCTGACTGCAATGAACACAGGGTCAGAGGTCGGTGACCCACTGCGAGCGCATTTCCAATCGGCAAGCCAGTTATCCATGAGGCAGCGGCGTTCGTCGAGCGAGAGGCTCTCATCGTCAGAGAGATCGTCCGCCTTGCGCATGAAGGCGTAGATAGCGCAGATTGCGTTGCGACGAGCCTCGGGCAGAGCTACAAAGGAGTAATAAAAATTCTTTGCCTCGCGCTTGGCGATTGCACAACAGACCGCATAGGACTCATCCAGAGTTGGGATCTCGATCGATGCGGCTTGAAGATCAGCCATCACGCTGCCCTCGCCTTCAATCGCGTCCATGGTAAAAGCTTGCCCGAGACGGCGCGCAAGGCGAGCGCGATCTTCGTTGCCTTGGAGATAGCTGGTCGCTCTGTCAGCACGTCATAATTGCGCTTTTCTATTGCTCGGAGAATCTCCATGCCGCCGCGGCTGAAGAGATCCAGATCGAGTGCGAGTTCAGCATCTACCATCTCAAGCAAAGGCAGTCCTGCTTCAAACAGCGATTGTGCATACGCAACCTCATACTTGAGCAGCGCACGAAATTCAGGCGTGGCTTGTCCGCTGGCAATCAACGCTTCCGTCACGCCGAAGCGTTGCATTGCATCCTGCGGAAGATAGATGCGATCGCGCTGATAGTCTTCCGCAACATCCTGCCAGAAGTTGGCCAATTGCAGTGCCGTACAAGTTGCATCGGAAAGACGAAATCTCTCTGGATCGGAGTAGCCGCAGGCATACAACACTAGCCGTCCGACTGGATTGGCGGAGTAGCGGCAGTAGGCCAGAACTTCATCCATAGAGGCGAATCGAGTTATGATCTGATCCTGCTTGAAAGCGATGAGCAGATCAGCGAATGGCTCTTTGGGAATCCTGCAGATGCGAATCGTTTCAGCAAGCGCGACGAAGACAGGATGGCGCGCTTTGCCCGCATAACAGGCATCCAGTTCTTCGCGCCATAAATCGAGCAACGCAAGCGACTGCTCACGATTACCTGTCTCGTCGCCGAGATCGTCAGAGACGCGGCAGTAAGCATAGATAGCGTGGAAATGCGGACGAAATTTCTTAGGCAGAAACCAGGACGCGACATGAAAATTTTCGTAATGTGTCTCGGCCAGATGTTTGCACCAGGCACGGGCTTCTTCTAATGTAGGCGGCGTCACAGGAAAACGATAATTGGTGGGCAGAGACGCCCAACCTTGCTCCAAAAGCAGTTCACGCTGGCTGGTTACTTCGGCGGTTTTACTTACGCTGCTCATGCTATCGTTCTATCTCCGTCATGCCAGGAAGAATCGCCGTCTTGATGTCGTTGCCGCGATCAAGCAATTGAGTGAAGACTGCATTCAATTCACTTAATGGAGCATGGCCGGTAATGAAACGCTCGGCGTTAAACTCACCACTCGCTATCAATGCAAACGCTTGACGGCAGATTGCAGGCGTGTGGTGAAAAGTAGCTTTAAGCGTGAGATCGCCATAGTGCAATCTATTGGTATCCAGGCTCACTTCTGTACCCGCAGCGGGACCGCCGAAGAAGTTCACCACACCACCATTGCGCACCATGGCCACAGCCTGGTGCCATGTCTCTGGAAGGGCTACTGCTTCGATAGCGATGTCGACGCCGCGCTGATTAGGCGTGAGCGCACACACGGCGGCGGCGACGTCTGTAACGTCCGTTGTCTGGATCACATGAGCAGCGCCCAGAGAACGCGCTGCCTCAACCTGTGCATTACGCTTGACTACTGCAATTACCTTGCATCCAGCGAGCGCGGCGACATGCAGGATCATCAGGCCCAGCGGCCCTCCGCCAATGACTGCGACGGTATCGCCAGGTCGCGGGCTGCTATCTTCAAAGCCATGTAAGGCACATGCCAATGGCTCGGTAAGTGCGGCATACTCCAGCGGAACATCCTTAGGAATGAGCAACGTATTTTTTGCGACAATACGTGCGGGGACGCGAATGAATTCCGCATATGCGCCGTTGTTAAAGAGAAGATCTTCGCAGAGATTTTCCTGATCGCGCAGGCAGAAATAGCATTTGCCGCAAGGAGCTGAATTAAGCGGGACTACGCGATCTCCAACAGCGAAATTTGTAACGCCATCCCCTATCTCAACGACGATGCCCGAAACCTCATGTCCAAAGAGAGCTGGCGGCTGAATCATTCGTGCATGGTAGCCGCGCCGATAAATTTTGAGATCTGTGCCGCATGTTAGCGCAGCTACCACGCGCACAATCAGCTCGCCAGGAGCGGCATGTGGAACAGGAACCTGTTCAATGCGCACGTCTTCTTTGCCGTAGAGAACTGCGGCGGTCATGGTCGTGATTGCAACGGTCGTTGACATTCGGATCTAGGCTTCTGGCTCTATCATGATTTTCATTGAGCTGGCCGTAGGTTTAGATGCAACATCGATTGCCTCGACAGCCTGCTTCAATGGGAAGCGATGCGATATCAGCTTCGTCAAATCGAAGCCGTTGCGATAGCCATCAAATACAAGCTGCGCGCCTTCCTCTTGAATATCGACAGCCGCTGAATATGAGCCTAATAACGCTTTTTCATCCATGCATACAGCGCCCGGATCGAAGATCGCTTCCCCATGCTGAGTCTGAGCGAAGAGAAGAACTTTGCCGCCAGGACGAACCGCGTCCATTGCTGTTTTGATGAGAGCATCGACGCCGACAGCTACAAACACGGCGTCTGCGCCGCGTCCTTCCGTTGCTTCGCGTGCACGTGCAGCAACGTCTTCGGTGCGTGCATCGATGGGGTTCGAAAGGCCAAAGGTTGCTGCGATCGCATGACGCTCGGGGTAGAGGTCTGAGGTGAGGACTGTTGCCCCGGTTCGTAGAGCAAGTGAGGCGAGCAGAATACCGATAGGACCTTGCCCGATTACCAATACTGTTTCGTCCGGTTGCAGATTGAGCATCTTCACGCCCTTGAGGCAGGTATTCACCGGCTCTACAAAGGCTGCCTGCTCAAAGGGAACGCCGTCGGGGATTCGCACGACACCACCGTCGCGAATGATCCAATCCATGACGCGAACATATCCGGCGAATCCGCCACCGGATGGCTCGAAGCCTGCGCCCACGCCCACCTTTTTATAAGTCGCACATTGGGCAAATGTCTGCTTTCGGCAGTAGTAGCACTTGCGGCATGGAATGTGATGGAAGACCATGACGCGTTCGCCGACGGAAAAATTTGAGACGTCAGCGCCGGTAGCCACGATAGTGCCGGCTGTTTCGTGACCGAAGATGCGGGGCGCCGAATGAGAGCCGTTATGAATCTTCTTGAGGTCTGTGCCGCAGATGCCGCACGACGCTACTTTGATAAGAATCTCTCCAGCTCCGATTTGAGGTACAGGAACGGTCTCTACGCGCACGTCATTGACGCCACGATAAACAGCGGCGTGCATTGTGGCGGGAATTCTTTCGGAATATGTTGTTCCGGAAATTGCGGTAGCTGTACTCATGTCGTCCGATTCCGATATGGATGCATGTGCGTCTCAACCTCTGCGCACAAATGCCCTGCTGCTAGTTTACTGCCCTTTGCCATTGCCAGCACAGAGGCCCAAAGTGTCGGCCTCAATGCAACATGCAAACCGAAGGCAGCTTCACGAAATTGGCCATCCTGAGTGGCAAATTGAGCCAGGTCTGGTAGCTCGAAGGTTACGTCGTCCGAGATGGCCTTGATGGCGTAAAAAGGCAATTCTCGCGCACGTGCCAGACGAGCCACGGCCGCTGCTTCCATATCAACAGCACTAGCGGAATAAGCAGCACCGAGCCGCTGTTTTTCCTGTGCGCTGGCTGGGCTGGCGACGGTCACTACCGTCTGAATGGTTTGAGGTTGAGTGCCTTCACCGGTAAAGAAACGCTCACCTGTCCTGGTGTCTACAACAATATCTGCATGAACAATATCGCCGACATGCAGGCGCTCATTGCATGCACCAGCCCAGCCGATGGAGATGAGTTCGGACGCTGGTCCCAGTTTCAACGCGGCTTCTACTGCAAGGGCTGCGCGGTCTGCGCCCATGCCCGCGCAAGCGAGGATTGCGTCGTCATGTTCAAAGAGATGGATATTGCGGCTAAGGAGCTTTTGGTAGGCGCGCCATCCACGATGGCTAACGAGAGAAGCGATCTCACGCGGCAGAGCTGCGATAAAAACCGGACGAGGCCTGGGAGCTGTATTCATGCCGGTGGCGCGTAGCCGTTTGCGCGAAACCACTCGATTGCTGTCCGCATTGCTGGATACACAGGAGCAACGCGAAAGCCCAACTCCTGCTGCGCTTTGGCCGATGACGCAAACATCTTTTTCCGCCCCATGCGCACTTCTTCGAGGGTGGCGCGAGGCTCTTTTCGAAGGATACGTCCGGTGATGTTCTCTTCAAAAAAGGCGTAGGCTGCGGCCACAGCGAATGGAATCTGAACCGTAGGCGATGGGATGCCGGTGATGGCGGACATTTTGTCTAGAATCTGTTTCAGCGTGAGATTTTCGCCGCCGAGAATATAACGCTCGCCCGGGCGACCAACCTCAAGCGCGGCCACATGGGTTTTAGCCACTTCAGAGACATCGACAAGATTCAGGCCGGTATCGACGTAGGCTGGAAACTTGTGGTTGAGAAAATCCACGAAGATGCGCCCTGTCGGCGTAGGCTTGCTGTCATTTGATCCTACGGGCGTGGTCGGATTCAGGATCATCACTTGCTGGCCAGCACGGGCTGCTGCGATCGCTTCCTGCTCGGCAAGAAACTTGGAGCGCTTGTAATGACCGACCATTGAGGAAAGCGATACAGGCGTGTCTTCATTGATGATCAGGCCATCGGCACGAAAACCCATAGTCGCCACACTCGACGTATAGACAACGCGGCGTACGCCAGCTTCTCGGGCAAGTCGAAGTAGCTCGCGGGTACCATCCACATTGGCGCGGTACATCGATTTGGGATCGGGTATCCACAGGCGATAATCGGCGGCCACGTGCATTACCGCATCGCAGTCGGCGAGTGCGGGCTTGATCGATTCTGGATCGGAGAGATCGCCAGTATACGTCTCGCCGATGATGCCTTCGAGATTGGCGAGATTGCTACTTTTGCGTACGAGCAACCGAAGCGTAGCGCCCTGAGCGGCGAGTTCGCGGGCCACATGATGGCCCACAAACCCGGTCGCGCCTGTTAGAAAAACTTTCATGATTAGCTTTGCGTATAGTAGAACGCGACTGAATTATAAGTTAGTCCAGAGCCTCTGGATGCAGGGCGATATTGGTTTCGCCGGCTGCCTTCTTTTCGGCATATTTCTTGAGCCAGGCTTCCCAATGTTTGCCTGCTGCACGGTCTTTGCCGGTGAACTCGATCCTGGCGATTTCAGCGTAACTTGCTTTCCGTTTTTCGAGCGCATTCGAAGCGAAATATTGCACGTACGAATCCGCCAGCGACTTACCCGATTGACGATTGAAAATGTAAGCCTCAACCGTTTCGCCATTCTTGAACGTCAGCGAGATATCCCCGCGATAATCGAATGCCTTTTCAAGCGCATTCTGCAGATCGGCTTCGTTGGCTAATTCTGGGATCCAGCCTTCGAGGTTTTCGTAAGCACGGCCGTCTACTACTTCAAGTTCATCGACGTTCACAGGAGTTGCAGCGTGCACGGGTTGGCTCATGCGCGTGTCTCCTCAAGCTGGGCCACTTGCGGCGTGAGCGAGACGCCCTCGATCTTAACGAGGTGGCTACGCTCTGCCGTGAAGGTGGTGTGATTGTTGAGCAGATCGAGAGCACCCTGGTCTTTGTAGCTGGAGAAAATTGCAGCCTTGGCCATCGCGAAAAATCCACTCAACGAACCAAAGCCTGCGTTTACGGCAGTCGGTTCATAACCGCAACTTACCATGCAGTTAGCGCACTTGGGGTTGCCGCTGGCGGTGCCATATTCATCCCAGTTAGTCGTATCGAGCAGTTCCTGGAAGGTGTCGGTGTAGCCATCCTGGAGCAGGTAGCAGGGCTTCTGCCATCCGAAGATGTTATACGCGGGCGAACCCCATGCGGTGCACTCGTAGTTACGCTTGCCCATCAGGAATTCGAGGAAGAGCGGCGACATGTTGAACTTCCACGACTTCTTGCGGTTGGACAAAATGGCGCGGAAGAGACGGCGAGTTTTGGCGCGACCGAGGAAGTGCTGCTGATCCGGAGCCTTTTCGTAGCTGTATCCCGGCGAAAGTACGATGCCTTCAACGCCCATGGACATTACTTCGTCAAAGAAGCTGCGGACGCTGTTTGGATCGGTGCCGTCGAAGAAGGTGGCGTTAGTAGTGACGCGGAAACCACGCTTCACTGCTTCCTTGATGCCTTCGACGGCGATGTCGTAACCACCTTCGCGGCAGACGGACATATCGTGGTGCTCACGCTGGCCGTCGAGATGAACCGAGAAAGTCAGGTACTTCGAAGGCGTGAACTCGTGCAGACGCTTCTTGAGTTCGAGCGCGTTGGTGCAGAGATAAATGTACTTCTTACGCTCGACCAGGCCGTTGACGATCTCGACGATCTGCGGGTGCAGCAGCGGCTCGCCGCCAGGTAGCGAGACCATGGGGACGCCGCATTCTTCGACTGCATGGAAGCACTCTTCGGGGCTTAACTGCTTCTTGAGAATGTGTGGCGGATACTGCACCTTGCCACATCCAGCGCACGCCAGATTGCAGCGGAAGAGTGGCTCGAGCATCAGCACGAGCGGGTACTTCTTCTGGCCGCTCAGCCTCTTTTTGAGGATATAGCTTGCTACGGTCCACATCTGTGAAATTGGTACAGCCATCGTTCAAACCTCCTGTGCCCTTAGGGCGATCGTGCAAACCAGCTTAAGCCAACAATGATTAAGCGGCGCTTTCCATTGCCCGCTTGTAGGTCGTCATTGCCAGTAGCGGGAAGAAGTTGCGATACATGTGATAAGCAAGGTAGAAGACTCGCGGAAAACCTGTTCCGGTATAGAGCGCCTGATGGGTCGCACCTTCGCCGGTGGATTCGTCCCAGGAACCATCCGCCTGCTGGCGTTCCAACAACCAGCGGATGCCCTTGGCTACCGAGTCACTACGATTGTCACCAGCCGCTAATAAGCCCAGAATTGCCCAGGCAGTTTGCGACGGGGTACTTGGCCCGATGCCACGCGTAATTGGATCATCGTAGCTATTGCAGCTTTCGCCCCATCCACCATCGGAATTCTGAATCATGCGAATCCACTCGGCGGCTTGCTGGATCTGGGGTTCATGATTGTCGATACCCATCGCGTCCAATCCGCGCAGAACCAGGAATGTCCCGTAGATGTAGTTCACACCCCAGCGGCCAAACCAACTGCCGTCGGATTCCTGTTCGGAGAAGATGAACTGGATCGCCTTTTCGACACGCTTGTCTTCACGCGAAAAGCCGTACGTAGCCAGCATTTCAAGAATGCGCCCGGTAATATCTACGGTCGGTGGGTCCAGCATCGCGTTGTGATCAGCGAATGGGATGTACTGGAAGATCATCTTGGTGTTGTCTTTATCAAAGCTGGCCCAGCCGCCGTTTTTGCATTGCATGGCAAAGAGCCAGTTGATAGCACGTTGCGAAACATCGTACTGATAACGCTCACGCGGATTCTCAACCTTGTTCAACGCCAACAGCACTTGAGCCGTGTCATCGGTATCGGGATAGAACTCGTTATTAAATTCGAAGTACCAGCCACCCGGCTCCGCATTGGGGACTTTAACCGACCAGTCGCCCTTGTGACGGACTTCTTTGGAGAGCATCCAGTCGGCGGCCTTGAGCATGCGCGCATCTGTGGATGGCACCCCAGCTTCCCCTAGAACGAAGACTGCATACGCGGTATCCCATACCGGAGACATACAGGGCTGCATACGGAAGGTTGGCTCAGAGTAATCCGGAATACCCGCGTCCTCGATGCCAAGCTTTTCAAACTCATCGCGGGCGCGAATAACCTGAGGATCGTCATCGGAGTAGCCCAGGCAACGCAGTGCCACAATCGCGTTCAGCATGGCGGGATAGATAGCACCCAGGCCGTCTGACATTTCGAGGCGTTCGAGCATCCACTTTTCTGCCTTACGCAGGGCCAGCTTGCGTAAGGGACGGATGTAAACAGCCTCTACCCAATGAAAAGCCCGATCGGCGATGAGGAAGAAATTGCGCCAACTAACAAGCTTCTTGCGATCCATGCGCAGACGCAGATTGGCATTCTCGCGACCACCGACAAAAAGCTCATCAATTCCCTGCTCTGCTGCAATCTTTTTGAAGGGCTTTTTGGCGTAAATGATCGAGAGTGGAACCAGGATTGCTCGGGACCAGGAAGAGATCTCGTAGATATTGAAGTAGAACCAGTTCGGCGCAAGAACAATTTCCGGCGGGATAGCAGGAACAGCGTCGTAGTCGTATTGGCCAAGTGCGCAGAGGTAGATCTTGGTAAAGGTGTTGCACTCGACTACACCACCGCTGGCCAGAATCCACTCTCGGGCACGAACAAGGATAGGATTGTCCGCAGACATCCCCATCAGCTTGCAGGCGAAGTAGCACTTCACTGCAAGCGAGATATTTCCGGGCGCGCCGGGATAGATGCTCCAGCTTCCATCGGCGTTCTGATAACGCAAAATCTCAGTCAACGCACGTTTCATTTTGCCTGGATCACCGCTTTCAAGCAGCGTATGCAGGAAAATATAGTCAGCCTCAAGCATCGAATCTGCTTCGAGTTCAGCAGACCAGTAGCCGTCGGGATGCTGCTCCGAGAAGATGTAATCGCACGAACGAGCCACCGCTGCGTCCACCTGAGAGATGTCCGCGTCGATGCGGCCAAACCGTGGTGCAGCGGGCTTTACGTTGGCTTCAAATTTACTCATGCGTCTCAGTTTCGTCTGGCTCTACAAGTGTCCCCGAATGCGGAGAGTTCTAGCGGACTGGAATCGACTGGGCGCCGTTCGCGCCACCGATAGCTTGGATGATCTCAGGCGGCAAACCGAAGCGCACATTTTCCGGCATAACTTCAACTTCTTCGACGCTGGAATACCCGTTTTGTTGCAAATAATTGATCACATCCTCGACTAGAACTTCCGGTGCGGAGGCTCCGGCTGTCACGGCAACGGAATTCACGCCCTCCAGCCACTTGGGATCAATTGCTGCGGAGTTATCAATGAGATACGCCTGAGTGCCGAGGTTGTTAGAAACTTCGACCAGGCGATTTGAGTTCGAGCTGTTGGTCGAACCAACAACCAACACCAGATTCGCTCCGGGGGCAACGTTGCGCACGGCAACCTGACGATTCTCAGTGGCGTAGCAGATGTCCTGCGTATGCGGCCCTACAATGTTTGGGAACTTTACCTTAAGGGCGTGAATAATATCGCGCGCCTCGTCGAGAGAAAGCGTGGTCTGCGTCAGATAGGCGACACGATCAGGATCGACCACGACCAGCGCTTCAACCTCTTCGACGTTGGAAACAACCTGCGTCGCTTCAGGAGCTTCGCCCAGGGTGCCTTCGATCTCATCGTGATCGCGATGACCGACGAGCACGAGCGAGTAGCCCTGCTTGGCGAACTTGACGGCTTCGACGTGAACCTTGGTCACGAGTGGGCAGGTGGCATCAATCACCTTAAGACCGCGTGCTTTACTGGCTTCGCGGACTGCAGGGGAGACACCGTGCGCACTGTAGATCACACGCTGGCCGGCTGGCACTTCTTCAATTTCGTTGACGAAGATTGCGCCCTTTTCTGCCAACTCGTTGACCACAAATCGGTTGTGGACGATTTCGCGGCGGACGTAGATTGGCGCGCCGAATGTTTCGAGCGCAATTTTGACAATGTCAATCGCACGAACTACGCCAGCGCAAAATCCACGAGGCTTGAGCAACAGAACGCGTTTTTGAGCCGCGCTGCTATCCGCGCGGCCAACGTTGGGAAGAGATTCCTGAGCTAAGAGTGTCACTCTCTGAGTATACCAATTAGTGACTCCCCTTCCCATCAGGGAAATGTAATAGGGGAATTCAAGCAGCCAATGGTCGTTCTAAGCGGTTGAGCGGGAACAGGTTGCGATCGGCGGGATACTGACGGTCAGCGGCTGGCTTCAATCATCTGACTGGCGTGCCGCTGGCTGGCCTCAGTAACTACTGCGCCACTGAGCATACGGGCAACTTCTTCGACCCGCATACGGTCATCCAGCAAACGAACCTGGGTCTTGGTGCGGCCGTGATCTTCGCGCTTTTCAAGCAGGAAGTGTTGATCTGCGAACGCTGCAATTTGCGGAAGATGGGTGACGCACAGCACTTGCTGGGCCTGGCTGAGTGTCTTGAGTTTCTGCCCTACAGCCTCTGCGGCGCGACCACCGATGCCGATATCGATTTCATCGAAAACCAGTGTTCTGGGTGCGACTGGCTTGCTGGAGCGTGTTGCGGCAGGCTTGCCGGTTCCCTCTTCGACAGTAACTTTGAGCGCCAACATGACGCGGCTCATTTCGCCGCCCGATGCGATCTCATGCAATAGCTTAAGTGGCTCGCCGGGATTAGTGGCAATGCGATACTCCACGGAATCCCAGCCATGAGAAGCCCATGCTGATTCGTCTGACTGCGGGGCGATGGTCACGGTGAATTGAACCTTCATGGCCAGGTCGTTGATCTGCTTCTCGGCAAGGCGCGCCAACTTCCCTGCTGCTGCCGAACGCAATCCACTCAAGGCCTGCGCTGCCGTCACGTACTTTGCGCGTGCATCTGTCAGGTCTGTCCGAAGCTGCTTTAGAATTTCGTCTCTATCCTCAACCTCGGCGAGCTTTGCGGCGACTTCTGCTCCAAAAGCGATTACTTCGTCGATGGTGCTGCCGTACTTGCGCTTGAGCCTGTCGAGAACAACCAAACGATCTTCGATTTCAGCCAGCCGGTCAGGGGATGCGTTAATTTTCTCGGCATAATCCCGCAGGGTATCGCTAAGGTCGTCCACGATGGCGCGGGCAGAGGTAAGTTGTTGCACCGCATCGGTAAATTTGGCATCGTAGCGGGCGAGCTCTTCTACGCTTCGCAGAGCGTTACGCAGAGACGACTCGGCAGAGGTATTGCCCTCGTAAAGCTGGTCGAATGCGCCCATGGCTGCTGCATAAAGTTTTTCGGCATTGGCCAGTACGCGCTTTTCGGTCTCTAACTGCAGGTCTTCGCCTGCGGCGAGCTGAGCTGCTTCGATCTCTTTTTTCTGATAGCTCCAAAGATCGACCATTCGAAGGCGGTCTTGTTCGCCCTGTTCGAGCTCAGCTAATTTTGCGGCTGCCCCGCGCCAGCGCGTGTAGGCTTCGGAGACGGTTGTCGATTCAAGGCTGGCGAACCGGTCCAGAAGAATTCGCTGCTGTACCTGGTCGAAGCTGCTCAGAGTTTCACTCTGCGCGTGAACCAGTGCGAGTTCAGGAGCAAGTAACTTAAGTACCGCGACCGTTGCGGGCTGGTTATTTACAAAGACGCGGCCTTTGCCTGTAACCAGAATCTCCCGGCGTAGAATGATTTCCGATCCGCTCCCGTCGATGCCATTTTCTTCTAGAATCGAATCTGCTGTCGCCGTTGCCTCGAAAACGCAGGAGACCACGGCCTTATCAGCGCCATGGCGGACTACTTCGGCTGAGGCTTTACCGCCCATGAGCAGGGCAAGCGCGTCAACCAGGATCGATTTGCCAGCGCCAGTTTCACCGGTGAGTAAATTTAGCCCCGGGCCGAAGACGGCTATGGCGTGATCAATGACAGCATAATTTTCAGCGCGCAGTTCGACGAGCATCGTTAAACCATTCTCCTGCATTTGGCCTGAAGTGTAAGGACGTCATACCAGTTGGCGAAAAATGCAGGATTCCGTGCGCAGCATACCATGCGGCAGCCCTGCTATTCGCTCAGAACACCGGCACAAGTGGCGACCGGAACCTTGTTAGCAACTTGGGGTAGTGCTACTTCATCTGCTAGCTTCATAGACGAGGTACACGCCGATTTTAGCCGCTGCCCTTGCCCTTTTTCTCCAGTCAGACGCGCCGCCTCCCCCTCCCACGCAGGGATCCAGCGCGATCGTTGAAATGCTCTCCAACAGCGGACCGGTGGCCCTAGCGGTGCTGCTCGTGCTGGCGATTGCCAGCGTTTATTCCTGGACGCTGATTTTTGGCAAGATGAGCACTTTCTCCAAGGCCACAAAACAGAGCCGCCGCTTTATCCGGACCTTCCGCAAAGCTACGCGCCTTCAGGAAATTGCCGCCAATACCGGTGACTACGCGCCGAGCCCGCTTGCATTGGTTTTTGAGGAAGTTTATGAGGCCTACAAGCGCCAGACTGGCGGCTACGGTCCGCCGCGCAATGTTGCTACGTTGGAGCGCTCTGCTCAGACTGCAAGCAGCGAAGCGGTTACTCGGCTTGAACAGAGACTGACCTGGCTGGCGACTATTGCTTCCACCAGCACATTTGTCGGCCTCTTCGGCACCGTTATGGGCATTGTGGATGCGTTTCACGGCCTGGGGACCGCCGGTTCTGCTACCCTGCGTGCTGTCGCGCCTGGAATTTCAGAAGCACTCATCACCACGGCTGCGGGCATCTTCGTCGCTGTGCCTGCCGGCATCGCTTACAACCAGTTCGCCGCTCGGCTGCGTGTTTTTGCGTCGGGGATTGATGACTTTGCGCGTGAACTTCTGAATTCTCTGGAAGAGATTCCACAGCGCGGCGCGAACCAGCCACCTCCTTCCCAGGGAGCGCGGGCAGGTGATCCTCGTTCGACAGACCCTCGCTCGACAGATCCGCGGCTCATGGAACGGGAGGTCTAAATGGCCTTTACGGGCAGCAACGGGCGCACACAGACATCGCTGGCCGAGATCAACATCACGCCGCTGGTCGATGTGGTGTTGGTATTGCTGGTTATTTTCATGCTTGCCGCACCAGTGCTGCAGTCGGGCATTGAAGTTGCTGTGCCCAAAACACGCACGGTCAAGGAGATCACCGAACAACGCCTGGTGGTTACCATAGCCAAGGATCAGACGGTTTTCCTGGGCGATAAGCCGGTGAATATCCACGAATTGGCGACGCAACTGCATCAATCCGGCGTAGATCCCGCTCACCAGGTGATTTATCTACGAGCGGATGAGCGCGTTCCTTTCGGCGCGTTTGCCTCGGTCATGGATTCTGTTAAACAGGCTGGCATTACCAACATCAGCATCGTTACCCAGCCACTCGAAACCAAGTCCAACTAGTAGATCTTTACCAACAGAAACAGGTCAGGAGCAAGAAGCTGCAGGTCAGCGAACAACTCGAGCCGGAATTCCTACGGGAGCCTATCGGCAAGCCGATGGTGAAGGCCGTGCTTTTCCATGGTCTGCTCGTGGGACTTGTTCTGGGCTATGGTTTTTTGAATGGGCTGTTTCCTCACAACACCTGGGGAGGGGCGACCGAGGGTGCGATCGCCGTGCAGCTAGTCAGCAGTGCCCTGCCTCTGCCTGCAGACCACAAGCCGAACGATAATGTACTGGCAACTGAAAAACCCAGCGAAGCGCCTGCGCCGCCCGCGCCTAAAGCACAGCCCACGGTAGACGAAAAAGCGATCCCCATCCCGTCAAAGATCGAGGCTCCTAAAAAGCCAGCGGCAAAAAAGCAGGAAGCCAGCAAAATACCCGAGCCTAAGCCGGTGGTTACCAGCAAGACTCCACAGCGCCAGCCAACACCGCCCAAGCAGGACAATCGCGCGCAATATGGCGAGCAGTCTTCAAGCGCGATGCAGCGCACGGCTCAGCCTGGCACTACGACCGTGGGAGCAACCAGCGTGACAGCATCGCCGGGCAGCCGGGGATTTAACTACCCGTGGTACATCCAGAATATTCAGCGAAAAATGCAGCAGAATCTCTATCGAGGCGAGGTTGATCCGCGGACGCCGGTAGGCTCCCGCACCTATATCACCTGGGTAATTCGCCGCGATGGCACTGGAATGGAGGCCAAGCTGGATAAATCCAGTGGTAGTCCCACTCTGGATCGAGCCTGTCTTAGAGCAGAACAGAGAGTTGACACTTTTGGGCCCCTTCCTTCACCACCAAGTGATCCACCGCCCAATGTCTCCTATTATTGTGAGTACTGAGTGTTATGAAATTCACGCGTGATCTGGATACAACGGTCGAAACAAGTTGTTTTTTGAGCTCCAGTCGAACGCAGCAGTAACCCTGTATTTTTGAGGAAGAGGACTGAACCGCATGACTGCAATCCTTCGCAAGCTTCCCCGAGCATTTTCTTGTTTTTTGCCTCTGCTCGCATTTGCAGTCAGTCTCCCTGTACTGCATGCGCAGGATTGGATTCGGACTGGCAGTAACCTCACCGATCAGCGTATCCGCATCGCGGCAGCCGATTTCAAACCTGTTGGTTCTGATCCGCAGACGCCATCGCTGAAGTCCACGTTTGACGCGACACTTTATAACGACCTGTCGAATGCTGGCATCTTCGACATGGTTTCAAAGAGCCTGATTCCGCCGGTTACGCCGGGCGCTCCTCAGGAAATCAATCTGCCGCAATGGGCAGCCGATCCGGCTAACGCGTCGATGGTCGCATTTGGAGCGCTATCTTCTACCAATGGCCGCCTGAGCGTCTACGGCTGGGTATTCGATGCCAAGAACCCAGGCAGTCCACAGATCCTGGGCAAGCAATACAACGAAACTGCCAACCAGGATAATGCCCGTTTGATTGCACACCGCTTTGCCGACGAAATTATCGCCCGTCTCGGAGGCGGTCTGAACGGCATTGCCGAGACCAAACTCTACTTCGTCAGCGCACGTACCGGCTCCAAGGAAATATGGGTGATGGATTACGACGGGCAAAATCAGCACATCGTAACCAAGCAAGGCAGCATCTCTCTATCACCGCGCATTTCGCCGGACAACAGCAGGCTTGCATTTTCGACATTGGGCAAAGAAGGTTGGACGATCCGCATGTTCTCGATGGACCTCGGGCGGACGGTGAGCTACCCTGCGGGCGTGGCGGGCGGCAGCAATCTTTCGCCTGCATGGTCTGGCGATGGATCCAAGATCGCTTTTTCGTCATCCCGTTCGGGAGACCCTGAAATATGGATATCGGATAGCAATGGCGGCAATCTGCGTAAAGCCACCTCTATCCGCGGTCCGGATGTTTCGCCAACTTGGAATCCGAAGACCAATTCTCAGATCGCCTGGGTCAGTGGGCGCACCGGTCTGCCGCAGATTTACACTATGGATGCGGATGGTACAAATATTCAGCGTATGACGGATGGTGGTTATGCCATCTCACCTTCGTGGTCGCCGAACGGGCAGTTTCTCGCATTTTCCTGGAACCGGAAATACGGCCCCGGCGCTCCCGGCGGACAGGATATTTATGTGATGGATATCGCATCCAAGCGGTGGCTGCAACTGACGCATGAGGCTGGTAGCAATGACTTTCCCAGCTGGTCCCCCGATGGCCGCCATGTTGTATTTCAACGCGAGATTGGCAAGCAGGTCGAAATCTGGACTATGCTGGCAGATGGCACGGAACAGCACCAACTAACACACTCTGGCAAGGACTCTATGCCAAACTGGAGTTGGAAGTAATTTCGGTTCCGGAGTAGGTTATCGGCGCCTTGTATGACAAACAGATTTACAAATTTCGTTGTAAGGAGAAAAACTTGAACTCCAAATATCGTGCTTTCAACCGCACAGCTACGGCCTTAATCCTGCTCATGGCTACATTCGCAGTGATCGGATGTGGTAAAAAGAAATCCTCCTCGTCCAATGCCGCACCACCGCTCTCAGGGCCCCCCCCCACGGCACAGTTGACCGCAACTCCTTCTACGATCACCGCTGGCGATCAGGTTGTGCTTTCATGGCGCGCCACGGATGCGACAAACGTCTCTATCGATGGCATTGGCGACGTCCCCAGCTCTGGCGTCAAGACGGTCACTCCAACTACCTCGACCAGTTACCATCTGATCGCGCGCGGCGATGGCGGGTCGGCAGACGCAACTGCGCGGGTCACGGTAAATGCAGCCCAGATGGCTGTTGCAGTACCGCAGGATTCCTCGGCGTCAAACATGACGGCGGACGAGCAGTTCAAAGCCAGCGTACAGGATATTTTCTTCGACTATGACAGCTACGATGTACGCCCGGAGAACCAGGCCGCTCTTTCGAAGGCCGCCGCATACCTGGCGACAAACTCTCGCATTCACGTCTTAATCGGCGGGTACTGCGATGAACGTGGCTCGAATGAATACAACCTGACTCTGGGTCAGAGCCGTGCGAACTCGGTCAAGCAGGCATTGGTTCAGGCCGGTATCGCAGCTGATCGCCTCCGCATTGTCAGCTACGGTAAAGAGAAGCCATTCTGCAGCGAATCTACCGAAGAATGCTGGCAGCAGAATCGTCGCGCCGGCTTCTCCATCGACAGGTAACGAAATCGCAATTGGCCACTCCATAGTTACAATGAACGAACGACGCGGCAACCTGGATACAAATCCGGTTGCCGCTATCTCCTTCACAAACAGAATGTGAGAATCTGATGCAATTAATCGATCACCGACGTATCTGGCGTTATCGCTTTGCGGCTCTGCTTCTTGCGGTGCTGTTTATTGTGCCTCGCCCTGCACACGCAGCTTCCAAGGAAATCATTGAGCTGCAGACTCAGGTGCAGCAGTTGCTTGACATGGTGCAGCGTCTCCAATCCACCGTAGATTCGCGCTTCGGACTGGTGCAGCACCTGGTGGAACAGAGCACGGACAGCGTGAATCAGATGAATGCTACCGTCGCCACGATGCAGCAGAAGCTGAATGCGCAGAATGAATCAACCAACGGCAAGCTGGATTCGGTCTCCGGCCAGGTGCAGTCGCTGAATGACTCCCTCGATGAGATGAAGACTCGTATCGCAAAGCTCGACAAACAGCTTCAGGATATTCAGTCTCAACTCCAGAATGTACAGGCGCAATCCACTGCGACAACGGCGACCATGCCAGGTGGCATACCGCCTCAGCAACAGGGCCAGCCAAACGGAGGTCAACCTATGGGCGGGCAGCCGATGCAGGATGGCGGAGGAGCGCCGAATCCCGGCATCCCCGACGCTGGAGCATCTCAGGCTCCGCCGCTTCAAGAGACATATCAGAGCGGCCTACGCGATTACAACGCCGCAAAGTACGATCTGGCTTTCTCCGAATTTGGCGATGTACTGCACTATTATCCGCAGGATGACCTGGCTGGAGATGCGCAGTTCTATGTCGGCGAGATCGCTTATCGGCAACAGAAATATAAGGACGCAGTCAAATCCTACAATGCTGTTCTGGAGAATTTTCCAGGCAACCGCAAAGCACCCGCAGCCCAGCTTCGCAAAGGTCTTGCTCTGATTCAACTGAACCAGAAGGACGCGGGCGTCCACGAACTACGCTCCTTGATTCAGCGGCATCCGCAAACTCCGGAAGCCCTACAAGCGCGAAGCAAACTGAATGCACTCGGAGTACGCATCACCCCCGCTACGCGATAGCTTTATTTTGTAATTTAAGCAAAGAAAGAGCCCCGCATTCAGCGAGGCTCTTTTCTTTTTGGGTGAAGAAATACTACTGCAGGCTGGCCATTACTTTATCCAGTACTTCTCTTGAAGGCCGGATAACGGATTCAGGCAGGGAGCTCAACGGCTGATCGACCAGGTTAAGCTGATCGGTGAAGGTTGGTTTCTGGGTGTCGACGTAGAAGATACCGGTCAGCACCTCACCTTTTTCATGCGCTTCCATGAGAGCCTTGACTGAACCGATTTTGTCGGTTGGATCATAGTCCTCGCGGATCTTACGCAGACGCAGGCTGGAACCGTCATGCATGCGTACATCAAGCGTCGTACCGTGATCGTACTCGACCTCGATATCTTCAAAGCTCGGAACGAACCCTAATTCATTGATGGGCTCGTCGTGCTCCTGCATGAACTTGTAGCTCTTGGTAGAACCCTCGTGGTCGTTGAAGGTCACGCAAGGGCTGATTACGTCCAGCATGACCGTACCCTTATGCGCGATAGCGGCCTTGAGCATGGTCAGCAACTGCTTCTTATCGCCGGAGAACGAGCGGCCAACAAAAGTAGCGCCGAGTTGGATGGCCAGTGAGCAGGTGTCGATGGGAGGCAGATCATTGATGACGCCTGTCTTCAGCTTGGAGCCGAGATCAGCGGTCGCAGAGAACTGGCCCTTAGTGAGACCATATACGCCATTGTCTTCGATGATGTAGATCATCGGGAGATTGCGGCGCAGCAGGTGAACAAACTGCCCCATGCCGATAGAGGCCGTATCTCCGTCGCCAGAGACGCCCAGCGCCTTCATCGTGTGGTTGCCGAGGATAGCTCCAGTTGAAACTGAAGGCATACGCCCGTGCACACTGTTGAAGCTGTGCGAACGGCTCATGAAGTAGGCAGGGCTCTTGGAAGAGCAGCCAATGCCGGAAAGCTTCATAAGGCGCTCTGGCTGTACACCCATCTCAAACATGGCATCGATAATGCGCTCGGAGATAGCGTTATGCCCGCAGCCTGCACAGAGAGTTGTCTTGCCGCCTCGATATTCAAGAACCGGCAGACCCAGACGATTAACCTTTGGCCCCGGAGTGATCGGTGATGTTGCTGTCGCTGTTGCCATGGATTAGAGGCCCTCCTTGGTGACTAGTTCGTCGGTCACCGACTGCGCATCCATCGGCAGTCCGTTGAAGTGCAGAATGCTGCGCAGCTTTGTCACTTGCTCCGCAGCCAGATCCAGCTTGAGCAGACTGGCCAATTGCGCATCGCGATTCTGTTCGACTACATAAATACGCTCATGCGAAGCTACAAACTCGTGTACCTCATCGGTAAAGGGGTAAGCCCTCACGCGGAGGTAGTCTACGTCGAGATCGTAGTTCTTTTTGATTTCGTCGAGAGATTCGGTAATCGCATAGTGCGAAGTGCCGTATGCGATGATGCCAATCTTCGATGTGCCGTTCTTTTCGATTACGGGCTTTGGAACCAGTGTGGCTGCAGTCTCAAACTTACGAGCGAGCCGCTCCATCAAGTTCACGTAATCTTCTGGTTTCTCGGTGTACCCAGCACTCTCGTTGTGGCCTGAGCCGCGCGTGAAGTAAGCCGCCTTGGGATGATCCGTTCCAGGCAACGTACGGTAGCCGATTGCGTCTCCGTCGACATCCTTGTAACGAGCAAAACTACCCAATCGATTGAGATCGTCTGCGGTAAGAACCTTACCGCGATCGAGCGGTTTGTCGGGATAAAGGAACGGCTCGGACATCCAGTTATTCATGCCCAGATCGAGATCCGAAAGCACAAAGATCGGGGTTTGCAGGCGCTCCGCAAGATCAAACGCGGAGTAGCCAAATTCGAAGCACTCTTTAACCGAACCGGGCAGAAGAATAACGTGCTTCGTATCTCCATGCGAAAGGAAGGCAGTCGATAGCAAATCGGCTTGCGAAGTACGTGTTGGCATACCGGTCGAAGGACCAGTGCGCTGCACGTCAAAAATCACGCCAGGGATTTCTGCAAAATAACCCAGGCCGGAGAACTCCGCCATAAGCGAAATACCAGGTCCCGAGGTTGCAGTCATCGAACGCGCGCCAGACCAGCCGGCACCCAGCACCATACCGATCGCGGCCAGTTCATCTTCAGCCTGAACCACGGCGAAAGTGGCTTTGCCATCTTCAGTGACTCGGAATTTCTTGAGATATTCGATGGTCGCTTCGACTACGGAAGTCGAAGGCGTAATGGGATACCATGCCACGACTGTTACGCCAGCAAATACAGCGCCCAGCCCGGAGGCTGCGTTCCCATCGATGATGATCTTCCCTGCTGTTGCATCCATCCGCTCAATGACAAAAGGATCCTGCTTGGTCAGTTTCTCGGCGAAATACTCAGCGCCTGCCTTGACTGCACCAAAATTCAGTTCCATTGCCTTCTGCTTCTTGGCGAACTGCTTCTTCAGAGCCGCTTCTACAGCGGTCATTTCGATGTTGAGCAGGTGTGCTACCACTCCCACGTACACCATGTTACGGACCAGCTTGCGCAGCTTTGCTTCAGGACAGACCGCAGCCGTAATCTTGTCAAATGGAACTGGGTAGCAGACAACATCGTCGCGATATTGCTTTAGATTCAAGCTCTCGTCATAAATCGCTACGCCGTGGGTAGGCAGGGCGAGAATATCTTCACGCGCCGTTTCAGGATTCATCGCGATGAGGATATCAATGTATTTTCTGCGAGCAACGTAGCCATCCTTGCTGGCGCGGATGGTAAACCATGTAGGCAGTCCGGCAATGTTTGAGGGGAACAGGTTTTTCCCGCTAACGGGAACTCCCATTCCAAAAATGCTCTTCAGCAGAACGCTATTGGCCGATTGCGAACCGGACCCGTTGACCGTTGCGACCTGAATGCTGAAGTCATTTATGACGCGTTTGGCGGCGTCTTCTACCGCTGATTTGCTCTGCTCTTGACCCAGAGCAAGGTCTCCAATCGCCATGTGGCGGGAACCCCTTCACTTGAATTTCTAGAAAGCACGATTCTTTCGCTCAATTGATGATTATAGCCACTTAGTTGCATCCGTGTTCGATACTGCACCGAAGTGGTTACTGCTCAATTGGATAGACCCATAAGTTGGCCCAAATCACAGCCAATGGTCCCAATATGTGGGCTAATATAGACAGATTACTCAAAAATAGTAAGGAACTTACAAAGTTTACCCAGAATACTTCTAACTTTCTCGGGATTTCAAAGCCGTAAATGGCTCTGAAATCCCGGTAGATTTTAATTTCGGATATTCGATAGAAGACGCTCAATCGCTGCTTTCGACTCTGAAGTCAAAGCGAGCAGCGGCGAACGTGCATTGCCACCGAAATACCCGTTCCAGTCGCAGGCATACTTGATACCGGGGATTCCCAGGCTGCCGCAAACCAGGTTGCTGGCGTCGGTAATATGCAATTGTCTATCAACGGCCAGTTGGTCGTCGTGCTCTTTCCAGGCGATATAAATCTCCTGGCAGGCCTGAGGTGCGCAGGCTGCGAAGGCCAACACGGCACCGCTCGCACCGGCATCCAGAGACTCTTTGAGCGTCGTGGTAGAACCTGTCAGCACCTGAAATCCAACCTCGCGCGTGCGAGTCTTGCGCGCAGGTGCGGGAGGAGCAACTGCGAGAGCGACTCCACCATCGCCTCCCGATGCCAGGCCCTCGGCTGAGATAAAGTTACCGGATGTGGCAGGTTTCGCAGCCAGCATTCGTCCTGTAACTGCCTCAAAAATCGGCGTGACTGTAACCGTTCTTCGAGGAGCAAGCCGAGTGGCCTGGACTATATCGCGCACACGCTCCACGCTACCACTCGATTCTTTAAGGCCGAGAATATTTGGATGCTGTGCCAACTCGGTAATTACTTCCAGAGGAATCTCAAGGCCCGTAAATTTGGGAATGGAATACAGCACCACGGGCAGCGGCGATCGATCGGCCACGGATCGGAAGTAATGAAGAAGAGCTGCTGGAGTCAACTGCGGACGATAGTAGCTGGGATTTCGCACCAGGACTGCATCATAGCCGTAGCCAGCCGCTGCCTCCGCCAAAGCCACCGTTGCCTTGACGCTCTCACGAGCGATGCCTGCCAGCAATACCTTGTCTTCAGCAGCAGACTCCGCCGCGATGCGCAATACATCGCGGGTTTCAGCATCCTCAAGCGCAACCGCTTCTCCGGTCGAACCAAGCACGACGATACCGGCGAGCCCGGTTAGAGAGAGTCTCGCAACATTGAATTCCAGCTTGCGAAAGTAGATCCGTTCATCCGGATAAAAAGGTGTCGTAACGGGAGCAAATATGCCTTCAAGCAACATGCTTTCTATTTTAGAGCCTTTTGGAAAAACTAACCCCGACTCAACGTGAACACTCCCAACTCTGTAGAAGTTACATACGCCCTCAAAAGGAGTTCGCGTACACTCGACTCACATAGAATGTCAGAGAATTGGGGCGACCAGATGTCCGCTGAACTAGACGAAGAGCTGATTTTGGAAGAAGGTCAGGCTGCCAATCTGGGCCAGCAAGCGCTTTGGGTCCTGATTCATACTCTTCTCGCTATCGCCACCTGGGCTCTTATGATGTTCGCCATCACGGCCGCTCATCCTGACAACGTTCCGGTGCTGATAACTCTGGCGTTGTCTTTCAGCGTTCCGTTTGTGGTTGGCTACATCTTCACGCGCATAAAGCAAAACGACATGGCGCCTTATACATGGCTGATTGGTCTTATCTGGTTTTTGATCATTTGCTTGTGGATTCTCGACATGCCCACCGGCCCGAACCAGTGCTTTCACTGCGACGCAAGCTCGAAGCTCTTCCTTACATTTTTGAGCCCGACAGAGGACAGTGGGCTGATCGACGGTGAAGGGAGATTCATCGGCACGTGGCCCGCGGCAGCATGGATCGGATACGGCATCGGAGCCAGCTTCGCTTTGAAACGAAAAAAGTAATTGCCAGACAAGAAATCCGGAGCGAGAAGCCCCGGATTTCCTCTCTTCATCATGCTGCTATCTATTTTGCAACCGGATGCAGCTCCTGCAATGAGATTACCGAAGTATGCCGTCGTTGGATGGCGCCGATTCCTTCCGCCGCTGCCTGGGCTGCGGCAATCGTAGTGATCGTAGGAATGCGCGCCAGGACAGCCGCTCTCCGAATCGCCTTTTCGTCAAAGAACGTATCCTGACCGCGTGGCGTATTGATGATGAGTTGAATGCGATCGCCCTTGATGAGATCAACAACGTTGGGGCGACCCTCTTTCACCTTGAAGACACGCTCGACAATCAACCCCGCATGCTCCAGCACATTGGCAGTGCCTTCGGTTGCTACCAGGTGAAATCCTAGCTCTACGTATTTTGTCGCAAGGGCGGTCGCCGCTGGTTTGTCGGGATCATTCACACTGAAGAAGACAGTACCGCCTGTGGGCAATGCCTGGCCGGCGGAGAGTTGGGCTTTGGCAAAAGCTTCGCCGAAGTTATCTGCCACACCCATCACTTCGCCAGTTGATTTCATCTCCGGGCTCAGAACGGTATCGACGCCAGGGAATTTGGACCACGGGAAGACCGGCGACTTCACATAGAAGTACGGGCCTGGATCAAGGTCTTTTTTGTTATCGAGCTGAGCTGGCAGAAATTCACGAAGCTTACGGCCTGTCATCAAGCGTGAAGCAATCTTCGCCAGTGGCACACCAGTCGCTTTCGAGACATAGGGTACGGTACGCGAAGCGCGTGGATTCACTTCGATGACAAACACCTGATCGTTTCCGTCAACATCGCGTTGGATCGCGAATTGTAGATTGACCAGTCCGATAACTTTGAGTGCCAGTGCCAGTTTGCGCGTGTAGATGCGGATGGTCTCCAGCGTTTCAGGACGAATATCTACCGAGGGCAATACGCAGGATGAGTCGCCGGAGTGAATACCGGCCTCTTCGATATGCTGCATGATGGCCGCGATAACGACATCTTCTGAATCGCAGAGTGCGTCAACATCAACTTCGACAGCAGACTCAAGGAAGTGATCAACCAGTACGGGGCGGTCTGAAGAATACTCAACCGCTGTCGTCATGTAGCGAGCTACTTCTGCAGCATCGTAAGCGATAACCATTGCGCGCCCGCCCAGCACATACGACGGACGCACCAACACTGGATAGCCGATACGATCGCCGACGGCAAGGGCTTCCGCAACACTTGTCGCAGTGCCACCTGACGGCTGCGGAATCTCCAACTCTTCCAGCAGCTTGCCAAAGCGCTTGCGATCTTCAGCAAGATCAATTGACTCTGGTGAGGTTCCAATGATGGGAACGCCAGCCCTGCGAAGACGCTGCGCCAGATTTAACGGAGTCTGTCCGCCAAACTGCACAATCATGCCAATCGGTGCGCCGGAGGTTGCTTCATGTTCGTAGACAGCAAGCACATCTTCGAGCGTCAGAGGTTCAAAGTACAGTCGATCGCTCGTGTCGTAATCCGTCGATACCGTCTCGGGATTGCAATTCACCATGATGGTTTCGTAGCCATCTTCTTTTAGCGCGAAGGCCGCGTGACAGCAGCAGTAATCGAACTCGATTCCCTGCCCGATACGATTCGGCCCGCTGCCCAAAATGATGATTTTGGGTTTGTCCGTTGGTGGCGCTTCGTCTTCTTCGTCATAGCTCGAATAGAAGTACGGCGTGTACGATTCGAACTCCGCTGCACAGGTGTCGACTAGCTTGAAGATCGGGCGGATGCCATACTTGTAGCGCAATTCGCGAACCTGCTGAATGCCATCATGACCGTCCAGATGCCACTCATTCGCGATACGCTCGTCGCTTAGGCCGACGCGCTTGAACTTACGCAATTCCGCAGGAGTGACCGTCTCCGGCGAGAGAGTGCCAGCAAACTTTTGTGTTTCGCATATCTCGCGAATCTGGAAGAGGAACCAGGGATCCATGCCGGTGTAACGCGCTACTTCACGGACGCTCATTCCGCGCTCAAACGCGAAGCGAATATAGTTCAACCGTTCGGGTTGCGGAGTCACCAGACGCTGCGTCAATCGGCGTGGTTCAAGCTCCTCGCTGCCCGTCTTCTTGCCTGTTTCGAGCGAACGCAGAGCCTTCATCAGCGATTCTTTGAAAGTACGGCCGATGGCCATCACTTCGCCGACGGACTTCATTTGCGGACCGAGCGTGTCATCCGCTCCGGGGAACTTTTCGAATTGCCACTTGGGAATCTTGGTTACGACATAATCAATTGTCGGCTCAAAGCAAGCAGGCGTCATACGCGTGATGTCGTTAGGAATTTCGTCCAGCATATAGCCGACTGCGAGCTTCGCCGCGATCTTTGCAATCGGGAAGCCAGTGGCCTTCGAAGCCAGCGCTGAAGACCGCGAAACACGAGGGTTCATCTCGATAACCGTCATGCGTCCGTTCGCGGGATTGACCGCAAACTGCACATTGGATCCTCCAGTTTCGACGCCGATTTCACGCATTACAGCAATGGCCGCATCACGCATCTTCTGATATTCGCGATCGGTCAACGTCTGTGCAGGAGCGACGGTAATCGAGTCGCCGGTATGCACGCCCATCGGATCAAAATTTTCGATGGAGCAGATGATGATGACGTTGTCGCCTAGATCGCGCATGACTTCGAGCTCATACTCTTTCCAGCCGAGCACACTCTCTTCGATGAGGCATTCATGCACCGGTGAAAGATCGATGCCCCGTGCAAGAATCTCCATCAACTCTTCGCGATTGTAAGCAATGCCGCCGCCGGAGCCGCCCAGTGTAAAGCTAGGGCGGATGAGGATCGGAAAGCCGATCTTGCCGGCAAAATCCATACCGTCGCGAAGGTTGTTGACAAGCACCGATTTTGAAACATCAAGGCCAATGCGAACCATCGCGTCTTTAAAGAGCAAGCGATCTTCAGCCTTCTTGATGGCTTCGAGCTTGGCGCCAATCATCTCCACGCCGTATTTATCGAGAATGCCAGCATCCGATAAATCGACAGCCAGATTGAGCGCGGTCTGTCCTCCGACTGTTGGCAGCAGAGCGAACTTGCCAGAGCCCTCAGGCATCATGGCGCATTCGATACGAATGATCTCTTCGACATAGGCCAGCGTTAGCGGCTCGATGTAAGTGCGATCAGCCAATTCCGGATCGGTCATGATTGTTGCCGGGTTAGAGTTCACCAGCACCACTTCGTAACCGTCCTGCTTGAGCGCCTTGCAGGCTTGTGTACCGGAGTAATCAAACTCGGCGGACTGGCCAATCACAATCGGCCCCGAGCCGATCACAAGTATCTTCTGGATGTCATTTCTACGTGGCATTCTTCGTTACTCACTTCCAAAATCTTGGCTGGTGCTCTGATCATTTTGTTGCTGCTTGTTATTGCTAGCGCTCATTGCGAAAGAAATAGTTGATGCAGGCTAAGCCCGTACCCTTCTACTCCAGCGCTGAGATGCTCTTGCTAGGTCTGGACTTGTGCCCATTCCCACCGCCAACTGTGTAAGTTGGCTGGTTTCGAGATACCTTGATACCTCACTCCTCGGCAAAACGCACCAGTTCCCTCTCGGGCTGGTGCGTTTTAACCCCTGTCATGTAAGTATCAAACGGATCAATCAAATGAGGATCGGTAAGGCCACGCCCAGCTAACAAAGCTAAAACTGTGGCCAAATGCTTCATCCCTTCCACTCATCCATCATGTTGCGGAAGTCGCGGAACAGGTAGTGCGAGTCATGCGGCCCCGGAGCAGCCTCAGGATGGTATTGAACACTGAACAACGGCAGCGACTTATGCCGCAAACCTTCAAGTGTGTTGTCATTCAGGTCTACATGTGTCAGATCGACTTCATTGGCGTTTATCGTGTCAGGATCGACGGCGTAGTTGTGGTTATGAGCCGTAATCTCGACCTTGCCATTGATCATGTTCTTGACCGGATGGTTGCCGCCATGATGGCCAAACTTGAGTTTGTAGGTTTTGCCGCCAAGAGCCAGACCTGTTAGTTGATGACCGAGGCAGATGCCGAAGATAGGCGTACGTCCCATCATCTCCTGGATCGCCTTCACAGCGTAGTCGACGGGCTCCGGATCGCCAGGACCGTTCGAAAGAAAAACTCCGTCCGGCTTCAATGCGAGCACTTCATCGGCACGTGTTTGCGCTGGAACCACCGTCACGCGGCAGCCTTCGCGCGTCAGCATGCGCAGAATGTTCAGCTTGATACCGAAGTCGTAGGCGACTACGTGCAATTGCGGCCTGTCGAGTTCCAGAGACAGGAACGAATCGCCGCTTTCATTACGCGAGTCGGAACTATCAAAGCTGAAGGCCGTCTTGGTTGACACGACCTTGGCCAGATCGGTTCCATCCATCTTCCGAATGGACCGCGCCTTGGCTACCAACTTTTCAGGGTCGGTTTCGAGAGTCGAAATGCAGCCACGCATCACACCATAGGTGCGCAGATGCCGCACCAGGGCACGAGTGTCAATCTCGGCCAGCACCGGAACGTTGAAGCGTTCCAGGTACTCGTCGGCGACCTGCTCTGAGCGCCAGTTCGAGCTTACCGGCGAGAACTCGCGCACGATCAGTCCCTCAATGTAAGGCTTCGCGGCCTCATTGTCAGACTTGTTGGTGCCGTAGTTGCCGATCTGTGGATTGGTAAGGATGACTATCTGGCCCGCATACGATGGGTCAGTCGCGATTTCCTGATAGCCGGTTAAAGAAGTATTGAAGACTACTTCGCCGAGGCATTCGCCCGGTGCGCCGTACCCTTCGCCCATAAAAATGCGCCCGTCTTCGAGCGCAAGAGTCGCCTGCATCGCGTCTCCCTGGAGTGGATTCAATCGATTCTATCAGAAAATCGATATCCACTGCGTTATCAGTAGCTTGGCATTTGGCAAAACTTCTTTGCTGAAGATTTGCTGAAGGTTAAACACGCTGGCTATCACCGGGGATGGTGACTTCGAAGAACTTAATAGATTCTATCAGAAGTCCGCCATCTTCTTCATTATCAACAGTTTGACAGATTTGGCAGTTGCAAGTGCTTAACAATTGCGGAACTTGCAGGAAAAGAGCTTCGCCCCAATAATGACCGCGACTAATATGAACTCGATTGGACCGATCTCATCGTTCACTATAACAGTCTTCACCCGGCACTCCGGTGACTGTCCGAAGCGGCATGACCCGCAGTGGAAGCGCTGCCAGTGCCGGAAGTCCCTCTACATCCGTGAGCACGGAAAGACCTCCTATGTCTCGGCGAAAACCCGCTCCTGGGAGCAGGCCGAGCGTGTCGCTGCGCAGGAACGCGACAAGCGCGATCCCGTAAAGATCGAACTTAAGAAGATTGCTGATATGCGGAAACCCCTGCTCACGACCATGAAAGCTGCCTTGAAGCTTTGGCTTGACGGCATGAAAGGACCTGCGGACACATCGATCGCCGCTTATCGCTCGACAGCCGCACGCATTCTGCGCTGGGCCGATGCCACAGGGGTCATTCACGTGAGCGATGCGACGCCTGCACAGCTGGACGCATGGCGTGCTTCCTGGGCGCCCAATGCAGAACTTGAAGATAATCGCTTAGCCCTAACCACCCAGGCCACCCTCGTGATCCGACTCAAGTCCTTTTTCTACTGGGCCACAGCAATGGAGTACACCATTCGCAACCCGACGTTGTTGCTTAGGCCAATCACGCCAAACGATAGCCAGACGTGGCCGCTGACGCCGGATCAATTTGTTCAACTGCTTGCCGCAACCTACAAGTTCGATGAGCAGGCACGTAATAAGTCGGGAAGAGTCGGCCAGTGGCTCCGGGCGATCTTCCTCGTTCAACGCTGGACGGGACTGCGCGTCGGGGATGTGCTCTACTGCCCCAAGTCAGCGCTCACTGGCAATCGACTGCGTGCTGTGATCCGCAAGAAGATGAACCGGAAGCCGATGGAATCTATCGTTGAATTCGTATTGCCGGATCATGTCGTCGACACCTTGAATGCCCTGCCCCTCCGTCCTGAAGAACATCCCGATTATTGGTTCTGGTCTCGTAGGTGCTCGCCTCTCGTCAATACCAATAAGTGGGTGCGGAAAATAGATAAACTCAACGATTATCTGGACTTCAAGGATGAAGATGGCGATCCCTTAGAGTTTCGCTCCCACATGCTCCGCGACACCTTTGCCGTGGAGATGCTCCTGGCGGGAATGGAGCTTGCGAAGGTCAGCAAGCTACTCACTCACGAATCCGTGGCAACTACTGAGCGCTACTACGCGAAATGGACTCATGCCCGCAAGCAGCAACTTCAGGACGAAGCGATCGAGGCGATGCAAAAGATGGGCGCGATTTTCACGAATGTCCAACCCATCCCACTGCGAGGCAATGCGGCGCCTCTGGCTTCCACATCCATCAATTGATAAGTATTTCCCTTTCTAAATCATCTCTGTAGACGCAGAAATCTAAATAAACTTTTTAATGTTGTCGATAGCGCTCCAATCTTGCCTTCGAATCCTCGATTTCGGTCGACAGCCTCGGTGAGATGAGGAACGACTGCGTCTCCGTCTTTTCAATGTCATGGACGCTATGGGTTTTCCGTTGGTGCCTGTTGGAGCACACGCGTCAGTTCCCTCGAGCCGGCCTCACCAGCGAAATTTCTCCTAGCCACCCACCTCACGATCGAACACGGCTCGCGATTTCTTGCTCGAGACGCAGAACTGAAGTACATGTTGTGCAAAGGTGGGCCGTTGGCCCATCTCAACCCGACTTTCGCATAAAGCTTCGAGGTGACCATGGAAATCCACCAAGGACAAAGCAATCCCTTCCCAAGGGCCAAGGTTCCGTTAGAAAGCAACGGTGTCCTTGAAAGGCACTATACCGTTCTCGAACTGTCGAACCTCTGGGGTTTCAGCGACCGAACGATCAGACGGCTCTTCGACACCGAGCCCGGCATCATCAAGATTGACCGCCCGGAAACCAGAAGGAAGAGGCGTTACACCTCGATAAGAATTCCAGCGCGAGTGGCTCAGCGGGTTTATCAGCGGCTCCAGGCCTAGCGTCACTCCAGATCTTCAACTTCGTCTCCACAATTCGGATTGCGATTGACCCCCGGGGCCAGCCATCCTCATGTCCAATCTAACGGAGAACGGGTTGGGTTCCCGGTCGGGCCTCTGGAGTTTTTGCCCTCAGCCGCTTTGGATGCGGTTTTCTCTAGTTGTCCACTTGGGCAAAAGCCTTGGGCGATCATCCTCACTCATCAGCGGACCAAGGTCACGAGTGTATCTACCTCCAGGAACGGATCGCCCAATGGAGGCACAGACGTCCGAAAGCCCTTTCGGAGCCTTTGCAGCTACCTGATTTGCACCTTGCGTAAAGCTCCGACTCCGCAGATTTGACCGAGTTTTGGAATCGCCCCATCCTTGCTCCGCATTCCGAGGAGGAAATATGAGAAGGCGGACAAACCGGCTAGCAATCGCAGTATTGCTCACAATCGTCGATCTCTCAGCAGGCGACTACTACTGCGGCGTGATCTGGCAGGCTTTCGCGCAAGACCTATTAGCCCGGGCCGCCCTACTTGGGCTTCTATGCCTGTGGGTAGCAAGTGCGGCCGTGTTATGGCTCCATGTGGGCTATGACCTTCGCCAGACCCTACGGGAACGAGACAGGAGATTGGCCTTCAACTCAGCAATGACTGCCCCCGAACCAAGGAGCGACAGCCATGTTTGAATCGCTGGAAGATCTCGAAACTCGACTCTCGGCCACTGGTTATTTCATCGATCCCGTGATGATTCAAGTGGTCTACCTGGCGGCGAAGCTTCAAGTGCCGCTGATCCTCGAGGGGCCGCCAGGATCGGGGAAAACACAGCTAGCTACCTCTGTCGCGAAAGCGGCAAAGACAAACATGGTGCGGATGCAGTGCTACAAAGGCATCACCGACAAACAGGCCATCGGTGAATTCGACGAGAGTCTTCAAAGACTCTTTATGGAGTTCTCGAAGGAACAGGGCCTGAGTTGGCAGGAGGTCGTGAAGACGCTGAAGGGGCGTGATTTCTTCCGCCCCGGTCCGCTCATGCGCGCACTGGAATGCGAGCGGCCATGCGTGCTGCTAATTGATGAGCTAGACAAGGTACCTCAGGACACGGAAGCCCTTCTACTCGAGCCCTTGGCTGAACGTCAACTTTCGATCCCTGAGTTCGGTACAGTAAATGCGACAAGCATCCCGTTCACCGTAATTACCAGTAATGAAGAGCGCCCGCTCAGTGACGCGATTCGGCGACGCTGTCTGTACATTCGCGTAGAGCATCCGACGCCGGACCGTGAGGCGGAGATCATCGCCAGCCGCACTCCGGATGCAACTGGAAAGTTTCACAACCAGGTGGCCGGCATTGCCCTGGCCTTTCGTAACTACTCTCTCGAGAAACCCCCATCCGTATCCGAGATGATTATTTTCGCCAATGCCCTCCAACTACTGGGTATCGATCGCGTAACGCCCGAACTTCGCGATGTTCTACTGCCTTTCTTAGCCAAGACGGAGAAGGACCGCCGTCACCTGCTTCTTCGTGAGGGCTTCAGTAGCCTGCTTCACGATGGGGCTCGCTACGCCCACCAGATGGGACTTGAGGAAGGAGTAGAAGCATGAAACTCCTGCTCCCCTTGTTCATTGCGCTGCACCTGATCGTCGCGCGAGCCCAAAGCGTGCCTTCCTACTCTGAAAGCTGCGTTCAACGCTATGCAACGCACTATGGAGTTCCTCCGGAGTTCATAGCTGCCCTGATCGATGTTGAGTCGGGATGGAACCCTCATGCGCTCTCGAACAAAGGCGCAATGGGCATGATGCAGCTCATGCCAGCGACAGCAAGACGTTTCGGCGCACTTCAACCGTTCGATGGCAATCAGAATATCGCCGCTGGAACCCGTTATGTGACAACGCTGATGTGGGAGTTTCACGGCGACCTGCGATTGGTGGCTGCGGCCTACTACGCCGGCGATCACTGGGTAGGACAAAAGCGATTGAACTATCGCAATCCGGATGTTGTCGCTTATGTCCAGGCCGTTCGGAGGCGATATCTGATACGCAAATTCGCGGCGGCGAACCCGCCCAGGAGGTAAGACTACGATGAAACTCCGCTGGATTATCCCACTGGCAATTCTTTTTCCGTTACAGCTAAGTGCCTCGGAACCCGTGGTGGCAGCCCATATTACCACTGTCGTCATCAACCCTTACGACGTCACAGTTCTCCATCTTCGACCTGAGTTTGAGTCGACAATCCGCATGCCCGAGGAGGTCACGTCCGTCTTTCTTGGCAGTCCGCGCCTCTTCACGGCTGAACACAAGGAGGGTGAGCCACTTTACGTAGTCGTCAAACCCATCACTGCGAACCCCGCTCAATCAGACCTCCAGATCACAACAAAATCCGGTCAACACGTAACCCTCGAACTCATCAGCAACGGCAGTTCCGACAGCGCGACACAGCCAGTTGATTTTTTGCTCGAATATCGGCCACCTCCGAGTCTGGTGGTTTCCTCAGCATCCGAAACTCTCCCGTCCACACGGTCCGAAGACACGCCTCGACGGCCAACTACCCAACCACAGTCTCCGGGCACCGCTTCGCTTGGTGGCTCACCATCCTCTTCTGCGCTCGATGAAGAGTATGCGCAACAACTCCGTATTAACGACCCGATCTGGATGAAATGGAACGGGCAACAGATTGAGACGTCACTGGGGGACGTGCGGCAATGGAACAACCAGACCGTCATCTCCTACTCGATCTTGAATCGCTCCGATCAGGCGGTGGAGATCGTTCCCCCTCAAGTGCAGATCACGGGACACCAGGTCAAGAAGAAGAAAAAGGCGAAAGAAGGTAAAGAGATCATCGCCGATCAGTTGGAGATTCGGGATTATCGACTGAGCGCGACAAGGCTTGCCGCAGGCGAGCGAGCAGACGGCGTCGTGGTTTTTGACCGCCCCTCGTTCAAGGAATCGAACGAAAAACTATTTCTTCAGATTGCTCAGGCAGATCAGGTCGACCGTCCGATCCTGATTCGTTTGCCTTTCACGCCGCCGATCGCGGCCATTGCCCACTAGGAAGGATTGTCATGAATATCAACGAAGTGAATGGAAGCAGGCAGATCTCTGAAAATCCCGAACTAAGGGTGGAGCAGCCATCAACGGAAACGCCGCGTCCTAAGCCCCCCGAGCCGCCAGAGAACGAAACAATCGAAGATCACGTCGAGAGTCAGGAGAACCAGGACACTCCGAAACAGGACGAGCCAGACACCAAACCTGCTTTGGATCGAAAAAAAATGATCATGCTGGGAGGCGGCCTGCTCGCAGCTGTGCTCTTTTTTGTCATTACCGCAGTCATTGGGCGATCACCATCAAAGGGAGCGGAGTCTCCAAGGGTCTCTTCACAGGACCGACAAAAGGACATGAACAAGCCGAAGGGCAGCCTGGCACCGCTCATGGATACGGTGCGAAAACCCGATGCCGGCGATGTGGACGGACAACTTACGCCAAACGACATCAAACGCATGCGCTCCGAAGTAGGCGCCAACCCTTTTTCAACCGTCGACAGAAGCCAGAGCCAGCCTCCGGTTAAACCTGTAGTCAACGCTTCCCTCGGCAGTGTCCCATCATTCGCAGACACACAACAGAAATGGGAAGAACCACGGCCCTATGGGGAAAGTGCGCAGCCGAGTGCCGCACAGACCCAACAGCAACAAAACGCATTGAAGGAGACTTCGCTTGTATTCGTTCGGAGCGAGACCAAGAGTCAGGCGGGATCATCGAAATTGAATTCGAATGACGACGATGCACCGCTACTTGAAGTTTCTCCTGGTTCTCGGATTCTCGCGAAGCTTCAAGAACAGGTTTCCAGCGCTGATCCGACACCGGTTGTCGCGGTCGTTGAATATACCTACGCCCTTGGAGATCAGGTTGTGATCCCGGCTGGAGCTACGATCACAGGCCACATGCAACAAGTCGATCGTTATGGAGACGTGGGAGTGAAGTTCGATGAAGTCGACTATGGAGGCCGAACAGAAAAGATCGAAGCGGTTGGCAAAGGCCTGGACCTCGGCCCCATTAAAGGTGTCGTAACTGGAAAGGACACCGGCAAAAGCCTCTTGGTGCGGAGCATCTCCGGCATCGGTTCCACCCTGGCGATGGTTCTTGGGACAAACACGAGCTCGGCCTTCTCCGAGGATGATTTGATTCGCGAACGCCTGGCCGAAAACATAGGGACTGCTGGCGATTCAGAGATCATGAACATGGCAGCCAACAGCAAAATTGTCGTCTCGGTTCCCGCCGACACGAAGATCTACGTGGTGTTCACCAAGCATGAAGCGACCCAACCGACGCTGCACAAGGTGACCACGCTAAATCCATAGTTCATCGACGCTGTTCACCTCTGCCCTGGCGCTACAAGCCAGGGCATTTTCTTGTTCCATTCACGACTCGGCCGAAGGAGCTATCTCTCCCGAGATATGCTCCTCCACTCAACTTCGACATCGAGATGCCTGGCCGCCGCCAATCCATGCAGTTCCATATTCAGGATCCAAGTCGTGGCTGGGACCACCGAAGACGTGAGAGAAGTGAAACTTGCAATCCCGACAGACTCGGCGATACGACAGGACCCTATTCGCACAATGATCCGCATTCCCATTCCGCTGCACGTCCCGACAAATCACCATCGACGGCATTGCAATGCATATGCAGGTCACACATCCATGTTTCTGGTTCGTCCCGTGTTGCGGTCCAAGATCGAACGAAAGAAGTCACTGCGCATTTGCATCAATATCCGAATCGGTTTGGCACTGCACTCTCGAACAAACGACGGGGCGGATGGTCCACTACTCAATTCAATCGAAGATCGAACTCGATACACCATTCCGCCGTTGCATCATCGTCGACGGTTTTATGTCACTGCCCAATAGATGCATTGACGTCTCCAAGAACTAACCATAAGCAAGTGCGGAAACAGCGCAACTCCTTTGTTTATCGGCCTCATAGCTATGAATCCTGCGAGCGCATGGAGGCGTCGAACCCGTTGGGTTTGAGAACAACGGAAACAACTGAAGGGTTCTAGAGCCATTTGTTGCACACATCGATTCAAGCGAAGTTCTCCTCCGCTACTTCAACACACCAGATCGAGCAGATCGTCAATGGTGCGGTTTGACCGAGTTTTGATTCAGCCTCACTTTCTCTCTCGACGCGGATGCCGCGAGCAGCCGGGTCCAGGAGAGAAATCGTATGAAAACAGCACCTGCCTTCTGGTGGCGCAACCGTGTCACTGGTGAATCATCCACATCCGTCATTCATCGCCCCTCCGAGAGCAACTGGGTTCGCGCAGCTCTGATGTTTGCACTCGGGCTCATCCTCCTCGGAACCCTCACAGCCCCATTCGCAGCAAGTGCTCAAAACCTCGGAACATCCCCTCAATTCGGGCAGGCCGTGCAGGGCCAGCAAGCCACAACGGTCGAGGGAACGGTTTTGAACATAGTCAATTGGGGGTGCAACGTTATTGCACCTGTCATTGCTGTAGCTTGCTTAGGCATCGCGGGGTGGCATTTTAAGTCTGGTCGCGGCTATATGGGCTGGGGTGTCACGGGCGTTGCCCTGATGGTCATCAGCGGTCTTGGTCGCATGGCCGAGGGCTTTATTACACAGGCGCAAGGAATCCAGTAGCTGAGGTGACGAGATGCCTGTGCCGCAATTCTTACTAGATCTCCTTCAGTTGCTATTCGACCTCGCCGTGCCCGCAGCTTTCTGCACACTGGCAGCGGCTGGCGTGTCCCTACGGCATGAAGGCGGAACCAACTTCCATGTAAGTGGCCGAACTGGAAAGTGGGTGCTGTGGACTGTCATCTTATTAACTATTCCACAACTCTTGTCATGGATTGCGGCACAAGGCATCACCGTTCCCTCTGGCAGCGGATCGGTTGGAACAAGCTGGCTTGCCAGCATGGAAACTGTCTTCAAGAACTTCGTAAACCAGATCGTCGTGGCGAAATTTGTGCCTGTTGTCGCCGCTTATTTTGTTCTCAAAGCTGCGCTCGATGGAGCGACAGGCGAGAGCCCTCTTGGGTCCATTGTCGCTGCTCTGTTTCTTATGTCGCTTTCGGCCACCATGCAGCTCATGCAGGGCTGGAACTCCGGAGGCGAGTATGCCACGACGGACTAGCGGCAGAAAAACTCCAGGACAACCTGTTTCAACTGCGGGGAATGACGAAAAACTCAGATGCTTTTGCTGCGGGCACCGTCAATTACCAGGACTATGTTGTAGTCAAAGATGCGACTCCGACAATTCTGGTAGATGCGAGCAATCACTTATTTGAAAGCTTTGGACTCGCTCCGGATCGAAACAACCAATTGACCGGGACAGTGTCCTGCGTATCGACCATCGACATGAAGACTCTTACCACCGACACAATCAATTATTCGGTTCTTTATCAGGACCTCCCATTCCTAAGCCTCTCGACAGGGGTCCTGGTGACATTTCAGCAAAAAGAAGTTATCGGCACGACCTATGTTCCTTCCACTGATCCAACGACCGGTGCTCCCACCGCCACTGCAGAGTTTGGAATCACGGACTCTGCACGCGCACAAGTTTTCCCGATGGCGTTCGTCAATTTCCGAGCGGGTCCGTACCGGACATACCAAACCGTGCGGTGGGGTCGGACCAAAGAGGAACGGTTGATTGTCAGTGGTGCTCTCTCCGCCGGGATTGGCGTCAATTCAAATAGCGGAACGAATCAACCGGAATTCTTCGCAGGTCCAAGTCTGATGATGAACAAAATTCTCATAAGCCCCGGCGTGCACATCGGAAGGGTTCAGCGCCTTGGCAACAACTTCAACCTTGGAGAACCGGAGCCAACCGGGTTTTCAGGGAACCCACCTTTAAAATGGGAGTATCGGCCAGCGTTCTCAATCGGAATAAGCTTTCGTGTAGCTCCGTGGTGAGCAGGCAGTTACATTTCTCTTACCAGTGTTAGATATAAGCCTGTTGTTGGCGACGGCGACAGGTTGCCGAAGCTCACGGACTATCTCTTGGCCTGGTCCGGGCCGTCCCGACTCCTGGATTGGCTGCAGTCAATCCAGGAGTCTTCGGTGATCATTCGGGATAGGCCAACCTTCTGGGAGTTGATCCGCATGTGACGGCTGTCGATTCTCAGCCGCTGCAAATTCGGCTTCAGCGACCACGTTTAAGCAGAGAAAAACACGGCGTTTCGTTATTTCCACCAAAGTGTCATCAGATCGCTGTGCTGTTCTTCCTTTGCGGCAAATAAAATGGCCTTCTGAGTCGGCGAATAAGAGAGGCTAGGAAAACCTACAAGAGGGTCGACGGGCAATGTCATCACGCTTTTGCTAACGCCGGTCTTGAAATCGTAGAATCTTAGGCTCGAACGCTCTTTTGCGGTGTCTACGAAATAAATCCCGTGTTCTGTGACCGTCCATAATCTACCGAATCGAGATCTCTCGAGTCCTTGCACCATCGTCTCCTTGCCTCCGTTGGATGGCATCTCCCAGAGCCCATCTCCAGCGGTTGTAAAGAAAAGCGTTTTCGAGTCGGGGGAAATCTGTGCATCGGTCAACGAAGAGTGCGAAACAGGAGTGGCGTCTGCACCGGAGACTCTCATTTTCCATAAGCGCATGGATCCGTCGCGGTTCGAATCAAAATATATCCATTCCCCGTCGGGTGACCACGAAGGTTGTTTCTCCTCTGAATTTCCGGGGCTGAGCTCGCGGAGTTGCTGCCCATCTGCCGCAATCACGAAGACTGCAGAGTGACCGTTGGGCCGGGCATCGAAAGCGATGAGCTTACCGTCCGGGGACCATCTGGGACTTCCAACCGTTGCCGCCTCGAACTTCGTAAGCTGAGTGACTCGCTTGCCGTCGGCATCTGCCGTCCAGAGCTCCCATTTCCCGCTTCGGTCGGAGACGAACGCAACGTTTGAGCCGTCCGGCGAGAACTGAGCGCTGTGACTGCGCCGCGTCGCCGGGGCAATGGCAAGAGCAGAGGATGGGTGGTCCAGGCTCACTTTGAGAATATTTGAACGTAGAGCCGAATCTGCGTAGACCAGAAATTTTCCGTCAGGAGATACCGCAGGCTGAATCGCGGATTCTCCGCTAGTCTCGATGGGAAGAGCCTCTCCGCCGTTGAGCCCAATCTTCCACAACCCGTATGTCCCACCCCGGTTCGAAGAAAATATGATTGATCGCCCAGCATCTGACCAGGCGAGCCCTTGGATATCCATATGTTCATGTGTGACCTCGCGTTCCGTGTGGTCGGTCAAGGAATAGAGATAGATGTCACTCGAATCGTAACTTGTGAATCGGACAAACGCGATCCATCTGCCGTCAGGTGACGCAGCAGGACTTAGATCACGACGATCTGACAATGGATCGGTTATGGGACGGAGAGCACCGCTGGTGAGATTGTAGGCGTAAAGTCCCAGGCCCTGGCCAGAGGGGGCGACATCGGACACGAATAACTCTGTGCCGTCCGCGGACCACGCCGGTCCGGTGTCGTTACGGGTTCCTAATAGATCTTCACTCCAAGGCCGCGCACTTTTCAAAGAGAAGAGTATCTTCTCGGAACCGCCGGGAAATGGAATGAGTACGATCCGACTACCAGACGGAGATGCTCGGAGAAAAGCGAGCGAACCTCCGTCTCGATCCCAAGCTGGGTGAAAGTCCGAATCGTCATCCGTCGTCACTCGAAGAGGTTGACCTCCTCGTTGAATCACATAGATGTTGTAGGCATGGGGGCCGTTATTCCAGATAAAAGCTACGGACTTTCCGTCAGGAGAGATCGACGGTTGATAGGACTCTCCTGGGACTGAGGTCATTGGACCGATATGCGACGAAGCGCTTAGGGATTCAGAACGTTGCCAGTGCCACCTCAAGAGGAATAACAGGCCGGTGAAAAGCACGAACAGGCATAGCGATGCCAGGATCAACAGTGTTCTTCGTTTCGGTGAAGGATCTCGATCCTCGACGGGCTCTCTAGTCGTCTCGACCGAGCTGACCGGCAGGTCCACGACGTGTTCTTGGGTCTCTGAATGCTCAACGAGAACGTTAACTCGCCTTACCACGGGCGTGAATAACGGGACGTAGCCTCCCTTGGGAAGCGATATACGAACGGGATCGGATTGACCCAGTTCTTGAAAATACTCGTCCAGCTTTCGGCGCAGCCTTCTCGCCTCAGTCCGGACCACCGTATCGACTTTTGGATCGTACGTGGGAGCTTTATCGTAAACCGCAACGCCAATCGCGGTTTCCTTGATCTCGCCAGCGCGCCCTTCGAGCGCAGCTTCCGTCACGAACCGCAGGAATTTCGAGAGCTTTACGGAACTCTTGAATTGAGCGCAAGCCAACACTCGAGCCAACTGCTCTCGGACAAGCGAGGGATTAATGTCGTAGGGTGAATCCTCTTGACATGAGGCTCCGTCGCTGGAGTTCTCTCCTTGGGTGGGAGTCTCGAGTGCCATAATGCTGAGTCGCCAAGAACCTCCATCCTAATGAAGTTTGTTTACAGCCCCATGAATCAACTTCGGTCTATGACGTCCTTCCCACACATCTCCCTCTCCCTATTCGGTTGTCCGAGCAACAGAGATTGGCGCGAAACTCTTGTTTTTTGGGGGTGGCAGGGGGATGTCTCCCCACATCACTCTGAAGAGAAAGGAGCGGCGGATACTTTCGATGAAGTGAACTGATTCGTTTAGCCCTGGTTCGTCTTTTCGAAGTATCCCTACATGTCTGTGAGGCTCTAATGAAATTGTCCCATCGGATGCTCGTTATTCTCCGTCGATCGGCTCTCATCATCCTGCTCTTTTCCGGTTTTGCTCATGCCTGGAGTCAGAGCAGCATGACCGGCTTGATCGCGGATCCAAGTGGTGCCTCCATCCCTAACGCGCAAGTGGAGGCCCGAAACCTTAATACGAATATCAACCGAGTCGCCAAGACGAACGAGAAAGGCTACTACACGATCTCGGCGTTGACTCCCGGCCTGTATACCGTGCAGGTTTCGGCGGCAGGATTCACGGGAGTGAACAGGACGGGAGTCGATCTCGGTGAGAATCAGGACCTGCGTATCGACATATCCCTGGCCGTTGGGGGAGCTCAAACCACTGTTCAGGTGAACTCACAGGCCCCAGCCCTTCAGCAGGAGACCACAAATGTCAGCACGTCCCTCGAGCCGGAGGCGATCCAGAATCTTCCCTTGAACGGACGCAACATTACAGAGTTGGTTGCTTTGTCCCCGGCAGTCCGGGCGATCGGGAGCTTTGGAAGCTACACGCAATCTGCCAATACAGATGGACGTATATCGATTGCCGGATCACCACCCTCCTTTAACACCTTCCTCCTGGACGGGAATGCCAACGAACTGCCGACCGGAGGAGGACCAATGGTGCCCCTGTCGCCGGACGCGACTCAGGAAATCATCATCATCACTCACAACGCTCCTGCCGAGTATGGTCGAACCGCAGGGGGCGCCGTCAATTACATCTCCCGTGCCGGCGAGAATCAGTTTCATGGCTCCGCATGGGAGTTCGCGCAAAATGACGTCTTCAATTCCAATGACTTCTTCAGCAAGAGAAACGACAAGCCGATTCCTCCGCTGCACTTCAACCAATATGGCGCAGCGGTCGGAGGCCGCATCATTCCCAACCGGCTCTTTTTCTTCTCCAATTATGAAGGGTCAAGGCAGACGATCGGCTCGAACAGTTTCTATACGGTCCCAACCGATCGTGAACGGACGGGCGATTTTTCTCAGACCTTTAACTCTGCGGGACAGTTGATACCGATTTACAACCCACTCACTGGCTCCACCCAGGCTCCGCGCACACAATTTGCGGGCAATGTGATCCCTCAGGGACTTCTCAACCCCGTCGCTCTCAAGGTCTTGTCGTACTATCCGGAACCGAATGTGGGCGGAAATCCGTTCACAGGCGTGAACAACTATTTTGCCAATGGCGTTCAAACAACGACTCGGAACGCATTTGGTATTCGCCTGGACGAGTACCTCACGCCAACCCAGCGGCTTGCCGGACGTTACACATGGGATAGAGCAACCCTGATTTCACCCCGATACTTTGGTTCCAACAACGTCGCGGATCCGGGTTTCGGACCAACGATATACCCGAGGCACAGCATAGCGCTTATCTACACCAACGCGCTTAGCCCTAACCTTCTGGTTGAAACGCATGCCGGATTCAATCGCTTTGGCCTTGTGCGCAATCCGATCAGCCTTGGCTTTGATCCGGGAACGCTGGGCTTTCCATCCTCTCTGGCAACGCAAATGCAGTTGCTGGAGTTTCCTTTATTTGCCATGTCGACAACATCTTCGATCGGAAGTAATCAGTCCGATCCGTCGACCCAGGAAAACAACGCATACACCGTTGGTGGAGACGTCACCCTGGTCAAGAATACCCATACGTTCAAAGCCGGTGCGGAACTGCGGGACTACCAATGGAACTCGATCCAGGGATCCGGCGTGCTTCAGTTCAATTTCGACGCAAACTTCACGAAAGGTCCGAGTCCGACCGCCGCCGCAACCAACGGCTATGACCTCGCGTCCTTCCTACTTGGCGACCCGGCGAGCGGAACCCTCTATCGGCACCAAAACTATGCGTATTCAACGTACTACTGGGCGCTCTACGCTCAGGACAACTGGAAGGTTTCACGAAAGCTGGTTGTCGACTATGGACTGCGCTTCGACCACGAGGACGGCACCACTGACCGCCATAATGGCATCAGCAACTTCGATCCGAATCTTGGCTATAACGCGGGTGGAATGAACCTCACGGGGGGACTTCAGTTTGTCGGAGTCAACGGTGTCGGACGGGGTAACCGCGACACCACCTGGAATAACTTCGCTCCGCGCGTGGGCTTCGCCTACAGCTTTACTCCGAAGACAGTCTTTCGTGCGGGTCTGGGGCTCTACTATCTTCCGACGACGGGAGGGTATGTACGCCTGGGGTCGACCGGCTTCACAAGCCAGACCTCGTATGTGTCCACCGTCGACGGGAATCAGCCAAGCGGCACACTCAGTAATCCTTTCCCTCAAGGGATCGTACCGATCTCCGGTTCCTCCCTTGGGCCGCTGACAGGCCTCGGTACCAGCGTTACCGCAAACGTTCGTGATCTGAAAACAGGCACAGCCCAGCAGTGGAGCGCCAACCTCCAGCAGCAGGTCGGGAACTGGGCGGTTGAATTCGGGTACATCGGAACGCACGGATTGCATCTACCGGCGGACTTCAGCTTCCATCATTTACCTCAGCAGGATCTTGCCCAGGGGACAGCCCTCCAGCAACTTGTGCAAAATCCGTTCGCCGGCATTATCACCAATGGCTCCCTCTCAGCGTCGCAGATACAGCGCGGCCAGCTGGAGATGAACTACCCTCAATTCACCGGCGTCACGTCCATGACGAACTGGGCGGGATCGAACTATCAGGCAGCACTCGTGACGGTGCGAAGACAATTCGTGAATCAGTTCTATTTGCTTGCCTCCTACACTTACTCCAAGTTGCTCGACAACAATCTTGGAAACGGCGAGAACATTTATGCGGACAGTGGGAGCAACACTGTTCAAAACTGGGACAACCTCAAAGCTGAGAAGTCCGTCTCGACGTCGAACCTTCCCCAGCATCTGGTCGTCTCCGGGAATTACATCCTCCCGTTCGGACAGGCCGGAAGTCGACTCTACCGTGAAAGCATTGGCGGTTGGCAGCTCAATGGCATCTTCACCGCCGAAAGCGGGGACCCCATCAGCGTCACCGCGAACGCGCCAGCCTACGGAGGAGCACGACCGAACATCGTCGCCGATCCTACGCTTCAGCACCCGACAGTCAATACCTGGCTCAACAAAGCAGCCTTCGCCAACATACCTGCGTTTAGTTACGGTAATGCGCCGAGGGTGCTTCCATTCACTCGCTCCCAAGCCTACGTCAATCTCGATGCAGCAATCGCGAAGGAGATCTACCTTCGCGATGAGATGGGCGTAAATCTTCGCTTCGAAGCTTTCAACCTTTTCAACAGCACAACATTTGGTCTACCCGACAGCAATATCAACGATACAAACTTCGGCCAGATTACGACGTTGAGAACGGGAACTGCTCCAAGGGTTCTCCAGTTCTCCGCGCGACTTCACTTCTAACGCCGCGCCGAGATCGCCTCGCAATCTGGTGCATCGGGCCTCACTGTCCTTGCTTTTTTTCGGAGGACAGTGGGGAGCCCGTAGAAGTCTCCCATGTACATCTGCTCCTCCTTCACGCAAGACCAATTTCAGGAATTCAGTCTTTTGACGAACTCAGATATCTCTCGACGAACATTTCTTCAGGTTCTTGTCGCCGCTACGACGGCTTCCTATGGCCACAAGACGCTTGGTTTGCTGTCACCGCCGTCTCGTCACTCGGAAGGCTTACTGCACTTCACCAGAAGCGAGAACTTCGGCATTCGCGCGGACGGAACTGCCCTCAATTCAGGTAGCCGCTATCGCGAGTCGACTGAACACACCTCCGACCTTTCATTCGATATCTCAAACAACCAAATCTCCTCCTCCTTCACTCATAACGGCGATCTTCGCCGGGCATGCGTTTGTACCGGAGTTGACTCTCTACCGCTCAGCGAAGTCAAAGGTGGCGTATATTGCGCCAAGCGTCTGCTCTATGGAGGCCCCTGGGGCACACAAATTTCCGTCGAAGGAATCTCAAAGGCAGCCGAGCACGTTGAGGTTGCACTGATCGAAAACCTTTTTCCCCTGTTCTCGCACGAACAGGGCCAGCTTCGCTGCCACCGACTCGTATTCGCTCCCGTCGACGTTCGTAACGAGGCCCGCTCGCCGCGAGCGGTTATTCAGATCGTGCTCCTTGAAAACAGAAGCCCAGATCCGTATACCGTTCAGGTCTCGCTGACAGCCCTCCAGGAGAACTCGTTTGGCACACCGGCCGCACAACAGCCTCACGATCCAGGAACGAACGCAAAACCTCTCAAGCAACTTTCCATGGCGAGAAGCAGATTCCTCGCTATGGACCAGCAATCTATACAAGGTGCTGATGACATCTGGTCTGTATCGGTAGATCCGCACTCTTCATCTACCGTAGCAATTGCCTGGGTACTCGCAGAATCCGAGCAGGAAGAACACGAGACGATCGAGACACTTCGCGAGAAGAACGTCGACTCCTGGCTTGAAGACACACTCAATTTTCGTGGGCAAGCTTACGGGAAACTCACTATTCCTGAGTATGGTTTTGCCGGCGAAGCAATGGTTCGCTTTGCGGAGCTTTCTCGGCAGTCCGCGCTGCGTTCCCAGAACGGAACATTCTGTGGAGGCTTTCTTGGAAGCGACGTTGATGTCACTCCCGTGAACTGGGCAAGGGACGGTTACTATTCCGCGCTCGCGATGAGCATGTTCCAGCCCGGACTTTGCCGCGACTCCATACTCTACTTCCTAAAATGGGGCCATGCGCCGGAGACAACCGGACCCGGCCGTGGGAGGTTTCCGAACGCGCAAGCCGTCAGTCAGTCTTTGAGCAATTCAGTCTCTGGTCTTTCGATGGCCGGTGTCTACTATCGGGCAACCGGGGATCGTGAGTTTTTCTCGTCCAGACCGGAGATACTCGATCAGGCACGTCACATCTTTGATCAGGTCCTCTCCAGCCGTCGCGGTGCCCCGATGCTGTTTCCCTCACTTTACTTCTCAGATGGCGAAGCAAGAGGCGACTATCACACGGGCTCTAACGTTGCCGCGTGGTTCGCGTTCAGTTGCATGTCTACGATCGCGGCGAAGGCCTATCGTGACCAGCGGCTCGCCCACGAATGGTCTTCAATTGCTCGAGAGATCCGTGCGGCGATCGAAACACACTGCGTCGGCGATAGTCCCTACGGAAAGCGATTTTACGAGGGTGCAAATGCCGACGGCTCGTTAGTCGAAGGACATGACGGCGAAGAAAGCGAGACGACGTTGATGCCCTTCTATGGTTTCTGTGAGCCCGATGACATTCGCCTTCAGAACCATGCACATCTTGCCATGACCGCGGCGAATCCTCTCTACTCCAGCGAGCTCGATGCGATCTGGTGGTATAACTCCGACTGGCGTTCCGCCACATTTCCTGGTTTTACCACAGCGATGGCTGGGGCGAGTGACGAAGCGCAGCTTCAGGATCGTTTAGATCGTATTCGCTCCCTGACCGATTTTGATGGTTCGCTGTGGTGGTGGCCCTATCCTTACGGCAGCAAAGACAGAAATGCTCCCATGCGAGGAGACGGAGCACGAAAGTGCGGATGGGCCGCTGCTGTGTACTTATGTCGCTTCGTCCATGACATTCTTGGGATCTCGATCGATGCCGCTTCCCGTACGGTCCGTTTCGCACCATTCGCTCCGTGGAACCAATTCAACTGGAACCGAGCAAGGATTGGGACAACTCAGTTTGACTTTGCATATCGAAACAATGGACGAGTGCTCTCCTCGACCATCCAAAACCACAATCGGGACGCATATACCGCGTCGATTATCCTGACGCCTGGCAAGGGGCACTCACCCAACCATCTCTTCATCGATGGGCGCCCCTCTCCGCAGGAGCGCAAGATTATTGATCGGTGGGGACGGCAATGTGCGCAAGTCGATTTCCTGCTCAAGCCTGGAAAGCGAGTTGAGGTCTCGATGCAGGTCGATAGGTCGGAGTAAAGCTTAAAGCCATCCATGATCTCATCTGACTGCCAAACCTCTCTGTGTCCCGGAGACTTCCTGGAGGGGACGACTTTCCCTGAATGAGACTTCGATGTGCCCGTCCTCCGGTTCGCGGTCTGGATTTTCAGAGGAGAACATTGCAGGCAAAACGTGGCCGCCAGGTGCTAAGCGAAGCTTTCCAGCGACTGTGGTCCCGCACGACAGTGTCCGACTTGTCAGCTGTGAGCGAAATGGTGTGAAGAATGCTCTTCGTCGCACTATCTGCAATCCGGTTCTTTGAACCGGATGTCTCTTTCGACTGCCCGGGTCATTGATCTCATCGCCAGAGAATACGATGCGATGTGCTGTTGGTTGACGCACCACGCACAAGAACTCTGGATTTGCTTTCGCGCTCTCTGCGGTTGAGATTCTTATCGGAAGCTGCGAGAAGCCATCGGAATCCCTGTCACATTGAGCGGACGAATTCTCTCCGCCCGCACAGTTAAAACACCATCGACATTTTGCATCTTCCCTTCAATGAGCAGGAACCTGGCTCTATCCAGGAGAGGGCGGTATCGGCCGTAGAGATTTGGCATCACCACGGCGTTGGCGATGCCGGTTTCATCTTCGAGGCTCACGAACAACAACCCGCTGGCAGTTCCGGGGCGTTGAGTTGTGATCGCAAAACCAGCCACGGTCACCCGTGTCTTGTCCGGAGTATTCCGAAGCCGAATCGCTGTCGTGACCCCCATTTCATTGAGCGCCTTCCGGCTGTAGTACAAAGGACGGGGCCCCGTGGTCATGCTGGCTCCGCGGTAGTCGGCGAGCAGCCGTTCCTCGTGAGTCATCCGATCGAGCGGCGCGGTCCGGTCTTCATCTTTCAGCCCGTCAAAAAGCGGTCCCGGCGATTGGATCGCTCTCGCGACATCCCACAACGCAGTTCGGCGATGGCCCTCCGTCAGAGATTCGTAGGTCGAATTGAGTGCGCCAATCTCGGCAAGCGTCGTCAGCTCTTCGCCGCGCAGCTCAGGGACGCGTCGTAACAAATCGGCCACCGAGACAAACGGACCGTCGGCCTCTCGGGCGCGAACAATCGCCTCCCCAGCGACCTTCCGCATACCGCGAACGTAGCGGAAGCCAATTCGCAACTCGTGTTTCGGCACCAAATCGTTCGACAGTTCCAGAGTGCAGAGCCACTCGGAAGCGTTGATGTCGATGTAGTGGACCTTCAGACCGTGCCGCTGCGCGTCGCTGACGAGAGTATCGGGTGAGTAGAAACCCATCGGCTGCTGATTGAGAATTGCTGCCGTGAACGCGGCGCGATAGTGTTCTCTGAGATAGGCGCTCGCATAAGTGAGGCTTGCGAAACTTGCTGCGTGCGATTCCGGGAACATGTAATGTCCTACGGCCTGGATCAGCCGGATGATTTCATCCTGGACTGCCGAGGCAACATCCTTCGCTGCCATACGGCTGCGCATCAGAGACTCCATCGCAAGCACCTTTGCGACGGATCGTTTGCTTCCCATAGCGCGACGCAGCTGTTCCGCCTCGCCCCCAGTAAGATCAGCCATTACCATGGCGACGCGAAGAATCTGTTCCTGGAAAAGCGGAACGCCGAGCGTACGGAAAAGAATTGGCTCGAGCAGTGGATGAGGATAGGTGACAGGCTGCCGTCCCAGAACCCTCATGACATAGGGATTCACGAAGTCGCCGATGACCGGGCCGGGACGGATGATCGCCACCTGCTTGACGAGGTCGTAAAAGCACTTCGGACAAGTTCTGGGCAACGAACTCATCTGCGCACGCGACTCGATCTGGAAGACGCCTATAACGTCCGCGTCTTGAATCGCCGCATATACATCTGGATCATCGACCGGCAGATGAGCAAGATCGATGTCCTCCTCGTATCGCTTGCGGATCAGTGTCAGAGACTCTTCGAGCACAGCCATCATGCCCAGGCCAAGAAGATCGAACTTGATGATTCCGAAATCGGAACAATCGTCCTTGTCCCACTGGACTACTGTGCGGTTCGGCATCGTTGCGGGTTCAAGAGGGACTACCGCATCGAGCTGCCCCTGACAGACAATCATGCCGCCGCTGTGCTGCCCGAGGTTCCGCGGCAGATCCTGCATCCTCATCGAAAGATTGAGAAAGGTTTGGATCGTCGGATTCGTGAGGTCGAGGCCAGCCTGGCGGAAGTGCTCCTCGAGCGAGTCCGTAGGCGACCTCCATTCGAACGAAGTTACGGTCGCGGAGACTTCGGCCAGCGTGTCTTCCGTCAGTCCCAGAACTTTGCCAACCTCACGCGCTGCTGATTTCGCGCGGTAGGTAATTACGTTCGCAGTCATGGCGGCGCCGTGCCTACCGTATTTTTTGTATAGGTACTGGATTACCGCTTCGCGCTGATCGCCGCTCGGCAGATCCAGGTCGATATCGGGCCACTCACCCCGCTCTTCACTCAGAAACCGCTCGAAGAGCAGGTCCATGCCGACTGGATCGACAATCGTAATACCGAGCGAATAACAGACCGCGCTGTTTGCCGCGGAGCCTCGTCCCTGGACCAGAATTCCTTGTTCCTTGCAGAAACGGATCAGGTCCCAGACGATGAGGAAATAGCCGGCCAGGTCGAGCTTTTCGATCAGAGCGAGCTCTCGTTCAACCTGTTTGTGGGCGCGTTCTCTCAGGCTCGAATCTGTCTTGTATCCATAGCGCCAGTTCCAGCCCTCGCGTGTCCTCTCTCGCAGGAAGGAGATCATCGTTTCGCCCTCGGGCACCGGATAGCGCGGCAACTGGTAGCCGAGGTCCTTGAGCTGGAACTGCAGTCTCCCGGAGAGAGCTTCGGTGTTCGAGATCGCCTCAGGGAGATCGGCAAACAGCGCCGCCATCTCCGCGCCGGAACGGATGTAGCGCTCGGCGTTTCCCTGAAGTGTTGTTCCCGCGCCTTCAAGAGTGGTATGCAGCCGAATGGCTGTCATCACGTCCTGGATTTCGCGTTCCCGAGGAGTCGCATACTGCACTCCATTGGTCGCCAGCAGCGGCAAGCCAAACGTGCGGGCGATCGACACGGCTGCCTTGTTACGAAATTCCTGTTGTCGGTTGCGATGTCGCTGCACCTCGACGTAGACATTCTGTGGGCCGAACGTCTGCACCAGGCGTTCGACCGTGCGAACGCCTTCGTCATACCCGCCGCGCCCGAGAGCCGCCGCTAGCGGCCCTTCCGATCCGCCGGTAAGACACACGAGGCCACTGGCGAACTCTTCGAGTTCGTGAAAGACAGCGGCACCTTCACCTTTTTGGTTCTCCCTCAGCTTGTATCGGGTGATCAGCCGGCAGAGATTCTGGTAGCCTGTCCTCGATTCGGCAAGGAGGGGGTATCGGCACCGCGCAGCTTCTCCAAAGAGCGTGTCTTCAACAGAAATTTCCGCACCGACATGGGCGCGCAATCCCAGCTTTTCAGCCGCCATGTGCATGCGCGGCGAGCCATAGACGCCATCCTGATCGAGAAGACCGATGGCGGAGATACCGCGCCCAGCACATACCTCGGCGAGCGTTTCTGGTGAGGAAGCTGCTCCCAGGAAGCTGAATGCAGATCGGGCGTGGAGTTCGACATATCCCATCAGTCGTACTCTCCGTCGACATACCAGCGGCCTGTAACCAGGTCCCTGTAAGCGCGAACGACAAGACGCCCGCTTTCCGCTCGGTCAAGAACGAGATCCCATTCGTCACGACCCCAGTGCTCATGAGTCCACCATTCTCCCGAACGTCTCCATGGACCGGAGGCCTGCAGGACCCGGTATCCCTTCCCCTGGAAGCGAATCCGGCGCGGTGCTCCGCGGTTCTTCTCGACATCGGCCGGCACACTCGGACGGAAGATGCGCACGGCCGTGCGACTTACGGGAAGATCAGAAGGCTTTATTCGGAACATCCCCGGAGCGAATCTGGCCATGCGAAACGGAATCTGCATGTGCTGATCGATCAGTTCGGGAGAGCCTACCCTGCCCTCACCAACGAGATTCCGCAGCCTCGCCAGAGTGAGTTCCATTTTCTGCGGCTCCGGCCGTCTCGGAACAAACATCCCGTCCTGGACGGCACTCGGTTTCGCCGGTTCGGCCCGAAGGATCAACTTCGCGACTGGGGCACCTGGTTGATGCGCCTCAAGATCGAGCTGCAGAAGCTTGAGCAGAAGCGTGAGATCGACGGTCGGCACCGGCAGCTTCAGCGAGCGCGAAAAGAGTTTGTCCGTGGCGGTGACTCCGTCTGTTGCGAGGTCGAGGAACAGTTCGAGATGGAGTTCGCCGATCGCCAGGCTTCTACTCGAGAGGCGAAGGACAAGTTGTGCGAGAAGCCGGTGGAAGACGAAGGCCAGCGATTCGAGATCTTCGACCGCATGATCGAAGCTCATCTCTTCCTCGAAGATCGCGGGGGCGGACGTCGGAACAAGAATCCGGTTTGATTGCCCCTGGGCCAGCCTCTGTAAACGAAGCCCTTCCTGCCCGAGCCGCTGGGAGAGTGCTAAATGCGGCAGGATCGCCAGTTGACCGAAGGTGCGGATCCCCCAGCGATGCAGCGTCTTGAGAATCTCCGGAGCCGGATCCAGAATTTCGAGCGGAACGTCCTTCAGATGCTCGGCTTCCTGTCCGGAAGGAAGCACAAAGATGTTCTTCGTGGCTCTGGCCACATGGATGGCAGAGTCGATGTTCCGGGCAACACCTACCTTTATATATAGAGGGAGGCGCCGGGCCTCCACGCGTATGCTTCTGGCGATCTGCCCGGGAGTCCCCAACAGCTTTGAAAGTCCGCTGATATCCAGCACGCATAGATCGTCGGCGACCTCCTCACACCAGGGTGAGAATCGAGCCAGGCAATCGACCAGTGCCGCATGCGCTGCCTTCTCGAGCCCGAGCGAACGTTCCCGGATGCGAACGGCACTCTGGGCGCCAGCATCTGCCGTGGTCATGCCGACCCACAGCCCCAGCCGCTTTGCCCGAGAGTTCAAGGCGACGACGCGAACCTGGGGAGGAACGCCATCCACGACGGCGAAGGGTTTCGCCGCTACCTCCGGATCGTTCCGCAGAGCCGCCTGCGCCACGAAGTTGGGAACATACACACAGGCATAGAGCATGACCGGTCTCAACGATACGAATGGAGGTCTGTCGAGAACTCCCCGGTTTTGCGGACCGATTGGACCGGTTTGCGCATCTGGCCGCGCACAACCTCAGCGCGGGAGGACAGGGTTCTGATGACGCAGTCGCCATCAATATGTGTGAAGTGGGTGGTGCGCGATTTCTCGACTTCTACCCCTGCCTGCGAAAGATCGATGATGCTGGCGCTGCTGCTGCCCGCGTTCGACTGCTGCACCAGGATCACCAGGAGCGTCTGCGTTCCTTCGACCGCTCGACGTAACTGGAACCATTTCGCAAGCGGAATATTCCGTGCCTCCTTTGCGGACACGTTGGCCATATCGACAACCAGCATGCCGAAACCGCCACCCTGCAGCAGAAGAACCGCCGCAACAAGACCCTGCTCCAGCGCGGAAAGCTTCCGGCCGTGAATTCTGGGCATCCCGCAACGGACCCACAAAAGTTCGCTTAGCGCGATTCCCTGCCGAGACGCTGAAACCGGATCAAACGAATCGGTGACATCGATGACGGCTGCGGCTTCGCCTCCGCCAGTACAGCGCGAGAGCAGACCGTGCAGGAGCGTAGTTCTTCCCGAGGAAGGCGAACCGCAGACCTCCACCAGGGTTCCGCGGCGGAAGGCTTCAAGGCGATCTATATCGTTGATTCCACAGGACATCGACTCCTGTTCGACCCTTCGTCGAGGGGTAAGCGCAGAAGGAATCCGGGCTTCCAATATCCCTTCGATTTCTGCCCGTAATGTAGCTGCGCTCGCCATCTCGTGATTCGCTTTTTATTCGCCTTTCGGAGATTTGATTCTGCGTTCAAGGAGTGGGGTTGTCAACCTGTGAATTCCGCATCCGGGAGGTGCAAGCGCAAGCTGCCTATTTCGTGAGAGATAGGCAAAAGCTAAATAATGCGTCTGAAGCTTCAGATGCGTTTATAATAAGGGAGACACTGGAGGTTCCATGGGAGCCCTGATGGAATATCTGACAACCAGCGAGGCAGCGGTTGCCGCCGGGGTTTCGGTCCCGCAGATTCAGCGCATGATCGACGAAAAAATCCTGCCGGAGGACCTGTACCGTACCGCTCAGATGCGAACGTTTCGGACGGACGCCTGCGTGCTGATCGCGTTCTACTTTGAGACGGCCGATCTGCTGACTGCTTCGGCACGCCAGCGGGCAATTCGGAATGCACTCGAACACTGCCAGGCGGGGGATAGCTGGAAGAACTGCACCTTCGAAGAGCATTTCGTGACCGTCCGCTTCTCCGACTTTTCAAGAGAGGTGGACGACCGCCTTCACCAACTGGCGCGGGCTCGTGAAGCAGTCGTCGAAGATCCCGAGATTCTTGGTGGCACACCAGTCTTCAAGGGCACTCGTGTTCCGGCCTATGATGTTGCCGCGATGGTCGAAGCAGACGTTCCGTTGGAAGAGATCCTCGAATCGTACCCCAGCCTCAAGGACTGGCAGATCAAACTGGCTCTTGTATACGCACGGGCGGTCCCTCCCAAGGGCCGCCCGAAGCGGACCTCCTCCAATATCCCGGGAGTAAAGTCTTATCTCAAGAAGCGGCTACGGCCCTCCTCTATCGGAGGGTAATTTGTGCCGAAATTCCTGATCGATGAGTGTTTGAGCCCGAAGTTGGTAGAAGTTGCAGTGAAGGCCGGGTATCCGGAGAGTTCCCATGTCTCCTGGCTGGGTAAGGCGGGGTGGAAGGACTGGGAGCTGAAGCCCTTCATCCTCGAGGGCGACTGGACCTTTGTGACCCAGAACAGTGACGACTTCCGGGGACCGGCAGAAGATCCCGGCTCCAAGGGACAGTACGCCGATGCTGCTCTCCACGCCGGTCTCATCTGCCTGAATGGCCCCTACGGTATGAGGTGGCCGGTCCAGTGTGACCTCTTTCAGGCTGCCCTCGACGAACTCGCCGGCGGGGAGCAATTTGTGAACGAGGTCATCGAGATCAATCTTGACGATCCCGATGGGGATGTTGCCGTCCTGCGTTATCCGCTCCCGGCTGAAGAGCTGTGAGGCCTAATGAACGTAATCATCATCGCGATCGACCACTACCTGCAGCTACTCGAAGCTGATGAAGACTCAGAAGCTCTGCGCGCCTCGAAGACTCGCCTCCGAGAGATCCTCGAGGAGCGGTTTGGCCCGGGACAGATCACCGCAATCTTTGAGGAATCCTCCCTAACAAAGAAGTCGATCGCCGATCAACTTGCCCGCCGGCGTGATCCCCGGGTACCGTGGCAGAACATCTGTATGACCGTCGAAGAACGGAGAGCCGCGGGGATCTACGAGGCGCTGAACAATCGGCCAGGCCGTCGGGACGACAACATGGAATACACAATTCAAGCTCGGATTCCAGAGGATGAGGTTCGCGAAGACTACTTCGCCGATCATATTCTGGCCGCGGAGAAGACGCAGGGAGACGTACTCGTGCTCGTTGGCGATATGCACGTCGAACCTGTTGCGAACAGACCCCGCGCCAAGGGACACACGATAGAGATTCTCTCTGAACTCGTTCCGATCAGGCGGTGGGAAGATCGGGGAGCCATCGAGCGGCAATTGGAAGTTGAAGGTCAGTCCTCGTAGCGTGTACCGGGCATTTCGTTGATTGGCATTCTGAGGGTGGAACCTTCCCTCTTTGCCTCCGACTTGATTTGGAACTCATGCTTCACGCCGGTCTCTTCGTCTCTAAAATGTGCGTGGGTAGGATCGAATGTAAGACTGCCAAGCTGCTTCCGATCGACACCTTCGACGAAGAGCGAGTGGGGCTCGTACAGCGTATAGCGATCCTCCGAATACTCCTCAGCAAGCCGGACAATGCCCGCACATTGGAGAGTCACGATCTCGGAATCATGTTTACCGATGTAGTTGCGTTCAACCGTAATCGCCTTCGTCTGCCAGCGTTTGAATGGCCCAAGCTGTTCATCGAGGGACCATCCACCTGGAGTCAGACTATAGAAGTCAGGGTCGTGCCCTACCCCCTTTAGAAGCCCGCGCTGAACAAGAGCTTCGAGCGCGCCGAACCATTCCGAGTGGCTGCGAGGATCGCGTGTCTCCGGGAACGTATGCCTATTTACCTGGAGGCAATCTCTTCCAATGGCTTTGATATGCGTGATTCGCCCCGAATCACGGGCTGCGTTCCACAGAAGCTCCTGCTCTTTGGGAGCGAGATATTCCTTGAGACGGGTACCGACAGACTGGCCGAACCGGAACGGCTGGTCGCGGAGAGTTGCCGGTGCTTCCGGCCGGCTCGCCGGAGCCAGGTCCAGTTTCGAAAAGTCCGGCTTGGTCCCGAGCGGCGGCGGAGCAGGATTTTCTCCGTGCAGGGTGGCGACAAGGTTCATGAATTGGGTTTCGTCGTAGGGGTTGGCTGTAAGGTCGGCGCCCTGTCGTGTCTTGATCCATCGTGGCACAGAATTCACATCCCAACCGCCTAGACGAAGGACCGGGATGAACCTTTCCGTGTCCATGTCGTCGACGAACTCAGCGGCGATGATGGCGTTTTCGAAGCGAACACCGCCCTTTTTCCGGTATGACCGATCGACGTATTCCGGGGTGCAGACCACCAGAACGAAGTCGCTCTTGGCGACCGAGTCGGTCATGAACTTCGTTGCATCCATGCCCATCTTCAAATGCCAATGGTCGAGGATCACATCGACCCGATTTGCACGGAGCTTCGCGGCGAACTCCCGGACCCAGAGTTTGTGTTCGTTCGAGTCGTAGGAATAGGAAATGAATACTCGAGGAGCGGCTATCTCTGGCATGGTTTCCATTGTAAGTTCCCGGACGACTTCGGCGTCTGAACGGACGTTATGAGTCAATCGGCCGCCAGCCGGACCCAATCACCTCGATTCGAATCGCCTGCAGTGGAGGTCAATTTCGGACTGTGGAATCCAGTCCGCAGTCTCCGGATCGACCTTCGAGAGCTTGATGTACGTGACCTGCCCCGCATCGGCTGGACGCCGCAAGGACCCTGGATCAGCGAAATATCATAGATAAAGCGGTCGAAAGGATAAGGAAGTAGGAATTGCCAAGGGTGTTCAGGTCGACAATTGTCGACTGAACAATTGTCTACACCCAGCCATGATGCTGGGTAGATGGTTCAAACTCGGAAAAATACGGTCGCTCCTCTCGACTCGCTGCGAGCGATCATCCGAGAAAAGCGTCAGGCGCTCAACCTGACGCAGGAGCAGCTGGCCTTCCTCACCGGCTACGATCGTACATACGTCAACATGTTGGAAAGAGGCAAGCGGAACCCATCTTTCACTGCCATTCTCAACATCTGCAGCGTACTTCGCATTCTCCCGTCAGCCATGGTGCGGACAATCGAGCAAGAAGCCGGCTTCGAGTTCATTACCGACAAACAATTGGCTATCGGTCTGATTAAGAAGAAACAGGTAGCCCGGTTCAGAACTTAAGAATAGACAATTGGTAATGTCCGAATTGGAAGTGGCCAGGTATAGAAGCATTGCTGGACTGAGTAGTCGACAATTGTCTACTATGGGATAGATCATCTGCAGGCATTGCTTCGTTCCGAGGGAGGGCGAGCGCCCCTGCATTCGTCTGTACGGCCTGGTCGCTTCTTGACGCAAATCTGGGGAGGTGTGCGTTGATCTGCGGCTCGGCCTATCAGGACTTTCTCGTAATTATGATTGCGTCGGGAAAAAGTAGCTGACCGGCCTCTGGTAGATCTGCGCCAGCTCCATCAACTCCATCACATCAATACTGCGCTCACCGCTTTCACACTTGGTCATGAAGTTGGCAGAGCGGTTCATCAGGGCAGAGACCTGATGTTGGCTTAGGCCTGCTTTCTCGCGTGCAGCAATGAGCCGCTCCAAAAGCGTGTCATAAGCTCCCTGGAACTTTGCAGTCCTCGCTTTGCGCGATTTTCTTGTCTCTGCGGTCTGAACTTTCTTCACAGATGACAGTCTTGTCAATTCACGCTAAAGTACCTAATAAGGACTAGGCGATGCGCCTTTCCTTCGCACCCAAGCCGATAGCCCTTATCGTCCAAGAGGTGTGTCAGTGAATAGTGGACAATTGTCCACATTATTTAGAAACGCATCTGCAGGAGCAAGTTCGTTCCGAGGGAGGGCGGCTTACCTGCATCCGTCCTATGGATAAGCCAGAGATCGATGTAAATCTGGGAGGTGTACGTTAATCTCTGGCTTATCCGTTGGACATTTCGAGGAACCGGCTCACCTAGCCGACATCCTTTCGACAGCCATTTCACGATGTTGGACTAGAGGAGTTCGGAACGCAGATTTCTGGACTCCTCTGCTTCTTGCTCTTCAAAAGGGATTCTTCCCTGCCCATACCCGTAGCGGCTCCCCTCTAACGGCCAGACGTCGGCTCGTAGTCCTCGCCACCAGGCCGGGCATGCGTCGGTGTTGACCAGGCGCACATCTCTTTTCGACTTCCTCATCCTGTGGGAAATCAAGCCCGCTCCGCCCACTTATAGATCGCGGCCTCGCACCGTCCCGTGTCGCCCGACGTTCTCCCTGATATTCCGGCCCGCTCTCCTCCATGGAACTGAGACTAATTCTGGTCATTGCAGGTATGTAAGGCCAGACTTCGGTCATCAATTTCTTGTTGAATAGTCGTTCAGTTAGGCCTTATTCATACATGTCTAGGCCCCCATAAAATCGCTGAAGCGGCTTAGCGCCAAAAGCATTTTGAAAAAGTTGTGAATCATCACAAAAGGGAGTGGGAAGGTAACGCCCAAACTGGCATAGTATTACTACAGGGATTTGCCAATTTGATAGTCACTACTCGCTGCGGAGCCGCGGCAAATTGGTAGTCTCTCGCTCTCTTCCCTCAGAGCTTTGGACTTTTTAGCACACCTCCCGGTTTGGGGTCTTATGAAATCGTTACTCCTCGTCGATGACGAGCCAGTGATTAGTGTGGAGTTGCAGAAGGCGCTACAAAAGTCTCGCTACCATGTCGAACTCGCCGAGGATGTCGTCTCGGCACAGCGCTTGGTAGAAACGGGTCATTTTGACTTAATCATCATTGAGTTGAACGTCAAAGAGGATTCAGAGACTCCCGCTCATCCGGCTAACGGATCGGGCTTGGTGCGCCAGTTTCGCGCTGCCGGCGTAAACGTACCTATCTTGATTCATTCTTCATTGAGCGACGACTTCGTCCAGATGGCTTCGCTCGATGCCGGTGCGGACGAATATATCGTGAAGCGCAGTGCGTCGTTCCGCGTCCTACTGGCCCGCATTCAGGCGCATTTCCGTCGGGATGAGCGTCTCCTGCTTCCGAAATCTTCCCACACCCGATGGGTTGGTACACGAGACTTTCGCCTTGATCGCGAGGAGAGGAAACTCTCAGTGGGACATGTCTCGATCGAACTGAATGTCAGAGAAACCAAGGTCATGGATATGTTTACCTCAAATCCGCTCAAGGTCTTTTCCAACGACGAGATCCTGAAAAAGGTCTGGGGCAATGATATCCGTCGATCGCAAGCCACTCTCGAGAGCCTTCTGTATCGGCTGCGGATGAAGTTTAAGGAGCATCAGGTCCAGGACCTCATCGAAAACGTTCGCGACCAGGGCTACCGTCTCGCCGTCTCGAGCGTGACCCAACTGTAATCGTCAGCCTACTCCCCTCTTCGGAACTGTCTCCACCCCGGAATACAGTCTCGATGTCAGACGTCGCCCCAAGGTGTGAGGCGGGCGACTGGCCGTCACAGTGCCTCCCGGCGCACCCGTCACGGCTACATCAAAGCATCTTGCCCCCCTTCCTCAACTGACAGCTCTCCAGCACGACACTGCAAATTGCAGGGCAGTATTTTGCGCATTCTGCCAGTCGACTGAATCTATCGCAGGAGATGCTAGGTTTCTCCCATTCATCAAGTGCGACGCCTATCAGTCGTACATGTGAGTAGAGGAGAAACAGTGGGCTCGCGTCAGACTCTCAAAATAGAAAAGGTCGCCGATCACGAGGGCATCTTTCTCGATCATTACGCACGGTTGCTTGATCGTGCTCTCCGGCTGACCCGGGGTTCGAAACACGAAGCCGAAGATCTGGTGCAGGACCTCTACGTCCGCTTCGTGTTCTCTCCGGCGGACGTTGACGTTACTGATAGCGAGCGACTGCAAGGCTATCTTTTCCGCGCTCTGCAAAACCTATCGAATGATAGGCACCGTGGCCGTGGCCGTGATCCTCTTTCAAGCCTGCACACCGTCGATTACGACTCCATGGAAACGGCCCTCGCAGCCGCAGACAGAAGCCGGGTTCTCTATATCCGGAGTGACCTCGCCGGTATCTGCGAGTACGCGTGCTTTCGCCGCAAGTCTTCGAGAGCTGGCAGCATCCTGATTCTTCGCTTCTTTCTTGGATACTTTCCGTCAGAGATTGCCGCTCTGCTCAAGACGTCGCCGGCTGCTGTCCACAAGCTGGTTGAGAGCGCCCGTCTCGAAGCGAAAGCATTCCTTACGCGACCGGGTTCTCTTCACCTCCCGGGGCAGGATTCGGTTCTCAAAACGCCTTTCGCCAAACTCTGTCTTCCGGATGATCCGGCCGCTCTCCTGGCTCGCTTCCACACCAGCGTCTTTGCGGACAAAGAGGGTGACTGTTTCAACACGGATGATCTCGATCTCATCTACTCAGAGGGCTCAGAACAGCAACTAACCACACGGGAGGTTGCTCATCTTGTGAGCTGTCGCAGTTGCCTTGAAAGGGCAAATCACTTGCTTCAATTTCCTGAGCTCTCCAAGCGGTTTCCCGACGATCCCAACGACCGAAATAACAGCAGCAATCCTCCTTCGTCCCGCGCCCTAGGAAAGCGCACCGTGGAGAAGATGCGAAAGAAGCTTCAGGCCACTCGTGAACACAGGCCCAAGACTCTCGAGATTTCAGTTGACGGCTACGTGCTCGGGGCGCAAAGGGTCACTTCCGCTCTAAGCCGGTTTCAGATAGTTCTCGAACCATCGTTGAGGCCTCAATACATCTCGGTTCTAAGTGAGCAGGGCTACAGCCTTTTGTATCTCGACCTTCAAGTGCCCGAGTCTCGCTGGCTCTCTGCGCGTCGAACTGAGATTGAGTTGAGTGACGACCGATCTCTTCTTCTTGAACTGAGTCCTTTGGCCGGTTCCTCCGTGATCGACCTCACCTACTACGACCCTTCGCTCGAAGTCGACGATCACAGTTGGGTTCTTGAAGAGGAGAGCCTGCCGATCCTTGAGGCCCCGTCAGAGGAGCATCCAACTCCCGCTCCGCGTCCAATGCAGCCGCGACGTCTTTGGCAGTCCTTCATGGCTGGGCTCTCAGGCAATAGAGACCACCTTCCTATCGGCCTTGGTGCGGCGATCGGCATCGCAGCTCTTATTGCAGTTAGCCTTCCGTGGTTAGCGCAACGGCAGAAACATTCTCATGGCGTGCCGACCGCCACTACTCTCCTCGCTCAGGCGGAACGATCAGCTCAGATCGCCATTCCAGCAGGGGGAGCAACCCGCCAGACATTCTCTCTGGAAGTCAGAACCGATAGCGGCAAGCTCATCGAATCGGCGACCATCCAAACACTCCACGGTAGCTCTCCGGAACGGCGAGCCAGCCGCCTGATTGGAACGAACGACAAACTCCTCGCGGGCCGGTGGTCCGACTCGGCCGGGAGAGTCACCACCTACACGCCGAAAGGTGGAATGCGGAGGCAAGACGCTGGGACGTCGATTCAGCCAACCGTTGATGACGTGTGGTCTCATGTTCCCGAAGCTGCGGATTTCGATCGGTTGGCTAACAAGCCAGAAAACATAAGGGTTCAGCAAGACCAGCAGGACTATGAACTTGTCTACAGCGAACCGCCAAACACAACCACCACTTCCCTTGCCTATGCAGATCTGGTTCTTTCTGGAACTGACTTACATCCGACATCGGAGACCTTACGACTGAAAGAAGGCAAAGTCACCCGCGAATATCGCTTCCGGGAGCTCACCTACAACGTGCTTAGTGCCGATCAGGTCACAGAAAGCGATTTCGACCCTGAGCCCTCACTCAATGGGAATCGCTCCTCTGTCGATTTAAGGCCCGCTGTACCTGGCTCATCGGCTCACCTGGCGCTCGAAGCGCTCCAGCTTCTCAACAATCTGGGGCCGGACGCTGAGAGGACCGTAAACCTGGAGCGACATGAGGACGGAACAGTTGAACTCGACGGAGTCTTTCCAACCTCGGCGGAAAAGACATCTATCGTCCATGTATTCCGGTCTCTTCAAAGCGGCGCACTGTTGCAGCTCAATCTTCATGCAAGCGAAGAGGCAGCCTCATCTCCCCCAAAAGGCCAACCTGTTCAAGTAGAGTCCCTGCCACCTATTGCTGTCGAAACAGCGCATATTCCTTTTGACGCTGAGCTTCGTCCGATCCTGTCCGAGGAAGGATTAGCCGGAACACAACTTGAAGAGCGAATGCGACAAATCTCCAGCTCCATCGTTTCTCGCAGCGCTCAGCTACATCGAGACGGCTGGGGCGTCAGTCAGATTGCAGCGCACGATTTCACCCTTGCCGAACTTCAGGCAATGACACCAGAAGACCAAATGCTCTGGCTCACATTACTTGAAAAACACATCCATTCATTCGACGAGCAGATGACAGCTCTCCGAACAACACTTACACCTCTCTGGCATGATAAAAGGGCACGATACCCGGACCACTCCCAGAGTCTTCCTTCGCTTCACGACGCCGGCGAGCTCCAAGAGGCCGCCATCATCCTCAACCACGACAGTGAACGCTTGGACCGTCTCCTCACGGCAGGTTTTACTCTCTCTCCCTCCAGTCTCCCCGCAAACTACAACTTCGCAGATATCGGCCAGTTGATGTCTGACCTCGATACGGAGGAGAAGACGCTCCAAGGTACCATCGAGCGCCTCCATACCTTCGGGCAGGCTGAGACAAGAAAGTAATAAAGCTTCATCAACTTGATGTCGGCCCAAGAGGCCTTAGGAGACCCATGCTTTATTTTGAAATATCTTCACGCCAAATTGCATCCTGGATGCTCCTTCTGTTGCTGTTGTGCAATCATTCATCGACGGCGTTTGCCGATGCGAGTTCAGCAAGTCTCTCGATTACTGTCGCGGACCCTTCTGGTGCTGTTATTTCAAGCGCAACAGCGATCCTTCGCAATAGCGATACCAACCAGGAGCAACGATCCGTAAGTGGCAAGTCCGGCACTGCTAACTTTCCATTCCTGAAGCCTGGACGCTATACCCTCACTGTCTCCAAGGATGGGTTCTCAGACGTCACGGTCAATGGCATCCTCCTAGATGTGGGCGACGACAAGCATCTGCAGCTGGTTTTGAAAGTTGGAGCAGCAAACCAAACCGTAACGGTCAATGGCGGCGGCCTCAATATCAATACAACTGATGGCGCTGTGAGTACAGTCATAGATCGACAATTCGTAGCCAACATTCCATTGAATGGGCGAAGTTTTCAAGATCTGATTTCGATGACTCCTGGAGTAGCAACACAGAGCCCCCAGGACAACTCCTTGTCACCGGGGAACACCGGAGATTTTAGCATCAACGGCCAACGCACAGAGAGCAACTACTACATGGTCGATGGTGTGTCCGGGAATGTGACAGCAGGCGCCAGCGCTGGCAATGGTTTGATCGCCGGCACTGTCGCCGCGACTTCTGCATTGGGCACCACTCAAAGCTTGCTTTCTGTTGATGCATTGCAAGAGTTCCGCGTCGAAAGTTCATCCTACTCTGCCGAATATGGTCGTTCGCCGGGAGGCCAATTGAGCTTTGTCACTCGCTCAGGGACCAATGCATTACACGGAAGCGCTTTCGACTACTTCAGAAACGGATCTCTTGACGCAAACAACTGGTTCAACGACAGCTTAGGCGAGCCGAAAAACGAGCTTCATCAGAACGACTTTGGCGGCACATTGGGCGGACCTATTTGGATTCCCAGTGTGTATAAGGGACTGAACAAGACCTTCTTTTTCGGGTCATACGAAGGCTTGAGGATGACGGAACCGGTTGCAGCTTCGATCCAATACGTTCCTGATCTGTATCTGCGGGAGCAGGCTCCGGCTGCCCTGCAGCCGATCTTGAACGCCTATCCATTGCCAAGCCCCAACGGAGTGGACTATGGAACTGCGCAATCGCCAAGTCTCGCCCAGTTCTTCCAAGGCTATTCTGTACCCGGCAAAATCGATTCCACCAGTATTCGTGTAGACCATAATTTCTCGTCTGCCTTATCGGGATTCTTCCGCTTTGCTGATACCCCCAGTTCCACACAATCACGTTCTTTGTCTGCACTCACAACAGGCCAAGTGAACATCCAGACGTACACGCTCGGCCTTACCTACGTGTTGACGCCCACGGTCACAAACCAATTTCGGCTCGGATATAGTAGAAGCTTTTCTGGCAGTACTAGCACAGTTGATGCATTCGGTGGGGCGACCCCAATCGACCTCGGGAAGGCGATGGGTATTACAAGCGGCACCACGGGGCAGGACTTGGCCCCCGAGATGTATCTCTATTTCCCAAGCGCGGGGTCAAGCGTCTTGAAGATACCCGCAGGACTGGCTCAGCAGCATCAATGGAACCTCACAGATACGTTTGAGGTCTCGCGGGCCAAACAACATTTGAAATTCGGAGTCGATTTCAGAACGTTTACAACGTTGCAAGCATTTAGCCCGATTGAGGCAGCCGGCGTATTCGAAAGTGCGCAAAGCGTTTTATCCAACGTGGCAACTGAAACCGAGTACCTGCTCTTTGCCCGGTCAGAACCGGTTTTCAACCAGGTCGCACTCTTCGCACAAGATGACTGGCGGCTCAATTCGAAACTGAGTGTGTCCGCAGGCTTGCGTTGGGAGTTCGCCCCCCCACCTCATAACGCCTTGAGCCCGCAACCATACACGGCAACTGGCAGCCTGGCAGATCCGAGTAGCTTGGAGCTTGCCCCGGCTGGGACGCCAATGTGGCATAACTCATGGTTTAACTTTGCGCCAAGACTCGGGCTCGCGTGGCAAGCCCATAGTGCTGAAGATTGGATGACGGTAATTCGGACAGGCGGCGGTGTTTTCTTTGACACTAACAACGAGATTGCTGATAGCGGCTTCTCAGGGTTAGGAACTTTCGCGGAGGGGATTTATCCCTCGTCACCATTACCATTCACTGCTTCACAGCAGGACATCGGATTTGCCGTCGCCCCGCCTTACAGCGATTTTACGATTTTCCCAGCCCATTTCCAGCTTCCCTACACATTGGAGTGGAATGCAAGTATCGAGCAGGAACTGGGGAAAGGGAGTTCTGCAACCATCTCGTATGTAGGATCTGCCGGTAGGAGATTAAACGCAAGCCAAGAGCTAAATCTATCAACGGTAAACCCGTCTTTCGGATCAGGTATCTTTTACCCATTTAGCGTGACTTCAGACTACGACGCCCTCCAAACGAAGTTTCAACGAAGTATTAGCCACGGCATCAACGCGATTGTCTCCTATACGTGGTCTCACTCGATTGATTTCGGCTCCAACTTCAGCGCCCTACCGGTTACACGCGGCAATTCTGACTTCGACCTCCGGAATAATCTTCAGGCGGGCTTTACCTGGGAGCCAGCAAAGATAAAATCATCAGCCTTGGTCTCATCAGCATTGAACGGGTGGAGCTTGGACGGTCGACTCCTCGCGCGCACATCGTTTCCGATTACCCTCCAAGGCAATTTATCGACAGATCCCGCGACGGGCAGTGAATACTTTACAAACCTTAACCTCGTACCCGACCAACCAATCTACCTGCATAGCAAGCAGTATCCAGGCGGGCGAGCATTAAACCCCGCTGCTTTCGCGTATCCGGCTGGAGCCGATCCCGGTAACGCGCCTCGGAATTTCGCCCGCGGATTTGGGGCCTCACAAGTCAACTTCGCTCTAGCACGAGAGTTTCGATTATCGGAGCGTGCTCGTCTCCATTTCCGAGGAGAAGCATTCAATCTTTCTAATCATCCAAACTTTGGCTATATCGATCCGTACCTCGGCGATCCAACCTTTGGTGAGGCACTCCAAACCTTAAATCAGAGTCTTGGCACGGTTGCCTCCCAATACCAACAGGGCGGACCCCGTTCGATGCAATTCGCATTGAGATTGTCCTTTTGATTGAAGCGAGCTTCCTTCTTACTCCCTATCCAGCATAATTCCCGAGCGTCAACTAGCCTCACAGAGGAGATATGGTTCGTCATTACTGTTTCTTGAAGAAGACTATAGTCGTTGTCCTGCTTACATCGTGTTCGGTGTCGTTGCTTAGAGCAGCGACAAAGCAACCGTTGACTCCAGAAGCATGCACGGCGGTGCGGTACCTAACGGCAGGTGACGTAACGGATAGTTCGTCACTGCAGATAAGCCCTGATGGCACAAAGTTGGCATACGTGCTGCAAGTACCGGACGTGCAAGCGAACAACAACAAGGAAGAACTGTATGTAACGGCTATAGATGGCCCTTCACCGACCAATCTTTCTCCCTTGGCTAGCAGTCAGCGAATCGCAGCTGTCCGATGGTTGCCAGATGGTAAGAGTCTCTCGCTCTTGGTACGTCGAAGCGGCAAGATTGTCCTCGCTCGATTAGAGCTGGCAACGAAAACAGAGAAGATCATCTGGGAGGCAGACAACGACATCACTGATTATTCGATGGACGCCACTGGCGAAACAATTGCAATCGCAGCTCGCCTTGCTCACAGTGGACAGCCTTCGTCGCAGGCACATAAAGACAGTGACAAGGGCTATCGTGTCGACCTCGCCTCGACAGCCCGTTCCGAACGCCCTAGAAGGATAGCAGTTATACTTCGGCGTGGCGATAAGAACCAATGGCATGTGGCTCAGAAGGTGGAATTTGTTTCTCCGCTGACTGGAAGACTCGTTAGCGACATTACCGAAAACGCCTCGCTACATATTAATCTTTCCCCTGATGGCCTATATCTCGTCCTCGACAACGTCGAAAATTTTTCAGATGTGCCCAAGGACGGCATTTGGGGCAGCAGCCCTATCGTCAATAACATGCGGAACACTGGTCTCGAAGGCGTTGTTGTCAGCTACCTGTACGACCTGAGCACAAAGTCAGCCTCCATACCCCTAAAGTCGCCGCTCGTACGATCCATTTCATGGGCTCCCGATAGTAAATCGTTTCTTGCGGTGGCGCTGGCCCCAGCGCAAAGCACCTGGGAGGCATCCGATGTGACAAAAGGATCCCTAAACGACCACATCACACATATGTTCAGTATTGATATGCGGACCAACTCAGTGACGGAGGTGCTCGAAAGAGCTGAAAAACCGCCAATCGCATGGACCGGCACCGATCACATTCTGCTGCGGAGTGCAGACGGCAGGCTAACCCAGCTCCGTAACGTCAACGGGCAGTGGATCCGCGAGAGATCGATGCAAATTCCGATCGATGACTTGTCTCCCTATTCTGCTCTCACCTCCGATGGCCACCGCGTCGTAGTTGAGTACGAAAACGCTCGGACATCTCCCGAAATCATCGTGTTTGATCCGTCAACGAACGAAACAAAGATCGTTGCTAGGCTTGATCCACAAATGGATAAGTTTCTTCTGCCAAAATCGGAGGTAGTGACTTGGACGACTTCGACGGGATATAAAGCAAAAGGTCTCCTTCTCCTGCCACCCGACTACGACTCCAGCCGCCGCTATCCAATAGTGATCGAGAATGGCTCACTTCTTTATCACGGACAATTTGTATGCGACTCCGGCATCGATCACGTTTCTTCATGGCCGCGAGGTATTCTTGCGGACGATGGGATTCTCTACCTCATGAGATTTTGGCCAGGAATCACTGACTGGGAGAGTAACTATTACCCAAAGGGGCTTCCAGGATCCTTAGCAGAAGTCGCGTTCAAGCAAGATTTAGTCGAAAGCGCTATTGAGATGCTTGATCAACGCCAAGTGATCGACCTGCAGAAAGTTGGATTAGTCGGGTTCAGCCGTGGAGGGTGGTACGTCGAATATGCCCTAGCCCATTCTCGATTTCCTTTTAGGGCCGCGTCGGCCACGGATAATGTACTCTACTCAACGGGTGAGTACTGGATGAGTCACAACCAGACTGAGTTCCGTGCGCACGAAGGCCTCTACGGCGGTCCACCGTACGGCGACACTTTAAAAAACTGGCTCGACTACTCAATCTCATTCAATCTGGACAAAGTTCACACACCGCTTCTGACCGAAGTCATGGGATATGGGAAACAAGACAATGATCCAGACCGTCCTCCAGATAATCTGGCCATCCACGAGGAACTGCTAGTCGGTTTGAGCCGACTCCACAGACCAGTGGAATTCTATTATTACCCCAACGAAAAGCATCAGCCCGAACATCCGCAGGCTCGCATCGCAAGCTTACATAGAAACATTGATTGGTTTAGGTTTTGGTTGCAAGGCTACGAAACACCGACACCTCAGGAAGCGGACCAGTACAAACGATGGGAACAATTGCGCAACGACATTCTCGTCGGCCAAAGCGGGGGGGGACTTAGGAAACATTAGCAAAGAATCGTAATGTCTAAAATCGGGCTCCCTGTCGACTAACACGACGGGTGCTTAGATTAGGACCCTGAAAGATTGACTCTGACCGGTCGAAGTGCTTTCAACCGGTCAGAGCGTTGCTAGCCGGACTACTACTACTCGTCGCTGCGATAGGACGAGACAGAGGAGCCTGGAACATGGTTGTCAAGGTGGCCGATTGGCTTCGGCGATCCCATGATGATCGCTGAGGCTTTCTTCGTGTTGAGCAGTTGAGGCTTGATGTAAGTTGTCATTGCAGTTCTCCTTTGGTTTGATTTTCCACGCATCATCTGCTCATTGTCGGAGCCCATGATGCGGGAACTCGGTTATGGGCGCAGTTGCGCTCACAAAATCATTGGCACTAGAGCCTTCTCTGGTTACGTTCTCTCGATGTTGTAGCCAAGTCTCCAACGTAACAAATCGCAAGAGGGGGCCCCAATAGAGGATTTCATTGCCGGTTACGATGTTTTCGAGCGCGGTCTTGAGTTCCGAAGTATCTACATAACCTTCGGCTCCAAGCAAGGACTTCTCAATTGCACCCGCTATGAATGGAGTCAGGTCTCTTATGTTCGAAAGGGGACTCGACAGCAAAAAGGCTTTTCGGCGACGTTCCAAGATCTCTTCGGGGACGATTCCCTTCAGCGCCGAACGCATAAGGAACCTGCGTCTGCCAGGGCGAGCCAGTTCATCCTCTGGCAACCGCAATAAGAATGCAAGAAGGTCGCGATCTAGGTAGGGGTACCGGTATTCGTAACGATAAACTTCGCTCGGCTTGAGGTGTGGTTGTGTTCTGAGGGTCGACCACCAAGTCTCGTTGAAATCACATGCTCTTAGACTTCTCACAAATGGCATGAAACGAACTATAGGGCGCTCGGCTAGTGCACTGAGACAGTGGTGCCGCGCAGTCTCCGTGAGCCATGGGACGAGCGTAGTTGACTGCTGAGATGAACGCCTAAATATGTGCCGAATCCAATATGATCCTGTGCGCTTTGAAAGTTCGCAAGCCGAGATTCTTCGATCAAGGCACCATGCAATCATCCTCTGAAATCCCTGGAAAATTCGTCCCTTTGAAAGAAGCCCTGCGATCTCCGCTTCTGGATTCGCCAATCCACCTGTAAATTCGTCGCCTCCAATTCCCGAGATAATTGCTCGATGACCGTTCGCATGTGTGACTGAATAGAGCTCTATATCATTTCTGACTGTGCTCTCATCGATGCCTGGATAAAGGTAGCGTGAGCCAACGCCGGAGGGCCGGTTGAAGGAGGTTCTGAAACGGGATGCATCGATGTGAATTCCCGCTCGGCCAAGTCTACGTTCAACCAAAGTAAAGTACGGACGCTCGTTCCACGTGGGTTCCGAATCGTTGAAGTAGGAGAGGGTCTCGGTTGGACCCTGTGAGCCAGAGTGGCGACGACGCAGGCGGTCAGCCACACAAACAATAGAAGTCGAGTCCATGCCACCGCTGAGTTGAATTAGCGCCGGCGCGCCCGGTAGGGTGCGACGCTCGACGGATTGTTCGAGCAAATGAAGGAACTCCATCTTGTAGTCTTCTATCGAGCTCTTTGCGCCAAACTCCTCTGTGTTTGGCAGCCAAAACTGTTCTGTCTTAATCCCGCTCTTGGTCGCTGTCATAAAGTGTCCCGGCAAGACAACTCGTACATCGCGATAGGGGGTACTGCCATGAGATGGCAGCAGCGCGAGGTAGCTTGCTATGTACACGGGATCGAGTGCATTGAGAGCCGAAGTGTTTAGATAGGAATCAAGAAATGTCGCCCAGGTAATAGTCCCAGTGGCATCGCGAGAATAGTGGAGTGTCCGGGTGCCAGCATGGTCGCGCGCCAGATAAAGTGTGCGCATTCGAGAGTCCCACAAGATCAGAGCCCAATCCCCAATCAGGCGTACGAAGCAGTCTTGACCCCAACGCTCATAGGATCGCAGGATGATCTCGGAGTCAGGTGTTACCTCTGCTTGAAGATGAAACTCCCTGGCAAGGTCACGATAATTGTCTAGACGACCGTCGTAGATAATCACATTCCCCGCCTCATCCCGATTTGGCTGTACCTCAAGCCTTGAGCGCGCATGGGTATACTGGGCCTGGACTCCGAAACCGAGCTCGGGGGTGATCTGCATCCATTCACCGTCAGGAGCAAACCGTCGCGTGTGCTCTGCCATCGACTCCAGTTCTTCCCGGCGGATTGCTGAGCCGTTGGAACGCCATATTCCGAATAGGATATTCATAGAAATGCCTCACAGGCGGTCAAGGACCTGGTACATCTCATGCATGTAGGGCTTATCGTTGACGACGGCGCCGTTTAGCTCCGCCCAGGCGTGGTTCTCAAAAGTGCTGATGGAACAGCCGGTCACAAACTCTGCCGGCCAGCCAGATGCGCGAAGAACTGCGACGCCGGCCACAGAGCGCTGTAGACAAAAAACGGTCTTCGGATAGAAGACACAAGCAAGGTCCACGGATTTGCAAATGTGCTCATACGGGACTCTTCGGTCCCCCGCAATTTGTCTCGTCGTGCTCTCGCTGACAATTTTGTAAGCGTTCTTAAGGCCTGCCCTCCTCAGCGCGACGTCAACGGCAATCAGCATGAGGTAGCTTCTAAGAATCAAATACATCATGGAGTGCATCTCCTTCGATCGAGATTCCGAGCTGCTCGCAGAGGAACGCGATCTTGCGACAGAGCGACTGAGTGCGTTCGGTGAGGGAGAGCGTTGGCACGTGTCCCCAATCGATTCCATAGTCCAGCAATATGGGCCTCTGCTGTGTTTGGCGTTCTCGAATTGCAGCAACGATCTTCCTGGCGTGAGCGGGATTGCAGCGGTCGTCCGCGTCGCCGGAGACAACGAGCATTGCAGGATAGTCGACTGTGTCCTTAACGTTGTGGTAAGGCGAATAGGATAATAGAGCTCGAAACTCATCGAGGTCCTCTGCGGTACCGTACTCGGATCTCCACTTAGACGCCCTATCAAAGCGTTCATATCGGACCATATCTGTGAGAGGTCCCGTACACACCACCGCCTCGAAGAGATCTGGTCTCTGCACTGCCGCGGCCGCAACTAGAAGGCCTCCGTTAGAGCTGCCCATGATCGCGAGGTGCCTCTGGTCCGTAAGGCCCTCCGATTGGAGCCACTCCGCAGCCGCCAGAAAGTCATCGATTGCCGTTTGCCTATTTCTTCGGACTGCCGCAAGGTGCCACGCCTCCCCAAACTCTGACCCGCCCCTGATACTTGGCCTCGCGACTGTCACACCGAGCTCGACAATGAGCTTGATGAACCGAGAAAAACGTGGCTTCTCCGCAGCGCCGAAGCCACCGTATCCCATCATCACCACCGGTCGAATGCCCGATTCTCCGTCTTCTCTCGGGCCGATCAGTACCATCGGTATCCGGGTTCCGTCATGAGAGGTATATGAGCATTGGCGAACAATAGCTGAAATGCTTTGCTCGGAAACGTTCAAGAGTGTGGTGGTCGGCTCCGTTCTCTCGGACAGCTTGATCTCCCAGAGGCTCGGAGCTTCCGTGTAAGTCTCCTGAAGAAAGAACAAGGAACCGCTCTCATCGGAGAGAGACGGAAACACTTCCACGGAACCACGATTTGGTATGAGGTATTCGTTGAAGAGCTCGCCATTTAGACTCCACTGTTCGAGGCGCGTTTGCTCTTTATCCAAATAACTCACAAAGAAGCAGCTTGGACCAGTTGTGCATCTCTGAATCGGGCTGCACCTATGCGGAACAACTATGCCGTGCGTTTCTCCTGCCTCGTTGAGTTCCAGAATGCTTCCACCCCGAGAGTCATAGCGATCGATCAGGAATATTCTGCCTTGGGAAATCAGAGGCACGGCCCGATTTTTCATACCTTTGTAAACGGGCTTCCAGACATGTACGTTAGCTTCGTCAGTAACAAAGAAATCCTGCACCATCTCCTCTCCAAACGAGTCGGTGACCAGCGCGCCAAGAACCCCGTTATCTCCAAGCAAGATCAGATGACGTTTCGGAGTCCACGGGACTGTAAACACCGAAATATCCTCTGTAAAATCATTGCCGAAGCGGTGGTAACGAATCGAGAGCACGTCCGTTCGTTGAACGGGCTCCGCCGAGTAGAAGAAGCCTGATCCCAGTCTGTCGAACGTGAACCCCCGGCCATACGCCAAGGGAACGTAGTCTGGCAGAATAATGCCTGTCTGGACATCGACGACATGCACCTCCATAGCATCCGTTCCTTTGGCGCGAACTTTGTAGGCAAGAAGCGAAGCGTCACGGGACACATGCAAGATCTCCACCGATGTTCCAGGGCCAAGTGCGGCGGGATCCACCAGTATCTTTTCTGCTGCTTTCTCTACATCGCATACTCGAATCGAAGCCTGTTCTTCGCCGCGACACTGCTTCCGCGGGAAGAGGTATCGGCCCACCCGAGCAGCCTGATCCACGATCTCAACCGAGAGCGTGTCTCGAATGGCTTTTTGCAAGGGGTCGTACAGGTGGTTCCGCAGGAAGTACTCATTGCAAATCCGGGCCTGGCTATGAAGCCACTGATCGGTCTCCCGTGAGTTTCGGTCCTCAAGCCAGCGATACGGGTCCCGCACCTCGATACCGTGAATAACATCGATTACTCCTCCTGCGATCGCACTCATGACTGGATTGCCCCCTTCGAGGAAAGTTCTGCAGCGGCTCGGTCCATGCACCGTCCGAGCGTACGCGCGAAGCTCTGAAATGAAGTCTCGTCGCGCCGTTCGGACAGGAGCCACTCGCCACGACCGTATAGATAGTCGACGATTGTAAGTAGAGGCATGAGTGAGAAGGCCCTATCTATCTGGTCCCCGCTGAGCAGCCAAAGCCATTTGGCTCGGTAAGCTGCACGCAGGACTGGCGCCCATTCCTGATGTTCGTCATCACGAATAACGTGCTGGATAACCTGTTGCAAGGTCAGAAAGGGATTACCGATCCCCACCTCCGCCCAGTCAATGAAGCGGTATCGAACTCCATCGAAGAGGATGTTGTCGAGATTTATGTCCCCATTGACGAGACAAGGAGGAATGCCAAGACCGAGCATCGCGGTACACGCTTCGTCGACAACTTCTGAAATCTCTCTTAACCTCGCAGAGGAAAGGGGTTTAGACTTAGTCGAAACCTGGAGCTTCATAGCCTCATCGAGGAAATCGAACATCTGGCCGAGGTTCGTGTGTACATTGCGCAGGCTGCGGTCCATGCACCCTGCGGCTTTCAACATGTCTATCTCTCCGAGGCTCTCGATCTGTAAATCCGCCAACACTTCGACGGCGCGCACTAGTGTGGGCAGGTCTTGGCATGCCCCGAGAGACGTCCCTGCGTCTTCCGTGATCCATGCGTTCCAGTCTGAACGAGCTGCGATCAACTGCGGAAGAAAGTCAGGAAATAATTGCGACAGCCGGACGGTGACGTCGAACTCGTGTGCATTGGGAACTCCAGTAGCTTTAAGCCAGATTGCCTGGCCCTCCAACCGTTCAAACCGGACGAGCGCAAAGGATTCGCTCGCGTTGTATTGGCGGAAGACTCCTGAGAGCGTGGCCTTCCCATTTCCTGCGCTCTGTTCAATCCAGTCCCTCGCTTCAATAAGCCAACCGCGGCGTGAGAATGGCCCTTTTGCCGAACCATTGCCAGTGATCGTTGTGCGAAGCGCATCTCGCGTCCCAGGTGTGATCTCAGGGCCTTCGATTACATCAAGGTCGCAAATCGAGAGTTCTTCAGGTATTGATCCAGACTTCTGCCCGATGACCTCGGCGAGCACGCAATCGGGAGCTCCATTTTGCGAAGGCAGGAGCTCCAGCACAAGGCTATCGAGCCCCCATCTTTTTCGAACGGCCAGATTGATTTCCTCCGCGACCCTGGTCCATTTCGGGATCTCGACATGCGGCAGTTGAACACCGTGCACGCCTGATAAACCCATCAATCCGTCAGAGTTCGGGCCGATCAGTGCAAGCGCGTATGTTCGTGTTTCAACTTGATCTGGGACATTTGGCATTGTGGTGTTCGCTCGACTTCCTAGAGAGTTACAATCTTCTTCGCCGCCAACTGCTCGAGAAACTCGTTCACGTCAGCCGCTATCACTGAAACGTCCGCTCCGGTCTCTCGGGCAAGGTCGGCGACGACCTGATCCGTCGACTTACCCTCGAGTAGAAGTCCCCATATGTAGCCACCGAGCTCGTTTAATGTCGAGATCTCATCGGCCTCAATGTTGAGAATCATCGCGCCCTGCGCTGTAATTACAGATCGAAGCTCTGATTTAGCAATCAACATATTCAACCTCTCTGAGGCGCAAGGGTTCCTTGATCCGGGCCGACCTGCTTCGCAGCGGATGACTGTTCCCGGTCCTTAATGGATGTTGCTCTCCTTGAGTCTTTTTAGAATGCCGAGAAAATCACCGAGATAAGTCGGTCAGTATTCAAGTGACTCAACTACTGAAAAGCCAACTGATGAAGATGAGTGTGCTCCTGAGCTGAGAAACAAACAATTCGTATAAGTCGACAAAGTACACACACGCTGTTCGATTCCGCTCGGACACGCGGTAGAGTGTGGCTAGTCGTTAGGCTCGTTGCCCTCACCATCGCGCGCGTGGATGTCACGCTCGGTCAGGGCTTGTTCGCGTTCACGCCAATTTGTCGGTGACATATGTGTATGGTCGGAGAAGAACCGATTGAAGTCTCGAATCTCTGTATAGCCCAACCGCACCGCAATGTCTCCGATCAACTCGGCATGGACATAGCCCAGCATCGAGCACGCTGTTTCGAGCCGAACCTCATGGATATGATCCCGGACATTTTTGTTGTACTTCTTCTTGAAACGACGTTCGAATGTCCTCAAAGAGATGCCCAACTCAGGAAGGATGCGTTTCACATGCAGTTGCACGTTCGCGTGTTTTCGCTCGATCAAGTTGTAAACGAAGGTGGCAGGATCGCTCAGGTCTTCTCGCCGAGGATCGCCTTGAGGCATCGACCGCCAGTAGCGGATTTCCGCTATGATCTCTCGCTCGATTTCAGTAAGTTCTTCGTCTCCGTGCTTCGCCACCAATGCATCCCCAAGGCTAAATCTCAGCAGAGTTCCCAAGGTGCGCATGGAGTTGGACCCCAGCGCGTCTCTTTCCTACCACAGCTCGCGACATCGGCAGTTCGATTGGTACACGGCCGCGGCGAGTTGAAGCGCCACACGTTCCAACAGTATCGCCTCGCGCGGAAGGAATGACCAATCGCGCGTTCAGCAAGAGCATCCGGAAGAAACTATGTTGTGGAACGCTTATACCAAGCTCCAGTAGCAAATGAATGACCCCTAACCCGCACCGCCCGATTTTGAGTCCCGGAGTTACTACGCTCGATGCAATTCAGTTGAAGGAGAGTCACGGGAGCAATCCGAAATCCCGATTTGATCTCAGATGAGGTGGGAATGCCGTTCGCTTCAAATCCTTGATCCGGATACAGTACGCGAGTTTGCGTTCTACAAGTGTTTAACCATGCATCCACATTGAGAGCATCTGATGGCACCTCTCGGTACAGTCCGATGGCTTCTGGTAAAGGCGCAACCGCATGTGCGTTTGGTGACGCTCAGCGTGGCCGCGGCGATGATTGGCAGTATCGTCGCTACGATTGATCCGCTGCTGATGCGGCGCTGGCTGGATGTAACCTTACCGTCCCGCGATCTGCTCACGTCGCTTGGCATGGTTCTGTCGATCTCCCTGTGCTTTGTAGGCCGGTCTGCCGTCGGCGGCTGCTCTTCCCTGGTCAGCTTTCGGGTGAGTCAACGTATAGGTCTCGATCTGCGTACAGAGTTAGTGAGACATATGACGGCGCTCTCGGCTGATTGGCATGAGCGGACGCATGTAGGGGAAAAGCTTAGCCGGATCGAGCAGGATGTCGAACAGGTCGCGCAATTCGCCGCCGATGCGCTGAACACCATCCTGCGCTCGGTGCTGTTCTTTATCCTGAACCTGGTGGTCATGTTCAGCCTGAATTGGCGGATGACTCTCACGGTTCTGCCACTCTTGCCGCTGTTTTTGTGGGTCCGGGCAAGATACCGCAACCTCATTCAGCTCAAGGCCGACCGGACCCAGGCCGAAGTGGGTCGAAGCTCAGCCCACCTCGCCGAACACCTCGGAGCGGTTCCGCAGATTCAACTCCTGGGAGCGGAAGAACTATGCGCGACGCGCGCCATAAATATTCGCGATGAGACGGCGACTGCACAGTGGTCGCAGCGGAAGACCGAAATCGGTTTCAGCGTTACCGTTACCGCGGTGATGGCTTGTGCCATCCTATGCCTTCTTGGGATGGGAACGCACGAGTACCTCCGGGGAGCTCTTAGCATAGGCAGTCTCGTCGCCTTCTATGCTTACGTGACACGGATATTTGAGCCCGTCTCGTCCGTAATGGAGTTATACGCGCGCTCACAACGGATGCTGGCAAGCACCCGCCGCGTACGGGAGGTCCTCGAAACAGAGCCGACTGTGCAGGATTATGGAACAGTCCAGTCAGTTCCCTCCCCTTTGCGCCGCGGCCTCATCTGCGACTCAGTTTGCTTTTCCTATACCGATGCAGAACAAAGTCTCCACGATGTGTCGCTTTCCATTCGCCCGGGCGAACGGCTCGCCATTGTCGGAAGAAGCGGCTCAGGAAAGTCCACTTTAGCGCGTCTCTTGGCCCGTGTGGCAGATCCCACGAAAGGAGAGATCGCACTCGAAGCGATTCCTCTCCGAGAGTACCGGCTTTCAGCTCTCCGCGCCTCGCTCTGCTATGTGCCCCAATATCCTGCCTTGTTCTCCGGAACCGTCCGCGACAATCTTCTCTATGCAGCGCCATCGGCCACTGAGACCCAACTTGAGACTGCCATCGAAGCAGCGCAGCTAAAGGGCGTCATCCAGCGTCTGCCGGAAGGCCTGACCACCGCGCTTGGCCCCGAGGCTGCGCGTCTCTCGGGTGGAGAACGTCAACGCCTGGCTCTGGCGCGGGCACTCTTGAGGAATGCCAGCATCCTGGTTCTCGATGAAGCTACCTCCGCACTAGACGTCCCCACCGAGAATGCCGTACTCCGATCCATCGCTGACACTGGGGGCGCTCAGACGGTCGTTATCATTTCCCACCGCCTGCACTCTCTTATGTGGGTAGATCGGCTGGTTCTCCTTGACGGAGGGCAAATCGTCGCCGAAGGAAGACACCGAGACTTGTACCGTGATTCCAATCTCTATCGCGAGCTCTTTGACAAGGCCGACGAGACTTCGCTGGACAGCCCCGGAATCGGAGGGCAACTTCGCCTCAGCGAGATTTAGCGAATGACCACTTCCGCAGGGTAGCCAAAGGTCCTAGATTCTCGTTGGCTGTGTAGCTCAGGTTCCTGACGGAGTCTTGCGCGCCGCCACCTTATAACAGTTGCGCTCGAGATCAGGCGTTGGCATGCGGGAGTTCCGGAACCTCCGCAATGAATACCTCTTCAGGTAGCGGTGTCACGACACTGATCGTGTGAGAGGGTTTGCCGGCGGCATCCCGTACTAGTGATACGAACATTACCGTGCGAATGACAGCTCCATCCTTTCGTACCAGGCGTTTCCCAATTTGGAACTGCTCAATCTTTCCGGCCGCAAGGTCGAGGAACAGTGTTCGGCCACGCACAAGATCATCCGGATACACGAGCGTTGAGAAAGGGAGCTTCTTGAGTTCCTCGCAGTTATAACCGATCATCTCTTGAAATTTGCTGTTGATGGCGATCGGATAGCCCAAGGTGTTCACCTTGAGAATGCCAATTGGCGATCGCTCGAAGAGCGTCTGCCGTTCTCGGGTGCTCTGGAGAAGTTGATTTCGAAGCTCGGTTTCCCGTTGCAGGTCGTGGGCAACGCATGCTATCGCGCTTGGCGTTCGTGCATCTGGCCCATATACGGGATAGAATTCGAGCCTCACCGGGACCGCCGAGCTCTCTGCGATATTTTGGACATGTGCTTCCGCGGAGAAGTCGTTTCGTCCCGAAAGCAACGCTTCGTCGAAATCTGTGCGGATGCTCGCACGCTCGTCAACCGGGAAGTATTCCAGAATCTCCGTGTTGTAGAGATCTGTGGCTTCGACGCCCGTTGCCACGGAAAATCCGGGATTTGCATAAACGATCCGAAGGTTCGGGTCTAGCAAAAGAAGAAAGTTTGAACTGCTCTCTGCGAGGGACAGGATATGGTCATAGGCGATGCCATGAGCCATTGGCATATCTTCTGCGCCGATAATGATTCCCATCAACCCGGTCAGCTCGCGCTTGTCGTCGAATATAGGCAACCCGGAGATGTAAGCGCGAAACTGGGTCCCGTCTTTTCGAACCCTTACGGTCTCGATGTTGAAAAAGTGACGTCCCAGTCGCAGATCCTCTTCAATCTGTGACCACTCCAGCCTGCGATCTTCCGGCATCGGGGGCACCTCGCCTATCAGCTCCTCTTCGTCGAATCCGTAGATTCGGCAGAACGCCTGATTGCAATAGAGGACCCTCCGCCCGAGACCAAAATATGCAACGCCGACTGGAAGGAATCGCAACATTGACACGAAGTTTTCGTTCCTGAACGGGCAGTCCTCTTTACGTTTTGAAGGACCCTCACACTTGTTCGGGCTATTCAGTTGAGATCGACGCGAAGAGCCGTCGCGCCGGCGCGAACCTTTCACGAAGACCCATCCCCCAGTCGCGACGGCTATCGCAACCACTCCGGCCAATACCAAATGGAAGCGCAGCTCATAAACGAATAAACCGCTACCGGCGAGGAGGACCGTCACTGCGGGTCTTCTGTGCCTTTCGACGAATAACAAGAGTCTCGGCAGTGTTTCGCTTAATAACGCAAATGCCATGGATCGGCCCCTGGTGATAGTGACCGTGTGCCTGTCACCGTTACTGCATCCTCGATCTTGGAAAACCGGAGACGCATCAGCAACGCGAGATCTAAGCCCATAACTTTGGCCCCCTGGTCAATATCCAGTGAACAGCAAAGAAAAGCGACCCTCGCGCATGGATGAACTGAATCACCAGAGAGAGGGGTAGATCTGACGTCAACCATCAACGAACTGGGATCAAATCGATCAACGAAAAAATACAGCAGGACTGCGCAGGCGTAACTCTAGCACTCGATCTTAGAGGAGTCTTTCGAAAGACTGCTGTTGGTCACGAGTGGCTTTCGCAGTCGCAACATGCGGAAACTTTTTTCTCTTCTGCAGTGCATGGGCATCACCTTAGCACGGTGACAGTTGCTATAGCAACTCTGGGAGGAGTAGGAACGAGCCAGCTTTTATGGCCGATTTTCGAAGATTTTCACTGTTAGTTTGCGTTAACTCTTAACGAGAGGCGACCGATAAAATGACCTGCCATTTTGTCGCCTTCTACGAATATCAACCCCGGTCACGACGTGTTAGCCTTCGCCGTATCCCCAGTCGAGGAGTCACTCGCTCAGGAGGATTTGATTCTGTGCTGCTATGTCGAGACTCAGCAAACGTCTTACCCTTGCCACTGTCCTCGGAGCCTCAATGGCCTCAGGACTCGTATGTCTCTATCTCTTCCGAAATTCCGTAGGAGGCGCCGAGGCTCTCCTCGAACGGGCAGACAAGCTCGCGTGGAACAATGACTGGGTTGAGGCTGACCCGCTCTACGAAAAGGCTGAGTCACTCCTTACGACGCAGCACCTGCCATCGAAGGCGCTCTATGCGCACGTAAGCCGCTTCATTCTCCGGGCCGAGTCGGAGCCCATCTCGTCCCTATTGGTGGAGCTTCAGAGAGACGAGACGCGACCGGATGCGAACGGCCCTGATACCCACCTGAGGATCCTGCTCATCGAAGGGATGCTCGAGACGAACTACGATGCGGGGATGGCGCGGAAGACGTGGGAGCAGGTTGAGACCATCGCTCTCAGACGCGGTCGATATCGTCTGGCGGCCCGTGCCGTCGGAGAGCAAGGTATCGCCGCATTCCTGCAGGGAGACGTCGCGTCGGCAGGAAGGCTCGTCCGCATTGCATGGATAACGGCACGGTGTCTTCACGATCAGCCCGCGCACGTTCGCTATGCAAGCGTATATGGCGCTGGCCTGGTAGAACTCCAGCAGTACGAGAGTGCGATGCGGGTTCTTGACGAAGCCATCAACACCGCGACCAGCTCCCGCAGTGTTGCATATCCCAGTATTGCCATGGACTCGAAAATTGACGCATTGCGAGGCTTACATCGATATTCGGATGCCCTGGAACTCGCAGATGAAGCCATTGCGCGCCTTCCGTCTTCGACACTGGATGCGCACGTCTTCCAGATCCTGACATCCAAAGGAAAGGTCTATGGCGACATCAATCAATGGAATCAGGCCTCGCATGTTTACGAGCGCGCCTTGGCCTATGCAAGACATCTTGAATACTGGCGAGGCATCGCCGAGACCGGCGGCTTGCTCGCGGTATCCCTGGAACACGAGGAGAAATTGCCCGACGCGCTCAAGGCAGTCGATGAAGCCATTCATGCCAATGAAGAGCAACCCGATGAGCTGTATTATGCTCCCCGCAACTTGGCGATCAAAGCAGAGATCCTCGATAGGATGGGCCGGTCGCACGAAGCGCACTCCTTGTACGAACGGAGCCTAACCCTGATCGACTCACTAGTCGCGACAGCGCCCACCCCGGAAGTCGAGCGCGACCTGATCACGCAGTTGGGCGTTGTCTACACCTCATACTATCGATCACTTGCCGGCGAGGGCGACCTTGCGGGGGCCTTCGAGGTCGTAGAGAGGGAGCGCGGAAGGGTCGAGGCTCACGCGTTGGAGGATCACGCGCTGGTACTCCCTCATCCGATCTCTCCTGTGGAGCAGAAGATCTCGGACCTGAACGTGAAGCTCATTGAGAGTGATGAACCCGCGATTACCTTGCAATTAGAAGAGGCGCTTCGCACCGCAAATCTCTCGAGCGATAACACGACGCTCGCTATGCGCGCTGCCAGGCGTCCGTTTTCTGTGGCAAGTGTCCAGAATCATCTGGAATCCGGCGAACTTGTTCTCGAGTATGTTCTCGCCGAGCCAACCTCCTCTGTTCTCGCCATTACGCGCGGAAGCGTTCATAAATACGATCTGCCATCGAAGCAGGAGATCGAGCTGGACGCTCGACACTACGAAGCTACGATGCGTCGTCGCAGCGCAGATCGAGTGCTTGCCTCGCGGCTCTTTAGTGAGCTCCTGGCGCCTGTACCGGAGTATCGCTCGAACCCGGCCTTGATCGTCATTCCGGACGGGCAACTTCATCTGCTCCCATTCTCTGCCCTCATGGCGAACAACGCTTACGTGCTCACGACGCACACCGTCAGTGCAAGTCCATCGGCGACAGTTCTTTCCCTCCTGAGGGATCGCGAACAGGTCACCAGCAGCGATCCTCTGTCCTATGTCGGTGTTGCTGCATGGTCGGCCATGGATGAACAGGAAGAAGCTGAGGTCCGGTCCGTCTCGTTGCGTGCCCCGACTCCTGACTTCGAACCTCTGCCGGAGAGTAAGCAGGAGGTCGAGGAGATCGCCGGCGACTTTCCAGAACCTAACACATTACTAATAGGTCCGGACGCGACAGAGACCCGCTTCAAGCAACTTCCTCTGATGAAGTATCGCGTTTTACACTTGGCGCTCCACGGCTACGCGGATCTGGAATTCCCGGACCGTTCTGCGTTGGTGTTTTCACCCGAAAGCGATGGTCCGGACGATGGACGCCTGGAGATACGTGAGATTCGCAATCTCCGTCTCAGGGCGCGGTTGGTTGCCCTGTCATCGTGTAACACCGGCGTCGGCCCCATCGGTGCATCGGATATCGCGAACGTATCGAACGCATTCATCGAAGCGGGCGCGGAAACAGTCGTATCGACATTATGGGAGCTTCAGGACAGGACGGCTGAGCATCTGATGACGGACTTCTATCAGAAACTCGCGCAGCATCACGAGAAGGGGGCTGCGCTTCGCGAGGCGCAACTGGATTTCGTTCGGGCGGACCTATCGCCGTACTATTGGGCAGGCTTTGAAGTGGTTGGGGACCCCTCGGGGACGCTTTGAAACCGAAGCCAAACAACAAAGGAATGAGAAATGGCAGAGGAGCAACTAAACAGAGACCAGCGATCAGAGATTTTGAATATGCTGTCGGAGAGAGTCATCAGCAAGTTTTATGATCCGAATCTACGGGGAGTCGACTGGAAGGCAGCCGTAGATAGACACCGCGAGGCAATCCTGAGTGCCGAGTCCGCGGAGTCCTTTGAACTGGCAGTGGGCAAACTCCTCGCAGAACTCAAAACCTCCCACGTAGGCTTCTACAAACAACGGCCTCAGCGCGCAACGGCACGAATGGCGATCAGTGCGACCTACAGTGCAGAATCGATCGAGGGGCAGGATCGCTGGGTCTTTCAGATTGTCCATGAGGGTGGGCCAGGAGCCAGAGCTGGCCTCAAGGCCGGCGATGTGTTGCTCTCGGTAGATGGCCGAATCTACTCTCCACCCGAACATCCCAGTTTTCCATTGGGGAAGAAAACGATCGTGCAGGTGCTGACTAACGAAGGTCGTCCTGTCACCCGCAAACTGGACATCCCGATTGCGTCGAAGAAGAGGTTCCAGCTTCCATACGTGCAACCTACTCTGGTCGTGCCGAAGCGAATTCGCCACGATATCGGATATCTCCGCATCTCCATGTTCCCCGGCGTGGTCGGCGTGGATGTAGCGAACGAAATTACAACCGCAATCCGGCAATTGCATCCGGTGAACCGGCTAATTATCGATCTCCGTGGGAACTCAGGAGGAGGTTTGGCAGTCGTCCGGTTAATGAGCCTGCTTACACCCGAACGTCTTCCCATCGGCTACAGCGAGCACCGCAGCCAATCTGGAATGTCATCCGACGCCCAGAGATTCCCGGTTTTCGATTCAATACCGCAGCGCAAGCTGGTCTTGAAATGGCTAACCGTTAAATTCGGTTGGCGGATCGCAGCCGCAAAGCTGGGTCTCCGGGTGAAACCGATCCTGCTCCGCACCGAAGGACTTGAGCCGAAACCCTTCAGCAAGCGTGTGGTTCTCCTGGTCGACCGACACACCGCCAGCGCGAGCGAGATTGTGGCAGCATTTGCGCGGGAGAACGGTCTAGCGGTCCTGGTGGGCGAACCGACCTCCGGTCGGCTGTTGAGCGGCGACGACTTCAAACTCTCCGGCGGTTACCGCGTGGCGCTTCCCGTTGGCGTCTATCGCACCGCGCATGGATGGGTTCTCGAAGGCAGCCCGGTTGAACCGGACGTGCATGTTCCGTTTGATTCAAGCGCCGCAAGGTCCGGAGCCGACCCTCAATTGGAGAGAGCGGTCGAGGTGGTTTCAACCCTCTGACCGAGGACCATCCCAAACATTGTCGCCTTCTACGAATTGTGTTGGATCGGCCTGAATGGCACACTCACTTCGAGGCCGCATATGCGAGCGGAGTTCGGTAGTCTCCACGCGCCCTAGCGGCCCAATTGCGGATGCGCTTTTCGGACCCTGAATCCGATGAGTATCGACTCGTGTTGATCCAGAAAGTGCCGAGGCGAATACTAGCTGAGCACCGAAGCGGTGCGATCGCGCTTCCTCGTGTCCGTGTCCCCCGATGGACTCGCCCCGCCCGGGAGATCGTAAAGCTCATCCGTCAGAAGTGGCGAGTCGAAGGAATCGTACTCGACATACTCGGTGACCGGCCAGGATGTGGCAACCTCGTCTTGGTCGAACTCCGCGACACGCGTAGCCTGCACGGCTGCCTTTTGCACCCGACATCGCTCTCTGAGATCCGCGCGAACGCGCTGTCCTCTACCGAGCATGACACTCTCACGAGTGTGCTGACACAGGGTTCCACTGGACGTGGTCCATTCTCCCGGCTGGGATGGATCGACGAGGCGATCGAATGGATTCAGACCGAGACGCGGTCACGCGGACCTCAAACACGCTGGCGGTTGGATCAATTCAATGCCTCAGCAACCGGTTCGTTGATCCGATTCCAGAACGAACGAGGTGAAGCTTATTGGCTCAAATCCGGAGGCTCTCTGAACCGCAGTGAAATGGGTATCACCAGCACCATGGCATCGCTGTTTCCGGATTACCTGCCCGAGATCATCTCAGTCCATTCGGGTTGGAGTGCCTGGTTGATGCGCGACGAGGGTGTCTCTCTGGCAAATGCCTCAACCGATCGACGAGTCCTTGAAGATGTTGTCCGCCGCATCGCAGAACTTCAACGAGAAAGCTGTCAGCACACAGGCAGGCTGCTCGAGGATGGCTGTCATGACCACCGTATCTCTCGCTTGCTCGAACGGTTAGCCGGACTTATTCCCTACCTCGAGGATGCGGTGCAGGCGCAGGAGGTATCGACGGGGCCGCGCCTCCAACCAGCCCGCATTCGGCGCATTCGGGATTTGTTCGAAAAAGCAGCTTCTCGAATGCTGCGCCTGAACATCCCAGATGCGTTGATGCACTGCGACTTCAGTGTAGAGAACATCCTCATCTCACAACGCGGATGCCTGTTTACCGATTGGGCGCAAGCTAGTATTGGTGTGCCTTTCGTGACATTTGAACAGCTGCGTCTTCAACTCCTGCAGACCGGTGGAGCGTGCGGCCATGTCCATCGGCTCTCGGAGCTGTACCGCAGCCAATGGGCTGAACTGATCCCTGCTGCAGACATCGAGACAGCTTTCACACTTGTACCGCTGATCGCAGTGACCTGTGACCTTTGCTGTCGACCAGAGTGGTTGACAATGACTGGTCCTGACCGCCCGCTATCCCAGAGCTATGCGAGAACGTTGGCGCGGAGACTCGACCGTGCCGCGAAACTGATCGAGCAGAACTCTCTCATGTGTGCATGACCGATGACGCCTCGGATCAATTCAAGGACAGGGGGTAATAGTAAGTCATCTCTCCATCATGCCTCGTGCCGAGGAGATATTTACCTGCACGCAGGTCACGGAGATCGAGCGTCACATGTAGATCGGCATGGGGTCCGTTTACCTCCGCGTTGGCATTCACATCGCGGAGAGCCGGTGCGTTCCTGTTGGACTGGACAGTGACTCGATATGTGCCAGCAGGACTGTAGTACGGCAACTTCACATGAAGTTCCACGATGGTTCGACGGAGAGACACCTGAACCTCAGAAACAGACGACCCGCTCCCCCGGACCACGCCATCCCCACTCAGATCCACATCTACCTTTGCGATCGAAGCATTGGAGGTTGCTTGCCTGGCGCTCTCGATCTTCCGGAAACCAATACCCACCGCAATCACAAGACACGCAGCTATCAGAAAGCCCAGGGCTTTCGAGCGAGTCGACATCGACTGTGCGCGGGCTGTCGCGATCAGCTGCTCACGGCTCTCTCGCAGTCGCCTCAATTCGAGGGTACACTCCCTGCATCGTGTAATGTGTGTGTCATTAAGTTGGTCAAGTCCAACCGCGGCCGGGGTATCGACGAACCGCTTCAGCACATCGTCGCCAGGGCAGCCTAGCCTCTCAGGGTTGGGATAGTGCTCGACGACATATGCCTCCCAGCGCTCAAAGGTGAGCGTGTTGTTCTCGTCGTCCTCCCTGAAGCCTGGCAACTGATTCACGATTACCTTTCCTCTATAGGGGAATGTTTGTAACTTAACGTTTGCGCCCGCGAACCCTGATACCGAGCCTTCTACGAATGCGGTCTATCTCACGATGGCACCCCATACGAATGGCATCGATCGACTTGGATGACTCGACGGACACATCCTTCCACGAACTGCGTGCTCCGAAGCGCATCAGCATCGCATGGCGCAGGTCTTGCGGCGTCTCATCGAGAATTGTATCGAGGTCGATCTCGGCCTCCACCTCGTCCTCAAAGGATTTAGTGGGTGGCAGGAGGAATTCGATATCGTTGGCGGTACCGCGGAATGACAACCGTTGGTTTGCCCTCTTCCTCCTCCTCACTGCGTTGCGATAGAAGCGCTCCAGATGAACTTGAGCGGCTTCGACTTCGATGGGAGGAGAATCGGCAAGGTATTCGGCGGTCTGCTGAATTGCGATTTCCATTAATTCAGGTGCCAGTGTCTCGTCGCCCAGTTGGTTATGGGCAATCTGTTGCGCCTCCGGCCATGCACCGCGAACGGCAGCACGTACTACCGGAGCGATCCAGCGGCTCTGAGGAGCGAATCCGATGGCCCAAATAAGGTCAGAGGGAGACGGTGAAAACATTAGCTAATCCATGAAGGTTGACATATCACCTAACGGAAGCCAGGCTTCCAGTTTGATGCTTAATCACTTGCGATAGTAGCAAAGATCCACACAAAGACATCGTTTTGCAGATTGACATGTTCGTTTGTTCTCGATTCGACGGCTCTATAGACGAAGGGGGATGTCTGTTGCTCGCACTGACATATGTCTTGCATGACGACTCAATCAAACTCGTTGACACTGGCTACCGACTGGGGCCCGGAAGCACATGCCATGGCTGCGCAGGCTAGGGTCTTGTCGGGCAACAAACTTGAGGAACTCGTCGTACGGCTCCAGCGTCGCACCGGAAGGACAAAAGACCAGTGCTGGCGTTTTATTATTCAGCACGCGCTGAAGCGATCAACCGACCATCGTCGCTGGAAAGATGAAGAGGTTGAAGAGGTACGCGAAGAGCTCGTTAGAAAATCAATTGAAGAAGTCGCAAAGAAGCTGCATCGCACGCCACAGGCGATACGAAGCATGCTCAGACGGCACAACCTCAGCTTGCGTGACATCCGTTGCGATCGTTTCTCGATTGAGAGTCTCTCTGTAGCTCTACGGATTCGGAAGACTGAGATCCACCACTGGATCGACGTCGGTTGGTTGCAGGCAGCGGTGGAGATTCACGGTAGCAAGCGACTATATGTCATCACGCCCGAAGCTCTAAGCCAGCTCTATAAGAAACATCTGCCGGAGCTGCTCGCACGCGGCGCCCCGAATCTGGCCCTGTTCGAGGCGTACTTGCAATATTGCTACTCTCCGAAACACACGCTGGGCAGTCAGCTTCTTGATGTGCGGAGGGACAAAAAGGAACGTGCTGCTTTCGCGGCACTAAACGACTCTGAGGAGGACGAGGATGACGACGGAGACAGCGAACGCTATCGCTTCACTGGCGAAGAGCACTAACCGATGGCTAACGAAACAGGACCCCGGCCGGACTGAACGTTGTAGCCAGTGTGGATCGCCGCTCACCCCCTCACGCGCTACGCCGCTTGAAACCATCGGCAATGTCCTATGTTTCGCGGTCATGCTTGCTGTGGCAATTCCTCTTCTATACTTCGGGACCGAGTTCGTGAGGCATACATTCGAGCTCTCTTTTCATGAGGCCTTCTGGCTGCAACCGCTGGAGAGATGGAACCAGGAGTGAAGTCAGGGAGCGATCTGGAACGGTCAAGAGTCGAGAAGGACCTACTCTGAAAGCTTTTCAAAGATGGCGAGTAGCGTGTCAGCTTCTTCTCGGGTGAGCTTCTTGCTGAGGTACTGCCGTATGGCTTGAGCGTGCGCAGGCTGCGCCGCTTTGAGCACCCTCTTCCCAGCAGCAAGCATCACTACCTCCGCGGTGCGACCGGCGGGCTCGCGACGAACAAATCCCTTTGCTTCCATGCGGGTAAGCTGATGCGAAAGCCTGCTCTTGTTCCACTTCAACGACTGTAAAAGGTCCTGCTGGCCCAATTTCCCATCGCCTAAATCGTGAAGGCGACTTAACACGCTAAACTCCGAGCCCGAAAGCCCGCAAGCCCTCAGGACGCCGCTCTCAATGCGGCTGAACACGACATCGCTGAGTATCTTCACGGCACGCCAAAGGTTGAGCTCACGAGCTGTCAGATTGAACTTGTCCACGCACCAACGATAACGATGGATGGGGGAACCTACAACACCCACAATCTGGAAGCTGCTTTTCTGTCCTTCAGTCCGTTCAGGCAGCCTTCAGAGGACAACGATCAATTTGCCTGACTGTAAACGGATTAGCATCCCCAAGCAATTGTGTGCTTCTATTACGAGATGTCCATTAATGGATATACGTTATAGTCATCCGCTAACAGCGCTTGGTTGTGCGTATTGGCAGTGCCCATGCATTGTGAGGTCAGTCAGTTCTGTCAACACACAGGAACTCAAGCGGACTTGATTTCTGTGACGATCGGGTAGTTCCGTTACGTCATTTCGATTGAAGGATAGGCATCATAGATACGTGGCTGGCTTCACGTTATGGAGCTGGCGCACGCTCCGATAACAGCTGTGGCCCTCGATAAGCTGACCACAGTCCACAGGGAGCAAAACGAGCCACTCTACAGTCCGACTTTACTTGCCGCCTTAGAAACGTTCAGAAGGATCGGCTTGACCATACCCTCGATCTTCGCTGCCATCTCCTCGGCCGGAATACGATCCGATGTTTCAATCCAGCGTCGGGCCGCACCGAAGATTGCCCAGGCTGTCGTAGTCGCCACCATCGCTTTATCGAAACCGGGCACGTCCGGGTGGTTTTTTGCGCCTTCCATGAAAATCGCTTCCACGACTGGGATGATTGATCCTTCGACTGGCATTTTCTTCAACTGACTGGGGCAACCGGTGGTCTCGGCAAGATAGTCGCAGACGCCTAATGCGATTGCCCGCAATCCACCTTCACAGTCTGAGAAAGTTAAACTTCGACGCTCAACGAGTTCCCGGAACCGGGTCTCAGTCATGGCCTGCAACAAGGCATTCTTATCTGGGTAATGGAGATAAAAGGTAGCGCGATTCAGAGCGGCCTCGTCGGCGATGTCCTGAACAGAAATATGATCGAAGTCTTTTATATTGAGCAACCTAGCCAGACCTTCAATAAGCATGCTGCGGCTCCGCAGAATGCGTGGATCGACTGAATCCACCTCGTCCCCGAATCGGAATGAATCTGACATATCTAATTCAAGCATAGTCCCTCGCAGCGCGACAGTGTACTTATTCGACACATGTCTATCTTTTGAATCGACTAATGTCTATTAGTCATCAGATGTCGCATAGGGGGTTTTCTGATGCCTAAGCTTTTGCACGTCGATTCCAGTCCACTCCATGGTCGTTCCGTCTCACGTGAATTGACCGCCGCGTTTGTCACCCAGTGGAAGTCTTCCCATCCGCATGGGCTGGTAATTGACCGCGACCTGAACACGACTTCAATTCCGCCCATCACTGCTGAGTGGGTGGGTGCTGTGTATACGCCCGAAGAGGCGCGTACTCCGGAGCAGAAACAGTTGCTTTCGCTGTCGGATTCCTTTTTGTCAGAACTAGAGGAGGCTGATGAATATGTCTTCGGTGTGCCCATGCATAACTTCAGCGTGCCCTCTGTGCTGAAGCTCTGGATTGACCAGATCGCTCGTGTCGGCAAGACCTTCTCCTACACGGATGGAACACCAAAGGGGCTGATCATCGGCAAAAAGGCGACGTTCATCCTTGCAACTGGCGGCATCTACGACGCCCAAACCCAGATGGCCTCGTTTAATTTCGTGGAGCCATATCTTCGAGCACTCTTCGGCTTCCTCGGCGTGACGGCAGCGACATTTCTCACAGCTGGCGGCACCATGGCGCTGAATCATGGTCAGGATCGGGATACATTTCTCGCGCCCCATCTTCAGGCCGTGCAAACGTACGCGCAGACCCTCTAAAGGAGAGACAGCACATGAAAATTGCTTCGACAATTGCACGCTATCTGCTGGGACTGATGTTCGCAGTTTTCGGCCTGAACGGGTTTCTTAATTTTATTCCTCAACCACCGCCGGCCAATCCACTGGTGATGCAGTTCTTCGTGGTCGTCAGTACATCGCATTTCTCTGCGTTCTACTTCGCGGTACAGTTATTGGGCGGTGTCTTGCTTCTGTCGGGATACTTTGTACCTCTGGCGCTGGCACTGCTCGCGGCGGAACTCTACAACATCCTTGCCTTTCATTTGACTCTTGCTCCAGCCAGCATCGCTCCGGCCTTGGTCGCGTCCGTGCTTTGGATTCTGGTCTTTCTCCAGTATCGAAATAACTTTGCGGGCCTCTTTACAGCGAAGACTCCTACCGGGGAGAAGCAAACACTAATCTGATCTATCCCGAGTAAATCCCTGCGGCTGATGCGGCCACGAGACCAGCTCGCTGAGAATTCAGCCGTCATCCAATTCTATTGATTTGTAGACGGAGGGAGTAAGATGACGAACACGTTTGGTGCTACGTCGACGGCAGACGAGGTATTGTCCGGAATCAATTTGAATGGCAAGAGGATCCTCGTCACCGGAGTATCGGCCGGCATTGGAGTCGAGACTGCCCGATCGCTGGTTTCGCATGGCGCGCATGTTGTGGGCGCCGTGCGGGATTTGGCGAAGGCCCAACGGGCGACGACCGAAATCACAAAAGATGCGCAGGCACAAGGTGGCAACTTCGAGTTGGTTGAAGCCGACCTTGCAAAGCTCAGCAGTGCGAGAGCTTGCGCCAACGCATTGTTGGACAGTGGCGAACAATTCGATGTAGTAATCGCGAATGCAGGTGTCATGGCGACTCCACTTGAATACACGGTGGATGGGTTCGAGCGGCAATTCGGGACGAATCACCTTGGACACTTTGTCCTGATCAACCGGATCGCAGCACTCATTCGTGACGGAGGGCGCCTCGTTAACCTATCCTCCGGAGCTCATCGATACACAAATGTCGACCTCGACGACCCGAACTTCGCAAGAACTGAATACCAGCCCTTTGTGGGCTATGGACGATCGAAGACGGCCAACATTCTTTTTGGCGTCGAGTTCGATAAGCGTCACAGGGCCCGTGGTACGCGCGCCACGGCGGTCCATCCAGGACTCATCAAAACTGAGTTAGGGCGCCACATGGAGCCAGGTTCAATGGAGAAAATGATCGACCAAATGAACCAGCAGCTAGCCGCTGAAGGCAAAGAACCGTTCGTATTGAAAACAATTCAGCAAGGTGCGGCGACGTCAGTCTGGTGTGCTGTCGTGGCGTCGGGCGATGAAGTTGGGGCGGGCTACTGCGAGAATTGTCGCACCAGTCCAGTCATATCGGATAATCGCCCGCTCGGACCGCTAGATGACGGCGTTCGGGCGTACGCTCTCGACGCCGCCACTGCCGAGGCACTTTGGAAAAAGAGCGAGGAGATGGTCGGGGAGGAATTTTAGCGTTCCCTTGCAGATGCCCGACGCCGAGTGTGAGTGTCAGTAGTTAGCCGGCCACAGCATGCGTTGGGTAATCGTGCGTACCTTCTTCCTAATTCTGCTCGGGTGTTCCTCATGGCGATGGTTGCTATATTGGCTCCATCTCTAACGAAATCGTCTGTCCGTCAGTTCCCGTCTGAGAGAGGACCTTCAGTTTGTAACATGCTTCGGAAGAACCGCTACTTCAACGCGGGTGGATCCGCTGGCATAAACAAGCGAAGCCCGCACCGTTTATCTCGAAATCAACGAGCACCTTACGGATGCTTCCTCGACGCGCAGCGACTGCGAATGGAAGGTGAGATGCCGGCCATCGCGCGGGAATCTGTTTATAGGCTGCTGAACTTGCCCAAAGCTTATGCCGAGCGGCCGGCTCTCGCATGCTGGGAGTTATGAGGAAGGCGACGTCTTGAAACAGAGCTGTGATGTTCTAATTGTCGGCGGTGGTCCTGCCGGGCTAGCGGCGGCAATTGCGCTGCGACGCCGCGGAGCAGACGTATTACTGGCGGATTCGCAGCGACCTCCTATCGATAAGGCTTGTGGTGAAGGGTTGATGCCGGACGCGCTGTTCGAACTAGCTCAACTGGGCGTCGTGCCGCGCCCGAACGACGGTGCCCCGTTTATCGGGATTCGTTTTGCTGATGGGCATAGCACGGTATCGGCTACCTTTGATCGAGACAGTAGCAACGGAACCAGCAAAACGGGTCTCGGCGTCCGCAGATTAACGTTGCACAATCTGCTAATGGAATATGCAAGGAACGTTGGCGTTCGCATGTTGTGGGGTGCGCCTGTCGTCCTCAGTGTTTCGGCACCGCCAACCGTCCAGAGTAAGCCGTGCGCATATCGCTGGATAATCGGCGCTGATGGCCACGCTTCGCGTGTACGTTCGTGGGCAGCACTTGACGATCGCAGATTGCGTCATCGACGTTTCGGCTTCCGTGCCCACTACCGCATAAGACCTTGGAGCGAATACGTAGAAGTTCACTGGGCTGCTGCGGGACAGGCCTATATCACTCCGCTGAGTCAGGAAGAAATCTGCGTAGCAGTCGTCACGAGTTCTCGTGAAGTGAGGCTGCAGGACATTATCGATAGTGTGCCTCTGCTGCGTGCCAAGCTCTCGGGCCTCCAGTGCATTACAAGCGAACGCGGCGCGATCACTACCACCACACGCCTGCGTCGCGTCACGCGGGGCAACATTGCGCTTCTGGGCGACGCGTCGGGATCTGTCGATGCGATCACGGGCGAGGGCCTGGCGATTAGCTTTCGTCAGGCGAGGCTGCTGGCCGATGCTATCGGCTCGAATAACCTGGACAGCTATGCCTCGAAACACGTCACGACGTTGCGGCTCCCGCAAGCAATGGCATCCGCCATGTTGCTGATGGACCGACGACCAGGTTTACGTTCACATGCACTGCGCGCTTTATCGGCGTATCCAAAGTTGTTTCAAAAGATGCTACGGGTGCATCTGCATGACGGGTCACTGCGAAATCGAAGGTGAGTCTTTCGGTATAGCGAGGCCATCAAAATGGCCTGAAGGGAAGGTCCCGAAGAAGAGGTTCCGAGGGGGAGGATAGTTGAAGTTTTGACGCAGGCTTTCAGGGCTTCGCTCTCAATACGGCTGGAGATGACACCGCCGAGTATCTCTACAGCACGCCAAAGCTCACGCTCACGGGCCGTCAGCCTGATGTTGTCCATTCCCCCTACGATAGAGATGGGAAGTCGGAACTGACAATACTGGAAATTTGCACAGTCACCCGCTGCCTTTCGATGCACAGGGTCTCGAATGTCAGCGGGTGGGCGCAGTCTCAAATAGTCAAGTCGACTGGGACAGCTGGTTTTAGTGTGATGAGCCGATCATTCCCAACAAATTTGAAGGCTGTCTCCAATTCCTGCGGGCTCTGGATGAAATGACTCCAGCCATAGTTATGAACAGACGTAATCTTGGCATCCTTGAAGCGACTAGCTGCTTCAAGCGCGTCGTTGGAGTTCATGGTTACGTTGAAGGGGCCTCGCGGCTGAGCTGCACCAGCATAGAGGACAGCAAGACCAACATTGAACCGCTGCGCTACCGGCTCCAAACCCTCAAACCATACCGTGTCACCAGTGATGTAGATGTCCCGGTGGCCTTCAGTCGAGAGTACGAATCCGACCACATCGCCGATGATTGGCTCAATCCCAATTGGACCATGACGCGCGGGCGTCGCGGTAATGGTGAGTTTACCCCCATTCGGCAGCGGAATGGTGGTCGTCTCCCACGGGTGAAGGCCGATCGTCTCTCCTCCGAGTCTCTTTGCTCCGCTGGCGGTCGTGATCACGCGCCCCGCACTCGGGAGAAACGCTCTTCCAGCCTGGTCCAGATTATCCATATGATGATCGTGACTCAGCAGAACTGCGTCAATGGGCAGCAGCGACTCAGGTGTCACCGGTGGCGAATTATACTTCCTGAGATTTTCTCCTCCCAAAGGATAAAGCTGGGGCGGGTCAAAGGTGGGATCGGTAAGAAGACGAAGGCCGGCATATTCAATGAACAAGGTAGGGCCGTCTATCAGCATGATGCGAACTTTTACATTTTCCATATCGGTAGTCCAAGCCTATTGTGGCGACTTTCTCTTATCACACGAACTCTAAACTGACTCATAGCTCATCACAATCGGGTCCTTATGTTACGGGCTATCTGTTAATGGGTATCCCCTATAGTCCGTCACCGAACTGAAGGCATATGGTGATAATGATGGATTCTGTTGCTACACGGCGAACCAAACGACTTCGACCTTTGCCAGTTGGGGCGTCGGCTGCGCGTCCTTTCTCATTCGGGAGCATCCATGACTTGTGCCAATGATTCCGACTGCTAATGCTCATGTTTTACCCCCCTGTATTCACGTAGATTCAAGTGCGTCGGCTTCACCTTGTACCCCGAACGACCGCAAATGGGTATTAATTGCCATCATCCTTGGCTCGTCACTGGCGTTCATGGATAGCTCAGTTGTCAATGTTGCGTTACCGAGATTGCAAGCTGCCTTCCAGGGGACCTCAGGCAGTATTCAATGGATTGTCCAGAGCTACGCACTGTTCACTGCCTCTCTCTTGCTACCTGGGGGCGCTATCGGTGATCGGTATGGAAGGCGCCGGATCTTCATCTGGGGCATCGTCATCTTTGCGCTCGCCTCCGTGGCGTGCGCTCTTTCGCTTTCTTTAGCAATGCTTGTTGCATCCCGCATCATCCAGGGAATCGGAGCCGCGCTTCTGATTCCTCAAGGACTCTCGATCCTGTCAGCATCGTTCCCTGCGGATCAGCGTGGCAGGGCCATCGGAACCTGGTCCGCCTGGACAAGCGTCTTTGCCGCTCTCGGCCCCGTGGCCGGGGGCTGGCTCATCCAGATCTGGTCATGGCGACTCATTTTTTTGCTAAACGTGCCAATCGCCATGGTGGTCGTCTTGTTGTCGCCCCGAATCCCGGAAAGCCGATCGGCGGGCGACGGCGAGATGGCACGACCCCTCGATCGCCTGGGGGCCGCGTTGGCCACGTTAGCCTTCGCCGCGTTGATCTATGCTCTTTCGTTCGCCCCAGAGTTTGGTTGGCACAGCCCTAAGGTGATCTTGGTATTCATGACCGGACTGGTGCTGCTCGCTGCTTTTCTGTGGTCTCAGTCCAAGCGAACAAATGCGATGATCCCGCTATCGCTCTTCCGCATCCCACGCTTTCTGGCTGCCAACTTGCTTACCTTCCTCCTCTACGGGGCTCTGACCGGGGCGCTCTATGTAACGCCTTTCTACCTCATCCAGGTGCGTCACTACGCTCCCGTCGCTGCGGGCGCGGTCTTTCTTCCGCTGATCGCTCTCATGTTCGTCTTCTCTGCTCGTGTCGGAGACTTGATCCCCCGAATCGGCGAGCGTGTCTTGCTGGCGCTCGGCGCGGCGCTCGCTGGGGCTGGTTTCATTGCATTCGCTCTTTTGGACCAGCAACAAAGCTACGTCTTCGGCATCCTGCCCGGAGTACTGCTGCTTGGCGCTGGAATGACCTGTGCAGTCGCACCACTCACGACTGCAGTGATGTCCTCGGTCCTGGACCACCAAACGGGCATTGCATCGGCGGTAAACAATGCACTCTCCCGAATGGGTGGCTTATTGGCTGTATCGGTGCTGTCTCTGGTCCTGGCGCATGGATTCGCAGTCAGCCTGCAGAGGCAACTGGATCGCTCCGGTCTACCAGTCGAGGCTCGCAATCAAATGGTCGCTGGCAAGTCTCGAATCCATGACATTCCAATACCTGCGGGGCTGACGGAAGAGCAACGGATCAGAGCGACGTCGATCTTGGATATGTCATTTCTTTCAGGCTTTCGCCTTGTCATGTTCTCTTGTGCCTTCACTTCGCTTGCCGGGGCCGTCGTGGTTCTTGTGCTTCTGCGCAATCCGACTCGTGAACATGACGAGGAAGGCACTCAGCCTGCGACCGCGTAGAGCGCATAAACTTGGCACTTTTACGTAACGCTTTCGTCAGAACCGAGCTTTCGAAACGGCACAACCAGAACTGGGCACGGCCCCAGCTGCGTTACCCGGTAGGTAGTTGAACCGAATACCGCAACATCCAAAGTCCCGCGGCCCCTCACTCCCATGGCGACTATTTCAGGTCTCTCTTCGAAGGCGTACTTGATGAGCTCCTGGTATGGCTTCCCAAAACGCACTGCGGTCTTGATCTTCAGAGCGCTGTAGGATTCCTTCATAGAAATTAGTTGACGCAGATCCTCCATCGCTTTTGGGGCGGCCTTCTCGTCGGGATCTCCGAATAATCCGGTCTCAACCACATGCAAAAGGGTGAGCTCGGCATCGTACTCAGCAGCCACCGAGATCGCGTATTCGAAAGCGTCCGCTGAATTGGCCGAAAAGTCTGTGCAAAGGAGTATTCGTTTCAGGCGCCGGACGTGATGGGAATCCTCACCTGCCTCCATAGAGTCTTCCGGAGGCACTGCCAGCACTGGGCACGGAGCCGTACGCATAACCCGATCGGTGGTTGACCCAAGCACCAGACGATCGAAGCCTCGGTGACCGTGCGTCCCCATAACAATGATGTCTGGCCTCATGGCCTGCGCGGATGACAGGATTTGATCTGGCGCCATTCCTCTTTCGACGAGCAGTTCGGGCCGAACCTCGTCATGCGTGTGCATCTTCACGAACTCCTGCAGTCTCTCCAAACCGCTCATGTCCAGCCCCTCATAGAACGTTCTAAGGTCTGCAGCGGAAGCAGCATAAGAAGCCGAAGGATGTCGCCATAGCTCGACGACGTGCATTGCCACTAAATTTGCCTGATAGTGCTCCGCAAGCGATAGCGCATGACGGTAGGCTCTTATGGAGATAGAGGAGAAATCTACAGGGCAAAGAATCTGTTTGATTTTGAGCATGAAGCCTCTCCACATTACGTCGTGGATTGTTCTGGGACGCGCAAAGGCACCCTTTGTTCTCAAATGCGCTTCAGAAACCGATACCAGTCTCTAACAAGATAAACAGCTATGTTAAGGGAGCTACACGCTGAAACTCTGACCGAACTCTGGAGATTTTCCGGAGAATTCGATCCCCTCATTGAGTCCTCGCCTCGTCACGCGCTGCCGCGTAGACTAGCCCGCTCGCGCCGATGTGAGAAGCTTCCGGCAGGATCGCCAACGTCGATTCGCTCTCGGGCATCTGTGCCTCTCACACCAGCGATTCTTAAGACACACACTGGAACGGTAATCGTTGGAATCTCTCCAAAATTCGGCCAGCTTTTGGCGCGACTCTCCCCTAGCATGCGTGCGGGTGGGTCTCGATAAGTCCAGAAGGCGGCAAAAAGTGGACTGAAACTGCGTCTTCAGGCGCTGCCCTGGACGCTACCATGTCTTTGCCCTCCTGGAAGCAACTTGGGAGCAGGGCGTATGTTGTTTCCCATGCAGAGACGACCGAATCCTACGAGGCCTATTTGCCCGAAACGATAAAGCGGGAAGATCCGCAAGTCACTCCACTCTTTGCAACCGATTTCACTGCTGTTGCGTCGGCGCTGATCATTACCGTTCAAGAAGGCCAACTCCGCGACCTTCAGAATATCTCCACAGTTCCGCCATGATTGCAACGACCGGACTTCTCTAAAATTACCTTGGCATACCTTCAAAGCTATGCTGCTTTGCATAACGACCTGCCAGGGCAGGTCGTGACTGTCATTTCTACGACTTCGCAGCGTCGAGTGGTCTAGGCGATTGCAAGAGACAGCGGCGTTACAGACGAATCGTAGAATGCTTCCATTGGTAAACGAAAAGGAGACCCGAAAACCATGAGCGCCAATGGAGAAGCCTCCCAGGCATCGAGCAATGCAGAGCTTCGCCCGGATCTCGCGTTCGCCCCACTTACGGAAACGATGATCGAGCGAGTGAGATCTTATGGCAAGGAAGAAATCTTCCCGGCCAACACCTCATTGTTTACGCACGGTGCCCGCGAAATCGATATGTTCGTGGTGCTGGATGGCGAGGTCGAGATCTGCTTGCCGATGAAGAACGGTGAATCCAAAGTTATCGCAAATCACCGGAGATTTGCCTTTACCGGTGAGCTGAATCTCCTGACAACTCAGGGCTCTCTCGTGAACGCGACAACTGTGGGAGACACCCGGCTTCTTCGGATACGACGCAAGGACTTTCAAAGACTTATGCGCGAAGAAGGCGATATCGCGAACCTGATCACCTCCGGAGTCATCTGGCGTCGCATCGCCATCATTGCCGAAGAGATGGCCGGTGTTGCGGTACGGGGTCATATCAATGACGCTGAGACGACACTCCTTCAACGCTTTCTGGTGCGCAACAGCTATCCGCATCGAATGATTGAGGTGCCCACCCCGGAAATCCATCTACTCGGGGAAGACCTGTCCGATCACGACGACAAGCTCCCCGCAGTTCTTTTGACCGACGGCCGCATCTTGCATAGACCCACAATCACGCAACTCGCTGATGAGTTGGGGATCACCGAACTTCCCGATCCTGACAGAATTTATGACGTAGCAGTCGTCGGCGCCGGTCCTTCAGGTCTCGCGGCTGCAGTTTATGCGGCATCCGAGGGGCTTTCCACAATCGTGATCGAAAGCACGGCACCGGGAGGACAGGCAGGTACCAGCTCGAGGATAGAGAACTATCTCGGTTTCCCGACAGGGGTCTCGGGCCAGCGTCTCGCGAGCCGCGCTCAGTTGCAGGCACTGAAGTTCGGTGTGAGCTTTGCTATCTCGCGAGCGACCGTAACGTCGGAACAGGTCGACGGCATACACAAGCTGACTCTTGCAGGCGATGTGCCGGTTCGATCGAGAGCCGTTGTTGTGGCATCAGGGGCACAGTATCGCAAGCTCGCGGCTAAGAACTATGGAAGATTCGAAAATTGCGGCATCTACTATGCGGCGACCGCCATGGAGGCGGCGTTTTGCCGGGAAAAAGAGATCGTCGTTGTGGGAGGCGGCAATTCCGCTGGTCAGGCGGCACTGTTTTTGTCGGGCATAGCGAAACATGTGCATCATATACTCCGCTCAAATTCGTTGGCAGCTACGATGTCGCAGTATCTTATCTCGCGCCTCAAAAGCTCCTCCAACATTACGCTCTATACGCATTCTGAACTCGTGGAATTCGGAGGCGATTCCTCTCTGGAACTCGCCACCTGGGTCAATCGTAAAACGGGTGAGTCGATCACGAAGCCAGTTGGAAGCGTGTTTGTGATGATCGGAGCCGAACCCAATTCGGGTTGGCTCTTCGGCACGGTTCTACTTGATAAGAAGGGCTTCATCCTCACAGGAGGTACGGATGGTTTTGAAAACACTCCTTACGCGACCAGTATGCCGGGTATGTTCGCCGTTGGTGACGTCCGAGCGAAATCTGTGAAACGCGTCGCATCTGCTGTGGGCGAAGGGTCTGTCGTCATTAGTGACGTTCATCGCTATCTTGCCGATCACCGCAACAAATTCCCAGCGGAACCAAACTCCACCCTGGCAGCGTTGCGCTCCGCGAACTCTGCGGCTGCCGCACATGAATGACAGTCATCGAGCATCAGGGAAGGAAGGAAAACTCCATGTACGATCGAATTCTCATCGCATATGACGGCTCAAGGGAGTCTGAACGGGCTCTTGAAGAAGGCGTAAGGCTCGCACAGGTACTCGGCTCCCACGTCACTCTCGCAACAATCGCCGAACCTATGCCTGGTTACTACGGTCTTTCCGTCGTGGTTGCTCCCCAGGCCCCCGAGGAGTTCCGTCAGGACCAACTCTCGCGGCTAGGGTCATTGCAGGTCAGGGCAAGCGAACTTGCGAAGTCCCACGGTGTGACGATCGAAACGACTCTCATCGAAGCAGCCGAGGTCTCCGGTATTCTCCAAGCCGCGCATGCACTAAAGGCAAACCTGATTGTTATTGGCTTGCGACGCCACACCCAACATGTGGAGTGGGTCGGAACAGTTCGCCAAATCGCAAATGAATCACCCTGCCCGATTCTGGCCGTTGTTTAGTCTGCAGTTGTCACGGAATATTCCGACATAGATGGAGTGTCAGCACATGGACAACATGCCTCAACAGATCGCTGCAGAACGTCTTGGGAATCAGCGCTCTTTTCGATGCCGTCTCATTCTTCAGGAGTCAACACTATGACGTAGCGTTAACTATTTTGGCTATGCGGGGAGCTTCGACGGAGTTACTGTCGAGGGCTCTGCATTAGACCGCAATTGTGCGGTTCGGTATTTCGATCATGACGTTTTCACAGCGATCGCGACTATCGGACGGGACAGGGAGAACCTCTTGGCGGAAGTTCAATTCGAAGAGCATATTGCGAAATGAACCGAGGCTGTCTACTGGAACAAATCTCTTCTTCTGCCGGCACGAGCCCCGGAACGGGAAACGACGGTAGAAGGATGAGTGCTTAACAGTTCGAGAAAGGAAGTACATGTCGCATTTTGTTTTGGTCCACGGCGGATGGCGTGGAGGATGGATTTGGAAGCGAGTCGCTCAGCTGCTCCGTAAAGAAGGACACACGGTGTACACGCCGACGCTTTCGGGCTTGGCAGATCGAAGTCACCTGCTTCACGCGGACATCAATCTGTCCACTCATATTCAGGACGTCGTCAATCTGATCAAGTTCGAAGAACTTCACGACGTTGTGCTTTGCGGTCATTCCTATGCAGGTATGGTGATCAGTGGTGTCGCGGATCAAGTCAGCGAACGCATCTCTTCGCTCGTGTATCTCGATGCATGGTTTCCTCAAGATGGGGATTCGATCATGACTCTGTCACCGGAGATCTATCAGCTCATGCATATCAAGGAGACAGGCCGATATGGAGGGATCTCATGTCCCCCTATTCCCGCAGCGATACTCCACGTAAATGAGCAGGATCGCGCATGGGTCGACACGATGGCTACACCACAGCCTTTCGCGACGATGATTGAAGCAATTCAGCTAAAAGGCAATCACGTCAACGTCAGAAATAAGACATTCGTGTTGGCATCGGCCTGGGAACCAAATCCGTTTAGGCAGTTTTATGAGCGGTTGAAGGTTGAAGCCGAGTGGAAGATCGCTATGATCGAATCTGGGCACGATGCGATGCTTGATAAGCCGGTTGAGGTGGCGAACGTCCTCATCGAAGCCGCTTCGTCTACTGCGAAAGGTGTGATTGAAGCATGATCATCAACCACCGCGCAGAAGCTATAGCTCGTCCACTTGGGATTTACAGCGATCATTTCGTTCCAAACGATCCCGGACGCCATGTTCATGTGGTGATGGTGCATGGAGGTAGCCATACGGGTAGTTGCTACCTCATGACAGCAGAGGGCAAATCAGGGTGGGCCTATCGATTTGCCGATCGGGGCTACAAGGTAGTTGTGCCGGACTGGCCGGGCCACGGTCGGAGTGGCGCCCTTGATCTGCAGACGCTCACCAGCGAGCAGGTCTGCCAAAGTCTCGCTGGGGTCATCTCAGAGCTCGATGGCCCGGTGGCATTATTGACTCATTCCATGGGGAGTGCCTTCGGTTGGCGCGTGGCGGAGTTGTGTCGAGACAAGATCATTGCCATTATCGGTGCTGCACCAGCACCGCCCGGGAACATTCAACCCGAGCCAGAGATCCTTGCTGAAAGCGAAGGGAGTGTGACACTTCGAACTCCCTTTCGCACTCTGACTCTACAGAACGACGGCGCAACACGCGTTACGCCATCGTTCGTTATCGATAAGCTGGTGGGCAAAAGCCGTCAATTTCCACTTGAACATCTAGATGACTACACGAAGCTACTCACTCACACAGGATCGCGCCTGCTTTATGAGCGGCTGAATGTGCGGGGATCCCAGGTGAGAGTGCAGAATCCACTTTGCTTTCGCGGGATGCCCGTACTCATCGTGACCGGTAGTGACGACCTCGAGCATCCCCGCGAAGTCGACGAGCAGCTCTCGACATGGCTGAAAGCGCAGGGCGCTTCTTCGGAATTCGTGTGGCTGTCCGACAGGGGGATTTACGGCAATGGTCACATGATGATGATGGAGCGCAATAGTAATCAGATCGCAGACCTAATCCTGGAATGGTTGGATCAGATCACCCTCTAATGGGAACCCGTTATTGTGCTTGTGGCCGTCCAGACGTAACGTCGAGACATGCACATGACAAAAGATGTTACCCGTCGCCACTTCATGCAGAGGATGATCGCCGCTGGATTGGTGACATGGGTACCAGGCCGGGCAAATGCCGCCTTGAGTTCACATCCGCGTTCGGAATTGAAAGGCACTGAGTTCGATCTCGTCATTGATCGTTTGACGGTCAACTTCACTGGGAAGTCACGCATTGCGGTGGCAGTAAATGGTTCCATCCCCGCGCCGACTCTTCGTTGGCGCGAGGGAGACACCATAACAATCAATGTGACGAATCGGCTCAAAACCTCTACTTCGATTCACTGGCATGGGATGCGTATTCCAACTGACATGGACGGCGTGCCCGGACTCAGCTTCGAGGGTATTCCCGCGGGAGAGAAGTTCACTTACCGTTTTACAGTGAAGCAAAACGGAACCTTTTGGTATCACAGCCATAGCGGATATCAAGAACAGACTGGCATCAGTGGCCCAATCATCATTGAGCCAAAATATCCTGATGGGGATTCCTTCGACCGCGAGCATGTTGTCTTTCTCTCGGACTGGACAGACGTCGATCCTCACTCAATTCTCAGCAATCTCAAGGAAGACAGTAGCTACTACAACTATCATCGCCCCGCTCTCAATCAATTGTCCGGAGATCCTCACACAAAGAGCCTTTCGACTTCCCTGGCCCAGTACATGATGTGGTCGAAGATGAATATGAGTCCTACGGATATCGCGGACGTGTCGGGTTCGGTCTATACCTATCTCTGCAACGGTGCCCCGCCTTCGGTCGGATGGACGGGACTTTTCACTCCGGGAGAGAAGGTAAAGCTTCGCTTTATCAATGGCTCTGCGATGACGATTTTCGATGTCCGTATTCCGGGGCTGAAGATGAAAGTCGTTTCAGCGGATGGAAATGCAATCGAGTCTGTAACCGTCGACGAATTTCGCATCGGCACCGCGGAGACCTATGACGTTATCGTTACGCCCACGACCGACGCTTATGTGATCTTCGCTCAATCAGAAGATCGAACCGGTTATGCGCGAGGCGTTCTCGCATCGCACGCCAGCGTGACCCCGAACACGCCCGAAATGGACCCACGCCCTATACGAACGATGGCTGACATGGGCATGAGGATGAAAGGCATGGACACGCCGGGAATGGCTAACAGCGGCAAGACGGACATGCTGAGCATGAACATGCCAGGCATGGACGGTAAGGCAAGCGATCATCACGAGATGTCGTCTATCGCAGTGGAGACGGACAACAAAATGAGAATGGAGATGATGCCGCAGGAATCGACGTCCTCTCTCCGAAGTCGTTTCCCCCTTCCGCAGCCGGGCCCGGGCACTCAGGCGATCGGATCTGCAGGCATGATGCAAATGATGTTGCCAGAACACGTCAGCAACAAGTTCAACGTTGGGCCTGAGGTATCCGGGATTGCGGCAGTGACAGCACCAAAGTTCACAGATCCCGGTGACGGCCTTCAGCACAATGGTCGTCGCGTTCTCACCTATGCGGACTTGAAGGCTCGCTACCGGGGAGTCGATCGTCGTGCGCCGACGAGGGAAATAGAGCTTCATCTGACCGGCAATATGGAACGCTTTATTTGGGGTTTCGACGGGAAGAAGTTTTCAGAATCGCATCCGATCACCCTGTCTTATGGCGAGCGTGTGCGAATCATCCTGGTAAACGACACGATGATGGAACATCCGATTCACCTGCACGGCTTATGGAGTGAACTCGAAAACGGTAACGGAGAATTCAATCCCTACAAGCACACATTGCTCGTAAAACCGGCGGAACGCATCAGCTATCTGGTCACGGCAGATGCTCCGGGCCACTGGGCGTACCACTGTCACCTTATGTTTCACATGGATGCTGGCATGTTCAGAACGGTGGTCGTGCAGTGAAGAGTTCTGGAGATTTCTTTGCCCTCAAGTATTTCTTTCTTGCCGCATTAATATTGTGCGGCTGTGCTTGCAGACAGGCGACGGGGCAATCCGTGGACGCTCCGACCCCGCCTCAAACCAAGAGCTGGAATCCACCGGTAATGGATAACGGAGTCTTTGCACACTTTGTCTTCGACCAGCTGGAGGGCCGGTCAAATGCATCAGGTACGCGATTCCGCTGGGACGGTGAAGGTTGGGTGGGAAATGACTTCAATCGTCTTTGGGTGAAGTCCGAAGGCTTCGTTGACGGATCGTCGATGAGCGATGGCGACCATGAGTTTCTCTACGATCGTCCGGTTCCCCGGATGTCGTATTTTGACGCTCAAGTCGGCGTCCGCACAGATCTGGATTCTGATCCACACCGGATCTGGGCCGCGATCGGCATCGAAGGTCTCGCGCCGTACGAATTTGAATTCGCCCCGACATTTTATATTCGCAACGATGGTCGAGTTGCTGGCCGAATTGAAGGAGCATACTCCTTTCGCCTGAGACAACGTCTCGTGCTTGAACCCCAGGCGGAAGTAAACCTCTATAGCAAGGACGATCCAGCCAGAAAGATAGGATCGGGGTTCAGCGACATTGACGGAGGACTTCGGCTCCGCTACGAAGTCAGCAGGAAGTTCGCTCCGTACGTTGGATATACCTACGAGGGTGCGTATGGGAATTCCGCCACCTACCAGCGTCAGGCTGGCGACAGCACGCACGCGAGTTCATTTGTGTTTGGGATCAGAGTCTGGAAGTGATAGCACTTGTGAGAATTTCGCTTTTGAACGAGTGCTGTTGTCGACCCCACAATGTGAGGCTTGCGGAACAGCTCCTAGCGGTCCAACTCCTGTACGCCCTTCTCACCGGCGATCAAGGCGAGAGTGGCCATGCCGAGGAATAAGCCATGTTCGACGACGCCGACAATGCTGCGAATCTCTGCAGCCGTTTCCTCGGGATTGTCGATCTGCCCACAGTGGCAATCCAGGATGAAATTGCCTTCATCAGTAAGCCATGGCTTTCCACCATTGGCCGACATTCGAAGAAGCGGATTCAGCCTCAAATCCTTTAGCCGACGGATCACCAGCGGCGAAGCCAGTTGAATCACTTCGACCGGCAAAGGAAACTTGCCAAGCTTCGCAACAACCTTCGTGTCGTCAGCCACAACGATGAATTTCTTTGCAGCTGAGGCCACGATCTTCTCGTGCAGAAGCGCCCCATGACCGCCCTTGGTCAGAGCGAGCCCGGGGCCGATCTCATCAGCACCGTCGACATTCACATCCAGGACAGGTGTGTCCTGGAAGCTTGTCAATTTGATTCCAAGTTCTGACGCAAGCTTAGCACTCTCATCGCTGGTGGCAATCGCCTCGATGGACAATCCGTCTCGAACTGCCTTTCCTAACTCATGGATGAACAGGGTTGAGGTAGTCCCGGTCCCCAACCCTATCTTCATGCCATCGGAGACGAACTCCATTGCGCGTCTTGCTGCTAACAGCTTCGCCTGATCCTGCGTCATGTTTCACTCATCCAGTGGGCTCGTGCCCGGCTTAAGGTTTCACTGCCCCTTCGCAGAGTTCTTTGATCACCGCGATATTCCCGACGAGATCTTTTGGCAGATTATGCCTTTCGGTCAAGTAGTCGGTGCTGTTGTACGTCAGCCACACCTTACCCTCGGAATCTTCCCAGGCCAGTGCTTTGAGCGGCAAGTCGATCGCTACAGTTGGAGAGGCGATCATGAGGGGAGTTCCATTCTTTGGATTGCCCAATGTCAGCATTTCAGAGGCGGGCATCTTCAAACCGACGCGGGCGGCATCTCCTGAGTGATCTACCCTGAAATGGACCGGGACACCGTGTTGTTTGCAGATCTCCTCCAGGCGAGCGAGGGTCTCTTTCACCGAATGAGGGCTGCTAAGAGTAACCAGTCCAGATGTCATGCTTATTGCTCCCTGCGAGAGTTGGGTTGTGTGTCGTGTTACTTCTGTCCGAGACTCGAGAACAGGTACACCAGTCCTTCTGTCAGAGTGGGGTGCGTGACAATTAAATCTCTGAGGGCCGTGTAAGGCAGGCCGGCACTCATGGCCAGCTGAACCGGTGCCAGGAGTTCTCCGGCGCCTGCGCCTAAGGCGGTGAAGCCGAGGATGCGATCATCGTCACCGATGAGCGCTTTGAGGAAGCCTTCAGTCTCCCCAAGCGTTCGAGTGCGTAGCACCGCGGCCATCGGAAGCTTCGTCAATCGGTAGGAAATCTTTCGGCGTTTCGCATCATCTTCATGTAATCCGATGTGAGCGAGTTCCGGGTCCGTGAACAGCACGTAGGGCACCTGGCGGCCGGTGGTCACCCGTCTTCCGCCTTTGAGCTCGTCATAGACGATTCGGTAGTCGTCATAAGCAATATGTGTGAAGTTGGGGCTGCCGGCACAGTCTCCGACAGCGAAGACGCCTTCTGCAGTCGTCTTCAACGAGGCATCTACCTTGATGTGGCCGGTATCGGTTAAGTCGATGCCAGCCCTTTCGAGCCCAATGCCTTCTGTGTTGGGTGTCCGGCCAGTAGCGACGAGGAGATGCGTTGCTTTTAGAGATTCTTTGCCATCGGGATTGCTGATCCGTACTTCGACTGCGGATCCCGAGCGTCCGCTGACTGACTCAACTGCGCTGTCGAACTTAAACGCGACACCATCCGCAGACAGCATGCGCGTAAGTTCCGTGATAACGTCCTCGTCTTCGTGCGCGAGGCATCGCGAATTCCGGTCGATGACGGTGACCTTTGAACCGAAACGCGCCATCGCCTGCGCGAATTCAAGGCCGATATAGCCGGCACCAAGCACAATCAAGTGTTCAGGAAGTGTATCGAGTTCGAGTTCCTCTACGTGCGTCATCGGCTCTGACGCTCGCAATCCCGGCGTATCTGAAACGGTCGCGCGAGAGCCGGTACTGACGATCACCGTATCGGCGGTGAGAACTCGTGATCCTCCCTGCTGAAGGGCTACAGAGATCGCTCGTGGTCCAACGAACACTCCCTCACCACAAATGAATTCCACGTGATTGGAGGCAAAGCGCTTGTTATGAACGTCGATCAACGCCCGGACCATGGCCCGCTTCCTTTCGCGGACGACGCCCATGTCAACACCCGGTTCAGGCAACTTCATTCCAAACTCATTCAATCTTCGCGCGTACCAAGCAACCTTGGCTGAATGGATGATGTTCTTGCTCGGCAGACATGCAATGTTGGGGCAGGAGCCACCGATATAGCGCCTCTCGACAAGGGCCACGCGCTTTCCTTCGCTCCCGAGAGTCCAGCTAAGGTATTTTCCTGCCTCGCCACTTCCGAGTATCAGAACTTCGAAATGTTCCGAATCCATGATGCTAGATGCCATCTTTACCCCCAGCCTGAAACTTAGATATCAAACGAAAACTACATTGCGTCCACTCACCTAATACCACACCGCCCCTCAGAGTGCGGAGCCTCTTTCTCAGACTTGCCTGCTGGATCGAGGTGCACATTCGCCGTGAAATGTTCAATGGAACCTGCCATAGCCACAACCGCAAAAGGCGAACACAGAAGATTTGACGGCCCAAGAGATCCAAGTACCCGCCACTCATTCATTCATCGCCACATTATCCGAAAATGTAGGCGTCCACAATCAGGTGTAACCGCTAACGGAAGAACCTTAATGGGAAGACATGATAGGCAAGATGCCGGGGCTTTGTTTATGGTCTGGGCGAGGGCTAACGAATTATTTAGTCCACATCAAGTTCCAAGGAGCTACTCATGAGCGCACAAACCGTTTCTTCCAATTCCGCAACGACAGTGCATTACAACACTGCTCGCATCGGAGACGTCGATCTCTTTTACCGCGAGGCAGGTGCGAAGGGCGCTCCTGTTCTCCTTCTGTTGCACGGGTTCCCGACATCATCGAACATGTTTCGGAATCTGATCCCGCGTCTGGCCGGATCGTTCCACATCATAGCTCCCGACTATCCGGGCTATGGATTCAGCAGCATGCCCGATCGCAAGGAGTTTGCCTACACTTTCGAAAAGATGACGGATCTCGTCGAGCAGCTGACGATCAAGCTGGGTATTGAGAAGTACATCATCTATGTAATGGATTACGGCGCTCCAATCGGTTATCGCCTCGCGATTCGTCACCCCAAGAAGATTGCAGGCATCGTCGTCCAGAACGGCAATGCCTACGACGAGGGTTTGCTTGAGTTTTGGGATCCCATCAAGAAGTACTGGGGAGCAGCAACCGCGGAGAATCGCGCCGCCCTGCAATACCTGACCACGCCTGATGCGACGAAATGGCAGTATGAGAACGGTGTTTCGGACAAGACGTTGATCGATCCCACGACCTACACTCTCGATCAGGCCGGCATGGATCGTCCCGGTAACGCCGACATTCAACTCGACATGCTTTACGACTATCGGACGAACGTGCCGCTCTATCCGCAGTTTCAGGACTTCTTTCGTGAGTTTCAGCCGCCGATGCTGATTGTCTGGGGCAAGAACGACCACATCTTTCCGCCCGAGGGCGCGACACCCTATAAGCGGGATCTGCCAAAGGTTGAGACACACCTGCTCGAAACGGGTCATTTCGCGCTTGAGACCCATGGCGAGGAAATTGCCTCGCGCATCGAAGGATTTTTCGCGAAGAAATAGCTTGGCATATGTGTGGACGGAGCGAACGCTCCGTCCACATGTTTAGTCACATTCAGAGGTCATATGAAGTTCGGTTCGATCCTTTTCACACCTGTTGTCAAGAAGCTCCAGGAGCGTTACGGGAGCCGACGCCAGTATGAAAGGATTGCAGGCTCCAGTGCCGCGCGAGAACATTTCACGGCGTTCGAAAAAGAGTTCCTGTCTGACCGAGACAACTTTTATTGGGCGACGATAAGTTCCTCCGGTTGGCCCTATGTTCAGCACAGAGGTGGGCCACCGGGCTTCCTTAAGGTAATCGACGATCACACTCTCGCCTTTGCAGATTTTTCTGGGAACAAGCAATACATCACCACTGGCAACCTGCTTACCGATAATAGGGCCGCGATGATCTTTGTTGATTATCCCAACCAAGCACGACTCAAGGTCCTAGGGCGTGTGGATGTCCTTGAGAGAAAAGATGCTGCGGCATGGGTCGATCGTGTGAAAGTCGCAGGCTATAAAGCTTCGATCGAGAGAGTGCTTGTAATTCATGTCGAGGCATTTGATTGGAACTGTCAACAGCACATCGTGCCACGCTATACAGCTGATCAGATCCACGCTGCTGTGCACGAGATCGAAGAACGAGTCGTCGCGTTGGAAGCCGAAAATGAAAAGCTGCGGCGACAACTTGGTATTACTGAACCTGCAGTCACGGGGCAGAAAAGTCCCGAGACCAAAGATGAAACGAAGACGAAGGTGTCTCGTCGAGTAAAGGTCGAAGGCGCCGACAGTCCCTAACCCAAACGGAGGACAAAATCAATGAACGTCACAGTTCCTTCTCCCTCACCTGCCACTAGAGGCGGATTAGCTCTTAGCCGGTCGGACACGGCGGTGGTAATCATCGACCCGCAGAACGATGTCCTGAGTGACAAAGGCCTCGCATGGCCCTTGCTTCACGAAAGCCTCAGAGAAAATGACACCGTGGAAAACATTGAACGGCTTTTCAAGGCGGCGAAGTCAAATGGCTTTGAGGTATTCATTTCGCCTCACTACTTCTTTCCCGAGGACGAAGGTTGGAAATTCAACGATCCTCTCGAGTCGGTGGAAGCATCGGAGAAGATGTTCGCCCGGCGGGGCAGATTAAGCCTCGATGGCCTGGGTGGCTCTGGAGCAGATTGGTTGGAACGTTACAAGCCGTACATCGAAGACGGAAAAACCATCGTAGTCTCGCCCCACCGCGTCTGGGGCCCGGAAACGAACGACCTCGTCCTTCAACTGCGCAAGCGTCGGATCGTCAAAGTCATTCTGGGTGGAATGCTAGCCAACATGTGTGTTGAATCCCACCTTCGAGAATTGCTGGAGCAAGGATTTGAGGTGGCCGTGGTGAAAGATGCTACCGCAGCACCAAAGCATCCCGAATGGGGGTACGGCTATACCGCAGCGCTTATCAACTTCGCATTTCTCGCACACGCTGTTCTGACGACAGAAGAAGCAGTAAAGGCGATGGAGTTCAGCGCCTCTTAACTTAGAGGCTCGGTCTCAATGGAACACGATCATCATCGCCTTATAGTTCATGACCTGAACCACCACATCCAAGCACGTCTGGATCTACAGAAAGGAATATGAACCATGACAGTCAAAGTCGCCACCACGCCACGTTCTTCCTACAGTTCGACAGGGAGGTACACAGGATTTGACGGCCAATACATCAACGGCACCTGGCGGCCAGGGAGACACGGATCCATACTTGCTGACACTGACCCATACTCCGGTGAGACACTGGCAGAAATACAACAGGCGAACAAGGACGACCTCGATGAAGCATACAGTTCCGCTGCATCGGCACAGATCGCCTGGGCAGCCGCGACACCTATGACTCGTGCAGCCGTGATGTTCCGTTCAGCTCAGATCATCGAAGAGAGACATGATGAAATCGTGGACTGGATCATCCGAGAATCTGGGAGCACGAAGGCCAAGGCTGAGCTGGAATGGCAGTTCGTATATTCAGTGACTCTTGAGGCCGCCTCATTTCCACATCGAATGCGTGGGGATATTCTCCCGCTCGATGAGGCCGGCAAAGAAAGTAGGGTCTATCGATCTCCGCTCGGCGTCATTGGTGTGATCAGCCCGTGGAACTTTCCGATGTACCTGTCACACCGCTCTGTCGCGCCGGCACTGGCTTTGGGGAATGCCGTTGTTCTGAAGCCTGCAGAGGACACGCCCATCACCGGCGGCCTTTTGATCGCTAAAGTGTATGAGGAAGCAGGCCTACCGCCCGGGTTGCTGAACGTTGTGATTGGTCCTATAGAGGAAATCGGCGATGCGTTCTCGCTGCATCCGATTCCAAGACTGATCTCCTTTACTGGATCGACTCGAGTAGGGCGTCATATAGGACAGTTGGCAATATCCGGGCCACGAATTAAACGGGTTGCCCTTGAACTCGGTGGAAATGCTCCGTGTGTCATTCTGGACGATGCTGATCTTGACCAGGCAGTTCGGGCGACAGTAATCGGCCGGTTTTTGCATCAGGGACAAATCTGCATGAGTACAAATCGGATCATTGTTGACGCCAAAATACACGATGAGTTTGTTGATAGATTTGTGGCTCACGTCAAAACTTTGAAGTACGGCGACCCGAAGAATTCTGATGTCTCCTTGGGTCCCGTCATCAACCAAAAGCAGTTGAAGGCTCATCTGGCTCATATCGCAAGCGCCCGTGCCGAGGGAGCGACGCAGCTTCTAGGAGGCGATCCGCAAGGCCAGGTTCTGCCTCCACACGTCTTTGTGGGTGTCAGAAACGAGATGACCGTAGCGAGAGAGGAAATGTTCGGACCGATTGCCCCCATTCTTAAGGCGAACGGTGAAGCGGAAGCTCTACGGATGGCCAACGACACAGAGTTTGGACTTTCGAGCGCTGTGTTCACGCGCGACAGAGAACGTGGCGTGCAGTTTGCCTTGAAGGTTGAGGCCGGCATGACTCATGTCAACGATCACAGTGTTGACGATACCTCCACAGGACCGTTCGGCGGCGAGAAGAACAGTGGTCTGGGACGATTTGGCGGCGACTGGATCATCCACGAATTTACAAGGGAGCATTGGATCACGGTAAGACACGAACCTGCGGTGTATCCATTTTGACCATTGCTGCAGTTGTCAGGCCTCCGTTTTCGGAGGCCTGGCTTTACTTTGACTAATTACGTTTCAGCAATTACGAATTTCTCGAATTTGCGAAGGCTTTCCAGTAAAAACGCTCGTCGCCGTAGCCGGTGAGGGGCAGTCGTTGACTGTGAATCTATAGCCTGCCATTCGGGGAATGGGGGCTTGGACAAATCCACATCAGGGACGGACCACGCGAGCAAAGCTACTGCGGCCGATACTATCCCCAGAGTCACACACAGCTATCGCAACGAGACTCGTGATTCTTTCTGGAACTCACTCAGTGACAAGTGACCACCGGCGGAAAACACTCTTACTGCCGTTTGCTGAAAGAATCAAATGCATACCGCACTTCACCGGCCGACCTTCGGATCCGAGACCACCAACCTGAACTCGTCAGTATTGATGTCAAATAAGTAGCCGTAGATATTGACTGACCTCGGTATGCCGACCGATGCGCGCAGCAGCTTAACATCGTGCTCAAGTGACTCCCTAAGGTTGCCGATGGCGAGGCTCTCCTGCTCATATACCCCTGAAAGATCCTTACCTTGCTCGGCTTTGAAGGCATCAAGAAGACCATGGGGAGTGAAGCTGCTCGTGCCACAGAAGGTGTGGTGCACCACGACGATATTGGTCACGCCGAACAAATGATTTCCGATCGTGATCGAGCGGAGCGCATCGACTGCCCGCCCGCCCGCGACTACGACCGGCATGATAGTCGCGGTAGAACCCACCTTCATGCCGGCTTCGTCATAGACGACCTCTCCCGGATAAACCTCGTCGGGGAGAGTCTTAGCGAGCACGAAGGGTATCTCCGCCGCGCGGGCGTCGTAGCAAAAGATGACGATTGTCTTAAGCGGCACTGCATGTGTGAATGCCGCCCTTACAGTGGGTTCGTCATATCCAGGACTATGTGAATATACAAACCTCTCGAATTCATCATCAGTGCCGTATAGCGCATTCAGGTCCATGCTCCACCCCATTTCAATCGAATCATCCATTCGCCACAGTAGCGCTTCGATCGCGGGGAAACAATAGTGGATTCACATTAATGGTTTGCCTGTAATGAGTGGAGGGACTGAATACCTCGAAAAATGGGCGAACCGGAGGAATACGTCCGCGGCCTGTTCTTGAGAGCGTGCGAGGTATCTGTTAAGACGAAGCCTCGATAGTACGGGCGCCGATCGTTATGCGTTTCTTCGCCACGTCTGGGGTGTCACGCCTGTGATCTTCCGAAACATGCGCGTAAATTGACTCGCATCGGAGAACCCACTGATCTTTGCGATCTCGGCAATCGAAGTGCGGGGTAGCTGAAGAAGGGCCTTTGCGCGCTGAACCCGCTTCTTGAGAATGAATTGATAGGGGGTCTCTCCCAGAGAGTCTCGGAAAGAACGCGCGAAGTGAAAACGGCTTATGGAATTGAGCTCAGCCAGATCTTCCAAACGAATCTCTTTGTTCAGATTCTCTTCGATATATGTCAGTACCCGGTTGAGGTGCAGCCTGGATAGACCTCCCTTTGCTGGTGGGATGCGGGTTGAGAGTTCGCCATATCGGCGAATGAGAGCAACCGAAAGTGCCATACCCAACAGGTCGCCGTAGAGCCCACCCATGGACCAGCCCGATCTCATCTCCCGGTTCATTTCGACCAACAGCATCTCCAGCTGCTGGTCTCGAAACGCCCAGCGCAGGTTGAAATCACAGAAACCTTTGATTTCCATTTGTTCCGCTGCGTTCTTCAGCAGGGCGGGCTCGATTCCGGCGACGATTCTCTGGGCAGATCCATGCCAAATAACCGAATCTCGTGTGCCCGCCGGCAACAGCATCATACTGCCTGGCGTTGAGCGCAGCATTCCGGATTTGCCAGAACAAAACCACTCCATATCCACTTGGCCGCCGGTTTGCAAATGCAAACAGAGTGTCTCGTGGTCATGCACCGGGATCTCGCAACCCATATGGTGGTGTTTCTCCAGAATCAGCCCATGCCAGGGTGACTTCAGACTATCCAGTATCGGCTGGGCCTCGAAGAGGGGGACATGGCGATCGCCAATCCTGACGAATAATCGTTTGGCTTCGACCTGTTCCGAGATATGCGGGACCATCGCTCCACTGCTGGAGAGGTTCATCGAGCCGCGAGCTGTTGCACCTTGTTTCACGTAGACTCACTCGGAGGCTTCATATTCCAGCAAGAATCCTCTCGATTCAGCAAGAATACCCTATTGCCCTCTTGAGATTCCTTTCTCAGATCGAGAAGATGAGGTTAGCTGGTATTAGGGCAGACATCGCAGCCATCACGCCGTTTCAGTGATGGCCTCGTGACTGCATTTTCATTCCTCACAAGCGTGCATGTTCGATGATATCGCTGGCTCCATCGACTCTGTTTTCGACATCTGCGCTGGTAGCGCTTTCCGGAAAGTTCGGAAGCAGAAGGGAGCGATCGCTGCAACACCGGCATTCATAAGAACGGTTGTTTTGGACCGCTCTTTTGAAAAGAGGTCGCAGCGTTCACGGTGCGTTCCATGTACAGATTCTCACCATATAGCCTCGACTCAATTAACCAATGCCTGTTACGGAACTCTGCGGGAAAGGAGGAGCGGATTCACTTGCCGCCGAAGGCCTTCTCTGTTCTCCAATTTCTTGTTGCAAACGCTGGAAAGTTGGTCACGCACAACGAACTGATGGAGAAGGTATGGCCGGACACGTTCGTTCAGCCGGAAGTGTTATCTAGCCATATCCGTGACGTTAGAGCCGCGCTGGGGGACAGCGCCCGAAAGCCACGATTTATAGAAACCGTATCTCGACGGGGGTATCGCTTCATCACCAAAGTCGACCACAGAGAGGTAGTGAACTTACAGCAGACCTCCAACTCGTCGGGAAACCTTGTGGGTCGAGATTCGGCGTTTGCGAAGCTTAACCAGTGTTACCGTGCGGTACTTACCGGTATCCGCCAATTGGTCTTTGTTACGGGAGAACCAGGGATGGGAAAGACGGCGCTCTGTCGAGAGTTCCTGCGCCAGGCGCAGGGCTTGGGAGCGTCCTACACGACCTGGGGATACTGTATCGAAGGCTATGGGGTGCAGGAGCCATACTTCCCTATCCTGAAAGCCATTGGAGATCTGTGCAGGGACGGCGGGAAGCCAATCGTAGAGATCTTTAAGATGAAGGCTCCGACGTGCATCGTACAGTTCTCGGATCTGATCAGTCGTGAGGAGCGAGCAGCACTCGACCCCGACGTGCGGTCGGCGACGAGTGGAAGAATGTTGCGTGAGGTCCTGGATGCCCTGGAGTCGGTGGGCGAGTCTCGGCCGCTGATTCTCGTCCTCGATGATCTGCAATGGGTAGACCGTGCCTCAGTTGATGTCATTTCTGAGTTTGCCCGTCGGCATACGCCGGCGAGAGTGATGCTCGTTGGCACGTTTCGCCCACTCGAGGCGTTTCTGAATGGCAATCCGATCGCAGTTTTGAAAGAAGAGCTTCTTGCACGTCGGCTTTGTACTGAAATTAGCCTGTCTGGCCTGACCCAGTCTGACGTCGTCGAGTATATAAGCCAGCTGACTTCGCAGCCGGAACTCAGAACCGAACTGGCCAATCTTCTTTACAGACGTTCCGAAGGAAACCCTCTTTTCATGGTGGCCGCGTTAGAACACAGCCTGGAACAGGGTCTTTTGGTCAAGGAAGCGGGCGAGCTGCTCTTAAGGACTCCATTGGATCAACTGGATATGGACATTCCGCTAAGCTTGAAGCGCGTTTTGGAGGCCCAAATCGACACTCTCGAGACAAGGGAACGCAGAATTCTCGAGGTTGCGAGCGTAGAAGGATCTGTCTTTTCCCCTGCGGTTATCGCTCCTGCGACGGATCACACCTACCAGGAGGTCGAGGACATTTGTCATCAACTGGCGATCCGAAACCAAATCTTACGTGCAGCACCTGAGCATCAACTTCCCAACGGATCGACAGTATGGTCCTATCAATTCGTGCACGTCCTCTATCGGGATGTGCTTTATGACAGGCAATCTCCTGGCCGCAAGTCCACTCGTCACAAGCTGATCGGAATTCAGCTCGAAGAGATTCACAAAGGGCACCTGGAGGAGGTGGCAGCGGAAATAGCGCTCCACTTCGAACATGCTTCCGATTGGAAGCGAACGGTGCACTACCTGAGGCTGGCCGCCGAGAATTCGGAGCGGCGGTATGCCCATCGCGAGGCGATCGCTTTGCTGAAACGCGCCCGCGAGCTGGTGACTCGCATCTCGGAGGTGGATAGCCGAAGGATCGAGCTGGAGATATTGGAACGTCTGGCGACTTTATACGTTGCCTGTTTCGATCCAAGGTGTGTTGAAGCTTACGAGGGTCTATATGAGAGAGCCTCAGCATACGGCCACGCAGAAGTGTGCGCGAGGGCCCTGCTCAATCTGGCCGGATGCCTGTTGACTCAGGATGGGCAGCGTTCTTTCGAAACTGCCAGGCGCGCGTCAGAGGTGATCGCAACGCTCCCTGACTCCCTCCTTCGAACGCGCATGGAGATGACTTGTAACTTCATCTTTGCTTGTACATCCGGTTGGGATCCAGTTCAGGCCGATCAGTTACGACAGTCATTCCGGAGAATACGGGAGCAGGTCGATCCAGCAGAATTGGCTCCTCAGACGATCCAGTACGGGATCATCCAGTGGGCGTCGTCTGAGTATCAGGAGTCGCTTGAATCCCTTATTGAGGGTTTGACCGCTCTATCGAAACAAGCCTCCGAAGGTGATCCTTTCCTCAGCATTGATTATCAGAGGGCTCATTTCTACCTGCCACGGGCGCTCTTATTTGTCGGTGAGTGGGGTCAGGCGTTGGATGCTCTTGATAGATCTCTCGTCACTTCTGTGAAAAACGGGGACACGTTTGCCGCAAAAATTCTCCGGCTCAACCGGGCATGGGTTTACTTTCACGCTAGAGACTTTCATGAGGTAATTGCTACTAGTGAGTCGTTGGAGCAAATAGGTGAGGAGTTTAGCAGTTCTGCCGTAGCGCGAATGGCCCGCATACTGTCGGGGTCAGCGCATGTGGCGCTGGGAAATCGCGATCATGGTTCATCGATGCTGATGAAGATACAGAGCGAGATGGCCGAAGGCCTGATGGTTCTTGATTGGTGCTTCCGCTTGCCACTGCTCTCGGCACTAACAGAACTGTGGCTCTCCGAAGGAAATCTCGGGGAGGCGGAAACTGCGGCGAATCTTTTTTTGTCGCTCGCCCTGACTACAGAGAAGCATACCTATTCCGCCCTGGCGCTGGAGGCATCCGCTCGAGTGGCACTGGCACAGGGGAATCTCGTCTCTGCCGCTAGCTTTGTGTCTGACGCGCTTCGTCTGATTGGAGAGTACCAAATACCCCTGGCTGCCTGGCGTGTTCATGCGGTGGCGTCCCAACTGCATATGGCGCTCGATGACAGAGGATTGGCGCAAACCCACCAGGATGCAGCGAATGCAGCGATACTCACATTGGCTAATTCCTTGAGCCCCGAACATCCCCTCAGGAAGAAATTCCTAGCCTCCGCTCTGGTTGCGAAAGTTCTCGTAGACGATCACGAATATCAGAGGGAGCTGGCCATGGGCTCGCTATGACCACCTATCACGCAATGTAGCCAGCAACTCCAGACTCGGGAAATCCCCTGTATCAGAATCCGTGTCAGACCATACAGGGATGTGGAGTGTCGCAGCTATACGAACGAGTTCCGCGACCGAGTCTGCCTGCATCTTTCGCATCACCTGACTCCGGTGAATCTGAAGTGTGGTCTCAGAAATGCCAAGAACTGCAGCGGCCTGCTTGTTCATAAGACCCTTGGCGACGAGAGGCAGCACCTCCCGCTCCCTTGGCGTCAGAAGCTCATGTCGTTGTCGCAGGCTCTCCCTCGCCGCTCTATGACGTCGCTGCCTGCGATCCAGAGCGAAAGCGGTAAGCACGGCTTCGGCCAGGTCTATTGGATCGATCGGAAGTGTTAACAGCTCAACCGCACCGGACTTAAGTGCGCGGACAGCTGCTGCCACGTCTTCGTGACCGCAGATGAAGACAACCGGTGGGGAAGCTTCGGCTGCCAACCTGCACTGCTGAATGAATCCCTCGTGATCATGGCAATGAAGGTTAAGGATGAGGCATGAGGATTCGTCACGTCGGCTATACCTCAGGAACAGTTCAGGGGAATCGAAGCCCACCAGGTCCATGTCGATCAAACCTGCGAGTCGAGTCAAGGGCTCCCACAATATGGGTTCGACGTCGATCACGTAGGCGACGTCCCGAACCCGAGTTGGCCTAGGTTCGCAATATGAAGATGTCGACCCGTGCTCAGACCCCAGGCCGCCCTGCACTTGGGATGTGATGTGCATGGGTATACCGCCTTTTTTGAAACATAGTATTAAAAATCGCTATCAGTGCGACAACCTGATGCGTGAGGAAACTGTCTCCCTGCTCGCATCAGTGTTGTTCGCACCCATAGGTATCCGGTTTTGTATTCGACGCAGTTACATGAGGGATTCAGCGGCCGTCCAACTTGCCTCGTCATCTTCGGTAGTTGTGCTCCCCCATGGACGTTTTCCCGCGCCCTAGAGACCGAGATCGCTCAAGCTGGGGTGATCGTCAGGGCGCCGGCCCAATGGCCAGTGGAAGAGGCGATCGGACTCGTCAATGCGCACGTCGTTGATGCACGCATGGCGATGATGCATGATTCCTTCAGCATTGAACTCCCAGTTTTCATTTCCATACGCGCGATACCATTGCCCAGAATCATCACGGAATTCATAGGCAAATCGAACCGCGATCCGCGCTCCGTCAAATGCCCAGAGTTCCTTAATCAAACGGTATTCCAGTTCGCGTTGCCATTTGCGCGTCAGGAAACGCACAATCTCCTCGCGACCGTTGATGAATTCAGCGCGATTGCGCCACCAGCTGTCAGGCGTATATCCCAACGCTACATGCTGCGGGGTTCGGGTATTCCAATTGTCTTCCGCCTTGCGCACCTTCAGGATGGCGGTCTCACGAGTGAATGGGGGTACAAGCTGTTGCGTAGGTTCGCTCATTGTTTCTCCTTGTATTTTGCCGTTGATCGTGCCGATCAGAGGAGCAATCGGTCGACTCGGCTTGGGTTTACTTCAAAACTTCTTTCGGATGATCGTCTCTAGTCGGCTTCGATGGTCTCTGCAAGAAACCAAGTGCGACGCTCCGTCTGATCAATCCAGTTCTCGATTAGGCTGGCGGTAGCGACGTCATGGAATTCTTCGCAAAGGACGTGAGCGGACCGGAGCCATGTTGTTACGCTCTGGTTGTCGCCTAGCAACTCAGTAAGCATCGACTCTGCTGGAACCTGCTCTCTATCGCAGTCCTTGATTCTCTGGTGGCGGGTGATGTCGCCTATTGACTTTAACGTCGGCCCACCCAGCTTCCTGGCCCTCTCAGCGATCTCATCGGTCATCGCAAAGAGTTGATCGGCCTGCTCATCCAAGAGCAAGTGGTAGTCCCGAAAGTGCGGCCCTCGCATATGCCAATGAAAGTTTTTTGTCTTAAGGTAAAGCGCGAATATATCTGCCAGGAGCACTTTGAGCTCGAGGGACAAGCGCTTTACGGCATCAGGCGCAATTTCCAGAGTGCTATCAATTTGCATGAAATTCTCCGTCAACATTTCTCAACAATTGATTCCGAACCACGAAGTCTGACTAAGCCGATCGATATTCTTCAAGTACCGGCAGACGCACCGGCGCGGTACATACACCGCCGACCCCACGCTTTGGTCTCACGTTTAGCTCTGCAGGAACCCAGCAACGCTTGATTGACCTCATCCGCGCGTGTTGTGCACATGCCATTCGGTGCCCCGGGACGACTTTTAAAGTTGGCCTCTTGATGATGTAAAAACCATGAATCATACCGTCGCAAGAGACTGCAGTGAGTGCGGTCAACTGGGTCATGCCAAGAGTTCCTCCGAGGTCGAGAACGGCGAAGTTTCAAACCATGTTCATCCGTCTCGCGCCTGTTCAAATTCGTATCGTAAGGAGGAGTCTAGGCTTCAGGTGAGCTGAAACCCTGAAGGAAATGTGGAGGTTTTCCAGTCATTGTGTGAAGAGGCCGTAAATGAACGTTTCTTCGGTCCTCAGACGCAAGTTGTCCACCCAAAGACAATCAAATGAATAGAAGCCCGATGACACCCGCGATAGGCTCCGGCCCTATCTCTGTTCCAACGAGGCAGATTGTAGCCCCGTACAAAAACATCGATGATGGGCCGAATATTAGCCGGACCCGCGCCATTTGATTTACTGCGTTTCACAAGCTTCTACGGTCTTATTTCATTTGAGGCCCCACGCTTATCACAGGGCACGAGGAGACATGGTCAATCTGCAGGATGTGTCTCTGTGGAGTGAGGCCAGCTTCTCCGCTCCGGGTCCTTCCCATGATGACGAGGTCTGGTTTCTCTTCGGCCATGGCTCGCCGAATTGCGTCTTGCACGTTGCCGCCTGCTCTCTCAAATTTGGCGAAGGTGCCCAGGGAATCTCTCATCGTAGCTGCTCGCGCCTCAACAGCAGAATCTCTCTCAGCGGACGAGCCGGAGACGTACAAACAGGTCACGGTGGCATCAAACGATGCGGCTATTATCTTCAGAAACGCTATTATTCCTTCGTTCTCAGCATCCAGGAAGACGTCAGGATCAATGTCGAGAGGGCAAAGAATCGCCCGTGGTGCCGCATCGGTCAGGTTTTCATCATGCTCCGTAGTCCATACCGGCATTGGGCATTTGTCGAGCACCCCCGACACGATTGGATCCCGGAGAAATCGCGACGCATAACCATGATGTCCCCTGGGGATCATGATCAATTCGACGCTCTCGCTGACGGCTGTATCGCTGATTATCCCCAGGGTGCTCCCTGCGGCCACCGAAGTCGTCAACTTTACACCTGAGAGGTGCTCCTCGCAAAAAAACTCGATCAGGCGCTTCGCCTCCGCGATATAGAAAGGCGTATGTTCCTCGAAGTCGATGGCGTTCCGTTCAGGATCGTTCGAGAAGTTTGCCGGATCGACCGCGTGCATAACGATTACTTCTGCCGACAACCGGCTCGCCCAAACTTTTACCTGTTTAGCGGTGTTCGAGCTCCGTGTAGAGAAGTCGACGGGAAAGAGAATCTTGCGAACATAATCCATATGGGCTCCTATGTCCCGCTCACAACTTAGCCGATGTCGCTGCGTTGCTGCGATGACATCTGGTAGATACCTCTTTTCTGCAAGCGTGTCTATCACGGCTTTCCATTAATGGCTCTCAGGTAATGCGGACACACGATTGCCTCCAGCATGAACTCACGATACTGTCTGAGGTGGCACTACCCCCTCTTCGAACGGCAACCAGTTGAAATGAGATATGCGTCCCAATGTGAAGTCGCTAACGACAGCGTCACCGCTCTTGATTCAACCATCGGTGCCATCGGGGAATTCGAGCATCAGGCGGAAGTTGGTCCGGAATTTGCTCTCATACGGCGCGTTCGCCTCGGAGATCCGAGAGCGTTTGAGTTGTTGCTCGAACCTCACAAGAAGCGACTCGAACGAACCGTCTTTCAAATTGTCCGGAATAGCCACGATGTGGAAGATATCGTTCAGCAATGTTCCCTAAAAATCTTCACCAAGCTGGAACAGTTCCAGGGTCGATCGCAGTTTTCCACTTGGATAACTAGGATTGCGATTAATCAGAGCCTTATGCATCTGCGTAAAACCAAGACGCAGCCGATTTTAATTGAAGGTCCTATGAGAGACGAAGGTTCTCACACTTTTCCTGACCCGACAGATTCGTCCTTCACTCCAGAGGAGGCTTATCTTTCCACGGAACTAGTTCACTTGCTTTGGAAGCATATCGACAGACTTCCAGAATCGAGAAGGATTGTGCTCCGGAAGCTTTACGGGGAGGAATTATCAATGGAACAGACTGCGAGGATCTTGGGAATCACTCTTGCCGCCGCTAAATCTCGCGCACTGAGAGCACGTCGTGATCTCCGCAAAATCTTTGCGGGACAGGCCGCCCACCGCGGCCTGGCAGGCTCGTCATATTCAGGGAGCTAAAAAGTCGGAGATCTTCGACTGCATAACCGCTTAGGCCTCTTTTGGGGCACCATTATTCGCCCCCCGGAGCACAAATCAGCATGTCGAAAGAGACGATATCCGTCGGGGTTCCCAGTAACTCCAGAAAATCTTCAAAGTTCGGACAGAGTTCGTACAAGCGGCTTGCCTAGACTTAAACGAAGATTTCCGCGCGTTGGATGCTGCTCCAGCCGCGATTGCAGACTCGGACTACGGGGTCTTCTCGATACCCGATTGAAAAGAGAGACCACTATGGAACAATTGGAAGATTCCGCGACAAACATCACCACATCCAAAGGTTCCGTCGAGATTCCGCTGGGACTTGCGATCATTGCAATCATCTTTGTCGCGATCGACCTCAGGCCAGGCATCGTTTCTATCGGTCCAGTCTTACCCTCGATTCGCAACACATTTCAGCTCTCGCATGCGACCGGCGCGTTGCTCACCTCCATCCCCGATGTGCTCATGGGGTTGCTGGCCCTACCGACACCGTGGTTGGCAAGACGTTATGGAAGAGACCGCGCCATGTTAGGAGCGATCGTTCTACTGTTCTTGTCTGTTGGATCGAGGGCCTTTGTTCAAAATACTCCCGAACTTCTTCTCTGCACTGCCGGAGTCGGTGCGGGGATTGCCATCGCAGGAACGCTCATCGGCGGCTTCATCAAGGCGGAGTTTCCCACGCGTGTCGCACTCGCTATGGGGATATACGCTACTGCCCTTGCCGTCGGAAGCGTGGCGGCAGCTGCTCTGACCGGTCCGCTCGCGGGGGATAAACCCAATGGGTGGCGAATGGCAACCGGAGTCTGGGCTCTTCTCGGTGTGGGAGCGCTGATTCTTTGGTCGATGGTAAAGATACGCGCGGCCAAGCCAACAGGCGCGACGATGACAACCAACAGTTCGGTTCCGCCGCCTTTAGGAGAATGGAAAGCCTGGACAATAGCCTTTTTCTTCGGAGTGAACAACCTTCTGTTCTATGCTCTGCTCGCCTGGATTCCGACGATCTATCGGGAATTAGGCTACTCCGCAGCTAAGGCCGGGCTGATTCTCGCATGCTTTGCGATTTTCTCTCTGCTCGGCAATCCGGTCTTTGGTGCCTTAAGCCGGTCGCGTGACAGGCGCGTCTGGCTCGCGGTGAGTAGCGTCATCTGCTGTATTGGGCTGGTCGGACTATTTACAGCGCCGCAATTTGCTCCTTATCTTTGGGTTTCTCTCATGGCTTTCGGTCAAGCGGGAGGCTTCACCTTAGGAATGACATTGCCGTTGGACAACACAACCACCGCGCAAGAGACAGATGTTTGGAACGCTTTTACATTGACGTTCGGCTACCTTATCGCATCGTCTGGCCCGATTCTGGTCGGCTTGTTGCGTGATCACACCGGTTCCTTTCGAGTTCCGACCCTTTGTCTCGTTGCTGTGGGCGTTTTGATGCTATTGCTATGCGCGGTACTGCGTCCCCGAGCAATACAGCCCGGTTCTTGAGCCGTTCTATTAGCGGACCCAGCGCCGCCATCGTAGCTGTAAGCCCGATGTCGCTCCGGGCCGCAAATTCCGTTGGAATAAATTATCTAGATGAAGACTAATGATGCCAGAGAGTTCCTACGCACACCGCTCATCGAATGGGAGCAGCCTCAATCCTGGTGCGATCTTGGCAGCGGTACTGGCACCTTTACTCTTGCTCTCGCAAGTTTGCTGGTCCCCGGCAGCACAATTCATGCTGTAGATTGGGACCCACAGGCGTTGGAACAAATCCCTGAGCAGCACAATGGAGTCAACATTCGGAAGATCGCGGGGGACATGGCAAGTTCCAGCCTGCGCCTTCCGCCGGTCGATGGCGTTCTCTTAGCGAACTCCTTGCACTTCATCCGCGAGCAGCCCCAGTTTCTGACAAAACTCTTGACGGTGACAAATTGCTTTCTGATAGTGGAGTATGAACGATCAAAGCCAAATCGATGGGGGCCATATCCCGTTGCCTTTGGCAAACTCCGCCAACTTTGCTCTGATGCGGGGATAGGGCAAGTGGAGAAAATAGCCACACGTCCTTCGTTGTTTGGCGGCACTTTATACTCCGCCGTTGCCCAAAAGCCTAAGGCACTGGACTCTGATTAGCCAAGCCAGGGGCTAGCATCTGACACCTCGAGATCGTCGAGCCGTCGCCACTTGTAGAACGCAATTGAGAATATCCAGCTCAAGGCGAAGAATCCGACGATGAAATACCCGAGCATTCCAAAGTTATCGTTGAGCTTTCGGACAATGTTCCAAAACGATCCGTTGAAGTGAAATTGTCCGGCGAATAACCCTAAAGCCTCGATGCCGCCGACGACCACCGCCACAACGACCGAGACCGACGTGATGGTCATGTTGTAGTAAAGCTTTCGGATGGGCTTCACAAATGCCCACCCGTAGGCACCCAGCATAAGGACATTGTCAGTTGTATCGACAAGCGACATGCCCGCCGCGAAAAGGGCTGGAAAAACCAGCGTCGACAACATCGGAAGCCCCTTCGAGGCCTCTGTCGCGGAAATGCTCAAAAGTCCAATCTCTGTGGCTGTATCGAACCCCAGCCCAAACAGAAGCCCGAGCGGATACATATGCCAGCTTTGTCCGATTATTGCGAACATGGGTCGGAAGAATCGGGCAAGAAGTCCGCGGTCCGCAAGAAGGAGATTCAAGTCCTCCTCAATGTAAGGAGCTCCGTTGCGAACTCTTACGAAGACACGATAGACACCCCGCAGAACTGCTAGGTTCACGAACGCGATGCCAAACAGGAACAGGGTTGATACCAGGGTGCCGATTATTCCACCTAGGTTGCGAAACGCATAGACCTTCTGATGGAGTGCGAGAGCTGTTGAGGCAATAACTATCGACCCGACAAAGACAATTGTGGAGTGCCCGAGAGAGAACCACAGCCCGACTGTGACCGGCTGCTTCCCTTCCTGCATCAGCTTGCGAGTTACGTTGTCGATTGCGGCGATGTGGTCTGCGTCCACGGCGTGTCGGAGACCAAAGCTATAAGCCAGAAACGATGTCCCCAGCAGCACCGGATAATGACGAAATGCAATGATGGCCCATAGCCATGCCCCTACGTTGAAAACAAGCAAGAGACCATACACAGTGAGCGTCCGGATACGGACGCTCACTGTGGCTACTTCTGGCAAACTACGCATTTCAGCTCCGGCAGTGGATCTTGCCAACCGTTGAAGGTTCGATCGGCTTTTCTGGGTTCAGCCGTTTTGCCTTAAACCGCAACCGGAACGTAGGGGAAGGTCTTTCGTGGTTTCGACGTGACTGACTCTTTGCCGATCCCAAGCTGGATTGGAGTGTTTGCCGCAATGGAGAACATGACGTTGGGAGCATTATCCGTGAGGGAACGGCCGTTCCACTCGGCGAAGCCAAAGGATGCCGGTGTCCCAACGGTATACGGCATGATGTTGGGGAACATCCGGTGCGCGATCTTTTCTCCATAAGCCTGTGGGTCTTCTGAGGTTCCGTAGGCGGCAACTACGGATGCCATCTTCTTGCCAATTTCGCTTCCCCAGGTTGCGAAGTCGTCGGCCGGAAGACCGCCATTGAGACGATTGCCCAGGTCTTCGTTGTACTGGGTGAATAGCGGCCAAATCATCGGAAGACCAAAACGGTTGATAGGGCGCCATCCGCCCGCATCCGTTGCGAGGGTGGCAACCGCCCAAACGCCGATCTTCTTCTTGTCGCCTGCATGAGCGAGCAGGTCGGCATCGGGAATTTCCAAGACGATCGAATACACTGTGTGGCCGGCAAACAGGTTGTACGCCTTGCTCGGATCCCAACCAGCCAAGTCGACTTTGGTTCCGTCTTCAAATGCGTGACCAACGGCATGGAGGACATCCGGCTCGATCCAGAAAGGGTCCCCGGCATGACCGGCCCAGGCGCGCAGACCGGATGGAGTGCTCACGGTCTCATCCGTTGTCCCGTGGGCCACGACCTTACCAGCTGCGTGTGGATCGACCGCCTCTTTCCCTTCAATGCGACGAATGGTGTACTTCTGCTTTCCCTGCGCGTCGCGCTCCTCGAACGTCAGGCGGTAGGTGAGTTCTTCAACCGCGTCGCCGTTGAGATCGACCTTGAATTCGTACATTCCCTCCGGATGCCAGCCGGGAATCGGAGGCTTTCCGATTGAATGGCAGACATCAAGCACGAATGCAGTGCCGGTCTCCCCGCGGAAAACGTAGAGATCGGTGATGTCAAGACGAAGGTCCTGCCGGGCGATGGGTGAATCGAGATGATGAGACATACTTTCTCCCTTTGTGATTGCGGAATCTGGTGAACCTACCGACAGAGCCGAGGCGACCCGGGATAAACCCATCCCCGCCGCGACTACTGCGCTGCGGACAAGGACATCGCGGCGCGACATCCGTGTAATCTCTGTGGCCCTTGGTGCGGAAACATTCTCTCTTTCAATGGATCGCATCTGAGTATTGCCTCCCTCGATTCAACCGTAGACATCGGGAACGCGAGTCTCCGCCATTCCATATGTTGTTCAAGAATCTGGTCAGATGCTAAACCTGTGCCCTGTCGTTACTCTGGAGTAGTTCTGGAGGTTTTGTGGAGCTTCGAGGTAGGGCGGAGTTCGGACCGTTTGCTTACCTACAATCCCCGAGTTATTGATGCCTTTAGCTCGTCGATTCCTCATTCCTCTGTAACAATCTGACAACGGCCACCGCGCGTGCTCAGAGCGAGGTAGCCCTGCAGTTACGTAAAATTGAACACGAGAATGGGGTTTTCTGTTTTCGAGGTTAGGGATACGGCGTAACCCCGGTTAACGCGACCATTAATCTATGTTGGAATTTCCACCATTTCGAATCGACCTTGACGATCAATCCCTGATCTTTCGGGAAGATAACGGCCATGAGTCGCGTATCTCTTTAACACCCAAGGCGTTTGGCGTTCTCAGCTACCTCATGCGTCATGCGGGGCGGCTGGTAACGCACGAAGAATTGATGGATGCCGTATGGCCTGAGACCTTCGTCCAGCCGGAGATTCTCAGCGGCTACATACGTGATTTGCGATCAGCACTCGGCGACAACGCCAGAGATCCTAAGTTTATCGAGACGGTGCAACGCCGCGGATACCGCTTCATCGCAAGCGTGCAGGAAGAAACTCCGAAGCCCGTGCACTTTGCCATGGCTTCACACCAGATACTCGTCGGTCGAGATGCGGAACTCTCCGCGATAGAAGATCGATTCGAGGCTGTTCTTCAGGGAAAACGACAGTTGATTTTCATCACAGGAGAGCCCGGAATTGGAAAGACAACAATATGCCTTGGGCTAGTGGAGCGAGTTGCGAGGTCAAATGGCGATTTGGATGTAGCCTGGGGCCAGTGCATTGAAGGCTATGGTGGAAAAGACCCATACTTCCCCATGTTTCAGGCGGTGGGTGGATTATGTCGCGATGCTGGCGAGCCCGTGCGGGAGATCCTGAGGACAAAAGCCCCTACGTGCATGGTGCAACTTTCTGAATTCCTCACCGGCGAACAAAGGGACGAGATCCAGCGCGATGTCATCGGCGCGACCCCTGGGCGCATGTTGCGCGAGATTGTCGAAGCTCTTGAAACAATTGCCGCCAACCATCCGCTTATTCTGGTCATAGAGGATCTCCAATGGGCAGACAACCCAACAATCGATGTAATTTCCGCGCTCGCGCGCAGCCGACAACCCGCGAAGATTCTCGTGATAGCGACTTACCGTCCTCTCGATGTACTCCTTGCGGATAGCCCAATCAGGCGGCTGAAAGAAGATCTCGCAGCGCATTCGCTCTGCCATGAACTTGCGCTCGAACCGCTCACTGAAATCGAGATTGTCGAATACCTTTTTGCTGTAGGCGCCGAACCAGAAACCAGTCACCCGTTGGCCAGTGTCTTATATCGGTTGTCGGAGGGAAACCCGCTCTTCATCGTCGCAGCGCTGGAGCGTGCCATTGAGCGCGGATCCATTGTCCAGGAGGATGATCGTTTAGCACTGAAGCAGCCGTTGGCCAAGATGGACCTCGACACGCCGAAGAGCTTACACGGCCTTGTGGAAGCGCAGATTGATCAGCTGGGGGCCCTCGAACAGCAAATTTTAGAAGCGGCCAGCGTTGCCGGACCTAAATTTACAGCAGTTTTGGTGGGAGCGGCATGCGAATGCGATTGGAGAGATGCAGATGACGTCTGCCACAGACTGGCCCGCGGAAGACACATCATCCGCCCCATCGAGTCCGCTGAATTGGCAGAAACGCTCTCGCCAACGTACGAGTTTGTACATCTCCTATACAAAGAGGCACTTTATGATCGGCAGTCGAAAGGACGACGTTCAGAACGTCACAGACTGATCGGAGAAAAACTCGAAGAGCTTCACTCCAGCCGCCTCGGTCCAATTGCGGCCGAACTTGCCTATCACTTCGAACGCGCCCTCGATTGGAGCCGGACTATTAGGTACTTGAGTCTGGCTGCAGAGAACTCACTCGATCGATATGCTCCTCAGCAAGCACTCGATCTACTCCAGCGTGCCCTGGACTATGTGCCGCAACTGCCTACTTCCCAACGACCGGAGCGCGAGATCCAAATTCTCGGAAGACAGGCGAGCCTGTATTTTGCCCTCTTCGATGCTCGCTGCGTTGAAGCCCACAAATACCTGGCCGACAGGGCGGCGGCCTATGGGATGGCCGAAGTGGAGATCCACGCTTTGAGGGGCCTGGCAGCCTGCCTTGAATGGATCAGTTCAGAAAAATGTCTGGCGACCGTCGAACAGGCGTTGACTCTTAGTGCCAAGCTCGGCGATCCGGTCATCAAGGCACAGGTTCTGATGGATTGGTCCGTATGGCGGGCGTGGGCGGGAGACTGGAGCAGCAAAACGCTCGCAGACATTCATGAATCGTTTGACACTCTCCGGCAGATCGGCGAGCCCCAAATCATTGCACCCAGTTCGATTGCCTATGGAATGATCAAGTGGGGTTGTTCCGAATACCGGCAAGCTCAGCACTACATCGCAACCGGGATGAAGCAACTCGAAGAGTTTTCAGAAGAACAAAACCCTTATGTCAGTTCTGCATACCAACGGGCTCAGTTCTTCCTGCCGGCCAGCCAACTCTATCTCGGAGATGCGGGGATGGCACTCCGCCAAGTCACTTCCTTCATCGAAGCCGCCGAGAAGAATGGGCACGCCTTCCCGACCATGGTGCTTCATCTCAATCGAGCGTGGATACATTTCTTCGCGATGGATTTTGCCGGGACACTGAAAGCTGGAGAGCATTTGCCGAGCGAAACCGGAAACTTTGGTAGTAGCTCCAAATTCCTTCTCCGTTCCTGGCTCGTGTTGATGGGCCTGGCGAAAGAGGGTTTGGGTTTACATGAAGAAGCTCTAAGTCATTTGTCGAAAGCGCGCGCGGAAATGGAAGGCCACGCAATCATGCTCGATTGGTACCTCCGACTCCCCCTGCAGGCGGCTCTCACCGAGGTTTGGATCAGTAAGGAGGATGTGGCAAGCGCTCGTGAAGAATCAAACCTCTTCTTGGGCACCGCCTTGTCGAGTGCAGAGCTCACTTGGCGCGCTCTCGCGTGGGAAACAGATGCACGGGTATCGATTGCAGAGAAAAACTATGAGCGGGCGCGCCGATCCATTTCCGAAGCGCTGAGGCTTGTGAAAGAGCAGGAGATTCCTTTAGCGAGCTGGCGGGTTTATGCCACTGCTGCCCGACTCTATAGGGAAGATTACGGTCTAGCGGCGAGGAAGGCTCTTCTGAAGTTCGCAGACTCCTTCGCTGCCGATCATCCTCTCCGAGCAATATTCCTCTCCGCACGAGCCGCCGCCGAGATCTTGTCGGAGGGTGATGCAGCACTATTACCCTAGCCCTTTCGGGCGCAATTCCGTGAAGATAGAATGCTCCAATCGGAAAGACTGAGACTCATATTCCCAGGGGTAGTTGAAGACGTTAGGATTCACAGAACTCGGTCCCCTCAAATCCCTGTATAAAGCCCTGTGCTACTTTTGGTCGCCGGACGGGCGCGCCCTCAATATACGACGGCGTCCAGAACTCCTGCAGAAAAACTCCAGAAGGAGCACAGGACTCCGCAACAAACCTTAGATACATTGACCTGAAGGCATGTCGACTTGCTTCCCCAGAAGGAGCAAGAGTCGTTTTCTTGGCTCGTGAGGAACTATTGCGAAGGCTTGCGGTATAGCTGAGCGGTCTCCCTCAACAGTCGATCCATGTAGTCCTAAAGCGCACGACGAGAATCGGTTTCAAGGAGAGGCCATGGAAAGCCGAGTTGGTCCACCAAATGCAGTAGAGAAGAAGTGGACTCGCCGATCTGTAGTTATTGGAGGAGCGTTGATGGCTGCGGCAACCCAAATACCAGCTATCGCTCTAGCAAGTGAACTAAACACGTCGGGTGAATCCCACTCGGACGATAAGCAGCAAGGGGAAAAAAATATGAGCTTTGTCACCACTAAAGACGGCGTTGAAATCTTCTACAAGGATTGGGGATCAGGTCAGCCTATCGTGTTTCACCACGGCTGGCCTCTCAGTTCCGATGACTGGGATGCCCAGATGTTGTTCTTTGTTCACCACGGCTATCGGGTGATCGGATTTGATCGTCGTGGACATGGCCGCTCCACTCAAGTGTCTGACGGCCACGACATGGATCATTATGCGGCTGACTCGGCGGCTGTCTGTGAGGCGTTGGACCTTCGCAATGCCGTGCACATTGGTCACTCCACTGGTGGTGGCGAGGTAGCCGCCTACGTGGCTCGCTATGGCAAGGGGCGCGTCGCCAAGGCTGTGTTGATGTCCTCGGTGCCGCCTATTATGGTCAAGACTCCGAGCAATCCCGATGGCCTGCCCATTGAGGTATTCGATGGATTTCGCAAGAGCCTCGCTGACAACCGCGCACAGTTCTACCGGGCTGTGCCTTCTGGACCGTTCTACGGTTTCAACCGTCCCGGAGTGCAGCCGATTGAGGGCGTAATTGAGAACTGGTGGCGCCAGGGCATGATGGGCGGCGCTAAAGCTCACTATGACGGAATCAAGGCATTTTCTGAGACCGACTTTACCGAAGATCTGAAGAGCATTGACGTGCCGACTCTAGTCATGCACGGCGACGATGATCAGATCGTTCCGTACAAGGACGCAGCCCTGCTATCGGTCAAACTACTCAAACACGGAACCCTAAAGATTTACCCGGGGTTCCCCCACGGCATGCTGACCACGCATGCCGATACGATCAACGCGGATCTCCTCGAATTTATCCGCAGTTAGCTTTCCTATAACAAAAGTGGTCTCCCGCCCTATGGGTGGGAGACCACTTTTGTTGGGCTGGATCGTTTCGGATGGAAGATGACGATCAATCTTCCCGATTCCGAGAGCCGCAGAGACATTCGAAGACGACACATCGAGGCAACCACCATGAGCGCAACCATTACATCGCCCACGACATCCGCCGCTATCCAGGAGGCCGAAGAGCGCCTGCAGACGCTGCTTCCAGGTATCTACCGTGGCCGTACAGGCGAGGTGCAGCCCGTATCGATGGGCGCGGCCCCGTTGGCGTTCGATGTGAACGGCAACGTCGAGTGGGACCGCATGTGGGGCTCCTTCTGTGACCTCGCTATGGCGGGCGGGCCGCCGCACAAGGGCAAACTGCTGGAACCCGGCACTCCGGAGTCGATCCTCGCGGATCCCAAGCGCTACGCCGAAGTCTGCGATGAGATCGTACGTGGCATCGACCTCGCCGCCCGGTTGCGGGCAGCACCATCCTCTTCTCCGGGCTGGCTGCGCGTACACTGCGGCAGCCACACCATGGCCGAATGGATGTTGCGCGCGATCACCATGGAGAACGTCTCAGTGCGCCTAGAGGAGAGTGCGATCCTGTTGCCCGCGGGGCCAGCTTTTCGAGTAGAAAAGGAGATCAAGAACGTCATCACGGTCGCCGCCAAGACCATCCACTACTGGAGCGGTCACTTGATGCGCCTCCAGAAAATTGGGATCGCGAATCTCTTCGACCAGATCAACAGCGAAGCTCCGTTGCTTCAACCCGCATGGGCATCCGACGCAGAGAACACTGATGCTCGCCGACGCATCCAATCCGCACTCGAAGACGCGACCGGCCTTAGGAGCACGAACCATGGGTACGCCCAGTGGATCGGGCTGGACTGTGGCAGTGTCGCATCGGCGATCACCACCATGCGCCGCCTCGTGGCAAGCAACATCCTCTCCCGGCGAGAGGAAACTGCGATCTTTGTTCCCTGGAATCCCGTGGACGACCCCCACGGCACTCGCCTCGCCTACTCGATTAGAGAACTCCTTGCCCAAAATGCATAGAGCCATTATTTGAAGAAAGATAGCCATGCGCGCAATCCGGGGTATTGCGAAGAAATTCAATGCGAATCAAGATCGGAGCTCTACGATCCCTCACAAGCGGGAGACTCGTAGGGAATAAAAGAGAAATATTGTGTTCTTAATCAAGATGGGTGCTATGCGAGACGGTTGTCCCCTTATGCCCATTCAGGAGAGTAAATGGCAAACATTCTAGTCGCTGCAACCCCCGCTCCAGGTCACGTTAATCCGATGTTATCCGTGGCTGCACACTTATCATCCGAAGGACATTCCATTACCTTTCTTTCGGGAACGCTCTTTCGAGATCAGGCTGTCGCTCTGGGGTTCCAATTTGTTCCTCTCTCTGGAAAGGCCAATTTTAACTACGAGCGTATGGATGAAGAGTTCCCGGAGAGAGCTGCCGCAAAGCCAGGCCCTGATGCGATAAATGCCGAGTGTCGGTACACAGGCATTGATCCTGTTCCCGATCAGTACCGGGCCGTACAGCAGATTCTTTCCGAAGGTCAGGTGGACCTTATCGTGACAGACGTTTATTTCATGGGTGTATTTCCTCTGTTGCTGGGACCACGAGAGGCTCGTCCTCCTGTCCTGACATTCGGAGTGTTGCCCCTGCTCCTCAGCAGCCACGACATAGGCCCATTTTCAGGCCCCAATGCAAGTCCGGAAGGTCGGCAGCGCGATTCAGCCACGTGTTCTGGCTGCCCCGCTTCATTGCGCTCCCATATCTGCGCGAGCATCTGCCGGATCGCCGCCGATTTGCCCGTCCCGCTGTCGCCCACGATCAGGAAGTGCATCGCCTCCCGGTCCCTCGGCACACGAGCCCAGCGGCTAAGGTTTTTACGCAAGAGTTTGTCCGCCCAGGTTCGCTCTTCGTTGATGAACATGACCCCATCCGGCAACTGCGTCCTCAGCCCCTTCGACTTGCCCAGCTTCGCATTCAGCTCCGCTGTCGTGACCAGCTCCGGCCCCCGCAACCGACGCCCATGCTTGTACAGCATCCGCCGCGCACGGTCTTTGGGAACCGCCACGAACAGCGCCAGAACGAAGAACGCCAGCGAGAGATAGACCGGCTTTTGGTAGAACTCCCAGGCTTCATGATCCGCGTACACCGCCTCGCTCATCACCCGGTGCAGGCCACGATCATTGAAGCTCGCAGTCACCCTGGTCAGCCGCGCGATGCCATTCTTCACGCCTTCGTCCGTCAGCCGGTACCCCGGCCTCTTGTCCAGCGATGGAACCTGCTCGATCTCGTCGCCGATCACAAGCCGCTGCTGGCCCTTACCAACCACCGCCTCCAACAGCGTGTACTTACCCGCCGAAGTCGCCGACGCTTTGGCCCGCGCCCCGCTCTTCAGGTAGTCCGACAGGTACAGCCGCTCCGCCGCCGTCCAGCTCCGCTCGTATTCGAGCGTCAGCATCCCGGCGAAGAACAGGAACGACACGAAGATCGCTCCCCACGTCCACACCGGCCTCCGGCTCGGCCATGCCTTGCTGTACTCCTTGCGTCCCCATTCCGCCATCGTCACTCCTCCTCTGGATTGGTGTCCGCTGCTGTTTCAGATGCCGTTTCCGCCTCCGGCCCGGTTACCCGCGCCGCCGTCCGAACTGCCTCCATGCGCTCCCGCGCTCGCTCGATCTTCGACCCGTCGGCCCGCTCGATCAGACCACGCATCTCCGCCTCGCCCACCGGCTCACCCTTCGCTGCCCGGAAATGCTGGCTTATCAGTCCATGAGCCATTTTGCTGGCGAACCATTTGCTGGATATCAGGAGTGATCGCCTTGAAGGTCTGTCCTTTGTCCCAATGGACGGTCCCGATATTCAAAGTGAAGCTTCCATTCGGTCCAACCTCTTTGTTCGCCATGCTGTTCATGATGTTGAATTGGACGTGGTTGGCGTTTACCTCCGTCAGATTGTGGGTCGGGTCCATGCTTGCTGAAAAACCTGACGATACCCAAGCTGACCCGTCGGCGACGTGCGATCCCTCATGGCCAACAAGGCCCCCGCCGAGGTCTTCTCCAACTGCACCTCGATTGAAAGTTACGTTGATGTTTTGGCCGTTTGGATTGTCGGAACTCTTGTTCCCATTTGCGACTCCGCGGCATGTGCCACCGCAGTCGGAGACGAACTTGCCCTGCACGCCGCTGAAGATGCCGCTACCATTCAGGTCTGTTTCCGCGCTGTCGTGTATGAACTGCCCCCGCCAGAGACCGATCCGTCTCCAGATGAAAAGTGGAAGCCCGATTGATCGAACGTTCCGCTGTAGCTGTTGCCGTTTTGATCTACCAGCCCACCATTCGCGTCGTTGCTGATAACCGTCGCCGTAAACGAACTCTTGCCGTTTGCGTCTGTGCTAGTCGTGCCGAACATATTGTTCTGGCATGTCGCTGAGTTCTTGCCGCAGCCCGTGATGTTGAAGTCTAGGCCGGTCGGATCAGTCGCTGGCTGCTCAGATAAAGATAAGGCCGGATGAAAGCCGCGAACGAAGCCTACGGCACTTGATTACCGGGAAGCTCTAGGATGTTATCCCAATCAACCACTGCTACCCACATCCCCTCCTCTTCGGAGTAAGTAACGGTTCCTTCAGCCTCAAGTTCGAAAGAGCACAGGATCATCTCAGCGCCTTCACCGAGGACGATTCCGAGCCGATTTAGGTCCTGTACAGTGCCAACCGTGTTCAACCGTACTCTGCCCAGTCGATCACTATTGTTGAAATCGACGAACACTCTGGGTAGTTGTGCATGCTCGATCATTGGGGTTTTACCTTAGTAGGATTTGGAATCGTCGGCGTCAAAAGCTTGCTGGCTGCACTAGGTGCAAGCCCCGTTACTGTCGCGTGGTTTGGGCTTCGGCCAGATGTGGAAACTACGTCTCCTCCGGCCGCCCTTACTTGGCCAACTGTACAGCAGCCCACTTGGCCATTTGGCACCCCTTTCGCCAGTTCCCCGACGGACTGCCCTGGCGCACTTTCTGCTGAAAAACCTGTGACCCCCGATGGGTGTGTTCCAGTTCCCGCTGCGATCCCCTCCGCGCTGTTGCCCCCGCCGGGTGCACCGGAGCCTCCCCGGACTACGTTGGCGTCATCGGGAAGAGGAGCAGATGGAGAAGCGGCGGCAGCGGGGGCAGGTCCAGTTGCTGGAGCAGACTGGTCAGAGGAATTACTAGAGCTCAACGCATTGACAATGCTGTTGGCAAGTTTATTGGCAATCGCACCGCCCGTCGCTCCTCCTAAGAGGCCTCCGCCAACTCCCCCGCCGAACGTTCCGCCTCCGGGCTCTACAAACGTGCCGGTAAGTGCGCCTGCTGTTGCTCCCGCTTCAGCTCCCAAATAGGTACCAAAACCGGTAACCGCCCCCACAAACAAGTCCTTTATGTCACAGCAATGCCCATCCGGGTCGGTTCCACTGAGCGGGTTGTTGCGCGTGTAGTTGTAGAGATTCAGGCTCTGCGGATCGTCCATTGTTGCGTATGGAACAGGCTCTTCCTGAGCACTCCAATCCGGCGACATGAAGCGGCCCATGCTGCTCGCGTAGTATCTGGCCCCGAAGTAGTCGAGTCCTGATTCTGTATCACGTTCTTTGCCGGTGAAGTGATGTTCGGTGGGGGCCTGAATTGAGCCAGTGCAGGAGAGGCCATCGCCGAATGGCAGGCTGGAGCAGGTTTGTTCCAGTACGCCTGCATAGTCGGTCTGAACACGACGTGTACCCAGGGGATCAGAAAGATGGAAGTGAAGTCCATCGGGATCATAGGTGGCGATCAACTGGCCTGCCGCGAAGACATTGGTGTGCGCCCAGGCCATGCTGCCGCTGGTGGTATCCAGTTCTGTCAACTGCTCCCCACCTGGACCAATCACATAATCGTTGGTCGGCTGGAAACCATTCGTGCTCACATCGCAACTCATGCTAGAAATGCTGCCTTTGCCCACCCGCTGTCCCTCGGCGTTGTAGACATACCCCGTATAGGTTGTGAGACCCGCCACGGGTGCACTCGACACCGCACAGATGCGTCCTTCTGCATCGTACAGATAGGTGTTCACGCCGTCGCTGGTCTCATCGCCTGATGCGTCGTATAGAGGACCTGCTGGCGCCTGAGCCGTAGCCATTAGCTGGTTGTTGGGTGTGTATTTTGCCAAAGTAGAGGAAATGCTGACCGTTGGACCGGATGCAAATGTACATGTCGGCGATCCAGCTTGAAATGCCGTATTCGAGGCCCCCTGAACGGTTCGATTACCGAAGCTGTCGTAGCCCCAGCAGTAATACTTATCGGGATTATTAGACTGCTCCGCCACCGCACCAGCCAGACGATTCAGAGTGTCATACTCAAAGCTCCACTGGCCCATCACCGAGTCCTTGTAGCTTAGGAGATTGCCAACCCCATCGTATCCTCCTGCTGAGGGAGTGGTAAAGGAATAGACTGTTGTGGCGGCAGTATTCTGGTTTTGGCCAGCGTCGAGAGTGCCACTGAGTGGCGAAGCGCTAAAGGACGGCTGACCGAAGTCGGTGTTGTCATAGCTGGTCTGCACGCTGTAGGAATAATCCGTCGCCGCACCGATTCCCTTGGATTCCAGATAGATCTGGTCGCCAACTGCGGAAACGCTGACAAGAGAGGAGCTTGCCGCTGTGGCGAGATTCTCTGCAAGCGAACTCGGTGTAGCACTGCTGCTATAGTCTATCGAAGCAATTACACTTCCGTTGACCGATAAAGAAACAGTCCCGTTATCGGCAAGCTGGGTGAAGATCTCGCCATTGCTCTGGATTCCTCCTACCGTCACCACAACAGGCCCGCTGGCCGAATTTTGCGGCACAATAGCTATGATTTCGGATGTAGACCAACTACTCACTGTGGCCGCTACACCATTGAAGGTAACCTCTCCCGGCGTTGATCCAAAACTGCTTCCAGTAATTGTTACCGCTGTTCCGACCGTTCCAGAGGAGGGAGACAGGCTGGCAATCACGGGGATTATGCCAACTATCTCTGATAGGGCGGTGGAGCTTGATGCTGGATAGGAAGAATCTCCGCTGTAGGAGGCGGTGATGGAGTGTGTGCCAACTACTAATGAGTTCGTAGTGAATGAGGCAACTCCACCGGAGCCGGTCTGTGCGGATGCGGTAGTTGTAATGTATGGACCTTCGGCGGAGGAAGCTTCAACCTGTGCTCCCCATACATAGAACGTTGCGTTCGGCACTGAATTATCTATTACCTGGAAGCCGCGTACCTCATTTGTTTCACAGGTCGCTACATTCGATGAAATCTCGGGAAAAGTGAAAGTATATCTTTGCCACGAAGTAGTGAGACTTGCGTTTCCCGAGACACAGTCATTCAGGCCGAAAGACACCGGCTCTCCGCCATGCTGGCCACGGAGCCAAACACTAACGGTATAAGTTTGCCTCGCTGTGAGACCGGTAGGAATCGTATCGATTGCCCCCCAGGCACCTGAGCCTCCGCATGTAAGAGAGTTAGGTACCACGATGCCAGTTGCCGTGTTCGTTCCGTCAGGAGCCGTAATGGCAGAAGTATTGACAGTTACATTTGATGTAGACCCACAATACCAAGACCATGAAACGCCTCCGAATTGCTGAGAGTATGGAAGCAAATTGGTCGTGCTTATTGGACTTACCGCAGCGCTCCCGATAGTAGTGCCGTTGTCCTTAAAGGTGACAGTTCCAGTAGGCACTCCACCCTCGGTATTGACCAGAGCCCGGAAGGTAACGTTTTGTCCATACGTCACCGGATTGATGCCTGAGCTTACCTGTGTGACGGAGCCGTTCTGGTATACGGTTTGGGTGATGGAACTGGAGGTCACAGCCACATAGTTTCCGTCTCCAAGCCATCCCGCTGTAATCGTGTGTGATCCGGAGGGTAAAGTGCTGGTAGCGAAAGTAGCGGTGTTACTGCTAATCGGAGCCGTGCCGATCGATGTGCCCCCGTCGTAGAACGTGATTGAGCCAATGGGTCCACTGGAGATCGTCGCGGTAAGGGTCACCAATCCGCCATCGGTAGAGGGAGTGCCCGATGTAGCTACACCGAGTGTTGGTGTTGCTTTGTTCACCATCTGTGTAACAGCGCTGGAGGTGAGCGGCGCATAGTCTGCGTTTCCTGCCCAGCTGGCAGTAATGCTATGGGTGCCGACAGCCAAGGTGCTCATTGTGAGCGTGGCAACAGAACCATTGATATGACCGCTACCGATAGTCGTGCCTGCATCATAAAATCTCACCGCACCGGTGGCTCCGCCAGAGATCGTCGCAGTGAAAGTTACCGATCCGTTGAAGCTGGACGGTGTGCCTGATGTGGACAGAGTTAACGTTGGTGTTGCCTTATTCACCACCTGCGTAATGGCGTTCGATGTGATCTGTGCATAGGTTGTACTTCCTGCCCAACCTGCAGTGATGGCATGAACACCTGGAGTAAGCGTGCTTAGCGTCACGGTTGCGGTCGTCCCACTGATGGTACCTGTGCCGATCGAAGTTGTGCCGTCGTAGAAGGTGATTGTGCCAGTAGGCCCACTCGAGATGGTTGCAGTGAGGATTACCGATCCACCATAGTTCGATGGCGTGCCTGAGGTTGCCACGGTCAACGTTGGCCTTGGCAGGTTCACGACCTGTGTGATGGCGCTGGAGGTGACAGCACTGTATGTTGTGTTCCCGGCCCAGCTGGCGGTAATAGAGTGAGTGCCCGCCGCCAGAGTGCCCATCGTCAACGTTGCAGTGGTGCCACTGATCGTGCCTGTACCGATCGATGTACCCGCATCGTAGAACCTCACCGTGCCTGTCAGACCACTGGTGATCGTCGCAGTGAAGGTCACCGATACGCCAAACGTAGATGGTGTGCCCGAACTTACCACTGTCAGCGTCGGCGTAGTGTTGCTGGAGGTGAGACCCACAGGACTCGATGTACTTGCGGTATATGGACTGATCCCAGGATAGCTGGCTACGACGTTGTGCTCCCCCGCGCTGCCTGTGAAGGAAATTCCGCTAGCGCTGTAGTTGGAAATCTGTGCGTCGAGCAGAATAGATAACTGATCATTGATAGCCACCACATCGGGGAGGCCATCGCCATTCAGATCCGCAACTGCCACTCCATTACCAGCAGCCGCATAACTGACCTGAGGCTGAAAGGTTCCATCGCCATTGCCGAACAAGATCGCTGTAGTCCCGCCGCTAAGATTCCCGCTGGGAGCCACGATGTCCGGGTTGCCATCCACGTTGAAATCTCCAACAGCCACTGAGCCTACATTCGATCCAACCGTATAAGGCACCGCTGTCTGAAAGGTGCCGTCTCCGTTGCCGAGCATAACGGAAACAGTGTTGCCGCCATGATTGGAATAAACCAGATCCGGGATACCGTCCTGGTTGAAATCGGCGGCTGCAATGGAACTTGATTCAGCCGGAGAATACGCAGCCAATGACTCGAACGTGCCATTTCCATTGCCTAGAAAGATCGCTGTCTCACTACTGGCGGCAGTTCCACTGGTAATACTGACCGCAACATCCAGAATGCCATCGCCGTCGAAGTCCGCAACCGCAACTGCCGATGGAGCGTGACTGCCGACAAGAGTTGTTATCTGTGCCTGAAAGGTTCCATCGCCATTGCCCAGAAGAACGGAAAGGGTGTTGTTGTTGCCATTAACAACCAGCATGTCGGCAATGCCGTCGCCGTTGAAATCTCCAACGACAACTCCTTCAGGAGAAACTCCCGCTCCATACACCACCTGTGGCTGGAACGTTCCATCGCCATTACCAAGGAATACTCCGACAGTGTTGCTGCCTGTATTGCTGACTGCAAGATCGGGAACACCATCTCCATTGAAGTCGCCCACTGCAATGAAACCGGGATTGGTACCCGCCGCATAGCTTACCGGTGCCAGAAAGCTTCCATCCCCGTTGCCGATGGAAATCGAAACTGTATTGTTGTTGTAATTCGTGTAAACAATATCCGGTATGCCGTCGCCATCCACATCCGATGCAATCGCGACGCAGTTGGCGTTATTGCAGTTCGAACTGTTG